>JAWKKL010000030.1:0-40167 GCA_041393275.1 Bacteroidales bacterium
CTTTTTTACGGCGACCGATTTTATTTACTACGTCCATTTTCCTTATTTAATTTTTTTTAAATCAATTTGTTTGGGTTTTTGTGCTTCGTGTGGATGTTCCGGCCCTTCATAAACAAATAGGTTGCGGAACAAATCGGCACCCAGCCTGTTTTTTGGAAGCATACCTTTTATAGCCTTTTCAACCACAAATGTGGGTTTTTTGGCCAATATTTCTTTGGCTGTCCGGGTTCGTTGTCCACCAGGATATCCGGTATGACGAATGTATATTTTATCAGTCAATTTGTTACCGGTCAGTTTTACCTTTTCCGCGTTTATCACAATTAAATAGTCGCCACAATCAACATGCGGGGTAAAGTTTGTTTTATATTTTCCCCTCAGGAATTTGGCTGCTATGGATGCCATTCTACCAAGAACCTGGTCTTCTGCATCTATCAGTATCCACTCTTTGTTAACCGTTTCTTTGTTGGCACTAACCGTTTTGTAACTTAAAGTATCCATTTACTTAATGATATTAATGATTGTAAAATTCCGCTCGAAAAACGGGCTGCAAAAGTAGAATTAATTTTTTTATTAACCAAGTTTTGTAAATAAGATTTTCTTTATATTTTTAATCGCTTGATTTACAACTTAAGAAGGCGCGAAAGTACAATAATTAATATGACGAAAACAAATAAAAAAATTGGAAAAACAATTTTAATCCTAAGCTTGTTTTCTATTGCCATGGGATTCATGGAAGGTGCTGTGGTGGTATATCTCCGAAAAATATATTACCCCAATGGATTTACCTTTCCGCTGATACCCATTGATGCAAATCTTGCGCTGACTGAAATACTGCGTGAATCAGCTACACTTATTATGCTGATAACGATTGGAATTTTAGCCGGCCGGACAAAAACTGAGCGCTTTGGGTTTTTTATCTTTTGTTTTGCCGTTTGGGACATTACCTATTACATTTCTCTTTACCTGATCCTTGGATGGCCTTCGTCGGTGTTTACCTGGGATATTTTATTCCTGATACCCGTCACCTGGGTTGGGCCGGTAATAGGGCCGGTTTTGAATTCAATCTCTATGATTTTACTTGCTTTGCTGATCAGTTATTTTACTTCTAGGAATATTAAAACTAACATTACAACCCGGGAATGGTTGTTCTTAATTATTGGATCGCTAACCGTTATTATTTCCTATACCGAAGATTATGTGTCATTTATGCAACGGCGATTTTCGTTTTGGGAACTCATTTCACCTAAAAACAATTATGAAGTAATGCAACTGGCCACAGCCTATATTCCCGAAAGTTTTGCCTGGGGGATTTTTATCGCAGGGGAAATATTCATACTTTTAGCGGTTCTGCATTTTTTTCTTCGAAATAAAAAAACCCTCACAATGTGAAGGTTCAGACAGCTATTCTTACCCGATATTAAATCGTCATTATATCTTTTTCTTTCGCTTCAAAAATCTTATCCACCTTTTGGATGAAATCATCGGTAAGTTTTTGAATATCGTCCTGAAGTTTTTTCACATCATCTTCCGGGGTCCCGTCTTTTTCCAACTGCTTGGCTTCATCATTCCCACTACGACGTGAATTCCTGATGGCAATTTTAGCTTCTTCAGCCTGCGATTTGGCTTTTTTTACAAGGTCGCGCCGACGTTCTTCGGTCACAGCCGGAACAATGATCCTAAGCACCTCACCCTCATTTTTGGGGTTAAATCCCAGGTTTGCTGCCAAAATCGCTTTTTCTATGTTCGACATCTGGCTTTTGTCCCAGGGTTGCACAATGATCTGCCGCGGGTCGGGGGATGTAATATTGGCCGTTTGATTAATGGGCGTCATAACGCCATAAAAATCAACCTTTACTCCTTCAAGCATTGCCGGACTTGCTTTTCCTGCCCTGATGGACTGAAATTCAACTTCGAGATGGGAGATGGATTTTTCCATCTTTTCTTTTACATCATCATATACAAGTTCGCATTCTTCTAACATGACTATCGTATTAATTATTTATGCAAAGATAAAAAACCTTGTCAAAATTTAAATTATACCATCAATTAGTTATAATAGTTCCAATCTTTTCGCCTTTTACAACCCGCAATAAATTGCCTTTCTTATTCATATCAAAAACAACGACAGGCAGTTTATTCTCTTCACACATAGTAAAGGCTGTAAGATCCATTACTTTCAGGTTTTTCTGATAGGCATCCTTAAAAGTTAAGGTATCGAGTTTTGTGGCTGCTTTGTCTTTTTCCGGATCTGCTGTATAAACGCCATCCACACGTGTTCCTTTTAAATATACATCAGCTTCAATTTCTATACCCCGCAATGCAGACGCTGTATCTGTTGTAAAGTAAGGATTTCCTGTTCCTCCTCCGATGATTACCACTTTTCCGGCTTTAAGATATTCGATGGCTCTTCTACGGCTCATCAGTTCTGATACCGGCCCTATCTGAAAACCGGTGAGCAAAGTCGCCGGTACATCAATCTTTTCCAATGCCGATTGAAGCGCCATACTATTGATAATGGTCGCCAACATGCCCATATAATCACCCTGAACTCGATCCATTCCTTCGGCTGTTCCTTGGAGACCCCGGAAAATATTTCCACCTCCGATGACAATCCCAATTTGAATACCTTGCCGGGCAACTGACCTAATTTCTTCTGCATAGTCTGAAAGACGCTCTGGATCTATCCCCGATGATTGGCTTCCCATCAATGATTCGCCACTAAGTTTAAGTAATATACGCTTATATTTCATCAGTATAATTATTACTGGATTGGCCTTCAAAAGTAAATAGATCCTACTAAGTCCGTACACTTGATAAAAAAAGTTTTCAGAATTTTTTTCACTAACTTACAATCTCAGGTAGAAATTATCCTTAACTTTGAATGTTTTATGGACAAAGCAAAAAAAGAAATAGCAACCCTCTTCGAAAACCATGCAGATTATTTGTATAACTATGCAATAAGCAGGGTAAACGATGAATACACCGCTGAGGATCTGGTACAGGAAACCTTTATTTCCGCCCTGAAAAGTTATGGATCGTTTGAGGGCAAAAGCAAAGCCAGTACCTGGCTGATCGCCATACTTAAAAATAAGATCATCGATTTATACCGCAAAAGGGCCAGGGAATTTCAAAAGGAAAACCTGGATGATATTTCATCATCGGAAACTTATTTTAATTCAAAAGGAGGTTGGATAAAAGATATGCGACCGCAACCCTGGAAAGTTGATACAAATAGCGGTACAGAGAAGGAAGAATTTTATACTATTTTGCAAAATTGCCTTACAAAACTTAAAGAAATTCAACGGATGGCTTTTGTCATGAAACATATGGATGATATGGATACTTCTGACATTTGTAAGGAACTAGATATCACGGCGTCGAATTATTGGGTGATCATACACAGGGCAAAGTTACAATTGAGAACGTGTATGGAAACCAACTGGATAAATGCTTAAAAATGAATAAAGGAATGATGATTAGTTGCGAAGATGCAACTAAACTGGTGATCATGAAAAGTCAGGAAAGACTTTCAGGATGGAATGTATTCCGTTTGGCTTTGCACCTGGCCATGTGCAAATTTTGTAGTTTGTTTCAAAAACAAAATTCAGCGATTGATGATGCTGCTAAAGAACTTGATAATCATAGACATTTTCATCTGCCTGAAAATGCTAAACATAGGATAATGGACGAGATTTTAAAATAAAATCCTAATTTATAATCCCAAACAAAAAATCATAAAATCCATCTAAAGCCCTCTTTATCCTGAATTTATATTAACTATGAAAAACCTGTCACTTCTCATACTTACCTTAGTCAGCTTGTTTCTTCAGGCTCAAAGTCCCTGGTTGCCTTCAAAAAATGGATTTTTCGTACAGGCATCCTACACAACAATCCCTGAATATTCGACTTTATTTACAAAATCAGGAGATGTATTTGAAACTTCGCGACTAATTAAGGACAAAACTTTACAGGTATATGGCGAATATGGGATAAGTGATAAAATAGCTTTGCATATATCTGTTCCATTTAAATTGCTCAATTCTGGCAGTATTAATCAAAACTTTGCAGGTGATCTTAACCAGGCTCCAAATGCTTCAACCGAGAATGCACTTGGGAACATTCAAACAAGTGTAAAATATAAATTGCGGGACGGAAAATGGGTTTCGGCTGCACAATTTCGCATTGAATTACCTGCCTCGTCTCAGGGAGAAGTTTCCGGTTTAAAGCCGGGTTACAACGCGTGGGCCTTTTCACCACTTATTAATATTGGGAGGGGTTGGAATAAAACCTATTTTTTCTATTATCTGAGCGGAATATGGCGGACAAATCAATACAGTACCTATTTGAATACCGGCATTGAAGGAGGCTGGAAAGCATTTAATCCGATTTGGTTAATTTTTTATTCTGAATTTCTAAATAGTTTTGAAAATGGTAATAAACCATTGCCTCCGCCCGAAAAACAATTTGGGCTATATTCAAACGATCTTGAATATTTCTCGTTTGGATTAAAAATCATATATGAAACGGCAGTTAATGAACAATTAAACCTTGGATTAATAGCCCATGCCTCCGGGTCCTTCTCAGGTTTTGCTGTGGCTCATGCACCCCTGGTTTCACTAGGGCTTTATTTGAAAAAATAAATTACGCAATTATAAAATGTGATCAATTCTTTTTTATTATCTTTGGTTTTCGATAGAAAAAAGAGCCCTTATGATTCAGGCAGAATTTAATGAGACAAAAGGTATTCTGGAAACTATACTCACTGGGGTAATTACGATTAAAGAGATCAAGGAATACTACGCATCCCTGCCCTCCATGAATAACCTTCCAAAAAGATTAAAAGTTCTCATTGATTCGAATAATGCCCGATACCAGTTTACCGATGCAGACCTAAAATTGATTTCTGAGTCGGTGCTTCCGTTACTTGGCCACTTTGAAGTAATTATTGAAGCCATCATTGAATCGAGCCCTTATGAAACGGAGCTTGCTTTTTTGTATGAAAAACGCAACGAAATGAAAAATTTGCGGTTCAGGGTGTTTTCATCAAAGGATACCGCCTGTATTTGGCTGAATACCTTTTAAATTCCTGAATTGTAAAATTAACCGTACAGTTTCTCCGCCATATTTTTAAGGCCTGCTTTGTTTAATGCATTTTTAAGAATTTTTCGGTTTTCAGGTTTATACCAGAAAAAGAATTTTTGCTGTAAGCGTTTCTGATTTACCGAATCGGCACGGTATATTTCCTTTCCCGAATAAGGGTCAATTCCTGTGTAATACATTACTGTGGCCAACGTCATGGGGGTTGGGGTAAAATCCTGAACTTGCTCTAATCTCAAGCCTACGTCTTTTGTTTTTACAGCCAGATCAGCCATATCTTTAATATCGCTTCCCGGATGGCTGGAAATAAAATAGGGTATGATCTGCTGTTTTTTGCCTGCTTCCTGATTGATACGATCGAATTGTTTTTTGAATTTCGTAAAAAGGTTAAACGTAGGTTTTCGCATGATTTTCAGAATTTCATCCGATGTGTGTTCCGGGGCAACTTTTAGCCGGCCTGAAACATGTTTACTGATGAGTTGTTTTTGGTATTCTTCATAGCCGTTTCTTTTTGCTTCTTCCTCAGGCCTGTCGGTAAACATATCATACCGAATACCACTGCCCACAAATACTTTTTTGATACCAGGGATTTTTTCTGCTTCCTGATAAATACGCGTCATTGGATTATGATCGGTATTAAGATTCCGGCATACCGAAGGAAAAATACAACTTGGCCGCGTACAGGTATCACAAATCGGCTGGTGTATGCCTTTCATTTTATACATGTTGGCAGATGGTCCGCCTAAATCTGAAATCACTCCGTTAAACCCCGGTGTTTCAGCAATTTTTTTCAATTCTCGCAAGACCGATTCTTCAGAACGGCTGGCAATGAATTTTCCCTGGTGTGCCGAAATGGTGCAAAAACTGCATCCGCCAAAACACCCACGGTGAAGGCTTACTGAATTTTTAATCATTTCGTAGGCAGGAATGGGTCCTTTAAATCTGTATTTTGGATGGGGCAACCGTGTGTATGGCAAATCATACACTTCGTCAAGTTTCTTTTCCTCGGGAATGGGATACGTTGTATTTACAACAACATATTTATTACCAACCGGCTGAACCAGGACTTTCGGAAACACCTTATTCGATTCCTGCTCGATATATTTAAAATTGTTTGCGAACTTTTTTTTACTTTTTAAACACCCTTCATGTGAATGAAGTAAAATTGAATCCTTTTGCACATGTCCGGGTATTTTATCACTCAGGTAGGCGGTTTGTGGAATATCCCTGAGTGCTACGATTGATTTTCTTTGTTCAAGTTTCTGGCAAATTTCCACAATGGCTTCTTCGCCCATACCATACACCAGTAAATCAGCGTTGGTATCAGCAAGTATGGACGGCCTCAACTGGTCCGACCAGTAATCGTAATGGGTAAACCGTCTGAGAGAGGCCTCCACTCCGCCAAGTACAATGGGTACATCGGGAAATAAATCCTTTAAAATTTTTGTATATACCGTAGTTGCATAATCAGGCCGGGCCCCTGCCCTGTTAGCTGGTGTATATGAATCGTTCGACCGCAACCGTTTATGAGCCGTATAATGATTCACCATCGAATCCATAGCACCGGAAGAAACACCAAAAAACAACCGGGGCCGGCCGAATTTTTTAAAATCCCTCAAATCGTCCTGCCAATTGGGCTGGGGCACAATGGCAACCCGCAAGCCCATGTTTTCCATCAACCGGCCAATGACGGCCATGCCAAAAGAGGGATGATCAATATAGGCATCTCCGGAAATCAGGATCACATCGAGTTGATCCCAGCCCCGTTGATCGGCTTCTTTTTTAGTAACCGGCAACCAGCTTGTTATGGGTATATGTTTGTCCATTGAATGTATACAACACAAAAGTAGATGAATTTGTTGAGGGTATTATTGATATTGTCTTTATTTTCGTTGACTTATAGATATATCATGAAAAACACAATACTTATTATTTTAGCATATCTTCTATTACTATCAATCCATGGTCAGAAATACGAACTCACCTGGAATTCGATAGATGTCCGTCCAATCCCATCCTGGTTTGAAGATGCAAAATTTGGCATCTTTATTCACTGGGGAGTATATTCCGTTCCGGCCTGGCGAAAGGTGGAATCAGCCCGGTATGCTTCTTATGCCGAATGGTATTATGCAAGGGTTATGGACAATAAAGAAAATGGCGGGTATGAGTTTCATCGAAATAATTATGGGGAGGATTTTGAATACCGGGATTTTGCCCCTTTATTTAAAGCCGAATTATTTGATCCGGATCAATGGGCTGAACTTTTCAAAAAATCAGGAGCCAGGTATGTTGTGCTGACCTCTAAACACCATGATGGCTTTTGTCTTTGGCCCACAGAAAATAAACACAAAACAAACTGGAATTCCGGCGATATAGGCCCTCATCGTGATTTGCTCGGTGATCTATCAGCTTCAGTAAAAGCAGTCGGTTTAAAAATGGGAATATATTATTCTATTCCCGACTGGGAAAGCATTCCCCGAAAACTTGAACCCAAAGAATACTATATCCGAGAATCCTTTGTCGAAAAATATGGCCTGGACCCTGAAACCTATCGTGATGAAATTTTAATCCCTCAACTTTACGAATTAGTTGAAAACTACAAACCAAGCCTCATTTTCAGCGATGCGGGCGAATGGCTTTATGATGATGAATTCTGGCAAACAAAAGAATTTCTTTCATGGCTTTACAACGATTCACCCTGTAAAGATGACGTGGTGGTAAACGACAGATGGTGCAAGGGAATGGTGGGTAAACATGGGGATTATTTTTCGAGTGAATACAAAGATGCCGATGAAGGGCGTTTTTTTAAACCCTGGGAAGAAAGCCGGGGCATTGGAGGATCTTATGGATTTAACCGGGCCGAAAATGCAGAAGACTATTCTTCATCAAAAGAATTGATCATCGAGTTGATAGATATTGTCAGCCGCGGTGGCAACCTTTTGCTAAATGTCGGCCCCACAGCCGATGGCAGGATCCCAGTGGTGATGCAGGAACGTTTGCTAGATATCGGAAGTTGGTTGGAAGTTAATGGTGAAGCCATTTATCAAACCCGGAAGCGAAAAGTAAGTAATGATCAAAACGGTAATACTAAAATTTATTTCACCGCTAAAGAAGATATGCTTTATTGCATTTTTACACGTTGGACTGAGGCGATTGACATAAAATTATTAAAAGATGAAGAAGTAAAAGATGTTAGCATTTTAGGGTATGAAGGTGAGATCAAATGGCAAATGAAAAAAGATAAAATGCTGCACATTGATATTCCTCTATTGACGGTTGATAAAATTCCCTGCCAATATGCCTGGACGTTAAGATTTGAACTGGAATATTGAAATAGGAGTTGCTCACTCATGTTTGCAGTGGGCGTATTTTTCTTTCCATTGGCAATGCTTAAACTCTCTTACAAATAATCAAATATCCGGTCAATAATTTCCAGTCCCGCTCTTTTGGATTCATCTTTAAAAATCACATTGCCCTTTTTATCTGAGAGTGTTACTTCAACTTCCGAATCAATACTTTCTTTTATTCTGCGCGACATATTACCTCGTTCAGGGGCAATCAGCTCACCGGAGTTTTTCGTATTTACACGAGTACTGAGTTTATACTTTTTGTTTTCCATCTCTATTTCCAGGAAAGGTCCGTGCATTTTTACTTCGCCAAGTCGCGAATTATTGTATGTCGCAAATTTATAATACCGGCCATCGAGGTAGACAAAGGCGATAAATCCCATAAAGAATTTTCCGAGCCATGGAATTTTTGCAATGGAGACAAACAAGGAGGCATCCGGTTTTTGAAATGAGTTTGATTGAAGCCAAATCCAGCATTCCGGGAAGGAAGTTCCCCAGTCCTTTTCGATGTAACCCTTGCCCCTGCTAAAATCAACCGTTTTTGAATTAATATTTAATGAACCGTCAATAAAATGATTGGCCGAAACAATGCCATGATAACACTCCATAAAAGGCATATACGAATACCAACCCATTATTCCCGGCGATAAAACTGTTTTGGTATATTTCGAAAGTCCTTGATAGGTGAGTGTTCCCTTTATCTTTATGGTGGGTTCATTGATATCCAACTCAATAAAATCTTCAGTAAACAGTGAATCCCCAACCCGAATGTGTAATTTGTTTTTTTCCCATGTAAATTGATCCTTGTCATAGGCAACATAATGTGTTTCCCCACTTAGTCCGTTAATCACCTGGATAAATGAATGGGGATCATTAACAGTAAGTGAAATCCCTGGAATAAAAGCATAAACCTGATCCTGAGCAGCGGAAACATGCTTATAATACCAACCTTCGAAATAATCTTTTTTCTTATTAATTCCCTGGAAAACTTCGGGTTTAAATATGTTCAAAATGATTGAATTTATTGTTTCTGAATCTTTGGATAAAATACAAATAAAACAATAATCATAAAACGGAGTGGATGGTTAAACCGTTTCATGCATGGTTTTGCACCGAACCCAAACATTCCTGGATAATTTTGTTCAACTTATCCAATTTAAAGGGTTTCTCCAAATAATAACGAATGCCAATTTTCTTTGCATCTTCTTCTGATAGCACAGCACTAAAACCGGTAGACAAAATAATAGGCAGGTCTTTATTTATTTTCAAAAGTTCCTGGCTTAACTGTTTTCCGGTCATCTTTGGCATCGCCTGATCGGTCAATACTACATCATATTGAGGTGGGTTTTCTTTGAATAGTTCGAGTGCATC
The DNA here is from genome assembly GCA_041393275.1 of Bacteroidales bacterium. GTDB lineage: Bacteria > Bacteroidota > Bacteroidia > Bacteroidales > JAADJA01 > JAADJA01. The sequence goes on from JAWKKL010000030.1 coordinate 9,816, forward strand.
CAGGCCATTTTTACAGGTTGTAACTGTATACCCCGAATCTTCGAGAAACTCCTGGTATAAATAGAGGATCATAGGTTCATCATCCACAACCAGAAAATGCCCTTCACCTTTTTTTACTGATTTTTTCATAATGGATTCAGTCTTAGTTTCAATAACTTCGGTTATGGGTATAAAGATAGAAAATTTTGTCCCTTGTCCGACATCACTTTCTACAAAAATTTTTCCTGATAGTTTTTCAACAATACCGTGAACGACCGAGAGCCCAAGCCCGGTGCCAATGCCAACTTCTTTAGTGGTAAAAAAAGGATCAAAAATCTTATTAATGTTCTTCTTTGAAATTCCATGTCCCGTATCCTCCACAGATAACATCAGGCACTTTGGCTGGCCATAGTTAGCCATACAATCATTAAGTTGTTTCAAGGTAATACGCATTGTTCCTCCTTCCTGCCTCATGGCATGAGCTGCATTGCTGCAAAGATTTAGGATGATTTGATTAATTTGTATTTCATCACCCATGATTGTCCAGCTCAATTCATCCAAATCCTGTTCTATGGTAATATTGTCGGGCATGGTTGAGCGTGTCAGAACAATTGCCCGCTGAACAACGGAGGTCATATCCAGAGGTTTCAGCACAACGGAGTCTGTCCGGCTAAAGGTCATAATTTGCTGAACCAGTTCTGATGCCCGTTTTCCTGCCAATTGGATTTCCTGGAGATAATATTGCTCACGGCCTTCTTTTGGAAGTTTTTCTCGAAGAATTTCAATATAACCAAGAATAGGCAACAACATATTGTTGAACTCATGTGCAATGCCACCTGCCATGGTACCTAAGGATTCCATCAACTGTGAATTCCTCAATTGTTCTTCAAATCGTTTGATTTCAGTTATTTCTGTTGATGCGCAGGATACACCGATAATTTCTTCCTGATTATTTCGAAGCGGCACAACAGTGAGGTCGTAATAGAATTTTTTTTCATTTATCGTAACAGATACAGTTTCCCTGGTCTCTTTCCCGGATTTAATAACACGATCTTTTATTTCTACAAGTTTTGTGGCATCTTCTTCAGGAAACATTTCAAAATCTGTTTTACCTATTATCTTTTCTTCCTTAAAGCCGGGATTTGTATTGTAAATCCATGTATATCGCAAGTCAAGATCCTGATTGGCAATAACGATCGGTGAATTTCTGAGTGTGGTTTTGAAATAGTCAATTTCTTTGACTTTTTCACGCAGCTCTTCCAACTCGCTGATCACTTGTTCTTTTATTTTGTCTTTATCGTCCACGCTGATATTCAATTACCTTATTCCAAATTATCTTTTTGAGGTGTCCATTTAATTACTTATTTTAATCATCTGATATGTAGCAGGATTAGCACCAATCATCCTTTCAATAAGCTTATGAAAGATAGTTTGCTTGTAGATTGAACGGTTAATTCGAAAACTGAATTCGGATAAATACTTTTCAATATGCCCTTGATGAACCCAGGAAAACACACTCCTTAACCATGATTTTACTTGATGGATAATTGTATGCATTTGCTTCATACTGTTCCCTTTATCAGCATATTTTTGATCAATATTGAACCGTTTGCCAAGAGGGGCATAACCAGTCCATTTATCTGTCGATACCCTGGCATCTAAAGAAATGTGTTTATCAAAAATTTTGGATAGGGACTTTGATGAGTAGTCTTCTATCTTATTGAAATAGACCCGCTTTACTTTTCCTTCGTTTGTAAGTTCAACAGCCCCGACCAGTTTTTTCTTTTTGGTGTCATTGCTGCGGCCTTGCTTCAGCGTTTCTTTTCCCCCAAAAACAAATTCATCAACCTGTACACCTCCTTTCATTGGGTAGTTACCAGTGCTTTCCATCGCTATCCTGACCCTATGGGCAAAAGCCCAAGCCGTTTGCCGGCTTATCCCATATCGTTTCGATAATTGGGAAGATGATAATCCCTTGGTTGTGGCACTCATTTCAAATACAATCATAAATGCTTTTCGGATACCAAAACGTAGCCGGTGGAACAAGGTATTTGCAGTAGGGCTTTCTATGTGGTGGCACCTGTTGCAATCCCTTGCCAGGTTCTTTTTCCTAACGGTATTTTTATCATGGCCACATTTACTGCACGTAAAACCTTTCGACCATTTAATCTCTGATAAATACTGTAAACAGGATAAGTCATCCGGAAAACGCTGTGTAAATTCTAAGATATTTTCCCCTTTAAATTTCATGATGTGTTTTTAATCAAAATTTATCCTATAAGATAAGTATTTAGTTTGACACCTCAATTAAATTATTTAATGGGAATAACAATTTTTAACCCCCTAACCCCCCCCTTGTTCCCCCCTGGGGGATAATCGCCCCATCGTAGGTTGGGTGTCGCTTCCTTCGCTAACCTCTTTTGCTAAAGCTGTAGCGTATCGCTTTCGTCAAGCCTATGGCGACCGATGGGTGAAGCAAGCTATGGGAGGACGAAGTCCTTCCTTCGTAAACGCTTCGGAGGATGAAGGGCATTGGCAATGCCTGAAATAAAACGCTCACTTTCGTGAAAGGGTGGCGGAATTGGTTTTTGCCTTTGAAAATTGATTTTTACACAAATTCATCTAGTTCCATCCACCTGAGGGTTTTTTCGTCGATTAGTGCAATTAATTCCGCAATCCGTTCGGAGCGTTTGGTGAGTTCTTCGTAGGGCAGGTTTCCCGAATTTATGGCTGATTCTATCTCCGTTTTTTCGGTTTCAAGTTTTTCAATTTCGGATTCAAGGGAATCATACTCGCGTTGTTCATTGAAGTTGAGCCTTGTTTTGACTTTCGGTTTTTGAATGGCTATTTTGGGTTCTGCGGCTTTCTTGCGGGTTTGATCCGCGGTGGTTTCGATTTCCTTTTCGACGCTGTATTTTGAGTAGGAACCATAATAATCGGTGACCTTGCCGTTTCCTTCAAAAATAAAGAGGTGATCGGTTAGTTTATCAAGGAAATACCGGTCGTGGGAAACCAGGATAAGGCATCCGCTGAAATTAAGGAGGAATTCTTCGAGGCGGTTCAATACCAACAGGTCGAGGTCGTTGGTGGGCTCATCAAGGATTAAAAAGTTGGGGTTTTTAATGAGGACGGTAAGTAAATTCAATCGCCTGCGTTCACCCCCGCTTAATTTTGAAACCAGCTTGTATTGTGTTTCGACCGGGAACATAAAATGTTCGAGGAATTTGGAGGCTGAAATGGAGTTCCCATCGCCCATCTGCACAACTTCAGCGATTTCTTTGACCACCTCGATCACTTTTTTATCATTATCTAATTTTATTCCGGCCTGTTTGTAGTAGCCCAGCACAATGGTTTCTCCGGTTTCGATGTGGCCACTGTCGGGCTTTTCGTTGCCTGTAATGAGATTCAGGAACGTGGTTTTACCTGAGCCATTTCTACCAATTATGCCGATGCGCTCGCCTTTTTTAAACAGGTAGTTAAAATCTTTAACAATATGAATGTCGCCATATTTTTTATCCAGGTGCTGAATTTCCATGATCTTGCCTCCGATCCTGGAGACCTTTAGCTGAAGTTTTAATTCCTGCTCCGTTTGAACACCTCTGGCTTTTTCCTGAATGCTGCCGAAAGCCTGAATGCGCGATTTGGATTTGTGGGTACGGGCTTTCGGCATCCTTCGCAACCACTCAAGTTCGGTTTTCATGAGTTGCCGGGCTTTATCGGTTTCAACCTGTCTGGTTTCTTCACGTTCGGCCTTTTTTTCAAGAAAATATTCATAGTTGCCTCCGTGATAAAAAAACTCACCATGACTCATTTCGAGAATATGATTGCACACCCTGTCGAGGAAATAGCGGTCGTGGGTGACCATGAGCAAGGTGAGGTTAGCCCGGGATAAATAGTTTTCGAGCCATTCGATCATGTCTACATCAAGGTGGTTGGTCGGTTCATCGAGGATCAGCAGGTCGGGTTCATCCAACAACACGAGGGCAAGGGCAAGTCGCTTTTTCTCACCACCGGACAATACCTCAATTTTTTTTGTGGTATCGGTGATCCTGAAAAGGCTTAACAGTTGTTTTAGCCGGCGTTCATAATCCCAGGCGTTTTTGTGGTCCATCTCTTCGGTGGCCATTTCAAGCGCCTTTTGGGTTTCTGCGTTGTGGATTTTACTTTGGGATTGCAAGGCATTTTCATAGTCCTCAATTATTTTTGAAATTTCGGAATGCGATGATGCAATTAATTCGTCAATGCTTTGCCCACTTGCGAAATAAGGATCTTGTTCAAGAAAGGCCATTCTGATGCCATCTCTTAAGGTTACCTGGCCGGTATCAGGTGCTTCTAAACCAACCAGTATTTTTAGCAAGGTCGATTTACCTGTTCCGTTGTTGGCGATGAGGGCGGTTTTTTCACCTTTATGCAATCCAAAGCTTAAGCCCTGGAATAACTCCTTATAACCATAAGATTTCGAAAGATTCTCAGCCGATAAATAATTCATACAAGAATTTAAATGAATCGGCAAAAGTAAAAGAAATTCAGAAGTTTAAACATTTATATAATGGAACTACCTATTAACTTCTTAGTGGTTTTATCCATTAAGAAGTTGATAAAATGATCGTGTTATAATATCGAAAGTTAAAAACTTTCAAACCACTCAATTGTCCCATATATTGATGCCGGGCCTGCTGTTTCATGTGTCCCTCCAGGAATAGTTGTCAGAAGCATGTTTTGGGCACCGATTGAAGTAAACTTTTCTATGGCCGTTAATACATTCTGATAGGGTACGATTTCATCGGCATCGCCATGGAAGAAATGAATCGGTGCATAGGGTGTCCAATCCAATAGGGTGTTTTCCTCTAATGCAGCCAAAACAGCTGGTTCGTTTCCATTATTATAGGATGTAACAAAGCCCGGGTTTATTAAATTTGAAAATGATGTAGATAGTTGGCTTATTATTTCACCCCATGTCTTGGATCCATCAAATAAACCCGGTACAGTTCCATTATAAGGTTCCTGAAAAATATCAGCCAAACGATTCCACCCGTAAATATCATTATATGCGTTGAAGTAATAAGCAATGTAGGCCACATTGCCATAATTATTTGCCCTAAAGATTGTGTCCGTCATCCCTTTTAGATCGTAAGGCCCGGCGCACGGAGCAACTGCAGTCAGTGTAAATTCATTGGCATATTGTTCTTCAATTGCTTTTTGCGTTCCTAATGTAACAAAGCCTCCTTCTGAGTAGCCGGTAAGAAAGACCTTTCCATTAAGGGTAATTTGATTTTCGGAAGCATAGTCTTTGCCGGCCTTCATAAAATCAATTACTGAGGGAACAATGGATGCCATGTGCATATAAGGGTGTGTCATGTTCGAAACCCCAAATCCAATATAATCTGGTACAAGGGTAAAATAACCCAGGGAGGCGGAGATCAATCCAACCATGCCTTCGGTGGAGTTGGTTGGTGAAACAGACGCAACTCTGTCTGCCTTTGTTTCTGTGCCGTGTTGCATACTTAACAATGGCAAATTGGTGGTGCCCTGTGGTATCAAGAATGCGCCGGAAACTTTTGTTAAATTGTCGTCTTTATCAACTGAATAGTATTCAATTGACAAAACTTCCACAGAATATTCCAGAGAAAACGGGATGGTTACATTCGCCGCATCAAATAGTTGTTGAATATCTGCTGGCGAGAATATTCCCAGACTTTGTGTTTTAGTGATTTCAGCTCGTTCATGTTTTGTGTAAACGGGTGGAGCAGAGGTTTCTTCATCATATTGCAGCTTTGAAAAAGCAAAAACAAATGTCAAAAGCTAAAGAAGAAGTTTTGCCAAAAAGTTGGTTTTTAGATTTTATGGTTACCTCAGGTTTTTTAGGTGTAAGTATAAAAGTATTTTAGGATTGATTTTTTAGGTTTTGTCGTTCTGTCTCTTTACCATTATCATAATGGCCTTCAACGGCCACAGCCTTTCCATCTTCAAGAATAATCTTCAGTCGGAAATAATCTAATTCATCCACCTTGAATAAATCTTCCTTCATTGGGATGAGTTTCATTTTTGGCCGGTCTTCGCGCTGGTAATAGAGGCCACCATTTTCAAGCGTAAGTTTTCTTGGGCCGTAGGTGCCAACATATTTTTTTAAGGTTTTCTCATCGAGACTTACGGGATTAGATTTTGCTTTCAGTCCATCAATTGCCCATTTCATTCCTGCTTTAATATCTTCATCTTCTTCCTTTTTGAGTAAGCTGTCAAGTGCCGTCATATAGCTACGTCAAGTAAATCATTCCTGGTCGTTTTAATATCTGGCTCAACACCGGTTCCTTCCCAGTTATCATTGGTTATGGGATTAACAGCTTTTCCGAATGGTACCCGGACCATGAAATTGTCATTGATGATATACGAGGATACCGGGTGAGCCCCCACCCTTGATAGTTTCTCCAACGATCACGACACTCCATATTTTAAGATTAAGTAAATTCCTCTGCCCTGAAAACGTTGTTCTGGTAAGAACATATAAATCTGTTTCAAGCAATCGTTCGCCTGGTACATAGGTCAATGTCCAAAACTGGTGGGTTTGCTCCCCATCCCTAATATAAAATGAGTTTAAATGTTCACTGTCATCAAAGAAGTATGTTGTTATCAATTGTATCAATGACGGACTCCCTCGTACTCCTTAAATCAATTGAGGGCTATCCATGGGCCAGAAAAATTCATGGCTGCAACAGCGATTTGGCCCGGCTACTGAAGCATCCATAAAACCGTTAAACTTCAGGTATCCTACATTTCCGGGCAGCATTTTATTCCTTAAAAAAATAATTGGTGTATTCGCGCTGTTTTTTTTCATATTCTTCCAATTCTTTATTATTCTCATCTTCATCTGCCTTTTTAATCATAGCGATACGCTCAGGCATAAACCTGACGCCAATGTGCCTGTCGTTGTTAATTGTCAGGAGGTCTTCTGATAATTTATCCGCAAATTCATTGGGATCAGAAATATCATCATATTTGCCATCCTTTAAATTTTTTAGAACCAGATCACCCATCTCTTTGCCTTTGTCAGGAAATACGTATTTCTCTGTCATAAATTTGGCAATGCTGTCCACGACAAGAATTTTTTCGTTGGCTTCAATTTTAATTACCTTATCCTGAGAAAATACTCCAGAAGGAACAATCAGGATTGCCATTAAACTGATTAATAAAAAGCCGGTTTTTAATGTTTTCATGATTTAAATTTTTTAGTTAATGTTGTACTGCAGGAATAATGAGCACCTGCCAGTTTTATCTTTAATTTCAGGATATTCGGGGGTAATTTCAAATCCCCGCTTTATGTAAAGTTGTAATGCCTCCTTTAGTTTTGGATGAGTGAACAATACGATATTTTCAAAATTCAACTCGTTGGCCTTATCGATGGTATGATTTAACATAAGTTCACCTAGTTTCCATCCACGGAATCCTTTTTTAATAGTAAATTTCGAAAGCTCACATATCGTATGGTTTTTTCGCTGCAGAGTGTATGTACCAATTACTTCATTTTCAGATAACAATAGAAAAATATGGCCACCTTTTTTGATAATTTGTTCAATGGGGTCGGATAGAATTTTTTTATCATGCTCGCTTATTTCAAGGTAGGAACTAAGCCAATCTTCATTCAATTGCCGATAATCGTTAAGGTAACTTTCACTGTATTCAACGAATTCCATTTTTTCAATAGCCTTTCGTATGAGCTTTTCCTTAATTCGAAAATAGGTGCTTTTATTATGCAAGACCGTTTCAACTTTGGAAATTTTATCAAGTAAGTCTGGTGCACTTTCCTCCAGGATTTCGTTTGATACCATGTGGACTATTTCCCATGTTGGTGCCAGCTCTTCCGCAAGCTGTCTCCCTTTTTTGCTTAACTTTATTACTCTTTTTCGGCTGTCATTTTTATCCTTATTTGTTAAGATCAGTTTTTTCTTTTCCAGGACGTTCATAACCTGTACAACTGCAGGGTGGGTTTGATTTAGCTCACGGGCTATTTCAGTTATCGAAACTTCTTTCTTTTTGAGAATTAATTGAAAAAAGGTAAACCATCTTGGCTCAAAGTCAATGTTCTGTTCCTTGTAGATATTGACCATATCCCTCATCAATGATTCACTGAGGTTTTTGATCCGGGTGCCAAGGGCAACTGTTCCCAATTCTTTAATGAATTCCATAATTTATACGTAAGTACTTACGTAAAATATCGAATATTGTACCAATCGTTTTATTAGGTTGGACTATAGTGAATTATGGATAAAAATAAATTTAATATTTGATAATAACTGAGCGAAATTGGGCAAAAAATGTTCAGAATTGTACATGGGAATTAGTATAATTTCAATTCCGGCATAACGCCAAAACTGATATTTTCAATATCTTAAAATATCGGCTAAAGCTTGTTTGAGTTTAGTCAATTCATCAGGTGTAATATTTCCAATTTTTCTTTTAGCCTGTTGCTGGAAATAGAACGGACATGGAAAATCATAACGCCAGAAACGTTTGATAATCCGTTCAATTCATTTGGTTCTAAAATTATGTTTCCTTTAGGGTTTTTCATTTTTGTCGTTAACGGGTAGGCAATTACAATCGGCAGGTATTTATTTAGCGAATTCCATCTGATGAAAACGACAGGTCGAAAGTTTTGCTGTTCGCTACCTGTTACCTGGTTGAGGTCGGCGTACCAAATTTCAGATTGATTCATCAATCCAGTTGTTCAAGGTAGTCAATCATTCCTTCTTCGGCCATATTAAATAAATTGGCTTCACGTGTTGCTTGTTTGTATGATTTTACAAACTCAACGCGAACCAATTGATCAAGATAGATTTGAAGAGCCCTTTCTATTTTTTTGTTTTTTGGCAGAGGCAGATTTTTTGCCGTGTCGTTCATTCGGACTAAAAGTTCGTCAGGTAAAGTGCTGGTGAATGTTATAATTATTTCTAATTTATATTTACAATATGCAAATATTTATCAAATGTAATACAGTGCCAAAGGATGTTTTTTGAATGGCGTTATTGAATAATAAAATCCTTTGAAGTAAGGTTAATGGTTTTCCCGGCACGAAGTACTTTTAATGTAACGGTATCACCCTTTTTTAATGACAATAGTTTTTCCCTGATTTTCAATGCGGCTATCTCATCGTCTAAAGATATACCATTCACATCAAGTATAATATCGCCGCCTAAAAGAACTTCATCATCATCAATGATGGCCATTGTTTTTCCTCCTCTCAAACCCATGTTATGGGCAGGCGAATGGCTTACCACCCGTTGAACCAGCAGCCCCTTTTTTTGAGGAAGATTAAACGTTTCTGCCATTTTCCCTTCAATAAGAATACTTTCAAATCCGCTCCAAAACGCTTTTTGTTCAATAAATAATGTTTTCGCCAGATTTGAGGATATTACAAAACCAATGCCTTCAAAACCGCCTGATTCAGAAAGTATATGACTGACAATACCAATCACTTCGCCTTTTAAGTTAAACATGGGGCCACCTGAATTTCCCCTGTTTATTGCAGCATCAGTCTGGATCAATTCCATCCGGTCAAAACCTTCTGAAATTTTATCTTCTAGATGTTTACCACTAATGTGGCCAACTGACAATGATCGTTCTATTCCGTAAGGTGCGCCGATGACGATTACCTGATCCCCAATGTTTGCCGAATCCGAATCGCCGAGGCTGCAAATAGTCCGACCTTCAGGCATCCAGTCAAGCCGGATATGTGCAAGGTCGGCACCTACAACGGATCCGATGACTTTAGCGCTAGCTTTAGTTCCATCAGAGAAAGTGACAACTATATTCTCTGCCGTATGGACAACATGTGCGGCGGTTAAAATATCTCCTTCTTCCGAAATCAGGACTCCGGAACCAAGTCCTTCTTCTGTTATCATTTCTTGTTTTGAACTCTTTACCGGGACTTTTTCCTCTGTGGTAATTACGACAACGGAAGGAAATACATTTTTATAAAGCTCACTAATTGGAAGATCTTGTGGAAAACCAGAAATCGAAAAAAAGTAGAAGGGTAAAAAGTAAATATTTCATAAGATGGGCAATTGATTTATACAGATACAAAAGTACAAATTCAATCGGACATTCTGTACAATTCAACAACTCAAAACATTTATCTTTGCCCGTTACATGTATGCTTATCTGATCACATATATTACCGGTATTTTAGGCATTTGGAAAGCCGTACCGGTTGGCCTGGTTTTTCAACTAAACCCGGTAATGACCTGGTTGATGATAACTTTTGGGGCCGCTACAGGTGTTGTAATCCTTTATTTTTTGGGAAAAGATCAGGGAATATGTTCGATCGAAAAGAAAGAAATTGAAAGTTCCGAAAAAGAAGCCCGGCAAACCACTTATTCGAAAAATATGGTATTGCCGGTTTGGGTTTGAGGTGGGTTGTTTGTTAATGGGCCAAACATGACAATTATTATTGGGTTGGTAATTGTTAAATCTCAAAAACATTTGCTTTACTGGACATTAGCCGGGGTTGTGGTGTGGAGCCTGGTTTTAACTTTCACAGGGGTTTTTAGCATTGAACTCTTTAATAAAATAAGGACAGGTTTTTAGGAATTTTTGGCACAGTATTTAAATTTTATCCTCCACAATATACATATCCACCTCTCCTTTGTTTTTTGCTTGTATTTTCCCGCGATAGGTGCAGGTATAGTTATCTTTCACCAATTCGTATGTTACCCCTGAAATATTTACTTTTCCGGGTACTCCGCTTGATTCCATTCTACTGGCAGTGTTTACGGCATCGCCCCAGATGTCATAGGCAAATTTATTTTTCCCCACTACACCTGCAATGACGGTTCCCGTATGAATTCCAATACGCAACTCCCAATAACTTTGGCCTTTCGCTTCCCGGTCTTTTTTCATATTTTCCATGAATTCCCTTATTTCAATGGCCGCATTAACAGCATCAAACGGATTTGTTTCATTGGCAACCGGTATCCCCCCGGCACACATATAGGCATCGCCGATGGTTTTGATTTTTTCGAGCTTATGTTTATCGATGATCTTATCAAATTCGAGGAAACACAAATTTAGTTCTTCAATTAACTCTTGTGGTGTAAGTTTTTCGGCATGGTTTGTAAATCCCTTAAAGTCGGTAAACAGCACAGAAACTTTATCATAGTGTTTTGGTGTTGCTGTCCCTTTTTCCTTCAATTCTTCAGCTGTTTCTTCCGAAGCGATTTCAGCAACAATTTGTCGGAACGCTTTCGTTCATAATCGATTTCATCCTTTTGCCGTTCAATCTCATTGTTTTGTTTTATGAGTACTTTATTTATTTTCTTTGAATATTGCAGGCCCCTGTATATAAGGTAAATAATGATAATGGCTAAAACCACGAACCCGAGCAGGTATTTATTTCTTGTTTGAACTTTTTTTAAATTCAATTCTGAAATTTGGTTCTCTTTATCCAGGATTTCAATTTGTGCTTCCTGTTCATTTTGAACTAGTTTTTGGGTTTCCAGTTCGAGGGATTGAATTTTTTCAATTTGCCTTAACGAATCTACTTCTTTCGCTTTCTTCGCTGCATATACCTGTTCTTCTTTTAGCAAAAGCGCCTGGCGAGTTTGTTGGTTTTCCAGCTTCTGATTTTCAATGGTAATCCGTTGAATTGAATCGCTTTTATAAAATATATCGAGTTGTTGCTGCCGGTTTGCTGAATCGAGTTTTAATCGCTGGAGTTCCAAATGTGATAATTCTTCGGATGCCCATAAACCTTCTGTTTCGCGGGTAATTTCTTCCACTCTGAAGGCCATAGCATTGAGTTCGTGTTGTGCCGATGATTGATTTCGCTGCAACGAATCTTTAAGAAGTAAATGCTTCTGAAAAAATTGCATTGCTTCTTCATAATTATATAACGCCTCATAAATTTTTGATGAAAGCAAATAAGCCTCTTCCAGCATTTGGGCGTAGTTTATTTTTTTGCCAATCCTTATGCTCGCAGCGTTATATATTAATGCATTGTGATAATCCGTCATGTTATAATAAACAAGTGATGTCAGGTGATTGTATTCTGTTGCCTGTTGTTCGTCCTTTAAACTTTCAACAACTTTTGCCGCTTCGTGCAAATACCGGATGGCTGTGTTATTTTTTCCGGAATTCTGGTAAACAATGGCACGGTTTACAAGAGAAATCGGGCTTGGTGCGCCACGGGTTTTCATTTCAAGCAACTCTGCTTTTTCAAAGAATTCCAGTGCCATTTCATAATCGCCCATGTTTTTGTAGGTAAAGCCAATATTGTTTAAGGCCGCGGTTTGCTGAAGGGTATCGTTACGCTCTTGCAAATAGCTTAAAATTAGTTTGTTTTTTTCAAGTGATTTATCAAATTGCTTAAGGGCATTATAACATTGCACCATTTTAAAACAGGATATGATATAAGCATTTTCATCACGGTTTTGAAGTTGAATATTTCCCGCCCTGTCAAAATACATCAATGCCATTTCGTAATCCTCTGATAAATAATAAACGTCACCAATACTGACCAATAGATAATCGTTTTCATTTATCCTGTCCGATTTTAGCAAAATAAGTTCTGCCCCGGAATAATATTCAAGCGCTTTGGTAAATAAAGAATTTGCCTGAAAAATGTGTCCAATTTTTATTTCTGTATTTGCCAGCTTCAGGCTATCGCCTAAAATCTCTAATTCATATATGGCCGAAAAGTAGTATCGAAGGGCGTCAGCCAGATTTCCGTTTTTTTCTTCAATACCGGCTAACATCAGGTAGGTATTGGCTTTGTTTTCGCGATATGCAGAATTTCTGCCGAGCGTTACCTCCTGGTTGGCAGAATCGGGTTGTTGCGCATGGTATTCAATATAACTGACAGCTCCCGGATTAAATATACCATCAAACATAGCTGCTTGTGTTCCCATTATGAACAAGCATATAAAAACTATTATTTGAAAAATTTTGATAATCATTTACTATTCCATCGTAAAACTAAATCCCAGCCTGAAATTTCTTCCGTACTGGGGATTATATTTCAAATCATTAATACCTCCATACGCATCAATACCGCCATATTTTGCATTAAACAAATTATTTATAATTAGAAAAGCATGAAAATTCCTGTTGATTTTAAAGCGGTTTATTAAATCCATTGTATAAAAACCCTCAATTTCCGTTGGTAAGCCGCGGGCTTTCATTTCATCGGGGGGGAGTGGAAAAATCGTTTATTCCATTTATCGGAAAAATTGTTATGAAATAAAATGATCCATTTATTCAGTAATTGTATATCTATGTTCCACTGAACCATTGTTCCCGGCATATTGCGGTAGCTGTCGAGGTGGCCCAAATTATTGGGAAGGACTTCACGACCTGTGGATAGAGTAATAAACAAACCACTGTTTAAATGAATTCTGGGAATAATATCTGTTGCGCGGATAATGATTTGTCCGATATATAATTCGGCTTTTGAATTTTTATCATTAATGGCCGCAAGGGCAGTATCGTTGGCATTATTTGGATACAATCCGGGGTCAACTTTAATACCTGATAAACTGATATTTTCGTTAAGTTTATGATACTGAAAAATAAACGCCAGTTGAACATTTTTAAAAGTGTTATGACGAACCCCAAATTCAAATGCCCTGAAAAGTTCTGGTTTCACCTCCGGGTTTGGAATGTTTTGATAATAAATCTTCTGCATTCCGTTTGATTCAACTTCGAAGGCTTCAGAAGCATAAACATAAACCAACGAAGGGGTCCGGTATCCCTGGCCATAATTTACCCTAAATGAAATATTTTTATTCAGGACATACTGCAAACCTAGTTTTGGGCTCAGGTTATGTCCGAAAATCGCGTGTTCGTCCCATCGCAGTCCGGCTAATAGTGTCATTTTCCAGAATTTGTAATAAAGTTGGAAATACCCGGCAACATTGTAAAAGTTCGTGGGATTATAGCCGAAATATCCGGTAATGGGATCGGAATTGGTCACAGTATCAGAAAAGGGTTGATATTGATCTTCCTCAAAGGGTTGGCTAAGGCCATTGGTTTTTGGCAGGTTTCCTGAATACTGAAAGGAAAAACCACCGTTAATTTCTAACTTGGTATTTATTGTCCAGGTCAGGATTTCATCAAAGAAAATATCATCTGATGCTGCGTATTGATAGACTTTCCCATCATCCCCTTTGTCAGAAATTGAACGGAACGATGAATTATTATCCATTTTATATCGTAGGTAAGAAATATAAGACGATGAGGCTATTTTTCCCCAGGAATTGAAATATGCTAAAGATAGCCGGTCAATATTTTCCCCCCAGTAACTGGATGGGTCGTAATAACCATATTGACCTGTGTTTTGGCCAATGGATGAGTGGGACCGCCGACTCATATGATCATAATTGACTTTAAAGTTGCGGTATTTTAAACCAAAACCAAGCAATGAACTGAATAGGGGCAGATTATTGAAGGCCGGTTCGGTTTTAGTTCCCCTGTAATAAGGTTGATTTACAGCATTTGTATCATAAATTAACGGATTATAATTTCCGGCAATATCGTATTTTACATTCATGTCGCCTTTTTGGTTATAATTTCCATACATCCTGTATTCAGCCACATTTTTATTTTTCCCGAATTTGCCCCCAATCATTACATTCATATTGTAAGATTCTTGCGAACCCAACGAAAGATCGGCTTGCGACCATACAGGGCGTTCGCTTTCCATTGTGATGATATTTATTACGCCGGCAAGGGCATCAGAACCATATAATGCTGCTGCCGGTCCGGAAATGATCTCAATCCTTTCGGCCTGTCGAACAGGCAGATTTCCGGAAATGGCTATTCCACTGGCCACAGATGGGGTGATAGGCATTCCGTCGACCAACACTTTACAATAATAGTTGCCAAATAAACCATTCATTAAAAATGTTTCACCCTCAATGCCCGAACCCGGTTGAGAAACCTTTATGCCCGGAACATCTTTTAATACATCCACGAGCGAGGTATACCCATTCTCAAGGATTTCTTTTCTTGGGATTACATAAACAGTAACAGGCAGATCTTCTATAAATTTTGCAGAACGGCTCGCTGCCGATACCTTAGTTTGGTTTGAATCTGATGGGGTAACCAAATCGTTATGCCCAAGTGCAAATCGTTCAATTTCCGGTTCCTGGCCATAAAAAAACAAACCCATCATCAGTAACAAAAATAGGATTGTATACCGCATTCAGCAAAAGTAAGAATTACAACATAAAACAAAATGAAATTTGTAGTTCTTAGCAAATAAATGTTTATAAATTACAATTAATTGCCATTAGCGATTGACGTATTTAATATTAGCTTTGTACCATTGGTTGCGATGATTCGCCGGCTTTAATTTATTATTTTAATTTACTAACTATTCTATATTATGAAAAAGTACTTATTATTAATTGTTTTCGGGATTATTTTGTCATTTTATTCTTTCTCTCAGGAAAAGGCCTATTTCACCTCTGGTGGCGAAATGATATTTTCGTTTGCTTCCATCAACGATGGGGAAGAGCCAGGTAATCTCATGCGATGGACTCCTTGGTTTAACATACAGGGAATGATCAATTATGACCTTGCCAAAAAAATTGGCTTATTTTCCGGTTTGGCCATTCGAAATGTGGGATATATTTATGATAACTATACCTTAATTCAGGATGGAGAAGAGATTACCGTCAAGAAAAAATTCAGAACTTATAATCTCGGGATTCCTTTTGGAATTAAGTTTGGAAATTTAGATAAAACGTTTGTTTATGCAGGGTATGAATTGGAATTTCCATTTCATTATAAGGAAAAGACTTTCCAGGATGAAAAGAAAGATAAATTTTCTGTTTGGTTTAGCGATCGGGTAGAGGCATTCCAGCATGGTTTATTTGTTGGTTTTCAGTTGCCTTATGGTATGAATATTAAATTTAAATATTATTTCAGTAGCTTCCACAATATGGATTACACCGAATCTGATGGGAACAAACCTTATGCTGATTTAAATACAAATATTTTCTATTTTTCGTTTAATTATAATATGTTCAAAGGAACCAAATTTGATCCGGGAAGCGAATAACATGATAATCTTGACAGCTTTTTCTTTAAACGAAAAACCAAATGAATTCACCTGATTTTTTATTGACTAAGATCATAGCTACACTTGGCCCGGCAACGTCTTCCGTTGAAACGATTACCCAGCTAATTTATAATGGTGTCCGGGTTTTTCGTATAAATTTCTCTCATGGCGCATTTAAGGAATACGCTAAACTTATCCGAAATATTCGCAAGGCCGAAAAACAAACCGGCAAGTACATTGCTATCATGGGTGATTTATCAGGGCCCAAAATCAGACTTGGAAAAGTGATTGACGGGGGATTACACTTATTAATAGGCCAGAAATTCATATTTGTAAAAGAAAACATTGTTTCCGGTTCGCCCGGATACGAAAATATCCTATCCACCACTTTTCCATCTTTTATCAACGATATAAACAATGGTGAGAGAATTCTTCTGGATGATGGTAACGCGGAATTAAAACTGCTTAAAAAAAATGGTACGGGGAAAAAAGCAGAACTTATTTGTGAAGTTGTACGTGGTGGATTGATTACCAGTGCAAAGGGAATTAATCTGCCGGATACTCAATTGTCGGTTGAAGCCTTAACAACTAAAGATAAATTGTGCGCCGAATTTGCAGTAGAAAAAAAATTGGATTACCTGGCTTTGAGTTTTGTGCGGCAGGCTGATGACATCCGGCAATTAAAAACACTTTTGGTTAAACTGGGTGCAAGGCCAAAACATGAAGATCAATTTGCCGACAGGCCTGGAATGGTATTCCCTCCTGTTTCAAATCTTGAATTTATACCGATTATTACGAAAATAGAAAAACCACAGGCAATCCAGAACCTGGAAGAAATTGTAAAAGAAACGGATAGCGTAATGGTGGCCCGGGGCGATTTGGGTGTAGAAATGGATCTGGCTGACGTTGCACTGCTTCAAAAAAAGATCATTCATTTATGCCAGGAATATGGTAAACCTGTAATCGTTGCAACACAAATGCTTGAAAGTATGATACATGCCCCTGTTCCTACAAGGGCTGAAGTTTCAGATGTTGCCAATGCTATTTTCGATGGAGCAGATGCGGTAATGCTTTCTGGTGAAACGGCGGTTGGAAAATATCCTGTGAAAGCAGTGGGCATGATGAATAAAATTGCCTTGAGGACAAATGCTTATATAAAACAACACTCGATTTACCCCGGAGTGGCTATACTAAAACCTGAATTGTCGCTTAGAAATGCGGCCATTGCAACAGCCGTAAAAGAGGTATCGCGGGATGTCAAACCGGTATTTCTTGTGGTTTGGACAAACTGGGGTGGAAGTGCTTTATACCTATCGCAGCAACGATTGCCAATTCCGTTATTGGCATTTACAGCCGATAAAAAACGATTGAGGATGTTAAATTTGTTGTATGGCGTTGAATCGGTTTATATGAGGCAACCCTCTTCGGGAAGTAAATTTATTAAAGCCATTGATGAGTTATTAATAAGTAAAGGTTGGGCAAAAGAAAAGGATCCCATCATAGTTGTTTCGGGCGACCCGATTCGACGGATAGGCCTTGCCAACCGGGTGGTCATTCATTATGTTGGAGAATCGGTAGATTAAGGAATTAAACGAAAAATCAACTCAGACCTTTTTGGTATAAACCGTTTGGGTTGGGTAGGCCATTTCTAATTGGTGTTCTTCAAACTTACGCATGATCTCCAGGTTAATGGCCGACTGAACCCCAATAATGTCTTCTCCGTTTTTAATATAGTAGATAAAAATGATCCCCAGGGCAAAGTCACCAAAGTTGTTAAATCCTACAATGACATTATCTTCCAGCGATGGATTTTCAGTCCCGATTTCTTTTAACAATTCCATGGCTTTTTCCATTTTAGCAGCCGGGGTATCGTAAACAAGGCCCAGGTTTAACACCACTTTACGCGAAGGTTCAACTGACACATTTTCAACCATGCCATCGGTAAATTTTGAATTAGGAATGGTAACTATCCGGCCTTCCAGGGTTTTTAACCGGGTACTTCTAATCCCGATTTCGGTAATGTTGCCATCGAAGCCATTTAGTTTTACCCTGTCGTTTATTTTAAATGGTTTGTCGGTAAAAATCGTGATACCGCCAAAAATATTGGCCACCGTGTCTTTAGCGGCCATTGCCAGGGCCAAACCCCCGATACCTAAACCGGCTAACAAAGCGCCCACATTATAACCTGCATTATTGAGAGCAACGATAATACCTAAAATCCATATAACTGCACGTAATCCTTTTCTTATGACCGGGATCATCTGGTCATCCATGGTGGATTCGGTTTTTTCGGCAAGAGGCACCAAATATTCACGGATGATGGCATCCACCAATCTGGCAACCAACCAGGTAATCGTAATGGCTATGATAACATGGTAAACTGTATTCACCCATTCATTTATCGAATCAGGAAAAACAAGTTGCCTGAAACCATACCACAAACCAAATATTGTGAGGGCGAATACAACAGGCTCTTCAAGCATATCAACCAGAATGTCATCAATCTTGGTATTGGTCTTTTTTGTAAAACGTTTAATAACATTACCAAAAATCCAGTAAATAAGTTTGGCAAGAACAAACGATCCGAACAGGATTGTCAATGCAATGGCCCATTCACCAACTGTATTGTAGTAAAACTCTTTCGAAAAAAAATCTTTCATAATAAGCAATGTTTACATTTTTAAATTTGCAAATGTAAAATTAATGCCAATAATAGTTAATGGCCCTTAATTATGTTGAAAAAAGTTAGAATATAGATTTTAATATCCCGTTAAGGTTTCTTACTGACCGGAGCCTCTGGCAATCATAACGGCGAGCAAGGGGATAATGACCATAATCAGCAATTCAATACGGATAAACAATAACAGCCGCTTAACTGTCTTTTCATTTGTATCAGGTTGTTCTCCATGCCTAAGCTGTTTCCGCCATTTTAAAAATTTAACTGTTGGAATTATCGACAGGATTCCCAGGATAATAAATAGGGTAAGCTTAATATGGAAAAGGGGCGTGGCCATATAAAAATCATAGCCTTTGCCGTATACAAACCATCGGAGTAATCCGGTTGTTAAAACCACGATAGCCGATAAACCATAAACAAGGTCAATCAGGGCAAGAGGCTTTATTTGCGAATTTGGCAATTCCGGCTTCAGGATTAAATGTTCTGAAATCAATGAACCCATAAGGGCCATGATGCCTATATAATGTAAATAGGGAATTAGAATATCCATAATATTGTTTTGGCATATAACAACAAATAAGTCAAATTGTTGCTATATACCTTTTTACTTAATTAATAGTTAATTTTAAAATGTTGCCCTTAATGACAGAATGAAATTCCTGCCGGCAGCCGTTAATCCAGAACTGTAGGGACGATACATCTGATCTGTGATGTTTTCCAGGCCCGCACTCACCGAAAATGTATCTGTCAATCGGTACATTGCTTTAAAATTAAGGGTGTACCATCGGGGTGAATAGGGGTTTCCGTTTTCATCCTTTGCATACAGGTAATCTTTGCCCTGTTCTTCAGGAGGCAGCTCATCGTAGGTTTTACCGGCTGTATATACGGTATAAAGTTGCATATTAAGCCTGTTCTGGTTATACGTTAATCTTGTAACACCAAATGCTGGAGCTGCGTGGCGCGATGGGCTGACGGAACCATCATCCAGTTCTTCTTCGCCAACCTGGTAATTAAAGCGTGATGAAATACCAAATCCAGCCGGAAGTTTGATCTCAATCCCGGCCTGTAAACCGTATACATTTGTTACCGCTGCATTCTGAATGGCCTGTACTTTACTCAATTCACCATCATAATAGATGCTGTCCTGTCCGTTAAGTGTATAATCGCGGCGGACCATTGCATCATCAAGCAAGGTATAGAAAGCGACAAAGTCGATTTTTACAATTTCACCAAATACTTTGGCAATATCTACTTCAGCATTGTAGGCATATTCTGCAGACAGATCAGGATTAGGGACAATAACAGTTTCGGGTTCAGAGTCAAAGACTTTTCCCATATCATCTACATTAGGTGCACGGAATCCGGTTGAGCCATTCACGCTTAGTGTCCATTTTTCTGTTGGATTATAGATAAGGCCCAAACTTCCGGTTAAACGGCCATTATTTAAATTCGCCGTTTCAAACGGGAATGGATAAAATTCAAGGTTATTACTGAAATCTGCATCGAGGATAAATTGGTTGTATCGTGCACCAGCCTGAATCATGACCTGCTCAGTTATATGGTATTGATAGGTAAGATAGGCTGCATAGGATGACCACGATGATTCGGGATATCGTGATGGGCCTTTTATTGTGGTTCCGTTACTTATATTCTCATCGGTACCTTCGGAATCAACCTCGTTTAATACCCATTCAAGGCCATAATAGAGCATTGACTTCGATCCGATTGATTTCACAAAATCAACGTTTGCTGAAAAGGCATTTACTTTTTCAACCCTGTGATACCTGGTATCCTTGTTAAAATCTCTGTCATGTCTGCTTTCTTCGAAATACTGTTGAGCAAGCCTGATGGTCACCTGGTCGTACAATTTATAATTTCCTGTATTCGTCACATTCAGGTTATTCATCATCCATACTTGTGGGCCATAATACCATTCGGCACTCCTGGGCAATCCGTTTTTTGTCCTGATCAACCTGTCGTATCGCGAATAGTCTGTTGTTGTTGAATAATGAAAGCCATATTGGAAATTCCCACTTTTATTGGGTGAAAACCGCACTTTCTGCATTAGGTTTATCTGAGAATAACCAGTTGTACCTGAACTTTCCGGATCATCGTTGGCAACGACTACATATGCTGTCAATCCGTTTGACATAAAACGGATGTAAATAATCATCAGGCCCGTGGCTTCCCATTCGTAAATCACCAAATTCATAGCTTGTAAAACTTGTAACAATGGCCCATTTTTTCCAGCCAACATTTATATTAAAATGTCCTGTTTTCATTGTTGGCAGATGAATACCGGCCTTCTGCCATGCCATGTAATCAATGGGTTACGCTCTGTGATGGATAATCCGGAGGTGTCAGCGTCTGAAAACTCATGACCGCGCCAATGGCGTCTTATAAAATGATAGAGCCTGGGCCAAAAACCTTCGGTGTTTTCGATAGCAAACGGATCGTGAAATGACATTTTGGAGGTTTCGCTCGAAAAATTGCGTATTCATACGCACACCGTCAATGGTATATAACAGACGGTTTGGTTGAAAATCCCCTGATCATTGGGCCACCGCCCTGCGGCTTTTTTGAATAAATACTTCACCCGAAGTGCCTGACAAATCAGCGGTGGTTTGTGGGTTGAGCAAGGCCACTTCTTTTGGCGTTATACTTGTGTTTGCCGGAATGTCGCTTAGGCTGGCTCACCGGGTGACTAAATTACCACCTGGTCAAGCAACGTCGAGACAGGGTGATAATAAAGCCTGCTTCTTGAAGCATAGCATAACTTTTATTTTCCGATTTGTATCAGTAGCGAATCTCTATTTTATCCGATCCGATAAAAAGAGGAAACATCGGCCTGACCTTGTGAATTTGTCGATGTGAAAGCCTTGGCTCCTGGCTTTCTAATGTTACTAAATCTAAGGGTTGAGCTGTTTCTTCATCTAAAATGGTGACAATTTGGGTAAATCCAAAAGTGCATATGATTAAAAATAACCATAGCGAAAATATTTTTTTCATTTGGTAAAATTTTTTGAATAAAACAAATAAATATAGTTCACCTTGCATGCAGGTGATCAATGAAATCCAGGAAACTTATATTTATGTTGTTTTGGGTGGGGGAGCAGGTGGCGGATTATAGAATTCGTTAAAACCAAATTCATTGTAAATAAAAAATTTCTTTTTTATTGAAAATGTTTTTACAACATTCTTCAATTCTTTTGTTGGCATGTATTGTATTTTGATGAAGCTAATCAGCCTTTCCTGATTTTCTTTTTTTTGAGGATTTGATCCTGTTATCCGGGCGATCAATTGCTCAATTTTTTTATTAAGAGATGTTTCTTTGGTATCATGAAAACACTTGTAATGAATGGTTTCGCCAACAATATTTGATTCAATAATATCATACATCTGGCCCTCATATTCAAATTCATGATTATCTTTCCATTCGAGGGTTTTAATATCCTCCTTTGAAAAAGAAAACACCACCAGGTTATTGTTGCCTATAAATGAGGCTAAATTTAGTCGTATGTCTTTTTTTACCTGTTTTTTTTTGAGTTGGAGAAAGACATAAAAACCCCCAAATGGGGCGATCAAACAAGCCAGTAACAATATGCCGGTAATCTTTCTCAACATTAGCTAAATAAATAAAAAACCAAAAATATGAGTTTGGGATTGCGAAAGTAATAAAAATAAGAAATGCATACTTTTGTAGTAGTTCAAAAATTAAAAAATAAAACGATGTCAGTAGCAAGATTTGGCGTTTCACTGGAAAAAGAATTGTTAGAAGCCCTTGATAATTTTGTTCAGGAAAACCACTTTACAAACCGTTCGCAAGCCATCAGGCAATTGATCAGAAATAACCTGGTGGAAAAGAAATGGGAATCAAACGAAATGGTGGCCGGAGCTATATCCCTGGTTTACGATCATCATAAAAGGGATTTGTTAAATAACCTGGCAGAATTGCAGCATGATTTTTTTGAAATTATTTTGGCTACGCAACATTTCCATATCAATCACGATAGTTGCCTCGAAATTATTGCCGTTAAAGGCGAATCAGCGAAGTTAACCTTGCTGGCAAATAAGTTAATTGCTATTAAAGGTGTGCAACATGGAAAACTAACGATGAGTACTGCTGAATAATTGATTATCAACATGATTATATTCCAGAATGAGTTTGAAATGATATATTCTTGTTTAATTCTTTAAATGATATTTAAAATAAAAAAGCGCCCCTAAATAAAGGACGCTTTTTATCATCTATTGTGTTATTTATTAAATATTAATTTTTCAGTCATAATAGTTCCATCTGAATGTCGCAAGATTAAATAGTTTAAGCCTGATTTCATTAATGTGCCATCCACATTAATTTCATATAGTCTATCAGGTTCTATAGTTCCATTAAATAATTCATTTATTTCTCTTCCAGTCACATCAATAAGTTTTAAGGATATCTCCCCTTCCAAAGGTGATGAAAAAGAAACAGTTGTCGATTGACGAAAAGGGTTTGGATGGGATGACAGTTCTACCCCTCTTGCCATATCAATACTTGAAATTAAACCTGATTTAGCAGGTGGGCAGTCATGATCAGTGCCGCAGGCAGCCAGTACGTCCCCATGTGCAAGGTGTTTCGCAACAGCCTCCACAGCTATACAAATAGTTACTGTTTTATTCGGAACGGCAGATTGTCCGGGAGGTATATGGCATATTTCAACCTTATTAAAGCTTATTTCCGCACCTGACGTCAATAACACATATTGTAACATAATCAGTAAAAGAACATCCGTTTGCATCTGTTATAGTTATGGAATATTCGGTTGTAAATTCACCCGGACAAACGGTAATTTCCTGATTTGTTTCTCCGGTACTCCACATGTATGAATATGGTGGTACACCTCCTGTGGCGTTTGACCAACTTAACATGGCACATTCAGCCGGTGGATAACCATAATATACAGTTTGATTCTCACCTGCTTCGATCGATAATACAGGGGGTACCTGAACTGTGACTGTAAAGAGAAGGCCCCGGGCAATTTCCATCTTCACTAAACGGAGAAACAGTATACACGGCAGATGCCGTTGCACCAGTATAGTTTCCTAACATTTCATCAATGAAGTCGCCACTTCCAGCTCCGTTTCCACCGGTTAACCCGTTATAATCAACCGTCCAGGAAAAATCTGCCGCAACACCATTATTGATTTTTGATTGTAGGTCGATTGAAAACATATCATCTGAACAAAGAATATTTTCTACAGTGTTATTACCTACAGGGAAAGGATAAACCGTTTTATTAATTACAAACGATGAACCTGTACAACCATCGTATGCCGGTGTAACCGTATAGGTTGCAGTTAGTGCTGCAGAACTATTATTAAATAAGGTTTCATTGATTGAAGAAGGGCAACCTCCCAGACAATCTCCATTTCCTCCACTTAAACCGTTATAATTTACTGTCCAGGTAAATGACGGAGTAACTTCATTATCAATAATCTTATCTAATAGATCAATAGTAAAGGGGTCGCCTGAGCATGAGCCAATTTCATCATAAGAGCTATTAAATAGGGGCATACCAGGGGTTCCGACTCCCACAGCATACCAGGCATTCTTTACTTGTATCACTTCATTTGAACAAGCTCCATAAAGATCTTCAGCTGAAGCAATGGCGCCTGCCCTGGCAGAAGCATAATTAGAATTAGTAGTAAGCTTCACCACATTATTACGATATGCAATAGCACGGGCGGCATTAAATCCAATTCCTGTAACAGAATAAGAATCAGAATTGTCATTTGTTCCGGTGGTAACAGTTCCATTTCCTACTCCTAACAAATAGAACCAATAATTCTGAACGCTTGAATTCGTATGGACTCCACCATTATCAGAACTACTGCCTGTGTTTACCCAATTATTTCCCAGGTAGGTATCAGGATCACCAAAGCCATTTGGATTTTGCAATGACCTGATGGCTCCATTGGTTCTGTCATTTCCCATCAACCAGTCATTACTACCTGTTGTGCTCCGTTCAATGCATTCGCCAAAAATATCACTAAAGGACTCATTCAAAGCGCCAGATTCTCCCTGATAGACAAGTTGAGAAGAAGAACCGGTTACAGCATGTGTATATTCATGGCCAATTATGTCAAGTGTTCCCCACGAATTTGCAAGTGTACCGGTTGATCCCAGACCAACTTTCATCGTACCTCCTGAAAAGGACATGGAGGCATTGTTTGTTGTGGTACATCCGGCTGGAGGAGAACAATCAAAAACAGCATTAATATATCCTTCAACATCTCCATTCGAGTCGTCATATGAGTTTCGGCTATGGACATTCAGGAAATATGAATAGGAAGCTTTGGTATGCCAAAGTACAGTTGCCCCAAAACGTTCATTCATAGTTGTCCACGTATTTGTCGTATTTTCAATTTCAATCGGATTTGCAGTTAGGGTTGCACTGTTCCAATCACGTATCCTAATACTTGCAGATTGGCAATCATCTTTTAAACGAAAATCATTGGCGGTGTATTTGTCTGTGAATATTGTCTGGTTACCATTCCAGATGGTATTCACACTTGCTGAACTACAATTTGATTCCAATGGGAAACTATTTACTATGCTCCCATCATTTGCGTTAACTAAAACCCGCAATGAACCATTACCTCCTTCAGCATAAATGTCAAAACGGTAAACCAGGCTAAACTTTTTTGATTGACTGGCATCTGCCATTGCCTTTCCCCAATATAATTCTCCTTGTGGATAATATGTTGCATGAGGATCTTCAGTTTTTATCTTTATCTCATTTTCCCAAAATGGATTTTCCCACATATAATTGTCTGATCCCACATATGAAAGTGCAAATTGAAGAGCCTGTGATTCAGTTAGAGCAGGTTTAGGAGATAAGTCTGGGATATTAAATATTTCTCCATTAAAGGAAACTACTTCACCTTCTAGAACTTGAAGGTGATAAGTAGCCAGGTCTACAGGAATCCCCTTTACGGTCTGAGTAAAGCGGTAATGAGTATAACCGAGTTCATCTTGAGTTACGCTTAAAAGCTGAAAATCTATTGTCGCATCAATATCCATTTTTTCCCTAAGCCAATTAAAAAAGGAAGAATAGGGAACGGAATTGTTTTGTTCAAACTTCACAAATGCGGGAAAAGAGGTGTTAAAACCTTCCAGTATATAATTTGTTCCTGGAAGTATTTCGTTAGCCACTTCATTACGATGTTCGGCTTGTAGTTTAGTTTGTTGCCCAAAAGTGTTAATACCAATAAAAAAGAGAATCAATGTAGTTAGGGCAATTGACAGAATTCTTATAGAATAATTAATTTTCATAGTCATTAAGATTTAGTTAAACAAGTTGATAAATAGAAATAGTAAAATAATATTTTAAAATTTGAGGTCTAGATTTTGTCTGACTAAAATTAATATAATCAATGCGCTGAATGCAAGTTATTTACCTTTTTTGTGAAATTTTTAACATATATATATATTGATATATAAGATAGAAAATCAACGATTGCTTTATGTTCATGCATAATCATTAAAATATTGCCTCTTAATAGTTAAAAAATTGTTAAATTCTGCATTAAAGGTTTTTACTATTAATGTAAAAGCGACTCAAAAAAAAGACTAATTTTGGTCACGATGAATCAATCAAGGGGAAAAATCTTTGAATTAATATGTTGGGTTTTGGCGGTATCTACAGCCGGAGCTATAGGGATTCCGGCTACGGTCATGGCTCAGTCATACAATCATTGGACCCGAAGTTTTAATGAAGAATCTTCGTTGTTGTCAGGCGCTGTTGTGGGTGGTGGTGCTGGCCCCAGTGCTATTTACTATAATCCTTCCACCATTTCTGAAATCAATGAATCCAAATTTTCGTTGCATGCCAGTTTGTTTTCATTAAACTCTCTCAGGGTAAAAAATGCACTCGGAGATGGAATAAACCTGGACTATTTCAGGGGGACGATTGAACCCCGGTTTTTATCCTATATGGTAAAACCCAAAAAATATCCAAATTGGCGGCTTGAATTTGCCTTTTTAAATAATGAAAATTACCGTACTGAATATACTCAGTCGGTGGATATGAATATGGATATATTGACAAACATTCCAGGTCTGGAGAGGTATTATGCCTATTTTCAATATTCTAACAAATTCCGGGATGATTGGATTGGTTTTGGTGCTTCTTTAAAATTAAATGAAAGGTTTTTTGTGGGAGCCAGTATGTTTGTCTCAATTAAATCCGATGAATATACGTATACGCTTGACCTGGAGGCTTTCCCTCTTGACTCGGTTTTTATTAATGGGCAGTACCTTCCATTCTATTCTGCCAGCTACCAGGAAATGGATTATGTAAAATACAATGACTACCGATTGGTATGGAAGATAGGCTTGTTGTACAAAGCAGATCGTTTGAGTGTTGGTATAAATGTAACCACCCCATCTGTTGGTGGTATTTATTCCGATGGTAAAAACGTAATGAGAAAGGTAGCCCGGAATAACATTACCCTGCCCGAAACCGGTGAGCCGCTTCCAAACTACGTAATTGCAGATTATAAGGAGAAAAAGGATATGTCTGTGAATGTTAAAAGTCCATTCTCCGTTTCTGCAGGCCTCACTTATTATTTCCCGGAAGTTGATCAAGTCTTGTATTCGACAGTGGAATATTTCGGCGGCATTGATCCGTGGAAGATCATAGAAGCAGATGAAAACCAGGATATTGCACCTTCTTTTGTTTCTGATGAAATTAACCTGAACGAGTGGCTGACCTTTGTTAGTGGCATAAATCCGGTGTTTAATGCAGCCATCGGGTACCGCTGGCAGGTTAAAAAAGACCTTGAGTTAATGGCCGGATTCCGAACAGATTTTAACTATCGCGATGACCTGTCTAATGAACATGCACTGGTAAACAAAGTAATGTATGGATCAAACGTGGATATACACCACCTGACGGGGGGGTTGGCATGGCGAATTAAAGGGCAGGACCTGATCACCGGACTACAATACACCATTGGCCGTAATAAAAACCAAACCCAATATTACAACCTGTCCGATCCGGTAGAATATAACCTGGTAGAGATGGCACCCTTACAAGGCACAAGACAAAATACCATGAACTCACTTTGGAACTCCTTAAGTTTTTATTTTGGTGCTACGTTTAATTTTGGAAGCAAATAAAGATTGAAAATAAAATGAACTACTTTACCTATAAATGTTGAATTATATCCCCTATCGTGAATTTGGGAATTACCTGAAATGATATAATTTAGAAGATTGTTTAAAATAATTATTGGTAAGTACTTGAATATCGTTAACGATAAATTATTTTTATATAATAATAAACAACTAATTTTCATCTAAACGGACACTTTTGAAGAAGTTACTTGTGATTTTGTTTTTTTGCCTTCCTGTTTTGTGGCAGCATTCTTATGCAATCATGCAATAAATGCGCTACCTGTCATTATATTTATACAAATGCGCAGGATGAAATAAATACGTTTGCCTATGCGGAGGTTTGCAGGAACAATGGCGATGTAAACGATTACAATGACGCTTGTGCAGCAACAGCTGCCGCATATACAAATGGCATCTGTTCATGTGTAGACCAATAGTTAGTATCATTTCTTATAAAATTTGACCTTTTGGTGTAAAAAATGTGGGTATTAAAAAAGTATTATTTGCAACTTTTCCATCTTTAGAGCTGAAAAATATATTGTATTAATTCCCCTCGTCATGC
The DNA here is from genome assembly GCA_041393275.1 of Bacteroidales bacterium. GTDB lineage: Bacteria > Bacteroidota > Bacteroidia > Bacteroidales > JAADJA01 > JAADJA01. The sequence continues at coordinate 38,248 of JAWKKL010000030.1, forward strand.
TGGCTTTTTCAGGATGTCAGAAAAAATCACGACCCTTTGAAAAAGAGATCAATCATTTACCTTGTGGCTTCAGGGGAATGCATTATAAAAAGTGTGCAAGAGTTTATCATATTCTTCCTCCTTCAGGATTTTTTGAAGACCCAATTTATAATAAACGGAGGTGGTATGAACGATAACAGGCTGAATTTCTTTTATGTCGACGGTGTGGGAAACAGGATGAAACTCGATTATTTTAGACCCTGCCAAAGGATAACCTGCCAAACGACGGAGTTACATTTATTTTCATTTTTTATCAAATCCTGAAGTAAACCTGACTTGTTGTGCATCTTGCTGGAAGTTTGAATGAAGTTAATGAACTAACACAAAGTATGCATTTGCTTGACCCTGTGAGAATTCTCGATTCGTTAATTGGCCAATAATTTTTTAAAAAGCTTCATTAAAACTAAAATAAAATGCATTTGTATTTAACCCGATGCCGTAATCAATCCTGAGGTTCATCCGTTTTACCAATTCGATGCGGATTCCAATGCCACCATTGGGTAACCAATTTGTAAAATCTCCATAATTGTGTGCAATGGACCCGGTTCCGCCCCAAACTACAAATCCAAAAGGCCCATACATTTCTCCTCTTTCATTGGGTTTTTTTCGACCAAACATATACCTGTATTCAGTGAGTATAAATAAAGATGAATAATCACGGTACTGGCCCCACCTGTATCCCCTGAGGTCGAATGGTGTACCGATCATCGAAAGATCAGTCCAGGGTACATCTCCGTGGCTGTATCTGGTTTTTATCTGCCACGCCAGGGTGCTGCCTTTTCTTACAATTTTCTGGTACTGTCGGTAATCCATTTCAATTACCTGAAATTTTGTGTTAGCACTCGAATGTTTGCCATACATGGTACCTGCCAGTTCAAATAACAATCCTTTATACGCGTTTTCAGGCATGTCTCTGCTGTCGTACCTTAATACCAGCCCGTATCCTGAGTTATATACATCCGACCCGTTCAACAGATAGTTAGAGTCTGCCGCCATAACAGGATTTACATTGGAGGCTTTTGTTTGGTTATAATCGAAATTAAGGCCTGCGTAAAAATCATAAATGATCTTATAGGCCACTTTAAACTTTAACTGAAGCCAGTTGCGGTCATACCCTGTTGTAGAGTCGGAAATGGGTGTATATCTGCCTTTTTCATATCCAACGCCCCAATAATTGTCCGGCATTTTTTTACGCCACCATTCTCCTGTGATCCTTAACTTATCACTCAGTCCGTAAAGATTGAACCGGACACTTGAATTCAATGAGCCATTCACACTATACCCGATGGAAAAAGGAATCGTTGAACGCGATAACAATTTATTTTCCCGCTTGAATTTGAACGTATATAAACCCCCAACGGTCAGCATTACGCTGGTTTCCGGAGTATATGAGGGAGCGGCAAATGGAGTAAGGGTAGATCTTCCGTTTTCTATCTTCCACTGTTGAATGGAATCCATTCTTTGAAGAAGGTTTTTTTTCTCAAACAGACTATCTGCCTCCTGCGAAAACATTTTGATTGAACAAATCAACAGAAAATAAAAAAATCCCAATTTTGCCATAGAATAGAATAATATTTTGTTGTAAAAGTAGTGGTTTTAATTTTCGGATAAACGGTTTACACACATGGCTATAAAGGGCATGATTCCAATAGATGAACTGGCTTTCCTATTCCTGAGGTTATTTCTCAACGTTAATTTTACAGGCAACGAATGATTTATAATAGATTGGCTTTTAATTTACAGTCCATACACTATCTTAAGTAAAAGGGCGAATAATTTCTTCAAAAATAGTTTTCATTGAAAATAAAGTTTAGTTTTGTGACGATATAATTTCATAGACTACAATTCCAAAAAACATATTTCAAAAATTTAATTCAACCA
>JAWKKL010000031.1:0-39303 GCA_041393275.1 Bacteroidales bacterium
TAGATAAGGCTGGCTTAAGGGCAACAAACCATTGTCGTTTAAGTTTGTATTCATTTCTGTCCCGTTAAATGGCCCTTCTAACAATAGCTGCAAACTAAGTTCATAGGTTTCCGAAACAGTTAAGGTTACCGGGATCATCAATGGATTTTCATCCGGATCGTTACTGGTAATGGAAATTTCGGCGGTGTAAATGCCCACTGATAAACCAGTAGCGTCAAATCCGACATTAATGACCTTGTTACCGGCGGGATCAACAATGCCTGTTACCCCCGAACCTCCATCAAGTGTAAGCCACGAAAATGAAGGAACATAAGTATAATCAACCACAAGGTAAGGAGGATTGGCCTCATTCCATCCGTCAAACCAAATATAATAGGTAGCCGATAAATCCCTGTCCATAATACCGATTGTAAACCAATCCTGGCCAAGTGCATTTTCCATATCTGTATTTGCCGTGCCACCCAGAATATGTGATTTCCAACCTGTGGTATAAGAAGAACTTTCTGATTGATATAAATAATACCCACTGGATGACTCTGCACCGATATCAGAATATAAAGTAGGTGCATCTGCTGAATGGGGATCATTAGTAACCGGATTAATGTTCCAATAAGGGTAGTAAGTATTGTTTACATACCCGTTAAATTCAATAGAATTGATAGTGGCTCCATCAGGAATGGTGCTGATGTCAAACTTCATCCATCCGTATTCATTCGCAGGTTGCCCTTTAACGAGGCTGGTTTCTGTTTTCGCCGTTGCAGTGCAGGTCCCTGTCCAGTAATTTGACGGCAATGGAATAACCTGGGTTAAATCCTTTGAACCATCATCATAAATTATTGTAGCATCAAAATCGAGTTGTGAACCACCGATGTTTTCAATGGTTAGAAACTCCGATGAGGAACCATTTGGTGGCAAACCAACATCATAGAGGGCCGGGTTTACAGAAATATCAGGTGCTTCAATGCCACATCCCGACACCGGCAGAACAACGGCAAGATAATCGGGGTCATTGCTTGTAATATCAACATTTCCATTATAGCAAACGACGTCAAGAGGTGAAAAAGTTAGATCAAATACCTGGCTCGAAAATGCCGGGATATTATATGATATTGAATTTTTTTGCTTGCCTGACTTGGGATCGCCTTTTGCTGCCTCCGAAACAGAAAATGCAATGGGCGTGGTAATATTCCCTGTGAGTGATGCCCCGCCACTATTGGAAATGGTAAATTGCAAAACTGAAATTTCACCGATCAGTACATTTCCAAAATCAAGCGAACCGGGATTCAAAGAAAAGTTTGGTTCCGGATTTACACCCAGACCAAAAAACTCAATGTATTTTTCCATCAATATATCTTTGGTTGATGGGGTTGTTCCATTGTTCAGGCCACCAAACTCAAAAGAAGCCCCAATGGTCCTGTATGTTCCGGCATCATTTGCCACAGCACAACTGTAATCGGGGTTTTGATTATGAAACAAAGAAAAAGCTGATCCTGAAGGATCAATATGGTCGATATAACTGTTTTCGCCCGAATAACTAAACGTCATACCTGTGGTAAAGGCTGATGCCTGCCCTTCGATTGTCCCTAAATCTCCACTTCCATCTGCTGTTCCGGTAAGAGAGAACATAGAATGAACCGCAGTTTGTGTATCATATGCCCAGGTATCACCACCCTCCATGTAAAGTTTACCGCCAGCTGTAAGGAAAGTTGCCAGGGTTTGTCCTTCGGTTGATGTTAACACATGGTTGTTGCTGTAAATTCCCAGGCAAACGAAAGCGGTTGAATAAAGCTCCAGATCAACCGGAATGGCAGTAACATAATCGAATGATATGCCCAGGTTTGATAAACTTGTTTGCATGGTAGCTCCACTTGAAGGGGTGGGATCAAGATCAATGATCACAACAGGAATTTGCCCTACGGTTAAAGTATAAAATTCTGAAACCGGATAATTGCCTGCCGTAACATCAAAATCAAGGTCAACGGCTGTACCTATGGGAGTACCAACATCAGCACTAATGGTAAATGTCGCTTGCATTGTACCACCCATTGGAACAATTCCTAAAACCGAGGTACCGGAAACAATTGTAATGTTTGGACTCAGGCATGAAAGAAGGCCTGTAGCAACAGGAGATAAACTGTGGCCATTGTTTATTACATCAATAATTACATTGGCTGTTTCGCCCGGATCAAGAATTCCGTTTCCATTGCCAGTTCCGCTGTCATTTATGGTTAAATTGCCGGTCTCAAGCTGGGGGGCATTCACCACAATGGAAAAAGATGATTCCCATGTATCTTTTGCATCACCGGTTATTACAAGTGAAAACTGAACAGCATATTGATCAGGAATATTATCAGCAATGGTTAATGCAAAAGCATTATTTATTGTTACGGTTGATCCATTTGTAATCGTTCCATAAATTTCTGAATCATCGTAAATAAGAACGTAGGGATCGGCTGTTGACAATACCGCCGAAACATTGTCAGATGGTGCGCTACCGGCATTTTCGAGCGTCACATTCAGGGTGATACTTTCATCATAATCAGCTTCACCATTGTTGTTACCGATGGCATCATCAATAATATAACTGGAAAGTGAAAGATAAGGCCCGCTTGCAGGCACAATATCTGCCTCGCCCAGGTAAGGGATATAGTTGTAAGCTGTTACTGCAATGGTTACTGTTCCGATGCTCGTCAGCGGAACGAATGAAACAGTTGCACTTCCACCGTTTACATATGCTTTGCCAATAATTTGATTATTGATAGTTAAACAGACCAAAGCACCTTCAACATTACAATTTACGGTAAACTGATTTGATCCCAGTAAAATGACCGGATTATGTGAAATTGTTAATGATTGCGGAATCGCTGTCCTTACGACTACCGAAGGATCACCAAAACAAGTCCACGTATCAGTCATTTCATCGCCTCCACTTCCATAGGTGTCGTTCATTTTCATACAGCCATTCATCGATAAACCACCAAATGTCCGTTTGATATTTCCGGCATAACTTTCCACCAGCAGATCTACCATTTCATCCTGTCCTTCCATGGGTGGGTTCCAGCTTTGGTTAATGGTACTCATAAGAGTGGCAACAGCACCCGAAGGTTCCCCGCCATTTGTAGCCCTGAGCCATGCTTCAGCAAAACAGGTGGTACCAACAAAATTCCCATTCACACAGGCAACCGACCAAATAAACGGAAGTTTATCATTATTTGTGAGGGCATTTACATTGGTACTTGAAAATCCTGAAGAACTCCCAGGAAGTTGTACTCCCATGCCCGGTATATAAAATTAAACTTGAGCCATTGTTGATATCGGTTGCAACCTGCGTTGTAGATGGATTTCCGGCGGCATCATTGCCCCCCTGGCTTCCATCAAACAATTCATAATTATGGGTGTAGTTGTAACCCAAAAGATCGGTTTGCATATTCCGAATGTGTTGGTAATCATACTCACTGTCATCGCCGGGCCCTTCTGATGATGCAATACCTATACATTTGGTATACCAATCGTAACCGGTATAGGGGGTTTTCTCATATTCAATCGTCCGTTGAACCTGGGTTTGAACATGGGCATTGCTTTCGGCTGAAAAACGCCCTACAAAAATATCGGGATAATGGTCGCTCCCAACAATGTAGCTATAGTTATTATCCGAATCGCCACTTGAATAACTTGATGGAACCTGGGCTGCATCCCCCACCAAAAGGACATAAGTCAATCCTTTGGTATTATAATAATTGGCAATGTAGGTTTTAATTGCGGCACTGTTTCCAATAGATGCTACATCAACAATTTCTGTTGGAATTCCAATGGTGTTTTTCCAATCGATAAAATTCTGCATATCGGCCATGTAGGAAGCATAGGAAATAATCAACATATTGCCATCTTCCTCTACAGGAGTATACTTTGAATTATCATAATTTAGAAAATGGTCGGCATAAATTTTACCAAACTGATTATCCACCTTATCCAAAAAAGTCGTCCTGACCAAAGGGTTAAAACCATTCTCACTTTTCTTATATATTTCAATTGTTACATCATAAAAAACACGAAGGGTTTTGGTAACCGGGTTGTATTGAAACGGATAAATAAGAATCGTTTGTCCTCTGTAATCCCTGACAATATGCGGATCGCGAAGCCCGGTCAGTTCACCCGGATAAAATTTATCCAGTTTGTAAGGTTTACCATAAGAATACGGTATCGAAGCGGGGTCAATATCGCGGGTAAAATTCCCTTTTGAAGGGGCGATATGATAATTTTCAAAATCGGTATAAGATTTACTCACGACTTTTATTTCCATCGCTGCCAGGTCAGGAATTATAACTGAAGTTGCCAGTTTTGGTATATCCGGACAGGCGGTTTGAAGAATCGGTGTGGATTCATCCAGGTGGATAGTTACTGCATTGCCCTGTGGCGTTTCCACTTCATGAAGGTAAAAACCGTTAATTTCTGTTTGAATAACAGATGAACTGACGTCCGAACTGATCAGACTGATTTTTGCTTTGGTTGGGGCAGATGAATTAATGCTGACCCATTCATCGGCAAATACCGAGAAAGTTAATAAGAAGCTTAAAATAATACTTGAAATTGTTTTCATTTTCCTATTGTTTTTGTTAATTATTCAATACTTTAAGGCAATTGTGCCCCCTTCCCGATGTTTGGAACCCAGCAATCGTTTTTATCCCGGTTATCAGCTTCTCCGTCTAAATTCAAATCCTCCATCAAATACCCCGACTTGCCGGATTGCGGAATCCATAAAAATTTATCATCACCATTTATCATCCCATCAGCATTGCAATCCCCGCTTATCAAACCAAAATAACCTGGCCACATTTCTACCTGAGCATTCGTTCCATAAGCCTGTCCCATGCCAGTGGTAAAATCGTATGAATACATTGCACCAACAAGATTACAAGGAAATGCCGATAAAACAGAAAGGTGATTTCTGTGATGCAAAACGATAAATAGATTATTTGCTATGGTAACATTAACCTCGGGGTTTGAAGCACCATCTAAACCAACAATATTTCCGTTCTTAAGCAACCACGCTGCTTGACGCTCAACCATGGTTAAATTGTTAGCAGAATTTGCATCAACTGCATCCCTGTATTCAATCAATACCCAATCAACAATATCAGGATTTGGGATGCCCGGAACATTTTCAGCCCCAGGATAGTTCCAGGGGCTGGTATTAAACGGCTGACTTAACGGCAAACTCCCTGATGGGTTCAAAATCGTTGTCATTTTTGTTCCGTTAAACGGGCCTTCTAAAAATACTTTTAATTCAACATACCTTGCTCCTGAAACAATTAAATGAACAGGAACAATAATTTCAGGTTGTTCAGGATCGTTACTGGCAATAAAAACATTGGCAAAATAATCGCCCTCCTCCAGGCCGGCTGTTTCGAAACCAAGATTAATATTAACATTTCCTTCACCTGATACATTCCCGGCTGTAGGATCAAGGCTTAGCCAATCAACAAAATTATTATTGACCAGTAAAGAGTAATCCTCAACTTCTCCATATGAAAATGTAACCTTACAAGGATCAGGGGACTGATTATAAATAATCTGCACACGCATCCTGCTTAACCCGCCTAATGCATCACCTGGAGGAACAATAGATGCTGTATAAGGCCCTATTCCTGGTGAACCACTTACAGCAATTGGTGCATCATCACTGAAATCATCGTTTTGGTTCCAGTCAACCCAAATTCCACACTGATCAGTAGGCCAGTTGGGATCTCCATTGGTAATTGTTATTGGATATACCTGGCCAACATCCACAAAGGTTGAAAGACCAGAATAATCGGCATAATACGACTGGCCTGTTGAATTATTAATTGTTCCAATACTTACGTTCTGGATAAACTCATCCGAGCCACCGCCACTGGATGTACAATACGCTTTCGATTTATTGGAAATATATTGCTTTGTAATGTTGTAATCAAGGCTAAGCTGGCCTAGATTTGATAAAGTCATTAATTCCACAACACTTTCATCAGGGGGAAGGGTAACTTCAAAACTTGAAGGGTTTACTGCAATATCGGGCAAAGCAGGAACTCCAACATAAAAAATATTAGGATCGGGCAATCCTATAAAAGGATGAGTTTCGTGGCGGCCCGATTGATCAGTAGCGGCAATATAATAGGCTATTTCTGAACCAAAGGTTTGTTGAGGAATAATTCCTGAATAAAGTTTTCCTCCCAAAAAACTCATAAGTACAGTATCGTAAGGGCTGCTGTTGACCGAATAAATCAGAAAAACCGAATCAGCATAAATGGATTGACCGGAATGAGCAGTAATCTCTGCCTGAATGGAATAATCCATTAGGTCGGGTTGATTGCCTGCCAATGGAATGTGTTTGATAAAGAGCATACCGATGTCTGCGATTCCTTTGGCTCTGCAATGCAATGCATCTGTCGATTCCCAGCTGCCTGTAAGTCCTACGACCTCATATCCTGGCATGGCCTCATCATAAACCAATAGGGCATCATCATCCCAGGAGGACCCAGTTATCGGGACTAATACTTTTTCATTTAAAATAAGTGAATTGGTATAGGGTTGGTTATTGGGTGTATATACCCTAAAAACCTGGTAAGGCAACCCATACGCCGAAATTTGTGATGCATAATACGCCGCTGTTGCCTCGATCTCATCGTATTGAGCATGTGTAGAAGGAACCTCACGAATAAGCACTTTGTCAACATCCAGAAACTTTCCCCAGCAATCAATATGGTCAATGTATGTATTGTTTGGATCGGCCACAACATGATATGTATTGATATTCAGATAATCCAAAAACATCTGGTCAATTTGCGTATGGGATAATCCGGGATTTTCTTCCCAAACCAGTTCAGAAGAAGAAGATTTGCCGTACCCATCCGTCATATAATTTCCACCGGTATGTATTACATTCATTCCAAAAAGGTTAATCCCAAGATAATCTGACATCTCCACAGGAATATTATCATCATTTGGTCGGCTGGGCCTGTTGTACGGAAAATCAACAATTCCGGGTTCGTCATTGCCATCAAAGATATACCAGGGACCGTAATCACGTGTCCAGTATGATTCTGTTGGTGCAATTAAAAAACTACAATTATCAGTATTTACTCCATTTGAAAGGTAATTGCTTAACACTGTATTTTGCTGGGAAAGGCTGGACACAATGGTTACAACATTCGTTTCTTCTGCCATTTCTGCAATTACAGTGTACGAAATGCCAAATGGATACCGGATCAAAACACCTTGCATCCTTTCAAATTCAGCAACATTCCTGACTGCGCCAGTCGGTGGTGGGGTGGAAATAAAATCTTTACCAATAAGATGTTTCAGTTTTTCTTCTTCCGGCGACATATAATGTGTTAATTTTTGTTCCGGCTTTTTTAGATCTTCCTGAGATAAAACGGATCCGAGGGCCATCCAGCAAAAGATAATTAGCAAGTATATCCGTGCGTTTTGATCAACATTCATATTATTTAACTTAGGTGGTGATTAGTAAGATTTTTCAACCTGATTATCTGTTGCTCACAAAATTAGACTATTTTTAGTCTGTACAAAAACCTTATCCTTATTTATTACGATTTTAAATAATTAAGAAAACAATATCCATAAAATAGGATAGTTGCAAGAAATTTATATCTGATTATTGCTTTTATTTAGTTTTAAAAAAATCTCATAATATTTACATTAATTTTGTGCCTGCAAAACTGACTTATTGGCAAAATCCGTTTATTAGGAATGGAGGGTACAGTTATTGTTAAACAATCATTTTTAATTGTAAAAAGTAAATTTAAGATGGCAAAATTTCTTGAACGATTTCTTGGAACCAAGTCAGACAGAGATATAAAATTAATTAGGCCCATATTAGCAAACATTCTCGAAGCTTATGAGTCCATTAAGAACTTATCAAATGATGAATTAAGGGCAAAAACCCATGAATTTCGAAAAAAGATTTCTGACAATATAGCCCAGGAAAAGCAGCAAATAGAAGAAATCAAAAACCAGGTAAACACCCAGACAGAAATGGAAGTTGAGGAGAAAGAAAAGGCCTGGAAAAAGGTGGATGATCTGGAGAATCGCATCTATGAAAAAACACAGGAAATGCTTAACGAAATCCTGCCTGAAGCATTTTCTGTGATAAAAGAAACGGCACAGCGGTTCAAAGAAAATGAAACCGTAGAAGTTACGGCTTCAGCTTACGACAGGGAATTAGCCGCAACGCGGAGTCATATTAAAATAACCGGTGATAAGGCAATTTTCAGTAATTCATGGGAAGCCGGTGGAAATGTGATTACCTGGGATATGGTGCACTATGATGTCCAGTTGATTGGTGGAATCGTTCTTCACCAGGGGAAAATTGCTGAGATGGCAACGGGGGAAGGAAAAACCCTGGTGGCAACATTACCGGTATATTTGAATGCGCTTCCAGGCAATGGGGTTCATGTGGTAACAGTGAATGATTATTTGGCCAAACGCGACTCGGAATGGATGGGCGTTTTGTATGAATTTCATGGATTGAAAGTGGATTGCATTGATAAACATCAACCCAATTCTGCGCCCCGCCGGAAAGCATATTTGGCGGATATAACTTACGGTACAAACAATGAATTTGGTTTTGATTACCTCAGGGACAATATGACAGCATTTCCCGATGAACTTGTTCAGCGGCCGCATAATTATACTATCGTTGATGAAGTTGACTCCGTGCTGATTGATGATGCGAGAACGCCATTGATTATTTCAGGCCCTACTCCCAAGGGCGATACCCAGGAGTTTGATGAATTTAAACCAAGTGTTCAAAAATTATATAATACACAAAAAGCCCTCGTTACTAAATTTTTGGCGGAAGCAAAAAAACTTCTTGCCGATAAATCGAACCCGGAAAATGAGAAAAAAGGTGGCGAGCAATTATTGAGGGCTTATAAAGGTTTACCAAAAAACAAAGCCTTAATAAAATTCCTTAGTGAGGAAGGTATGCGGGCGTTAATGCAGAAAACCGAAAATTTTTATATGCAGGAACAGTCGAAAAATATGCATATAATTACTGAAGAATTATATTTTGTTATTGATGAAAAGGCCAACTCCGTCGATCTGACCGAACAAGGCATCAACCTGATAAATGAATCAGCCGGTGACCCTGATTTTTATGTGCTTCCTGATGTGGGGGCCGAAATTGCAGAATTAGAAAAAAGTGATTTATCAGATAAGAAAAAACAAGAGAAAAAAAGTGAGATATTACGCGATTTTTCAGCCAAATCCGAACGGGTTCACACAGTAAATCAATTGCTGAAAGCATATACTATGTTTGAGAAAGATGTGGAATATGTAATTATAGATAACAAGATCAAGATCGTTGATGAACAAACCGGCCGTATCATGGAAGGGCGGCGGTATTCCGACGGACTCCATCAGGCAATTGAAGCCAAAGAAAATGTAAAGGTTGAAGCGGCCACACAAACTTATGCAACCATAACCCTGCAAAACTACTTCAGGATGTATAAAAAACTGGCAGGGATGACGGGTACCGCCGAAACCGAAGCAGGTGAATTCTGGGATATCTATAAACTTGACGTGGTTGTTATTCCCACCAATAAACCAATTGTACGCGATGACAGGGAAGATTTGGTGTATAAAACCAAAAGGGAAAAATACAACGCCGTAATTGATGAAATAGAAAAACTGGTGAATGATAAACGGCCTGTTCTTGTGGGTACAACTTCAGTAGAAACATCAGAATTACTTAGCCGGATGCTCACCCGAAGGAATATTAAGCATAATGTATTAAATGCAAAACTTCATCAACGGGAAGCTAGCATCGTTAAGGAAGCCGGTCAGCCAGGAACGGTTACCATAGCCACTAACATGGCCGGAAGGGGTACCGATATAAAATTAGGACCCGGTGTAATTGATGCAGGAGGTTTAGCCATCATTGGCACTGAACGACACGATTCAAGGCGGGTTGACAGACAGCTTCGTGGCCGTGCCGGACGGCAGGGTGATCCGGGAAGCTCCCAATTTTTTGTTACTCTTGAGGATGACCTGATGCGTATGTTTGGATCAGAGCGGATTGCAAAGATCATGGACCGCATGGGGATAAAAGAAGGCGAAGTGATCCAGCATTCCATGATCACAAAATCTATTGAAAGGGCTCAGAAAAAGGTGGAAGAAAATAACTTTGGGATCAGGAAAAGGTTATTGGAATATGATGATGTAATGAATGCCCAACGCGAAGTAATTTACAAAAAACGTAAACATGCCCTGTTTGGCGAACGCCTTTCTATTGATATTTCAAATATGATGTATGACGCCATTGATCAAATTGTAATGGATCACCAGGACAACAGGGATTATGACGGATTTAAACTGGATTTATTAAAAGTTTTCGCTATCGATTCACCTTATGATGAAACCGATTTTCTTGCCCTCAACAAGGATAAAATGACCGAAGAAATTTTCCATAAAGTTTATCGAAACTATCTGAATAAAAATATTCAGCTCCGTGAAAAGGCAATGCCGGTCATAAAGGATGTATTTGAAAATAATTCGCAATACGAAAATATAGCCATCCCGATTACAGATGGAGTGAAAGAAATGCAAGTTGTTGCAAACCTGAAAAAAGCAGTTGAAAACGACGGGCAGGAAGTGATTCTGGCAGTAGAAAAAGGAGTTACTTTAAGTCATATTGATAATGCATGGAAAGAGCACTTAAGGGAGTTGGATGACCTGAAACAATCAGTACAAACGGCAACTTACGAGCAAAAAGATCCGTTGCTGATCTACAAGTTTGAATCTTTTGAATTGTTTAAAAGCATGGTTCAGCGCACAAACAGGGAAATTGATTCCTTCCTTTCGAAATGTAATCTTCCCGGCCATGCCGACGTTCGCCAGGCGCAAGCACCCCGAAGGACTGACATGTCGAGGTTAAAGGAACAACGCACTGATTTATTATCGCAGGCACACAGCAATACCCAGGCAGATCAGAAAGCCCAACCCGTAAAAGTAGAGAAAAAGGCTGGTAGAAATGATCCTTGTCCTTGTGGAAGTGGGAAAAAATTTAAACATTGTCATGGGAAGTAGGGTGAAAAAGAAATTATGTAGATGGGTAAACCGGTGATTAGTTAAGTTAGAATAAGGAATTTTTCAAAAGATTTATGTCGATTGTTGTTGAAAATATTGTAAAAGAATACGGAAGTCAAAAAGCCCTTGACCATGTTTCGTTTACTGTTAAACCGGGTGAAATTGTTGGATTGCTTGGGCCTAACGGAGCCGGTAAATCTACCATGATGAAGATCATCACATGCTTTATCCCCCCGACTTCGGGTGAAGTATCCGTTTATGGCCATGATATTTACGAGCAATCCCTTGAAGTAAGGAAAAGAGTTGGTTACCTCCCTGAAAACAACCCTTTATATCTTGATTTGTATGTAAAAGAATATCTTGAATTTGTAGCCGGTATTTACAAAATCAAAAATAAGGAAACCCGTATCGAAGAAATGATTGATATTACCGGGCTCGAAATCGAACGGAATAAAAAAATTGGCGCCCTTTCGAAGGGTTTTCGTCAACGGGTAGGACTTGCCCAGGCATTGATCCATGACCCTGATGTGCTTATTTTGGATGAACCCACTTCTGGATTGGACCCAAATCAGCTAATTGAAATCCGAAACCTTATTAAAGAGATTGGCAAAGAAAAAACCGTTATGCTTTCCACTCATATTATGCAGGAAGTGGAAGCTCTTTGCGATCGGGTTATCATTATTGATAAAGGCAAAATAGTAGCCGACGATGTTACTTCTCACTTAAAATCAATGACCGGAAATTCAGGGGTTTTAAAAGTTGAATTCAATAAACCGGTACAAGCCGAATTATTGAAATCTGTGCAGGGGGTTTTGAATGTTACTATTATAAATGAAAAGTCGGTTGAACTAACCACAAATAATCTGGATGTCAGGGAACATATTTTTCATTTCGCCGTTAAAAACGACTTAGCTGTTCTGTCAATGCAACAATCGGGATCAGGAATAGAAGAGGTATTTCAACAGCTTACACGGAAGGGATCATAACGTTAAAAATTTGTTAATTTTTGTAATCGGGCTGCTTTAATTTTTTTATATTAATGAAAAGACTATTTTTGCAGCGAAATTTTGTGGACAAATTTGATTGATTGCAACCACGTGAAAAAATGCTAAAGCAATGCATTTAACCACACCAATCAAATCCTCCATTAAAAAGAAACTTAATAACTAAACAATAATTCATTATTATGGGATATTTATTTACATCAGAATCTGTTTCTGAAGGCCATCCGGATAAGGTAGCCGATCAGATCTCTGACGCGATGGTCGATGAGTTTTTAGCCTTCGACCCGGAATCGAAAGTAGCATGTGAAACCCTGGTTACAACCGGACAGGTTGTTGTTGCAGGAGAAGTAAAATCACAAGCATATATTGATGTACCCGAAATTGCGCGCCGGGTTATCAACAAAATTGGTTATACCAAAGGCGAATACCGTTTCGAAGGGGATTCATGCGGAGTTTTAAACGCCATTCACGAACAATCACCCGATATAAACCGTGGTGTTGAGCGTGAAAATAAATTTGACCAGGGAGCCGGCGATCAAGGTATGATGTTCGGTTATGCTTGTCGCGAAACTGATGATTTTATGCCGTTATCGCTTGAAATTTCGCACATATTATTAATGGAACTTGCTGCCATCAGGCGTGAAGAAAGACAAATGACCTACCTCAGGCCCGATTCAAAATCGCAGGTTACCATTGAATATGGAGATGATAATAAACCGGCCAGGATTCATACCATTGTTGTTTCAACACAGCATGATGATTTTGACCCGGATGACGAAAAAATGCTTGCCAAAATTAAGGATGATGTGAAAAACATACTCATTCCGAGAACAAAAGCAAAACTGCCTGAAAGGGTACAAAAACTTTTTGATGACAAATTCATTTTGCATGTTAATCCAACAGGAAAATTTGTCATTGGTGGCCCTCACGGTGATACCGGGCTTACCGGCCGTAAAATTATTGTTGACACTTATGGTGGTAAAGGAGCCCATGGTGGTGGTGCCTTTTCAGGAAAAGACCCGTCAAAAGTTGACCGCTCAGCCGCTTATGCTTCACGGCATATTGCTAAAAACCTTGTGGCTGCCGGTGTAGCCGATGAAATTCTTGTACAACTTTCGTACGCCATTGGCGTTGCACGTCCGGTAGGTGTTTTTGTAAATACATACGGAACCAAAAAAATCAAATTATCAGATGGTGAAATCGCTGAGAAAATTCAGGAAATATTTGACCTTCGTCCGGCTGCCATCGAACAGCGTTTAAAACTACGAAATCCGATTTATTACGAAAGCGCTTCATATGGTCACATGGGAAGAACCCCTCGTGTAGTTACTAAACAATTTGATTCTCCTTATTCAGGAAAATTAACAAAAGAAGTGGAACTGTTTACCTGGGAAAAACTTGATTTTGTTGATAAGATCAAAAAAGAATTTGCAATATAGCAATTACTATAAAAAAAAGTCCTGCTAAAAACAGGGCTTTTTTTAATTCAAACTGGCAGTAAATTTATATACTCGTTTTGAACTGAAATTTTGTAGCATGGCCTATTTTGGTTTTTAATTTTCAACCTGACGTTGAAAAAAATAAAAATGTTAAATCTTATAAACTAAACAATATATATGTAAATAATGTTATACATTTGTCCGTTACAATTAGATAATTAAAAAAACATTCTTATGAAAACACTCAAACTTCTCATCTCATTTGTTTTTCTTGCTACGGCAGTTATAGCGCAGCAAGTCGATCGTGACCAGGTGATTCTGGAGATCGGTACAGGTACGTGGTGATATTACTGTCCGGGTGCTGCATTAGGAGCAGAAGACCTGATCGACAACGGCCACGATGTTGCCGCCATTGAATACCACACGGCTAGTTCGAGTACTGATATATTCGCTAACGTTTACTCCGAAGCCCGTAATAACTATTATAACATAAACGGAACGCCCACTGCTTTTTTTGATGGAGGAAATGCAGTAGTTGGAGGAAATCATACAACCAGTATGTATGGTACTTACCTCCCTAAGTACAACTTAAGAAAAAATATTCCGTCATCGTTTACCATCGATATTGAAGGGGTTAAAGCCGGAACAAATGCCTTTGAAGTGGCATTGACCATCGAAAAGGTTGCAAGTACCACAGCTACCGATATGGTTTTGCATGTTGTGGTAACTGAATCTGATATTCCATACAATTGGCAGGGGCAGACTATGCTACATAATGTGGCCCGTTTAATGGTCCCCAATCAGTTAGGGACTCCCCTTGATTTTTCCGGAGGGGATATGATTTCAAAGGTTGTTTATTTTGAGATGGAACCAAACTGGGTAATTGACAACAGCGAGGTCATCGTGTTTATTCAAAATACACAGAATAAAGAAGTTTTACAGGGTTCAAAACGTCATCTTTCAGATTTTGGATCGTATGATATAGATGCCTCTGCCCGTGCTTTGATAGCGCCTCAAACGGTTTGCATGAATTCTACCATTCCAAAAGTAGTTTTAGCCAATAACGGCCTGAATAGCCTGACTTCTCTTGATATTGTTTATGATGTAAACGGGGGAGCACCTATGACCTATTCCTGGACTGGTAATTTGGCAACGTACGAATCAGAAATTGTTGTCCTTGATGAAATTAACTTTGCATTAATGGAAGATAACAGTTTAAACATCAGTTGTGAGAATCCAAATGGACAAACCGATGAGTTTCCATTGAATAATGTTAGGTATAGTCTCATGGTTGATGCACCTAATGTAACCTCACCGGTAAGCTTAGCATTAAAAATGGATGATTACCCGGCGGAAACGACTTGGGAATTATTGGATTCTGATGGGAACCAACTATATTCAGGTGGCCCTTATTCAACTGCCGGACAGTTTGTGATACAACAGTTTGATTTAAGTGATATTGATTGTTATTCCTTCTATATATATGATGAAGGAGGCGATGGATTAACCGGCCTTGGTTCATATAAACTGGCCTATCAGGGTTCAAATATTTTTGCCGAAGGAAAAAATTTCGGACTGGAAGATCAGGTACAATTCGGTATTGGATTAACCGGAATTGAAAACCAGGTTATTGCCAAAGAATTTACAATTTCTCCTAACCCCATTGATAAACAAGCCACGGTATCGTTTATGCTTGAAAATCCTGAAGATGTAAATCTCAAGATATATAATATGGTTGGAAAAATTGTTTACGAATCGGTGAATTCCTATTCTTCCGGATTACAAAACATTAATATTGAACGAAAAAACCTGGATGGAGGCATTTATTTTGTTCAATTATCATATGGTGATAACATAACAACAAAAAAGGTTATTCTAAAATAGGTTAGACCAAAAGTCTTAGGAAAGCGGCTGTGTATATTATCGGCCGCTTTTTTTTTTAACCCCCATTTTAAGCGGCCGGTTTAAAGGTAACAATGCCAGGTACCTGCCTGCATTTAATTTCACGCTATAGGATTTTTTGTAGAAACGTTCAATAAATCTATAAGTCCGGAAGATTGAACCGTCTGGATGGTATTTAAAATAGATATTAATAGATTAAAACTCTTCGTATTTTTAATTTTTGTAATATTTTCACATAACCAATGTTCGACCCTTAAGGGGTCGCAGAAAACCGAAAAAAGGTAAAGTGCTGCCTCCAGGATAGTTGGTGGGGACACCAACCCTGACAAAAGAGGTTTTAAATGAAATCGTTAGGTTTATGTTGGTATCCCCACCAACAATTGAACTATATCCATTTTCAGCGTCCCATCTCAAAGATTATTTTTATAATTGACAAACCATAAATATAGGATTCCTCAATTAACAGGAAATCGAAAATATTTACCGAAGGGTAAGCCCAACCAACGGACAGGAATTTAATCATTAGATGAGTATAGTTTTTAACTGCTTTGCCTTTTTAAGGGTAAAACCAAAAGTGGTACCAAGCCCTGCCTTACTCCTCACATTTACCGATTGCCCATGTGCCTCAACGATATGTTTTACGATGGATAATCCCAGGCCGGAACCACCCTGTTCACGCGACCGGTTTTTATCAGCACGATAGAAACGTTCGAAAATCCGGTCAAGATGTTTTTTGTCAATACCGATTCCATTATCCGAAACTTCAATGAGGATGTTATCACCCATTTCATAGAGCCCCACCTGTGTACGTCCCTTTTCTTTGCCATATTTGATGGAGTTTGTAATCAGATTATTCAGCACTTGTTGGATCAATTCACGGTCGCCAACAACGATGAACGATTTTTCACAACCTTCCTTAAATTCCAGTTTCACCCCTTTTTTCTTTGCCCTGATCTCTGCAGAATCAATCACATCGGAAGCCAGGCGATAGATGTCAAATTTTTCTTCATTTATCGAGAAGCTCCCGTCTTCCAGATTTGAGATCATTTGTAAGTCATCTACGATCTCAGTCATCCGTTTTACATTTTTACGGGCTTTTTCCAAAAATTTCATGTTGATATTTTCATCGTCAATGCCCCCTTCAATTAAGGTTTCAAGATACCCCTGGATGTTAAATATAGGCGTTTTCAATTCGTGGAAGACGTTGCCAAGAAACTCTTTCCGGTATTTTTCAAGTTTCTTTTTTCTGCCAATTTCCCTAACCTTGTTCTTTTGCCAGTTGATCACCTCGTTTTCCGCATCCTTGATGATATTTTCCCTCATTTTAATGGTATGTGGTTTCTCTTCTTCGGGCAATTTGATATCGTAAATCGATTTATAAATTAGTTTAATTTTACGATAAAGGAACTTTTCGAGGATATTGTAATAAATCAGAAAGCTAACAAATAACAAAACAAAAGGGACTGTAAAAACTATCCACCATGCCAGGCTATCCGGGAAAAAAAACTTGAGCAGCAACAGGAAAACCAGGATCAAACCTGCAACAATAATTGATGTAGCCCTGACAATGACAAAAGGTGTGGCGTTTTTCATTTTTTCTGGAAAACTTATTCATTAAACCCATAACCAACACCCTTGATTGTTTTGATGTGGTGTTTTCCGATTTTTTCGCGAAGTTTTCGAATATGGACATCCAGGGTACGGTCGCTGACAAATACCTCACTACCCCATACTTTTCTATAAATTTCTTCCCGGTTAAAGATCTTGCCCGGGTGCGAAGCCAAAAGAATCAGGATTTCGAATTCTATTTTTGGAATATGGATTGATTTACCTTCTATAACTACCTCACGTTTATCCATATCAATAACAATAGTATTCATATCAAGTTTATGCTCATCCACTTTTGTTTTTGATTTCCTTTTGAGCATGGCTTTTACGCGGGCGATTAAAACGCGGGGCCTGACCGGTTTGGTAATGTAATCATCTGCTCCAACATCAAAACCGGCAATTTGTGAATAATCTTCACCACGGGCTGTCAGAAAGATGATTAAGGTATTTTCAAATTCCGGCATTTCGCGAAGTTCTTTACATAATTCAACGCCATCAATTCCGGGCATCATAATATCTAATAAAATAAGATCGGGTTTTTCTTTTATGGCGAGGCTTTTTCCATCGGAACCATTTTGAGCAGTAAATACTTTGAATCCTTCTTTTTCAAAATTGTACTGGAGAAATTCTATAATATCTTTCTCATCGTCAACGATAAGTAACTTCCAATTGCTTGTATTCATGTCAGTACAAAATTATTTTTAAATAATTAAGAAATACAAAGTTAAGGTTAATTTATTATTAATATTAACTCAAATCAATTAACATAAAGTTAATGACAACTTTAAATTAAGTTATCATATAAGGCCGTTTTTTGCACCCAGATATCAATTTACAAATTATTTAAATAAAATTATTAGAAATGAAAAAAGTAAACATTCAACTTTTATTAGTTCTTTTTACTGCACTGGCTTTAGGAATCTCTTCTTGTAGTAAAGACGAAGACCCAGAACCAACCCCAACACCAACTGCACCTACGATGGAAAGCATTGCAATTGAAGGTGAAAATACTGTATTTGAGGCCACAGTTCAGTTTAGCGAAGGGGTTTATGCAAATAATGATAAAACCGGAAACCTTGATGATGCAAGTTTAAATGTAACATTAACGGGTGGCATTGCGGGATTTGAATCATACACAGTTACTCATTCAGCTGGTGAATCAACAGCTACAGTTAACATTGTATTGGATGCATTACCAGATGGTACCGAAGAGTTAACAGTAGCGCCAGCATCCGCCACAAGTATATATAATGGTGCTGGAACGGCTATGTCAGAAACAGAATCTCAAAAAATCACACTAAGTGGAATTACATTTGAGCCCATCGTGGTTTCAGAAAATATTACTGAGAATTCCACCTGGAAAACAGGTTTCATTTATATTTTAGGTAGTCGTGTATCAGTAGTATCAGGCGTTACACTCACCATCGAACCTGGTGTCGTAATTAAAGGGGAAGCTGGAACAGGAGCAAATGCAACAGCCTTAATCATTGCTCGGGGGGGCACACTTTTAGCAGAAGGAACAGCTGATCAACCCATTATTTTTACTTCTGTTGCTGATGAGATTGAGCCAGGACAAGTAGCCAGCCCGAATCTTGATGCGACTCTTGATGGACTATGGGGTGGGCTGATTGTTCTTGGTTATGCTCCTATTTCAGCTGATGCAGTACCATCGCAAATTGAAGGCATTCCTCCTTCCGATCAGAACGGTTTATATGGTGGTGACAATGCGGCTGATAATTCTGGGGTGATCAAATTTGTATCCATTCGTCATGGGGGTGCTAACATCGGAGAAGGCAATGAAATAAACGGATTGACCTTAGGCGGGGTTGGCTCTGGCACAGTCATTGAAAACGTAGAAATTGTTTCGAACCAGGATGATGGAATAGAGTGGTTTGGCGGAACTGTAAACGTCAAAAACGCATTGGTATGGAATACAGGCGATGATGCAATTGATACCGACCAGTCATGGGGCGGAACACTGGATAATTTTGTTATCATCAATCCGGGTGATGAGTGTTTTGAACTTGACGGCCCTGAAGCAGCCATGGAAGCTACTCACACACTAAAGAATGGATCTGTCATGGCAGGTGATGCCGAAGGATTAGCTGACCTGGATGACAATTCATTAGTCAATATGATGAATATTTATTTCTTTGATTTGGCAGAAGGCCAGGATTTTGACCTTGTTCCTGCCGGATTAAGTGCTTCCGATTTTGAAGCTACAATTCCTGAAGGATATACGGTTACCGATTTCTTTATAGATGGTTCTGATTCCTTTGTAACTGAAGTTGCTGCAGGAGCTAACACCGTTGGCGCTGACCTGGCACAATTTAATACCTGGTCATGGGCTGCTGTTTCAGGAGCATTAGATGATTTTTAAAAATAAAACAATAGCTTAGTTAATCATAAAAACACGCAAGTTATAAGTACTTGCGTGTTTTTAATATTGAGTAAATAGAACAATAATTCTTAATTATGCGCCTGAAAATATTATTTGTTTGTTTGGTTTCTTTTATGGTTATCTCTTTTACCCAGGCTCAGAATGGCTTCATCAGGGGAACTGTTTTTGATGCAGAAATTGGGGAATATCTTCCTGGGGTTTCTATTCTAATTGAAGGGACGACTATGGGAACCATAACAGATTTGGATGGGAAATTCAGCCTTTCTGTTTCACCCGGTACCTATAGCCTGCAAATATCATTTATTTCGTACGAAACACTTCATATTAAGGACCTGGAGGTCAAAGCAGGCGAAGCAAATGTGCTGGATGAGATAGGATTAAAAGAAGCTTCATTTGAACTATCGGAGGTTACGGTATCAGCTAAAGCAGTCAGGACTACTGAGACAGCTTTGATGTCGATGAAAAAAAAATCGGCCAATGTATTGGATGGCATATCAGCCAGTAGTTTTAGAAAAATTGGCGATTCCGATGCCGCCTCTTCAATGCGCAGGGTTCCGGGAGTTTCTGTTGTCGGAGGAAAGTATGTTTACGTTCGTGGATTGGGCGACCGTTATACAAAAACCATATTGAATGGTGTTCAAATTCCGGGGCTTGATCCTGACCGAAATACCATTCAAATGGATTTATTTCCAACAAATATTATTGATAATATTCTTATCAGCAAATCATTTAGTGCAGACTTACCCGCAGATTTTACCGGAGGTATTATTGACATCAATACCAAAGATTTTCCTGAAGAAAGAATGGCTAATATTTCTTTCTCCCTGGGTTATAATCCGGCCATGCACTTTAACCCGAATTACCTGACATATAAAGGTGGTGAGACCGACTTTCTTGGGTTTGATAACGGGACAAGGGCTATACCTGCAACATCCAATGTGCCATTTTTCTCAGCGGTGGTTGGCAATCCCGATGGCGCTGACGGCCAACGTTACAGAGAAATCCTTGAGGGATTTAACCCAACCATGGCTGCCTATCAGAAAAGTAGTTTTGTGGATATTAAGTTGGGTACTTCCTTTGGAAATCAGTTCAAACACGAAAAAGTCACCTTGGGCTATAATGTGGCTATTTCTTATAAAAACGAAACAGAATATTTTAAAGACGCCGAATTCGGAAGATATGGATTATCAAGCGATCCAAATGTTAATGAGTTGGAAGTCAGGGAATATCAAAAAGGGGATATAGGAAGTAACAATGTATTATTAACCGGACTTGCCGGGTTTGCCGTAAAAACAGCTAAATCGAAATACCGGATCAATTTGTTACATATACAGAGTGGTGAATCAAAATCCGGTATTTTTGACTATAATGGCTCCGACCAGGGATCGGTATTTGATGCTTATCAGCATAACCTTGATTATACTCAGCGTTCTCTCACTAATTTATTGTTGGCAGGAAACCATAAACTATCAAATAATACATGGGATTTAGAGTGGAAGCTATCTCCTTCATTGGCTCTCAATAAAGATCCTGATGTACGTTTTACACGTTATGAAGTGAACGACGATGGGAGTTTCTCAATTGGGACAGAGGTAGGATTTCCGGAAAGGATTTGGCGTTCGCTGGAAGAAATTGATATTTCCGGATTATTGAATCTGACAAAAGATTATGATTTCAGGGGAAATAAATCCAAATTAAAATTCGGTGGCGCTTATACCTATAAAGAGCGAGATTATGAAATTTTAAGTTATGCCTTAAATATCCGGAATATACCGCTTACAGGTGATCCCGATGAACTTTTTCTTCCAGAAAATCTATGGCCCTATCAGGATAATCCAAACAGGGGTACCACCTACGAAGCACGTTTTGTCCCAAACAATTCAAATCAATACAATGCCAATGTAAATAATATTGGGGCTTATGTATCCACTGAGTTGAATGTTTCCGTTAAATTCAAAACCGTTCTCGGAATCCGAATTGAAAACTATATTCAGCGGTATACCGGCACCAATCAACTTAAAACCAAAATACTTGATAACGACATTGTTCTTGATGATTTTGATTTTTTTCCTTCAGTTAATTTTATTTACAGTTTTACAGAAAAACAAAATTTAAGGCTCTCGTATTCAAAAACGATTGCACGCCCGTCATTAAAAGAATTATCTTTTGCTGAGATTTACGATCCAATAACGGGAAGGACATTTGTCGGGGGATTGTTCGAGGATGCTGATAACTCGGAAGGTATCGTATTCTGGGATGGAAACCTGGTAAGTACCGATATTCATAATTTTGACTTGCGCTGGGAAATTTATCCATCAAATGGTCAGATGTTTTCGATCAGCGGATTTTATAAAAATTTCATTAATCCCATCGAAACCGTTCAGTATGCCACACAGGTGGGAGCCTTTCAACCAAGAAATGTTGGAAATGGAGAAGTTTTTGGCTTAGAAGCCGAAATACGCTTAAATATGGAATCCTTTATACCGGTTTTGAATAATTATACAATGATTGGGAATGTTACCGTAAATAAATCGCGAATTAAACTTAGCCCTACTGAATATGATTCGCGATTAGAAAATGCACGAACAGGACAAACCATTGATGAGTATCGGGATATGGCCGACCTGGCACCTTATATTGTAAATGCCGGATTTGCTTACAATGGCGGCGAAAAAGGATTTTGGGAAGATTTGGAAGCGGGTATTTACTATAATGTTCAGGGACAAACACTGGTTTTTGTCGGTATTGCCGACCGGCCTGATATTTATTCAAAGCCCTTTCATAGCCTGAATTTTAATACCAATAAAAAGTTTGGAAAAGACAATCGTATGAACCTGGGGGTAAAAATTGAAAATATCCTGAATTCAAGCAAAGATGCTATCTTTAAGTCTTATGATGCTACAGATCAATATTTTGGAAGGCTGAATCCGGGAACAAAATTTACTGTTAGGTTTAGCTATTCCATATTTTAATTTGCAGTAGTGCGGGTATAGTTTATTGAAAGTGAGTTGTCTAAAATAATATTCTATTTTTGTATAATCATATAACGACAATGATAAAAATGAAAAAATATTTTTTACTGATTTTAAGTGTATTCGCTTTTCTTTTCACGGGTAATTTATTTGCCCAGGAACTGGAAGTGAAGGACGGGTATTTCTATAAAAAGGATATGCTTTATACCGGATCTCATATTAAATATTATGAAAACGGAAATCCGGAAATAAAGTTAAATATTAAAAATGGCCTTGAAGATGGAGAAGTAATTACCTATTTTGAAAGTGGTGAAAAACATGAACTTCGTGCCTATAAAGAAGGTAAAAAAGACGGACTTTGGATCAACTGGAACATAAAAGGAATTAAAGTTGCCGAAGCCAGGTACAAAGATGATAAAAAAGATGGCGAATGGTTTGTTTGGAATGATGACGGTGTTTTATTGTACGAAATGTTTTACAAAGAAGGTAAAAAAACCGGTACATGGAAAATATACAATGCGGACGGCAGTTTGAAAAGTGAACGGAAATACTGATTTAATCTGGAGTTCAATGTTCGAATTCTGAGTTTTGCATTTACAACAATCCAAAAGAACTATTTACTTGCTTGCTCAATAGCTGTTTCCCAGGCATTAGCAGCCTCTGATATATCTATCGAAAGCAAACTTTCGTTTACAACAAAAAAGTAATCTCCGGCGTCTCTTATTCTGGCTACCCAAATTATGTTTTGTTCGAGTAAATATTCTGAAATCAATGCAGGGTCAATATCAGCAGAAAGTTCCATCTTATAACTATTGGTTCCATTTTCCAAACTACTTATAAAAAGGCCGTTTATTTTATTTAATTCGGGTATCAACTGCTTTGCTTTTTCAACGACTTGCTCCCATCGATTTTCAATTCCGGGTAAATAATGCAAAGCCATGGCCGTTACACTCCAGTTGCGTAAAATTGAACCTCCCAATATCTTAATCTGATGTGCCATTCTATCTATGAGTTCAGCATCCCCACAGAGGATTGCACCACCGCCTGCATTCAGGTATTTATACAAAGAAATATATACGGTATCGAAGTGCGAAGCATACTCGGCAACAGAAACACCAGAATAGGCAGAGGCAATATGGAGCCGGGCACCATCCAAATGAAGTTTATAGCCATTTTCACGGCAAAAATTCGAAATCTTCTTTATTGTTTCAAAAGGGACGTACCTGTTTTGTACACGTCGAACAGGATTTTCAATGACGATGGTTCCCAATCCACTATCGTAATGAAATCCTTTATCAGAATAATCGATGGCTGATTTTAGGTCTTCAAGATCGTAATAAGATTTATCCTTACCGAGTGGTATTAGTCTTAATTCGTGAACGCTTTGGGCCGCATCACCTTCATCACGGAAAATATGACTATTCTCAGGAACAATTACTTTGGTTTTATCTTCATTCAGCATTTTCATTGCCACCTGATTGGCCATGCTTCCCGAAGGAAAATAAATGGCTTTTTCTTTTCCGGTTGCTTTGGCAAATTCGATCTCTAAAAGTTCTGTTGGACCTCCTTTACCATAATAGTCATGTTCAATAGGGTTAATCTCATTGATTTCTGCCAGCTTCTCAATATATTTTTCAGGAGTAAAAAAGAAGCCATCCCAAATAAAATTTACTGGAACTTCTATTGAGTTCTTTTTCGATTTTCCATTGCCAACAGGATTGCTTAAAGCAGCCACACCAGAAGCCGGGATTAAAAATGGGGCCGTTAATAGTCCACAGTTTTTTAGAAATTCTCTTCGATTGTTTTGTTTATTAGATTTCATAGTCAAATATTATAAATTCAAATTTAGGCCATTAACACCTAAACATATTTTTGCGGGGAAAAGTTATTGCACGATACGAAAAAGGATGAGCTTTTTTATTGACGTTTTGTATCCAGCCTAAAAAAGGTTAATAACCTTTTCGTTACAAATAAAAAAAAACGCACAAGTCTTTCAACTTGTGCGCCCTAATCCATAGATTTTAAAATACCCTTTTCCTTATTTTGATTCCTGTAGTTTAATATTCACTTCCTTTTGATCTTTGTTGGCTGTAAAATTCTCAACCAGACTTTTATCATATGAAATATAAGAAGCGATGATATTATAATTTCCAGGTTTCATATTATCAATTTTAAAATTGCCGTCAAAATCGGTATAGGCTTTAATTTCAGTTCCTTCTATCGAAACCTCAACACCAGTTAATGCTTCGCCTGATTGAAAGTCAATTACTGATCCTGTTAATGAAACCATTTCTACGGGTGTGTTTTCAGGAGTCTTTACTGAATTGCCTTCGTTATCTGCATAAACAAATCCAAGCAGGGCAACGAATATGATTGATAAAAATACTTTTTTCATGATTTTCTATTTTTTGATGCTACAAAAATAGGGTGGTAGTATTAACTGAATTTTAAGCCAATGTTAAGTTTGTGTTAAGTTATCGAAGTTAGTTTAACGAATACAGAAAACGAATGGGGCTAAATTGAATTGTTCTTTTTCATTGATTCTGCAAAGTCGCGATGCGCCTTCAATACATTAACCGCATGGAGAATGAGGTTTTTACTTTCTGAAAGTATGGATAAATACAACATGCTGTTTCGGGTACCCGCTTCATTGCTTTTAATTCGTTTTACTTGTTTTTTACGTGCTGTATCAATAAACTTTAATATTTTCTGCTGTTGTGCAATAATATCACCAATCAGCGAATAGTCATCTTTTTTGATAATAGAATTAATTTCCGAGATAAAATCTCTGATCATTCTTGTCATATCAAATAATTCTTCAACCTGAACAGGCAGCAGAGCCTTGTGGTGATTGTCAACATAATCCAGGATTGGCTTATTGATATACGTAATGTTATGGGCAATCTCTCTGAGATAGTCAAGGATTTGAACATAAAAATGGCCGCTTTCCTCCGAATTTTCATCGAGATGCTTTATAATGCGGCTCATATTGTCCTTCAATTCTTTGGTGCTTTTGTTAATTTTTTTGACTTCTTTATGGGATTGCCTGAGTTTTTTCAAATCTTCCTTCGAAAGGCCTTCAATCGTTTGCGCAAATGTGTCGGATATTTTTGCCATAATTTGAGTCAGACTTATGGAGCAATTTTTTGCAATGGAAATATTTGATAAGGCTAAATCTGACACTTCTTCTTTTTCTTTTGCTTCACTTTCAGCATATTTTCTTTTATGTAAAATATGCGTTCTGTAAACAACGAAGATGGCAATGGCAATAAAAGCGAATATGGCAATAAACCCACCAATTTTTATCACCATTGCGATTAAAAAGGCCATTGTAAAGGCAGAGAAAGCCGTAAAAAACCAGCCTCCTACAACGGAGAAAACACCTGTAATGCGGTAAACTGCACTTTCACGTCCCCAGGCCTTGTCGCTTAAAGAGGTGCCCATGGCCACCATAAACGTAACATAGGTGGTTGATAAAGGAAGTTTCAGGGAGGTGGCAAACGCAATTAAAATGCTGGCCACCACCAGGTTTACCGAAGCCCTGATCTCATCAAAATAGGGCGCATTTTTCCCTAGTTTAAGTTGTTGCTTTTTATATTCTTTCTGGTCGAATTGTTTATCAATTTTAGCATTAATTGAAGCGGGTAATACACTTCGGAATCCGCTGGCTATAGTATCAGTCCGGCGAACCAGGGCACGGGCAAATTTTGACGAACCAAAACGTTCGTAGCCAACATCCTGCCGCGCCAGATTTATTTCGGTTTTCGTTACTGAACGGGCTTTTTTCGATGTCCATAAAGTGATAACCATCACCAATCCGGCAATGAGCAGAAAGAAGGTGGGTGTTTTTACTTTTTCGGTTAAGGCCGCCATTAAAAAAGTATCTGGTTCGGCGCCCGGATTGGCAATAAATTCTCTGAATGATTCATATCCGGCCAGTGGGACCCCGATAAAATTCACCAGGTCGTTTCCGGCAAAAGCCATAGCAAGAGCAAACGTCCCAACCAACACAACAAATTTCAAGATATTGAATTTGGTAAACCAGGAAATTAACTGGAGAAGAATTGTCCATGCAACTAAGCTTCCAACAATAATTAGAAACGAATTATTGCCAATAAATTTCACCGTTGAGTCTGCCATAAAAGAAGCTCCTTTCGCCCCCTTAATTAAAATGAAATAAGTAATGGCCGTTATGGCAATCCCGCCCCAAATGGCACCAAAATATTTTAAATTTCTCTTGTAATTAAACGAAAAAAGCAGACGGGCAATGTACATAACAATAGCGCCAACCGTAAATGAAATAACAACAGATAACAGGATACCCGAAATAATACCAAGGGCCTTGGCCGAATTAATGTAATCTCTCATTTCGAGTGCATTAACATCGGTATACCGTTTAATGAGACTAATAGCAACTGCCGCCCCCAGCAACTCAAATACAATGGAAACTGTTGTAGACGTTGGCATTCCGAAGGTGTTGAATGCATCCAATAAAATGACATCGGTGATCATGACAGCCAGGAATATGATCATAATTTCAGCAAAGTAGAAGTTTTGCGGGTGAAAAATACCCTTTCGGGCCACTTCCATCATACCACTCGAAAATGTTGCTCCTACAAGGATACCCAGAGCGGCAATAAACATGATCAGTTTTAATGGGGCTACTTTCGACCCGATGGCGGAATTAAGAAAATTAACTGCATCGTTGCTTACGCCCACGATGAGGTCTGAAATAGCAAGTAAAATCAGAACGATAACCAATATAAGATAAATTGTCTCCATCTTTGTTTTTTAAAGGATGTTTTTGAAAGTGCAATATTACTTATTACAAACATAAAAAACAGAGAAGCAAATTTAAGTTAAAGTTAAGTCAATGTTAAATATTTGTTAATAAGATTTAAAAATTTATAATAACAATGCATTTATTAGCTAAGTACTTTTATTGCCTTTCAACAATTTTAAATTAAGTTCGAATTTATGAATACATTCAAACAATTGTTTTTAATTGTATTGCTCCTTGGTTATTCTTTAACCTATTCACAGGATAAAGATTCAACGTTCCTGAAACCAAAAGGAACGGTATATGGTAAGATTTTCGCCAATTATCATACGCAGATCAACTCAGAAAGCAAGGAAAGTGCGTTCGAAATTAAACGGGCATATTTTGGCTATAAAAGCCAGTTGAGTAAATATTTTGACGCTAATATTAAACTGGATATAGGAAGTCCTGAGGATATTTCCGAATTTTCATTGATCCGCAGGTATGCCTATTTTAAAAATGCCTATGTACGATACAAAAAGAAAAAATTGACCACTAGTTTTGGAATCATTGACCTTCTTCAATTTAAAATGCAGGAAACATACTGGGCACATCGCTACATTGACAAATCATTCAATGACCGGTATAAATTTGGTTCAAGTGCCGATCTTGGTGCCCAGGTCATCTATAATTGGGCCGACTGGATATCGACCGATTTTACCCTTATGAACGGAGAAGGTTATACAAAACTTCAAAGTGATAATACCTTAACGGCAGGGGTTGGTATTTCTTTTTACCCGATAAAAAATTTGGTTTTCAGGATGTACTATGACTATTCAGATAAATCAGTGGCACAATCAACAATAGTCACATTTGTCGGGTATGAAATTACGGAAAAGATAATTACTGGAATTGAATACAATGCGAAAATAAATGAAGACTTTGTTGAAGAGCATAACCGCCAGGGATATTCAGCTTACCTTTCCTATTATCCGGTTAAAAAACTTCAGGTTTTTGGACGGTACGATAAGGTAGGTTCTAATATAATATCCGGTGAAAACAGCCCCTGGAACCTTGCCAAAGATGGAAGTGCAATTATTGCCGGGGTGGAATATTCGCCAATAAAATATATAAAAATTGCGCTTGACTACCAGGACTGGTATCCACTTGCTGAAAATACAGCCAATTTGCAATTTATATTTTTAGATGTTGAAATATCATTTTAAACCAATATTGTAGCCGGTATGAAAAATTCATATTATTTTATGTTAATATTGCTGTCTGCCCTATTTCTCATAACTTCATGCGACAGAAAAAGTAACTATTCAATCTCATCGGATTATAATGTGATAACCGACAATGGTGGAGGAACCGGAACCACAACATGGACAAAAGATAAACAATATTTACTGAGTGGTTTTGTTTTTGTGAATGACGGGCAAACTCTAACCATTGAGGCTGGAACCGTGATCAGGGCCAAAACCGGACAGGGGGAAAATGCCAGTGCGTTGATTGTTTCCCGCGGTGGTAAAATCAGGGCTGAGGGGAATTCTGTCGACCCAATCATTTTTACCTGTGAAGGGGATGATTTGGAGGGCTCAGTACCTGTCTTTGCCAAAGGATTGTGGGGAGGATTGATTTTGTTGGGAAATGCCCCTCTGAACAATGAATACAACGAAGCCCACATTGAGGGTATTCCCATTGCGGAACCAAGAGGTATTTATGGCGGAAACAATGAGGAAGACAATTCGGGAATCTTAAAATACATTTCCATTCGACATGGAGGAACAAATATTGGCAGCGGCAACGAGATCAACGGATTGACGTTTGGGGGTGTTGGCCATGGAACCACCGTAGAATACATTGAAGTAATTTCGAATTATGATGATGGCATTGAATTTTTTGGCGGCACGGTAAACTGTAAATACATTGTATCGGCATTTAACGGTGATGATGCTTTTGATTATGACCTCGGTTACAGCGGAAAAGGCCAGTTTTGGCTGGGCATACAAGACCCTTCTGACGGCGATCTTTTGATCGAGGGCAGCGGTGGCCAGGACCCTGAACTTGGACTGCCGTATTCCATTCCGGTTATCTACAATGCCACGCTTATAGGAAGAGGGAATGTAATTTTGAACAAACTTATAAACCTTGACAGGTATGCCGGTGTAGAATTTGGAAATTCAATTTTTATCAATCAGCACAGTGGCGTATATATACAATACAAGGAAATTGGAAACAGTTGTTTTAACCAGTTTGAAAATGGGAACATCCTGATAAAAAACAATATGTTCTGGGATGTGGCCGAAAACGTGGCCAATGATATTTTTTATGTGTACGCAGAAAGTGGCGTCAATGTTGATACCCAGAATGACTTGTTCAAATCCTATTTTGGTGAAGCAGAAAATACAGTTTCTGATCCCGGCATCGAAATTACCGAAAATACCTACTATATTCTCCCTACAGGAAATATTACAGATAATTTGTCTCCGGTTCCTGATACGTGGTTCAGCAACGTTGAATACAAAGGCGCATTTCTATATGATAATTGGGCGCGAAACTGGACCTTACTGCATCAGTCGGGTTGGATTGAATAAAAATACTTTATAGCCTTTCCAATTCCACCGTAAAATGCCTCATGATCGGTGCTTCGCGTAATATTCCCAAACCACGGGTAATATCATCTCTTCGATCATATACATTGGCCACAGTAGCTGCAATATAATCCATATGGCTGTTCGTGTAAACCCTGCGGGGAATTGCTAAACGGACAAGCTCCAGTTCAGGATACCTGTTTTCACGGGTTACCGGATCACGGTCGGCTAACAAGGTTCCTATCTCTACACCCCTCACACCCCCTTCAAGATAAATCTCTGTAGCTAATTTCTGAGCAACGTATTCTTCTTTTGGAATAGCCGGTAAAAACTTTTTAGCATCCAGGAAAATGGCGTGGCCACCGAAGGGTTCAAGCATCGGAACACCATATGATTTCAGTTTTTCACCAAGATATTCTACTTGTTTAATGCGGGTTTCTAAATAGTCAAATTCCGTCCCTTCCATCAATCCCTGCGAAAGGGCATTCATATCACGGCCCGACATACCACCGTAGGTGACAAAACCCTCGAACATGATGTTGTAAACACTGGCCTCTTCGTACATTTTGCGGTCGCCAAACCCAATAAAACCGCCCATGTTCACAATGGCATCTTTTTTACTGCTCATGGTCATGGCATCGGCATAGGTGTACATCTCCCTTACAATTTCCTTGATGGTTTTATTTTCGTAGCCCTTTTCCCTGATTTTAATGAAGTACGCATTTTCAGCAAACCGGGCCGAGTCAAAGATGACCCGTGTGCCGTATTTTTTCGCGACAGCATAAACATCCTTCAGGTTTTGCATCGAAACCGGCTGGCCCCCGGAAGAGTTGCAGGTTAACGTAACCACAATAAAAGGGATCTTTTCGATGGGATTCTTTTTTAAAACATTTTCCAGTTTTTCAATGTCGATATTGCCTTTGAACGGATGGTACTGGGTGGGATGAAACGCTTCTTCAATCGTGCAGTCCACCGCTTTGGCTTTCCTGAATTCGATATGCCCTTTGGTGGTGTCGAAGTGCGAATTTCCTGGGATGATGTCGCCTTGTTTTACCAGCAGCGAAAACAATACATTTTCAGCAGCACGCCCCTGGTGGGTTGGCAAAAAGTCGTTAAATCCAAACAAGGTTTTAATGGTATCTTTCATGATGAGGTAGGAAGATGCGCCGGCATAACTTTCATCGCCAAGCATCATCGCCGACCATTGTTTGTCGCTCATAGCTCCTGTGCCCGAATCGGTCAACAGGTCGATGTAAACATATTCGGCCCTCAGGTTAAACAAATTGTAATACGCCTCTTTCAGCCATGTTGAGCGCTCTTCGA
This sequence comes from Bacteroidales bacterium, assembly GCA_041393275.1. Taxonomy (GTDB): domain Bacteria; phylum Bacteroidota; class Bacteroidia; order Bacteroidales; family JAADJA01; genus JAADJA01. The sequence goes on from JAWKKL010000031.1 coordinate 31,085, forward strand.
CAGTGCTTCGTTTGATGGTCTCCACCATCTTTATTTTATATGATTCTGCAAAAGGAAGTTCCATAGTAATGTTAAATTTTAAATTGAAAATGATGAATTGAAAAAACGATTTAAAAATGAATTTTTAAATCTGAAATCTAAAATTTAATATTGAACTCGTCCCTGCGTTTGATATTCAGGTATAGGTGGGTACACAAAAACTGAAGAAAATAAACTTCGTTCATCTTATTTCATTCGATGCGGCAAATGTAAATTTTTTTTGAGAAAACAAGAAAAAACCTTGGGGAAAATAAAATTGGAAATACGGATTAGAGATTGCTACCGTGAAGCTTTATAAACCGTTACTGTTTCAATTTCTTTTTCGGTAAAATACTGTTGCGATTTTTCCAGGTCGGGGGTAAACCCAAGCAAATAACCGCCGCCCCCCGAGCCGCAGAGCTTAAGATTGAAGTCATTGCTGTGGTTTCCGTCCTGCCACACTTGCTTGAATTTGTCCGGTATCATGTTGGGGAAATAATCAAACTGCAATTCTGAGAGTTTTTTCAGGTTTACAAAAAAATCATCCAGTTCGCCGGTTATTAAATTTTTAATACAAAGGTTGTTCAGCGGAATGTATTGATTCTCGATGACATTCATGTAATCCGGTTTGTTGCAATTATCAAGAAACAGGTTGACCAGCGGTTCTGTTTTTCCGGGTTTGCCTGTATTTATTAAAAAGATGGCTGAATTGCCGTTGGCTTTGTTCCTCGGGATGCCCACCGTTTCGATATCGGTCTTTGATTTTATAAGAAGCGGAAACTGAATGTAAGAGTTCAAAGGGTCAATGCCGGAACTCTTGCCGTGAAAGAACGATTCCATCTTCGAAAAAATGGCTTTCAGTTTCAATGTGTCCTCTTTGCTTACCGACCGGCCTCCTTCAATTTTATTGTATGTATAATGGCTGTACAATGAAGCGATCAGGGCCCCGGAACTTCCCAGCCCAAATCCCTGAGGGATGCTCGATTCAAAATAAAGCCCGTTGTCAAGGTCTTTGATGAACCGGCCATAGTCGAACTCAATATCCAGTTGTTTGCTCTCGATCAGCTTTTTAATATAGGACGAATAAGCTTCCAACTGAACGTTAGAGTTATTGGCGAAATCGAAATCGGTATATTTGTATTTATTATAGCGGTTGTTAAAACTCAATTCACCATGAAAATGAGTAAACGGAATGGTCAAAGCCATTGAATCAAATATGATCCCGTATTCTCCGAACAGGATTATTTTTCCATAAAATATTTCGCTGCGTTTAACAACCATCTTTTTTTAATTTAACTTTTTTGGGCCTTCTCCTGTTTCATCACTTATCCAATAACCATTTTCGCAATATTGCAGCAGTTCGTTTGCTATAAATGACTCAACATTCTTTGAATCAATTTGTTTATAAATAATATGCACATTTGGGCCTGCATCCAGCGTAAAGGTTATCATAATTCCGGTTGATTCTCTAAATTTCCTTATCTTATTAATGATCTCCCATGAATTTTCATTCATTAATGTAAACCCCGGAACAGAACTCAACATTAACGCGTGCAAACTTAATGCTTCATGCTCAACAATGCGAATAAAATCAGTATCGTTTTCTGTTTCTATTGCGTTCAGTAAGGCTATAAAATTCTGATCCGCCTGTTTCCGTCTTGCCAACCGGTAAGGGTGTTCGTTCATCAATTGATGACCGTGCGAACTGCTGACTTTCTTTTTCGTTTTGCTGGTAATAAGAATGGCGTCTTTTAAATTTGCCAATCTATTACCTGAATCAATATCCAACTTCATAGCCACCTCATCCGACGAATTTTCCACTAGCTCATTAATACCCCAACCAACAAACCCTCCATAAACCGAACGCGCCGCACTTCCCGAACCTATTCTTGCCAGGAATGAAGCTTTCTGATAAAATTCATTTTCTTGCTGCAGCGTTCCGAAAAGCGATTTTTCCATATCACAAAAACACAACGCCAGCGCACTCATTGACGATGCCGATGAAGCAATGCCCGATGAATGCGGAAACGAGTTTGAACTGTTTATTTCAAGCTGAAGTTGGTTTAAAAACGGAAGATATTGTGTCATGGAGCTTACATAGGATTTTATCCTGCCGGCAAACATGTCATTTGGTTTTCCTTCAAAATTAAAATCTATTATACCTCGCTTATGTTCAGCAAATGAATAGGTAACTTCTGTAATCGTATGTGCATTTTTCAAGGTAAAACTCAACGACGCATTAAGGGGTATCTGCCCATCTTTTTTACCCCAGTATTTTATCAGGGCAATATTGGAAGGGCTTTGCCATTTACAATGCCTGACACCACTGAAAGATTCCGTTATCTTTAGTGTGTTGGCATTCTGCAAATATGTTTCCTTATAATTCATTACGTTTTTACCAGTTCGTTCCAGGTGAACCACACCTCCAATTTTTTATCTTTTAAATACGTTTCAATTTCTTTTTTTTCTCCGTTAAATGTTATCATTGCAAAATCTCCACCCCAGGCGCCAAGTGATTTGGCTTCACCTTTTAGATCAGAAAAAATATGTTCTTTTAAACCGGGTTGTTTTAATATGGAAGACAAAATTTGTTCATGTTCTTTCATGTAAAAGTCAAAATCTTCAAGCCTGATTGCGCCAGCCATGTGCCTGCTTAATTCAGAGACCATTCTTTTTTCCAATCGAAAGGATTTTTTTGAAGCGAGAAATTTTGCTACACTTTTGGCTGAGTCTTTTTTCTTTCCGAGATAAACGAAATATATAAAATCGGTGACGGATTTATTTAGTTTGACTTTCTCTTCTTCAAAGCCTCTTTTCTTCAGAGTGAAAAATATAGGTTCATCTTTGCGGGCAACAACAACATCATAACCCGAACCATCCGAGACTTTTTGATGAAGCAAAAACGGATCAAGTTCTGCCCAATAGGCAATATTTGAAACCAAACTTGAACTGCTTCCAAAACCCCAGCTGCGTTTAAACTCAAGGTCGGTAATGATATCCGCACCCGCTAGCTTTTCTTTAAAATCGGGCTGAAGTTTTACTGCAGCTTTCAAATGCCGGATTAAATTCAGTGCTAATTTTTGATCGGTGGATTCAATGATATCAAAGAACGGTAATTTTATTTTTGTGCTGAACCAGGGATTACCATACTCCCTGCTTTCCCAGCTTATTATGGCCTTGTTGTCTCCATTTGAAACAACCAGGTTTTGTCCTTTATTCAACGGTACTGTTAATGCGGTGGCCCCTTTTAAAACGAGGTATTCGCCTGATATTAGCAGTTTTCCCCTTGAATAGAATTTCATTATTTATTTACGTAAATGCCCTTCGGAATACCTGAAGATATCCTGAAATTTTTGAGAAATGTTTCTACTGCGCTAAACGAAACCTTTTCATTCTCAAAGTATATTTTTGCTTTCTCTTTTTCTAAATCGGAAGCCCCAAAATGGTTCAAAATGTTGAGCAAGTGCATTTTCATATGCCCTTTTTGTATCCCTTTTGTGATCAATGATTTGATGGCCCCAAAATTATTTGCAAGGCCAACAGAAGCCGCAATTCTCATCAGTTCCCAGGCACTTGGGTTTCCCAATAATTCAAGGGATATTTTTGCCAGCGGGTGAAGTGTTGTAAGTCCGCCAACTGTTCCCAGGGCCAAAGGCACCACCAATGTATACCTGAATTTCCCGTCGCTTATTTCAACATCTGTGAGGCTTTCGTACCTTCCGTTTCTGGCAGCATACGTATGGCCGCATGCTTCAATGGCCCTGAAATCGTTGCCTGTAGCCAGAGCTACTGCATCAATTCCATTAAAAATGCCCTTGTTGTGCGTTGTCGCACGGTGGGTATCAACTTTCGCAATTTGAACCGCTTTTTCAAACTTCCAGGCAAACTCTTCACCACTGAGATTTTCATCGATTCCGTTGAGATCATCTATACTGCATTCAACCGAACATTTAACAAGGCAATCAGGGGTGTAATTTGAAAGAATAGACATAATTACCTGGCAATGGCGTTCTTCCTCTTTGAAATAAGGGCTATCATTAAAAAATTCTTTCAATTCTGCGGCAAACTCTTCCAGGCACGAATTAATAAAATTGGCGCCCATAGAGTCGATGGTTTCAAAACTTGCTTTGAGTTGGTAATAAGCCGGAATATCACTGGTTTTATCTATAAGTTCAATGTCGAGTATGCCTCCGCCACGCAACCGCATGTTTTTCGTAATGGGATTAGAACGCTCAATCAACCTGTTTTTTAAATCGGGTAAAAGTGTTCTCAGTTTTTCAACATTGCCATGCCAGATAAAATGCACCTGGCCAATTTTTGTTGTTGAAATAATCTCGGTATGGAAACCACCTTTATCTGACCAGAATTTGGCACTTTTTGAAGCTGCAGCTACAACCGAACTTTCCTCAATGACAAGAGGAATGTGTTGCACTTTCCCGTCAATGACAAAATTAGGGGCAATGCCAAAGGGGAAATAAAAGTTGGATATTGTATTTTCGCTGAATTCATCAAAAATCTTTTGTTTTTCCACGTCGTCGTGGTAAAAACTTTTTAGTTCATTGATAAAATCAGAAGGATTTTCAACATGACCAGAAATTAGTTCAAGCTTTTGATTTTTCGAAAGTTTTGAAAATCCGCAAATTATTTGTTTTTCTTTCACCGTAATAGTCAGTTTTTTACTTTTAACTCCATAATCTTTTGCGGGTTTCTAAATTTTGCCGCAAAGATACTATTTTCATTTTATTAACCTTATAAACAGCAGAGTTTAAAAAATGTTTAATGAATTATAAAAAAAATTAAACAAATTTTTAATTTTTATCAAGTATCTTTGGCATCTCACTATTTTAGTTTTCATGTTGCAAACCGATGTATGTATAGTAGGAGCAGGCCCTGCAGGGGTTATTGCTTCACTTTTTTAGCCAAGGAAGGGGTAAAATGCACCTAATTGAAAAAGCGAAATTCCCTCGTGATAAAATTTGTGGCGATGGCATCAGCGGTTGGGTACTTTCGGTTTTGTATAAACTCGATAAGGAGTTGTTGAAACGGTTAAACAATCAGCCTTTTGTTCTTCATTCCTTCGGAATGCGCATCGTTGCTCCAAATCATAATGTACTTGATTTGCCTTTTTATGATGATGGCTCAATGCCGCCGGGTGTTCCGCCGGGGTATTTATGCAAACGGATGGACCTGGATAATTTTTTGATTGAAGAAGCCCGTCAAAAATCACAAATAGAAATTTTAGAGAATACAGAGATTAATGGATACAAAAGAAAAGCAGATGGAATTGAGCTGACTGCAAAAGATGGAAATTCATATCATTCAAAAATTGTCATTTTTGCCAATGGGTCCAATTCCAAATTTATGAAAGACCCCGGTGGAATTGTTAAAGACAAAAAAACCACCATGACCGGGATAAAAACATACTACAAAGGAATTACTGGTTTTCATAAAGACAATTATGTGGAACTTCATTTTTTAAAAGAATTTCTTCCTGGTTATTTGTGGCTATTCCCGCTGCCGAATGGCCTGGCAAATGTTGGTGTTGGAATTGACCAGCACACCATTGGCAAACGAAAGATCAACTTGAAAAAGAAAATGATGGAGGCTATTGAAACAGTTCCATATTTACAGGAAAGATTTAAAAATGCAGAACAGGTAAGTCCTGTCCAGGCTTTAGGTTTGCCTATATGGGATAAAAAAAGGAAAATTTCGGGAGACCATTTTATGTTGGCAGGTGATGCGGCCAGCTTGATTGATCCGGTTACGGGAGAAGGGATAGGTCATGCAGCACTGAGCGGGATGTTTGCGGCTTTTCAGGCAATCAGGTCAATAAAAGAAAAAAATTTTTCCGCCTCTTTTATGCAACAATATGATGAGGAATTGTACAATAAAATAGGTATGGAACTTAGTATTAGCCATAAAATACCACGTTTTATAAAATATTCCTGGTTGTTTAATGGGGTAGTAAATAAAGCCGTAAATAGTAAAACCTTGCAGGAAAAACTTACCCTGGCCATGGCCGACCTGGAAGTGAGAAAAGAATTAAAAAGCCCGCTATTATATTTGAAAGTACTTTTGGGAAGATAAAATTAATCTCAATAAAAACTGGAATGTATCGTTCATGACGAATAAAGAGGGTAAAAAGCAGCAGGTAAGATCAATGTTTAATAACATTGCCCATCGGTATGATTTTTTGAATCATTTTCTTTCGGCCGGAATTGATTACCGTTGGCGGAAAAAAGCCATTCAAATCATTGGTAAAACAAATCCTCAGTCCATTCTTGATATTGCTACCGGAACAGCCGATCTCGCCATCGAAGCGTCAAAACTGAATCCAAAAAAAATTGAAGGGATTGACATTGCTGAAGATATGCTGGCCATTGGCCGGGAGAAAATCCAAAAGAAAAACCTCTCAGACATTATTACCCTCGAAACCGGAGATGCAGAAAATATAAAATTTGAAAATAATTCCTTTGATGTTGTGATGGTTGCATTTGGTGTCAGGAATTTTGAGAATTTGGAAAAAGGATTATCAGAAATGTACAGGGTTTTAAACGCTGGGGGTATGGTGATGATCCTTGAATTTTCAAAACCTGTGAAATTTCCCATAAAACAATTATATCATTTCTATTTCCGCTTTATTTTACCAACAATGGGAAAAATTATTTCAGGCGATTCGTCAGCCTATACCTATTTGCCGGATTCTGTCAGTGTTTTTCCTGATGGTGACAAATTTTTAAGTATATTGAAAAAAACCGGTTTTATAAATACAGACCATAAACCATTGACCTTTGGAATTGCGTCGATTTATACCGGGACAAAATAAACAATGACTCCAAATTCCTATTGATTTTATTATTTACAAACAATCTGGTGTTGATTAAAACATCGAACCTTCATCCAATCTTTCCGTAACACTTCTAACTAACGTAGATTTATAAACCCGCAAAATGTTGCGTTTATGAGAGAAAAACAACATTTGACAGGCATAGCAACCATGTTGTTGTGTTCTTTATTATTCCATCCTGCATCAGTAATGTCGAGTGATGTGAGCATTACCGCTTCGGCTTTACAATCATTTCCGTTCATCATCGTATTGATTTTAAGTTTGCTTTCAGGGATATTTTTGGGTATGTTTTTAGAACGAAAGAAAACATTCCGGTATGCAAATCAACCCCTACAGAAAACCGAAACCGAGGCCAATGTACAAAAGGAGGAAGTTAGATCCTATAAAACAGAAGCAGAACTCCGCATGTTAAACGCCACAAAGGATAAATTTTTTTCCATCATTGCCCACGATCTTAAGAACCCTTTCAATTCGCTTCTTGGATTTTCGGATTTGTTAAAAAACGATTATGACAATTTCGATAAGGAAGAAATAAAACGCTTTATTCATATCATGCACGATTCTTCTAAAACCGGGTTTGATTTGCTCGAAAACCTGTTGCAATGGTCGCGTTCGCAAACCGGTCGTATCGCTTTTATTCCTGTTGAGGTAAATGTGAGGGATGTACTTATGGGGTGTGTTGATCTGTTGGAAAGTTCGGCCAGGAAAAAACGGATCACCATTTATCACGACATCCCTCAAAATATACGTATAACAGGGGATATTGAAATGTTATCAACCGTTTTCAGAAATTTAATATCAAACGCCATTAAATTTACGCCCATTGGAGGAAGCGTTAAGATTAAAGCAAAGCTAAATGCCCGGTATACTGAAATAATTATTGTTGATACCGGTGTTGGCATTTCAAATGAAAAAATCAACGACCTTTTTCGCATTGACAAACAAGTTAGTACGTTTGGCACAGCCAATGAAAAAGGTACGGGACTGGGATTGGTTCTTTGCAAAGAATTTATTGATAAACACAACGGGAAAATAAAAGTAGTAAGTGAACCTAAAAACGGTTCGGAATTTAAGGTATTTTTACCTCTCGAATTAAAAAACAACAGGTTAAATGGAACAAAACGAATCAAAGATGAAATTCTCGAAAGAGGATAATGCAAAGCTTATTCTTGACTTTTTTCACCGGACTATGATGCACCATGCCATGTGGTTTGCCGAAGTGAGTCACCAACTGGGCAAGGACAAAGCCCTGGAAGCGTTAAACGAAGCCTGGGGTAAAAGTTATTCTATTCAAATGAGCAGGATAGGTAAAACGCTTGGATTTGAGATTGAAGATGGAATTCCCAAGCCGTTA
>JAWKKL010000032.1:0-36966 GCA_041393275.1 Bacteroidales bacterium
GTGGTACGAGTACGATACTGAAAAGCGTGAATTTGCAAAAAATAAAAAAGAATTAAAGGAACGGTGGCGTACCTCCCTGAAGTATGAAACGATGAACCGCATTTATCAACTGGCAGAAGAACAGGAAAAAGCAGCTGAAAAAAGTGATACGGTAACCATAAAATCGTTTACTGAGCTTGAGTTGGAAGGCCGCGAGAAAATATTAAAGCGCTACCAGGATTGGTTTCACCGGATGGGCAAGCTGGATGAAGAGGACAGGCTGGCCACTTATGTAAATGCCCTGGTAAATGTGTACGACCCACATTCGGAATATTTTCCGCCCCGGGATAAAGAAAACTTTGATATACGGTTCTCAGGGCAATTGGAAGGCATTGGTGCACAACTAACGCAAAAAAATGAATATGTTGAAGTAAGCCGTATTATTCCAGGAAGCCCTTCATGGAAGCAAGGCGATCTGGAAGTTGGCGATTATATCATTAAAGTGGCCCAGGATGGGGAGGATGCTGTGGATATTGTGGATATGCGCCTCGATGATGCTGTTCAACTGATCCGTGGAAAAAAAGGGACCAAGGTGAACCTGACCGTAAAAAAAGTTGATGGGACCATTGAAACCATTTCCATTGTCCGTGATGTGGTTATCCTCGAAGAAACCTATGCAAAATCGGCGGTTATTAAAGATGAAGAAAGTGGTTTGTTGTATGGTTATTTGCGGCTTCCATCGTTTTATGTTGATTTTTCGAAGGCAAACGGGAGGAACTGTTTTGATGACGTAAAAAAAGAAATCGAAAAACTGAACAATGAAAACATTGAAGGGTTGGTATTCGACCTTCGTGATAATGGGGGCGGCTCGCTTGAAGATGTAGTTAAAATAGCCGGGCTGTTTATTGAAGAAGGGCCCGTTGTGCAATCCATGGGTAAAAAAGGGGCGGCTAAGGTGCTTCGTGACCAGGACCCGAAAATACAGTACGACGGACCAATGGTGGTTATGGTAAATGCCATCAGCGCTTCGGCTTCCGAAATATTTGCTGCTGCTATGCAGGATTATAACCGCGCTATTGTCGTTGGTGGAAATTCGACATATGGCAAAGGAACCGTTCAGAATTTTACCGAACTCGACCGCATGGTGCCAAAAAAACCGGCAGACATGACGGAGTTGGGTTCCTTAAAAATGACGATTCAGAAATTTTATCGAGTAAATGGAGGTTCCACCCAGATGAAAGGCGTTGTGCCCGTTATTATCTTCCCCGATTATTACAACTATATGGATTTTGGTGAAAAAGATATGGAATATGCCATGGCCTGGTCGCAAATCGAACCGGTTAGCTGGTCGATGTGGACGCCTGCCTATGATGTTGATTACCTCATAAATATTAGCAAAAAAAGGACCCAAAGTGATACCCTGATGATGCTGGTAGAAGAGAACGGCCAACGAATGGAAGAAATTCGGGAAGATACCCGTTACAGCCTTAACTATAACGAATTTAAAACCTTACTGGATGAGCGTGAAGCCGAAGGAAAACGCTTCGACCGGATTGGAAAAGATACCCTCGACCTGGTGATAGGCGTACTTCAGGCAGACAAATTCGAAATAGAAGCCGATACCTCAAAAAAAGCGAGGACCGATGCGTGGATTACCGGTTTAAAAAAAGATATTTATCTTATGGAAACCTGGAATATTCTCAAGGATATCAATGCATACGAAACGAAAAATGCCCGGAAGGAAGAGGAATAGTCGTACAGGCATCTATCTGTTTTAAGTTAAAGTTAATTGATTCGTTGCCTGAACAATTTTTTCGTTTGGCCTTCGCCCCAGCCTTTATATACATAATACAAGTTTCCATTGTTTATTTTTATTTTGTCGACATATGGATATGGAATGGTGGTGATAAACCTGACCGATCCTGAAAAAAGATCAACTTCTTTAATATCTCTGGTTCCGTTTATATTTTTAAATACGGCATACACTTTTCGTTTGGTTTCGTCTGCAATCACTTGTTCTTCCCATTTTGTAGGCTTTACAAAAGCATGGCTTAAGGTAGAAAGAGGGTTTTTCTTTTCTGCAATGTGATAATTTATTGGTGTTTTCTGAAGTAATGAATCCGGCATATTATAGATTTCTATACAACCATCCGGATGATTAAACACACAAATCGAATCGCCCAGTTTAAATATTGGTGCATAAATATCCGACAAATAAGCCATTTTGTTAAATCGTGTTGTAACATCCAGGTTTCGCATTATTTCCAGGGCACCGGCATCTCCGGGCAATCCTTTCAGGTTTTCAATGTCGCCCCGGCTGCTAAAAAATAGCCCGTTGTTTTCAGGGTTATCCTTTAAAAATTCAATCTTTTTTAAATCCGTTATCTCTTTTAGTAAATGTTCAGAGCCATCCAATGTATCAATATAAAAAAACCGTTTTGCCAGGAAGTCCGGTGAAAATTCCTCGAAAAATAGATTCTTTCCGGCAAGGAATAAACAGCCATCCATTACTCTTTTATACTCTTCGTGGGCATATGGCCTTAAGAGGAACAGCTTATCTTCAGTAATCCTTACCTGCGATATTTTATCATTAAAAATGAGTTGTATTTCTGCAAGACAATCACGAATGAGTGCGAGAGGTTTTCCGGGAAGTACTTTTAAATCCTGCGTTATTTGATTTTGATTGTTCAACAAAATCAATTCTGAATGCGACAAACGGGTTTTAAAAATGAGCACTAGAATACCTTCCTCAACCAATTCATAATCCAGCACCGAATAGTATTCATTTGCATAAAGGGTATCAATCCGTTGGGAAAGAATGGTAACCTGAGACAACTCCCTGACTGCCTGCTCTAAGGTAATTTGTAAATCGCGGATGGGATGAAATTTAATACTGATTAATTTTGTTTTAAATGAAATATGAGAAAACTCAAGGATAAGGGGAAGTGAATTATAAGAAATTGTAAATTCTCCTAATTCGTTAGTGGTGGTTCCATTGGATGTATTTTTTATAAAGACATTGGCATTTTCGATGGGTTCACCTGTAATTTCATCCACGACTCTTCCTGTAACTTCAAATTGATTATTTTGTGCCGGAGCTGACTGAGTAACACAAAAAAGAAGAAATAAAACCCCCCATTTCATAACAGTTGGTTTTTCTATAAAGTTGATTTAGTAGACAATTAACTTTTGCCGTTGTTTCGAAACCTGTCCCTGCTCATCCGTAATAGTAAGGACGTAAATATAAACCCCTGATTCAACTCTTGATCCACCTTCGTTGGTGGCATTCCAAACCAGAAACGGCAGTTCTGTTGACTCCGACGTTATTTTCGTTTCATAAGCCGTAATATAATTGCCTGTAAGGTCAACTATTTCGAGTAATATGGAAAGTTGTTCGCCGGGCTTGGTATGTTTAAATGAAAAGGTTGTATGATCGGTAAACGGATTTGGAAAGTTTTTAACCTGGCTCAATTGAAGCAGCGCATTTCGGTTGATGACAAAAGTAATGGTTTCTTCACTGGAATTGTTATATGAATCCCATGCTTTTACGGTTAGCGTATATGTTCCATCCGGAAGATTATAAAACGGGTATTCGATTGAACCGCCTTTATAACTGTTTGTGTCGGCCACATAATATTTATTTAATTGAATTGCATTTGAATGATCATCGTTCAATACAGCGGTTATGTTATGCCCAATGCCGTTGGTTGATAAATTGATGCCGTTCTCATCATTCAGGAATACAAGCATCAAAGGGTTTTCATGAGTCTGGTCTCCCGATTTAAAATAGAGGTTGTTCAGAAACAGGTCAATTTGTGGCCCTGTATTATCTACGGTAGCATTTTCATCAATTCCACCTATTATAAAACTACTGAATTCGCCGCTTGCATCATGAGATTCAGAAAAAGCATAATAGCTTATTTTCCCGGATCCAAAATTCAACGCCATATCTCTTGGTAAAATAAAAGAGAAAGTAAACTGGCCATTACTTACCGATACCGTACCTTTCCATAAAATTTTGTCCTGGTTGGTAAATTCAACCGGATAGCTTGCGGCATCATTCCCAATGGTTTTATAAATTGTTGATTTATCATAAACCGTAGGTAAAATAATTCCATTAAAGTCATTCATTAGCTGCCCATCAAGGTTGTTGATCTCTCCGATTACTGTAATTTCCTGCAATGACTTCAATGTATCCGTGATGTATTCACCTACTTCAAGTGTTTTGCCATTTATTGATTTAGTAATAATTTTGTATTCAGGATATGCCATTCTAATAGCGGGGTCACCTAACAAGACAAAATTTCTCGTAGTTAACTGACTGGGGGGTTTCGACTCCCGGATAAGATCACCCAGATAGGGCATTTTGCCATTCACCGGTGTAAATGCGCGTGCATAAATTCGTTCGTTCAACCTGAAATTCGATTGGGCATAAGCCAGCCGGGTGGTGGTAAAAAGCGCAATTCCACCTCCGTTAGGATTTAATAAAACAAGTTCACCACCTGAGTATATTTCAGGTTCATCAAAACGGGTAAATTCACAAGTAGCTGTTATAAAAACCGGAAGTTTTTCAATGTTCGACCAGTTTAATATATCTGGTTGTTGTAGGACTCTTTCGTGGGCCCATCCCCCTGTTCCACCATGCCCTATATAATTGACCAATAAGGCACCGGTATTTACCTGATCTTTTATTTTTTTATGAACATCTGGATAGCGTTCACCAGAGGGAGATTTTTCCTGTTGAAACGCATCGAGGTAAACTTTTACTTTATTAAATACCTTCGGAACAAATCCCAGGCCATCGGCAAGGCTATCTGCCTGTTCGAGGTGCAGGTTGCCATCTTCATCATCGGCGATGACGCAAATTGTATTGCGCCATTCCCCGAACTGCTGGCCACCGCCTGCAACATACCTTACTATTTTATCCACAACGGTTTGAGCCTCTTCTATTGTTTGGGAAGGAATTCTTCCAATCCCAATATCAAGATAACCATGGGCATCTTCCCCTTCATCGTCATCAAGGATGCCAAAATAATCATCCACAACATAACTGGAAGAAATTGTCAGCGATTCTTCGGTTTGAAATGTGGGAATAAAATTTGTATTGTGTTCAATACGGTCTTTCAGGTCGAATGATCCGTCACCAAAAAGAAGTAAATATCGCGGATTGTTATCAGGATATTTTTCATAAAACATTTTCATCATATCCCTTATCGCAGTAGGGTCTTGTTTCCCTGAAGAAAATTCGTTATAAATTTGTTCAGGTTCCGTGAGCAGTGTTTTGAAACCATCCACTGTTTCGTGAAGTAGTTTTAACTGTTCTGCCTGCTCCCTGAATAACGGATGTGTAACAATTACGTAATCCACCGCCCAAATCCATGTATGTTTTGATTCTCAAACCGGGCCAACGTACCCGGGATAAAAATAAGCACTGCCGTCGAAGGCGACAAATTCGCGTAAGGAATCGGTAGGCACAACGAATTTCGTTTGACCATTTGTGTGTATAGATGAAATAATAAACGGATCACTATGGCTGGTGACATCCAGAATCCGTGTATGTTCATTGCTATTGCCAACCAGGAATTCCGTAATATCGTTTTGACCAACACTGAATAAATCCCGGAAACCAACCTGTCCATTTATCAAATCAAGCGATGAGGTTACATTTACAGTTTATATGGTTGAGCCAAACCCGGCTGGAGTTGCCGTAGGGTAAATATTCAAGCTCAACATTTATTTCGGGCCCTGACGCTGAATAAAACAGAGTTTTTTTCTTGGTATGCGCAAACTTGTATTGAGTGTAATCGATGGGTGTCATTGTGATTGTATCGAAAAACTCATTGTTTATTTTTACGACCATATAGTCGGTGTAGGGCGTCCTGTTTGCAAATTCAACTTTTATAGTCGCTGTTTTGGTTGTATCAATTGCAGGAAATGAAAACGTATAATTTCGGTTGTTGATTTCACCAAATTCATCTGCATACCATGTTTTCCCCGACATAATCAGATTGTAGTTTTCATCTTCATAAACCTTAAAATCATCAAAAGTATTTCTTATATGATTGGGGTTGGCCGAAGATGAATTTATTGTATTTATCCGTTTTCCTTCTTCTTCGGAAAGTGTAAGGTAGTAATAGTTGAAATCATCATACAAATTTATTTTGTGTAAAAAGACACCCAACACCGGTTCCCACTCATTTGGGCTTTGGCCATAAAAAATGATACGGTCGTTTTCGTCAAATGTGCCGTCATCTTCACCCTCAACTATAATGGCCATTTCCTGTAAATCATCCGCACGCAGAGGTTCATTCGATTCGGGTAGCATACCCCCGCCATTTCCATAAAGATGAATTTTCTTAGGGTCAATAGATTCCGGATTAATGCCAATATTCACTAATTCATTATAAGTTATCTGGTATAGTCCCGATTCAGAAACTTTGAATTTATGCCAAACGCCCTGTTTCAATACGGAGTTTTCGGCATAATTCCGCTCAATTTTGGATCGGGAAAATAAGGCCCCGGCTTTCGGCTGGCCTGATAATTCAAAATAGATTAACTTCTCATAGCTGTTTTTTTTTGAATTAAATCGCAACGGATAAAAACTAACCACATTAATTGGGTTCTTTCTGTCGACAACAATGTTTGATTTTATTTCAATCTCCTGATTATTATAGCCGGATGCAACGAGAATTTCTGTTTCAACGGGGGTACAATCAACAAACAATACAGAATCGAAAGTAAATTCAAAGGTGCTTTGTTTTTTCAATTCTTTCGAAAAGAGTGGCAGGCCATTTTCTGGTATCACTGAAGCCCCGGTAAAATATAAATATTGATGGGAGTAACCTGAGCCGTCCGACTCAGTGAGTACACCTTTCCAATCCAAAACCTGTGAAAACTTAACCTCCTGACCTTTTGATGTAAAAACAAACAATGCCAGCGAAATTGAAAAAAGAAATCGAAAGTATATTTTCGTCATATTAATTTATATCCAAAATTTTAACTACTTATCAAAGATGACGCCAAAAAAAGTAAAAACGTTGCGTTGAGCAAAATAATCGAAATATCAGGAACTTATTTTAACATAACAAGTTTGCTGGTTTCCTCTGCTACTGTACCGTCGTAATTCCTGACCAATACTTTGTATACATACAACCCATTCTGCAAACTCGATCCACCATCGCTGGTCCCATTCCACTTCCCTGAAATGTATTTATATCCTCCGGCATAATTGATGTCGGTAATGGTTTTAACCAGTTTACCTTGCATCGAAAAAATCTGAATCGTAATATCAAGCGGTTGTTCTACCTGGTTATGTTCAAACGAAAATGTGGTATAATCGAAGAATGGATTTGGATAATTAAGCAAAGATTCAACCGCCATTTCGGTAGATTCGGCAACGATAAAATCAATGGAAGCATCGGAAGAATTATTATAAATATCCCAAACTTTCAGTGAAAGTTTATGAGTACCGTTAGCTAAATTATAAAATGGATAATCAATAGATCCTTTGCGGTAATTATCGAGTTCCGATTCGTAATATGTATTCAGAATAAATGATTGCGAATCATCAAGTGTTGCCATGATATCATGGCCAATGCCGCTTCCCACGGTATTTATTCCGCTTTCATCGAAAATCATGGCAAACAAGTTCGGATTTTCATCGGTCAGCCCACCTGATTTAAAATTAACATCATTGATATAAAGCGATATTTCGGGCCCGGTATTATCCTGCCCGGCAAATTCGTTATAGCCGCCAATAACTACCTCATCAAAATAACCAGCCGCATCAATCGTATTGTCGTGAGCATAAAAACTTAGTTTGCCAAAACCGTAATTATAGGCAATGTCTTTTGGTGCAATGAATGTAAACTCCCATTCACCACTGTTAATACTGGCTTTTCCGCGATAAAGAATATTTTTTTGAATATAGAATGACGCGGGGATACTGGCCTGATCATTTGCGAGGGTTGTATATTTGGCGGGTTTATCAAACACAACCGGAAACAGCACTCCATTGAATGATTCGAGTTTATTGCCAAGATAGTCCTGCATTTCGCCGGTTATTTTGACTTCCGATAATGCTTTGATGGTATCGCTGATTTCGTTGAATTGAATATTTGTAATCTTTGTTTCAATTACATTATGTTTTGGAAATGCAAAATGGAGTGCAGGATCGCCTAAGAGCATAAATTTGGCAGTGTTTTCAATGCTCCCGCTACTGTTTTTAGCAAGACGGATGACGTCGCCCATTCGGGCATGTTTCCCATTTTCCTGTATCAAAGCGTAACGGTAAAAGCTTTTATTCAGGGCTGCATTGGCGCCTGCATAAGTTGCGCGGGTTGTTGAAAACAACGAAATTCCACCGCCATTTTCATTCAGAAAAATTAATTCCCCGGCGGATGTTCGTTCGGGGTCATCAAACCGGCTGAACTCGCAGGTTGCCGTAATAAAAACAGGCATATTGTCAAAATTCTCCCATGCCTGGATATCGGAAACTTTTAAAACCCTTTCGTGAGCCAAACCTCCTTCTCCGCCATGGCCAACGTAATTCACGATCAAGGCACCCCGTTCAACTCGGTTTGTAAGGTCAAGTGTCGCTTCTGGATATCTTTCCCCTGAAGGAGTTGAGATTTGCTGGTAGGCATCAAGGTATATTTTATCAATATTTATATTATGGTCCATGGTATCAATTATGGCGGCGAGTTCTTCGGCATCATGAAAATGTAAGTTGTTGTCTTCATCATCGGCCATAAGGCATATAATATTTCTCCAGTCGCCCATTACCGCCGGGCTGTTCGATGCGTAATGAATGGCTTTATCAACGGCCGTTTTAGCCTGCTGGGTATTGCTGACCACAAACCGTCCAATACCAATATCAACCTTGTTATCTGTGGCATTATCAAGCAATCCATAATAATCATCCTTTACATATGAATTTACCGGGTTAATTGAATTATACGATTCCCAGGAAGGAATGAAGTTGGTATTGTTTTCAATACGGTCTTTATAGTCGAATGAGCCGTCTCCAAAAAGCAATAAGTATTTCGGTTCCTCTCCGGGTTCCGCTATATCATAAAGCATTTTTAAAAAATCACGAATAGCGGTAATATCCTGCGCCCCTGACGAAAATTCATTGTATATGGTTTGTGGTTCAACGACAAATACGGATAAACCATCAAATTCAGTGTGAAAATCTGCCAATCGTTGGGCTTCGCTTTTAAAGTCAGGATGGGTTAAAATGATCATCTCATATGGTGCCAATGCATGAAGGTCCTGATTGTTTATTGTACCTGCAAAAGCAACCGCATTAAAACCTGTGCCATCAAATGAAATGAACGTCATTAGCGAATCAGAGGCACGGACAAATTCCAATTTTGTCCCTGTCAGGGTAGCATTAATTTCAATAGGTACTTCGGGATGACTTATATCCCATATTCTTACATTTTCATTTGATTTCGAAAGAGTATATTTTGAGACTAACACATTTTCTGCGGTTGCCAGGTTGCGAAAGTGCATTTGCGGGCCGGTAAAGGCCATACTCCTGTGGTAATTCATGGTAAAATAATCAAGGTAACCCACGGAAGATGAAAGAGGCTTGCTGTAGGTAACTTTCACTTTCAGGGTCTCGCTATTCGCTTTGAACCTTGCGGTATCGTAATTGGTATAGGCAAAATTCCCGTTAGGGCTGTTGCTATTTATATTTTGAATAGGTAGGGTTAACCGGTTGACATTGTTTATATAAAAAGTAAACAGGCTGGTTACATCAGAATGGGCGGCAGCTTCTGCTGTAAATATTATAGTTTTATCGAGAATCAGATTCGGAATAGTGAACTCTTTTTCAAGGTTATTGAACAAATCGAATGTTTCTCCATACCATATACGGCCAGAGTTCAACAGGTTTGTTTCCTCCAATTCATAATGGAGAGCATCCTGAAATTCGGTCACGATATTATTGGGGGTTTCATTTGATGAACCTTCAGTTGATATCCTTTTTCCCGGGCCTAAGTCAGGTGTAAGAAAATAATATGTGTAATTCGAATAATAGTTGACAATTTTGTCAAGCACTCTTTTATCATACGAATATTCCCAAACCTCCGGCCCTTCACCGTAAAACAAAATATAATCATCTGAATTAAATGTGCCATCTGCTTCGCCCTTCACATAAATGGCATTTTCAAATAAATCATCATATCGTGGACGTTCTATATTTTCCGGGAGCATACCGCCACCGCTTCCATAAATACGTAAATTTTTTGGATCGAGGTTGCTGACGTTAATCCCCATATCAGCCAATTCCTGGTAACTGATCTTATGAACACCTGTATTTGTAACGGCTAATTTGAACCAGGTTCCTGATTGAAGCACAGAATGTGGTTTGTAGGTTTTCGAGAAAATGCCGTTTGATGATTTCTGATTCGGGGATGAAATAATTTCAAGATGAAAACGGACCAGCTTTTCAAGCTGGCCGGTAATGTCATTTTTTCGAATAGGTAAAAATGTAATTGTGGCAAAAGGAATTTTTCTCTGAAATGTGGTGGTTGATTCCAATTGAATTTCATTCGCAATTTCTGTGGTGCTTAACACAAGATTGATTTCTTCGGTGGTGAGGGGCTCAAATATCATGTTCTTAAGCCCGGCAACAAAATCTGAATGTCCTTCAGGCAACTGAAAATTCTCATAAAAATAGGGAAGGAAATTATGTTGGGGCTCGTTCAACGATCCTTCAAAGCGAAGCAGGTGCAAGGTTTCGCTATCTGAGATCGTAGCTTTATCTATACCCTTCCAGGTAAGTTTAACTTCATACCGGCCAATGGAGCCATAATTTTGTAAGGGCAATAAAAAAGTCAGCAAAAGGATAATTATTGATGTGCTTTTCATAATTTAAAGTAGCTATTGTAAAATGTAAAAATAAATAAAAATGTAAAGATTTTCCCCTTGCAAATTATTTAGTTATAAATGATTGAAAATAAAAAGCTTAATAAATTTCTAAGAAACTAAAAGTAGAAAATAAACGTTATAACAAAACGAATATTGCTAATTTAGCTTATTAAGAAATACAAATCCGAATTGGACAACATTAAAAGTAGTATGGCAAAATTTGACTTCAAGTCAAATTTCGGGAAAAGCCTGACAATTATTATATGTTTGGTCTTTTCTCATTTTTCTTTCGTAACTGCCCAGGATGTGGAGTTTTCGCAATTTTATGCAAACCCTTTGTATTTAAACCCTGCCCTTGCCGGGACAGGTGAATGTAACCGTGTGATATTAAATTATCGAAACCAATGGCCATCTATCGAAAAAGGCTTTGTTACATATAGCGCTTCAGCCGACTTTTTTGTGGATGCTTTATCAGGTGGATTAGGGATTGTGGCTTATTCTGATGATGCGGCCGGATTGATAAACACGTTCAGGGTTTCAGGCATTTATTCCTATCATTTAAAACTCAGTGAATCCGCCAGACTTAATGCTGGAATAGAGGCCAGTTATCATCGTCAGCAACTAAAATGGAATAATCTCGTATTCCCAGATATGATTGATTTTAATACGGGGGCAATAAATCCTTCAAATAGCAGTGAACCTGTTGTGGATAATGACTTAGTCAATGTAGCCGACTTTTCATCGGGATTGGTATTAGGAATAAAGAAAACTTATTATGTTGGTATAGCTGCCCACCACCTGTCGCAACCAAAAATTGCCTATTACAATAATTCGGAAAATAATAGATTATTCCTGAAATATACAGTCCACGGTGGGGCATATATTAAAATTAAAGACAGTTATTTTGAATCCGGCAACGGAAGTATGTATATTTCACCAAATATACTTTATCAAAGACAACTAAATGCGCAACAATTAAATGCTGGTTTAAGTGTCAATTATTACCCTTTGTCGGCTGGAGTTTGGTATCGTCATAATTTCAGTAACCCTGATGCCATTGTTTTTCTTCTTGGAATTATCCAGAAAAGATTTAAATTTGGCTACTCTTACGATACCTCATTATCGAATTTAAAGGGAGCCAGCGGAGGGGCACATGAGGTTTCAGTAGGTTTATTAATAATGTGTAGTGGAAAAAGAAAAAGGCCCGGTGCAATAAAATGTCCGGAATTTTAGTTATGTTTGCATTCAAAATTTTAAAAAAATGAAATACACCAGTATTTATACGTTGTTTGTTGTTATTGGCGCACTGGCTTTGTTGTCGTCATGTAACAAACCGCAATCAGCCACTACAGGCTGGGAATACAACAACCCAAAAAACGGAGGTTTCGAAGTAAGGGATTATGCCGGCCAGGTTACCGGTCCCGGATTGGTTTTGATTGAAGGAGGAACATTTACAATGGGTACGAATTATGATGACCCTAAGTATGAATGGAATTCAACGCCACGCAGGGCAACTGTGAAAACCTTTTACATGGATGAAACCGAAGTGGCCAATGTTGATTACCTTGAATATTTATACTGGCTGAACAGAGTATTCGGAACGGACTATCCTGAGGTCTATGAAAAAGCTTTGCCCGATACTGTTGTTTGGCGCGACAGATTGGCCTATAACGAACCGATGGTTGAACTTTATCTCAGGCATCCTGCCTATCATTATTATCCGGTTGTTGGGGTTAGCTGGATTCAGGCAAGCGATTATTGCGCCTGGAGGACAGACAGGGTAAATGAACTTTTTTTAGTTGAGAGCGGTATTCTTGATCTTGACCCGGATCAGTTAAATGAAAATAACTTTAATACGGATGCTTATTTGGCCGGACAATATGAAGGATTGGTAAACCGGAATTTGCAAGATATGAACCCAAATGGGACAGGTGAAAGGAGGGTCCGTATGGAAGATGGAATTTTGCTTCCAAAATATAGATTACCGACAGAGGCCGAATGGGAATTTGCAGCCCTCGGGATTATTGGAAATACAGTCTATGAGCGTGTCCTTGACAGGCGAATTTATCCCTGGAATAGCCATGTGCTTAGAACAAATGATAAAAATTATTACGGTAGTTTTCTCGGAAACTATAAGCGCGACAAAGGCGATTATGCCGGTGTTGCCGGTGATTTAAACGATGGAGCTATCGGGCCAGCCATGGTTGGGTCATATTGGCCGAACGATTACGGGTTGTTTAATATGGCTGGAAACGTAAGCGAATGGGTAATGGATGTATATCGTCCGTTAAGCACTGAAGATGTAGCTGATTTAAATCCCTACAGGGGAAATGTATTTAAACGGAAAGTGCGTGATTCAGAAGGTTTGATAGCAGAGAAAGACGAGTTTGGAAAATTGCAATATGAAGATATTCCAACCGAAGAATTGGTGAACCGCCGAAATTACAGAAAGTCAAACAACATCAATTACCTGGACGGAGATTTTCAATCAACGGTTAACCGCGATGATTGGTTAAAACAATCAGAAGATTCCGGTTCAAGTACCATGTACGATTATTCCGTTACTACCATGATCAATGATAATGCCCGTGTTTATAAAGGTGGCTCATGGCGCGATAATTCATACTGGATGATGCCTGCCACACGACGCTTTCTGGATGAAAATATGGCTACGAATTATATCGGATTCAGATGTGCTATGGATCGCGTTGGTAGCGATGATGGATATTAATAAAAAAATAAATATAATAAAACCCCATTCTTGTTTCAGGAATGGGGTTTATTTTTGCCTGAATTAATACATTACATACATTCCCTGTTTCTTAGATGAAATCACAAATTGAAAGTTTATATGCTCATTTTCTAAAACATCCTTTAATTACAACAGATTCAAGGAATGTTGCTGAAAATTCTATTTTTTTTGCGCTTCGCGGAGAAAACTTTGATGGGAATAAATTTGCCGATACTGCTATTCAGGCCGGCGCTTCCTTTGCTGTTGTTGATGATCCGCACACTGTGAATAATGAACGGTATGTCCTTGTGGATAATGTGCTTAATGCGATGCAAAACTTAGCAGCGGTGCACCGGCAAAATTTTAAAGGAAAAATAATTGGCATTACCGGTTCAAATGGCAAAACAACCACTAAAGAACTCATTTATAAAGTCCTTTCTTCCACCTTTAAAACACAGGCAACAAAAGGTAACTTAAACAACCACATCGGAGTTCCGCTTACATTGTTATCATTTCCTAATGATCTTGAAGTTGGTATTGTTGAAATGGGAGCAAACCACATAGGTGAAATTGATGCGTTGTGCACCATTGCAAAACCAGATTATGGCCTTATCACAAATATTGAAAAGCACACCTTGAGGGATTCGGGAGCTTTGATGGAGTGATAAAAGCGAAAAGTGAATTGTACCATTATTTGAGCAATAATGGTAAAAGCATTCGTCAATACTGACAATGAAATCCTGGCAAAAGCTGCTAAAAATCTTGCCCATATTTCTTATGGAATAAATGAAATGGCAGATTATCAAGGCAAACTGACAGATTCTGTCCCTTATATTAAGTGTAATATAAAATTGCCAGAGGATACCATCAATATTGTAAGCCATTTAACTGGGATTTATAATTTTGAAAATATCCTGGCTGCAGTAGCAGTCGGTGGGTATTTTCAAGTAGAACCCGAAAAGATAAAAAAGGCCATCGAAAATTATTTACCCGATAATAACAGGTCGCAGGTGGTGAAGACAAAAAACAATACCCTTATTCTGGATGCTTACAATGCCAACCCAACCAGCATGAAGGCCGCGATTTCGAGTTTTGAAGAAACAGCGTATAAAAACAAAGCACTCATCCTTGGGGAAATGAAAGAATTAGGAAAATTCTCAGGTGAAGAACATACTGCACTTGTGGATTCAGTAGCCGGAAAAATGTTCGATCCGGTAATTTACATAGGTAAAGAATATGCAAATATAAACATTGGGAATGCAATATATTTTAGCTCGACTTCCAAATTGATTGACTATTTGAAAGTCAATCCAATAAAAGATAAAACCATCTTAGTTAAAGGATCACGCAGTAATAAACTCGAAGATATATATAACCTGTTATAATGGAAGTGTATAAAACAATCGGCCTGATGTCTGGTACCTCCCTCGATGGGCTGGATATTGCTTATTGTATTTTTATTTTTGATGAATCCTGGTCGTTCCAAATTGAAAAAGCAGTTACTATTCCTTACAATAAGGAGATGAAACGAAAATTGCTCTCTCTTGCTGATGCAAGCGCTGAAGAATTCCTTAAAGCCGACATTGAATTTGGGGAATATTTGGGAATTCAGACTTCAAGGTTTATCAGGGCAAACCATTTTGTTCCTGATCTTATTTCATCTCATGGCCACACAATATTTCATCAGCCACAAAATAAGTTTACCTGCCAAATTGGAAATGGTCATGCTCTGTTTGCCCGGGTAAATCTCCCGGTAATTTATGATTTCAGGTCGTTGGATGTCGCGCTTGGAGGGCAGGGGGCACCTCTTGTCCCAATTGGTGATAAGTTATTATTTAAAGAATATGATTATTGTTTAAATCTGGGAGGAATTGCTAACATTTCTTATGAAATGGATAATCAACGAATTGCCTGGGATATTTGCCCGGTAAACCAGGTGCTGAACCAGGTTGCGATGAAATTGGGAAAAGAATATGATGAAAGCGGAAAGATAGCTAGCGAAGGGATGATAAACAAACAACTTTTTGATAAACTTAATACCCTGGATTATTATTTCCAAAGCACACCAAAATCGCTGGGCAGAGAGTGGATTGAATCTTTATTTATGCCTGTTTTAGATGAATATAAAATACCGGAAAAAGATTTATTGGCCACCTGCACTGAACACATAGCCTTTCAAATATCCAAAGCTCTAAATGTGATTGGACGAAAAAATATGCTTATTACCGGTGGTGGTGTTTTTAATTCTTATTTAATTGAACGGATCAGGTCGTACTCAACTTTTAAAATTTCAGTACCTGATGATCTATTGATTAATTATAAAGAGGCCATGATTTTTGCTTTTCTTGGGGTTTTACGATTAAGGGGAGAAATAAATTGTTTATCATCGGTAACTGGTGCTTCCCATGACAGTAGTTCTGGATTAATAATTGAATAAAAAAAGGTGAAGCCGAAACTTCACCTTTCCAATTTGTTTAGAAATTTAATATCAATGTAGTATTTGTACCTGGAGATAATAGGCTGCCGCACCGGCAAGATAACCAATCAACGCAAGTAAACTTATCTTTTTCAAATACCAGATAAAATCTATTTTTTCCATTCCCATGGCAGCAACACCTGCAGCAGAGCCAATAATTAGAATACTTCCACCAGTTCCCGCACAATAAGCAAGAAATTCCCAGAAAATTCCATCAGTCATAAAGTAGGCCATATAACCATCTGATCCGGCTGCAGCAATATCATACATGCCCATTGCTCCGGCAACAAGAGGTACATTATCAACAATAGCCGATAATACACCAATGATGAGGTTGATGGCGTAAATATTATGCAGGTTTTCATCAAGATAAGCTGCTAAAAGGCCTAAATGCCCGGCTGATTGCAAGCTTGCAACGGCTGTAAGAATTCCAAGGAAAAAGAATATGGTTGGTACATCAACTTTCTGTAATACTCCAATAATGGTGAGTTTACGTCTGTCCTTAAGGGGTTTGTTTCGATGCATGACTTCGGTTGTTACCCATAAAACACCTAATCCGAATAGCATTCCCATATATGGTGGAAGGTGAGTAAGGGTTTTAAAAACAGGAACGAAGAGCAAGGCACTGACACCCATTATTAACATAAGTTTACGTTCGAAAGCAGTGGTAAATTCTTGTTCTTCATTAGCATTAATTTTTGGCCGTTCCACATTTCCCTTCATAGTAAACGTTAAAATTGCGACTGGAATCAACATAGTAACAAGGCTTGGGATAAATACCATAACTATGATATTAACAGTTGTTACCTGTCCGCCAATCCAAAGCATGATAGTCGTTACATCTCCTATGGGCGACCAGGCCCCACCGGCATTTGCAGCCAATACAACCATACTGGCAAAGAACCACCGGGTTTTTTGGTCGTCAATTAATTTGCGGAGTAAGGCTACAAGAACAATAGTCGTTGTAAGATTATCAATGCAGCTGACATAAAAAATGTCAGAAAACTTATTATCCAAAGTAATTTTACCTTATTTTTGGTTTTAATCTTATCAGTAATAAGTTTAAAACCCTGGTGTTGGTCAACCGTTTCAACAATTGTCATTGCGCCAAGCAAAAAGAACAGGATTGTTGAAATTTCAGCCAGGTGCTCTAATATGGAAAAGTGGGTAATGAAATCCAACATTCCTTCCGGGTTATTGGCTTCATGCCCTTCGCCATGTAAATAATGTGACCACGACTTACTAATGAATTCACCCGCTTCATTCACCATACTCAGTATATCAACACGGCCAATTACAAAAATTACCCATAAGATAACACCCAGTAATATTGCTGAAGCAGCTTTATCAATCTTCAGCGGATGCTCCAGGGCTATCATTGTGTAGCCCAGAACAAAAACTATAACCATCAAAATAAACATAATATTTTCTCGTTTTAGGGATTTAAAAACGGCAGCAAATGTAAAAGATTTTTTATTGGATAACACAAATAGATATTTATATATATTCAATTTAAATAGTGTTAAATAAATAATCTTATTTCGAGGCCAAATGTGTAAATATAGCTTTAAAAAATTTTTCTTAATTCATTGAAATACAATAATTATATATTAACAAAATCCTGTTAAAAATTCATATGGGCGAAACCTACCCTGTCTTTATATATAGTTAATTTTACTTCAAAATAATGTACATGTTAAACTTTATCGTATTACAAATTACCCAGGGAGGGCAAGCAATTGCCGATACAGTAAATGCAGGGTTGGAAGAACAGGGCGAACTATCGATGTCACTTCTTGATTTGGCCATGAAAGGCGGATGGATACTTGCTATTCTTGCCGTGTTGTCAATTATTGCAGTTTACATTTTTGTTGAGCGTTTCTTAGCCATTAGCAAAGCATCGAAAGAGGAAAAGAATTTTATGAACAATATCCGCGATTTTATTCATGAGGGACGGATTGATTCGGCCAATGCATTATGCCGCAACAACGACTCGCCAATAGCCCGGATGATAGAAAAAGGGCTCGCCCGGATTGGAAAACCATTAAATGATATAAATGCTGCAATTGAAAATCTTGGTAAACTCGAAGTTTCCAGGCTTGAAAAAAATATCGCCGGCCTTGCTACCATTTCGGGTGCAGGACCCATGCTTGGTTTTTTAGGTACAGTTATTGGGATGATCAGGGCTTTTTATGATATGTCTATGGCAGGAAACAATATTGACATTGCTTTGCTGTCAACCGGCATCTATCAGGCTATGGTAACCACTGTGGCCGGCCTTATCGTTGGAATAATTGCCTATGTATGTTATAATATACTGGTTTCGAAAGTTGAAAAACTGGTGTTTAAACTAGAAGCACGGGCAACAGAATTTATGGATTTATTACACGAACCGGCAAAAAAATAACAAAAGCATATGGCCATTCAAACTCGAAATAAACGCAAAGCTGATTTTAACATGGCTTCCATGTCGGACCTGGTATTTCTATTGCTTATATTTTTTATGCTCACATCAACACTTGTTGCCCCCAATGCCATTAAGTTATTGCTCCCTCAGAGCAATAGCCGGGCAATTGAAAAACCACCAAAGATCATCATTTCCATAAACGAAAATTATGAATATTTTTTACAGGGAGTTCAGGTAAATGAAACTTTATTGAAGCAAGGATTACTTGAAAAACTTGAAGGGCGCGAAAGTGCATCCATAAGGCTTGAATCCGATAAAACAGTACCTGTGCAATACGTGGTAAATGTGATTGATATTGTAAATGATGTGAACAATCGGTTTGGGACGACGCATAAAGTAATAATGGCAACCAGTCCAAAACGAAATTGATGTAAAAAAAGATATATAATATTGCAGGAAAATAAAAGATACAGATATCACGGAATCATCGGAACACTGGCCTTCCATGCAGTCATTGTGTTGTTGTTGATTTTACTTGGATTTACTACCACTTTACCTTTACCCGGAGAAGAAGGTGTTGAGGTTAGCCTGGGGTCAAGCGATGAGGGGTTTGGGGAAATTCAGCCTGAAAAACCTGCTTCTGTTGAGAGTTCCGCCCCTCAGCCAAAAACGGTTCAGGTAAAGGAAGAAATTGTAACACAAAACACAGAAGAAGCTCCGTTCATTGAATCAGTAAAAGAACCAAAAGAGAAAAAAGAGAAGCTTGTAGAAAAAGTGGTTGAACAACCGGTTATAGAAGAACCCAAAGTTAACCCTGCGGCCTTGTATAAGGGCAAAAGCAATTCAACTACAGAACCTGGAAGTGAAGGCATAACCGGGAAAGAAGGCGACCAGGGAAAACCAACCGGAACTGTTGATTCAAAAAACTATTTGGGCAAAGGTGGGTTTGGTGAGGGCCTTTCATACTCACTGGCCGGAAGAGATCCAAAATATCTCCCGAAACCATCAACTGACTTTAGTGAAAATGGAACAGTCGTAGTGCAAATTACGGTTAATAAATATGGAAAGGTTGTAAATGCTGTAGCAACTGATAAAGGTTCGAATACGACGAATTCTAAACTCAGGAAACTGGCCGAGGAGGCGGCCAAAAAAGCAGTTTTTAATGCCAAAACAAATGCCGCCGAACTTCAGCGCGGAACCATTACTTATCACTTTGTTGTTAAAAACTGATGAATTATCAGCAAACCCTTGAATTCCTTTTTTCCCGCCTGCCCATGTTTCAGCGAATAGGTGCGGCAGCATATAAGGCAGACCTGAATACAACTTTACAAATTTGTCATCGACTCAATCAACCTCAGAATAAATTTAAATCAATTCATATTGCCGGAACTAATGGTAAAGGCTCTGTTTCTCATTTACTTGCTTCTGTTTTCCAGGAGGCAGGCTACAAAACAGGATTGTTTACTTCCCCGCACTTAAAGGATTTCCGTGAACGAATAAAAATTGACGGAGTGAATATTCAGGAAAATTATATTGTAAATTTTGTTGAAAAAAATATTCCATTGATCGATGATTTATCGCCCTCCTTTTTTGAATATACTTTTGCTTTAGCCATAACCTATTTTGCCGAAAAGAAAGTTGATGTGGCCATTATGGAAACGGGCATGGGAGGGCGGTTGGATTCAACAAATGTAATTTCGCCTGAATTATCTGTTATTACGAATATTGGTTTTGATCATACTCAATTCCTGGGAGATACACTTCAAAAAATTGCTGTTGAAAAAGCGGGCATTACAAAACCGGGAATTCCTGTTGTTATTGGTGAAACACAGGAAACGGTAAAGGATGTATTTGTTCATACAGCCCAAAAATATAAGGCTAAAATCTACTTTGCCGATGAACTTGCATTTGTTTCAGATTTTAGTCCGGCAAATAGAAACTCATCTTTTGTAAAATTTGATGCTGAATTGCAAGGAAAATTTAAAATTAATAGCCTTCATTGCCCACTGACAGGCGATTACCAGAAGAAGAATTTAAAAACACTTTTTGGTGTACTTTCAGTATTAAACGATCTTGATTATACCTTTAGCAATGATCAAATTCGCAAAGGCATTGAAAAGGTAATCACCAATACCGGAATTTCGGGCCGGTGGCAGGTGTTGAAAGAAAATCCATTGATCATATGCGATACAGGGCATAATGTAGACGGAATTAAATATGTAGTGAACCAACTACGATCAATGAAATTTAGTAAATTACACATGGTTATCGGAATGGTTAATGACAAAAATGTCAATGATATTCTCTCTTTACTTCCCGGCGATGCAACTTATTACTTTTGTAAAGCCAATATTCCACGCGGCATGGACGCTACGATGCTAAAATCCTTGGCCGGCAATTTTGGACTAAGGGGAGACGTTTATGATTCCGTAAGCAGCGCCTATAATGCAGCCACTAAAAATGCCATCCCAAATGATTTGATTTTCATTGGAGGAAGTACTTTTGTTGTTGCTGAGATACTTTGAGTAATCAATTAATCAAAGCACTTCACAGATTTATCAGGCAAAAATCCCCATTTATTTTCATACTTCACAGCCCAGTATTTCTCATTAGGGTAAAAGTTGAATAGTTTTACGATCGAACCTGATGGAATAACTGACTTGCAATTTTCCGCAGTATCTGACGGCTCCTTTTTAAACCGCATATCTTTGACTATTTTTGCCTCTTTGAAAGATGTCAGATCAATGTTAAATTTCTCTAAAAAAGTTGCTTTTTCACATTTTTCCTGCTCTTCTATGGCTATCGATTTCAGGTATTTTAACCGGCTTGATTTGTTATCGGCAAAAGTCAGTGTATCTGAAATCTGTGCATATGAGAATGATACAAAAGCAATAAATAAAACCATTGTTATTAATAGCTTACGCTTTATTAATAAGGAATGATTTTTACATGAGCAAATTGTAGAGGGGTTTTCCTTAGTCTTGATTTTTATTCTTACCATAGCTGTATGATTTGGACATTGTTTATACGCCATCATCCAAGCATAGTTACGGAATAATTGAAAGGAGGCTAATCAAGAATTAATATGAATAGGAGTTGTGTTTAAGGCGGATAGTTATCCTCCGCTGATTAAATGAATAATGGCAACATTGTCGCCTTCCTTAATAAATACGGTATCTCTGTCGGTTTTCCTAACCAGTTTACCATTTAGTTTTGTAACCAAAAGTTTAAAGGTAAAGTTCTTTAACCTGATGAGTCCTTGAATTGAAATATTCTCCTGATCAATTTCTTCAGGTCTGTTATTCAAAATAATATTCATTGCCATATTAGGTTAACAAAATTTCCAGTGCAATGTTTGCCTGCAAATGGGCAACTATTCCAACGCGGGGAGCAAGTGGAGGCATTTCATCACTGATTTCCGATTTTTCGTCGCCGCAAATATAAAGGTTATCAATTTTCCTGCATTTAATCGATGAATTGTCACCCCAACCGGCCATTCCCGAGCCAATGATCAATGGTTTTTCAGGCCAGTGAGATTGAACTGTTTCAATGATCATTTGTTTCATGGCCGCATCATCAAAAGCTTCAATTATCACATCACACTCTTTATATATTTCCAATATTTTGCCCGGATCAAGTATCACATCGTTTGTAACGATTGTAACTTCAGGATTAATAAAATCAATATTATCCGACAACGCAAATACTTTTTTCTGGCCTATTTGGTCGATAAAAAAATACTGCCGGTTCAGGTTTTCTTTTGTTATTTTATCAAAGTCAGCGATGATGATTTTTCCAACTCCGACCCGCGCAAGAGCTACAGCGCAATTAGATCCCAGCCCACCTGCCCCAGCAATTCCAACACACTTTGATTTTATTTTTCGTTTAATTTCCTTAAAGGTCATTCTAGGGTTGAATTTGTGCAAAGATATAAAGAACTGAATATTTAAACGAATCAATCTTTTTAAAATATTATACTTAAAATGGTCATCTCTGCTATCCAAAATTGGTTTTAGGAAATTATTGATCTTAACCGGAATATTTAGCATTTAAAATGGTTCTAAATTTCCGCCTGGCAATAGCAAGCTTTAAATTTCGAATTGTTCAAAGTCATTATCTTTAAACCAATTATGAAGTAAGTCTCTAAATTCCAAGCGATATGTAGCATTGTGCATATTGATATTTTTTTAATTTTTATTGGCATTTTCTTAATAAAATATACTTTTGTGAATTCATTAACATTGAAATTTAAAACATAAATAGCATGACTGAAATACTTGAAATGCAACAGGCACACAAAATCCTGAACACCTGGAAATACACCTGGAAACCGCTTGATAAAGGGTACACAGATAAGATCCTGTATATTAATGTGGGTACGAATGAAGTAAAAGTAAAAATTGTCCCAACAGAAATGAAAGAAAAATTCATCGGAGGTAAAGGATATGGTTTACGCCTTTTATGGGATGCCGTAACATCAAATACGAAATGGAACGACCCGGAAAATGAAATTAATATATCTTCAGGGCCGGTTGGGGGCATAACTCAATATTCGGGAACAGGAAAATCAATTTGCGTTTCTATTTCACCCCAAACAAATATACCAATTGACAGCAACGTAGGTGGCCATTTTGGGCCATTCATCAAATTTGCCGGGTTTGATGCACTGGAAATTCAGGGAAAGGCAAAGGATGATGTGATCATCTTTATTGATGGCGTTAACCATAAAGTTGAAATTTTCGAAGCGCCGAAAGAACCCATTGATAGTCATGTGTTGGCTGAAACCTTAGTCGAAATGTATGCAGATGATGAAAAAGACAGAAAAAATGTTTCGGTTGTTTCTGCCGGGACTGCTGCCGACCATTCTTTAATCGGCATGCTAAATTTCAGTTTTTATGATCCGAAACGTAAAATGGTCCGTTTAAAGCAAGCCGGAAGGGGTGGTATAGGAACAGTTTTCCGGGATAAAAAAATCAAAGCACTGGTAGTAAAAATTCCTGGTGTCAAAGGGAACCTAAACAATGTTGTGGATATGGCCGCTATCATGGAGCGTGGCAAGCGGTTCAACCGCGAAATGCGTGAGTTAGATGATTCACAGGCCGAAATGCGCAGCAAAGGGACAGCGCACCTTACCAACATCATGAATGATTATGATCTGCTTCCCGTGAACAACTTTAAATATGGAAGCCATAAGGATGCCGATAAAATTCATTCGGAAGTGTATAAAAAACGATTTACACAAGGAGTTCCTGATGGTTGCTGGATTGGTTGCAATATGTCGTGTGCCAAAGGAGTTGATAATTATTTATTAAGAACCGGACCCTACGCAGGTGACACGGTGTTGGTTGAAGGGCCTGAATATGAAACAGCCTCTTCGCTTGGCTCCATCATGGGAATATTTAATCCCGATTTCACCATTGAATCTAACTTTTATTGCGATACATACGGCATCTGCACTATTACATGGGGTACCATCATGGGCTTCGTGATGGAATGTTATGAAAATGGCATTCTGAATGAAGAACGCACAGGAGGTTTAAAATTGAATTTTGGTAATGCCGATGGTGCGATGGAATTGTTGCACCAGTTAGCCCGTGGAGAGGGTTTCGGTTTGATTGCCGGAAAAGGAATCCGTAAAATGAAAGAGATTTTTTCTCAAAAAGGCTGGGGCGAGCTTAACTTTATGAATGATATCGGGATGGAAAATAAAGGCCTTGAATATTCGCAATACGTCTCGAAAGAATCGCTTGCCCAGCAGGGAGGATACGCTATGACCAACAAGGGGCCGCAACACGATGAAGCCTGGTTGATCTTTATGGACATGGTGAACAATCAAATCCCAACATTTGAGGATAAAGCGGAAGCGCTGCATTATTTCCCCATGTTCAGGACGTGGTTTGGATTGTACGGACTATGTAAATTGCCCTGGAACGATGTGGAGCCTGAAAGCAATGCAGAATCGGATGAACCGGCCAAAGTTCCGGAGCATGTTGACAATTACGTAACTATTGTAAAAGCTGTAACAGGCAAACCTTTTGATAAATATGAAATGATCAAACAATCGGAGAGGGTTTATAATTTCCAGCGGATATTTAATATCAGGATGGGCTACGGCCTCAGGAAACATGATGCGCAACCCTATCGTGCTGCCGGACCGGTAACAGTTGAAGAATACGAATCAAGGGCGGAACGTTATGATACCCAGATGAAAGAATTGATTGGCATTAACCCTGTGGGGAAGTCTGTGGAAGAAAAACTGGCCATCACGCGTAAATATCGCGAAAGTCAATACGAAAAATTACTGGATGCTGTATATTTCCGCCGTGGCTGGACGAAAAATGGCGTTCCGAAAATTGAACATTTAAAAAAGTTAGGCATGGATTTACCAGAACTAATTGACGTGGTAAAGCCGTTGCAATAAATTTGAACATTTTCATTTGTAGATTAAAGCGGGCTCCCTTATTCGGGAGCTTGTTTTATTTAGAGAAATTTCAATAAAACTATAGGGCTTATTACAAACGAAACACAGTGATTCCTACCTGCATAATAATTCTTTAATAGAATTCAATAGCTATTGATATAAAACTCCGGGGATATTTATTCGCTATGATATTTTGCGAGGGCATGAATTGGCGATTGTACTATTTTTTCAATTTTTTGCATCAAATTCATTGGCAACCTGCCTTAATACCGGCTCAAAAAGTAGGCTACCGATCCGACAAATGAAAGTGGAACTTTTTTGAATTGTTTAAATTTTTCAACATGGTTTATGAAAAATTCCCTGAAGGAATCAGAAATGAGGTTATACACATATTTATCCGCAAGATTGTTGGCGTAAAACTCACAAAACGAAGCCAGGAATCGGTTTGGGAACGGGAGGTTATAAACCGCATCTAAAATATTATCGCGGGTATAATTATATTCCGATTTAAATCTTTTATTCAGATCACCCGGCAATTTATTTAACAACAAATCTTTGATAAAAGTTTTTCCCATATGGGCGCCGCTTCCTTCGTCACCAAAGAAATAGCCGAGGGATATGATGTTTTCAACAATCTTTTCCCCATCAAAATAACAAGCATTGGATCCGGTGCCCAAAATATTGGCAATCCCTTCCCTTTTGCCGAACAAAGCCCTTGCTGCCCCTAAAAGATCAGATTCAATATGAATGTCAGCATTTTGAAACATTGATCGGAATACATCCTCCATGAGCATACATTTATAAACCGATGAGCACCCGGAGCCATAAAAATACAGGGCTTCAATTTTTTTTGCTTCAATAAAAGGGGTGAGTTCCTTGCTGACAATATCTTCAATTTGTTTTGAGCTAAGATAGAAAGGGTTCAATCCAACCAGATGGAAACTAATGAATTCACTTTTTCCATCAATCAAAATCCAATCGGATTTCGACGCACCACTATCAGCAATTAATATCATATAAGATAGGTTTAAATCGTTCGCAAATTACTTAATTTTTCATTACCCTATTTAATAATTCTGCTAATTTTACTGCCCGGTTAATTAACACTTTTTGAATTGTCGCTAAACGCTGTCCATCAAATATCAAAAATAAACACCATCCTTTGGGATTGGAACGGAACACTCCTGAATGATGTTGAAATATGCCTTAATGCCATCAATGAATTGCTCGATAAAAGAAGACATTCGGTTCTTTCTCTATCAACCTATAAAGACATATTTACCTTTCCGGTAAAAGAATATTACATAAAAGCCGGGTTTGATTTTAGCCGGGAACCCTTCGATAAAGTTGCCATTGAGTTTATTAACCTGTATGCAGAACATGTAAAGAATGCAGCCGTTTTTCCTGAAGTAACCGGTATTCTGCATCGGTTTAAAAAGGCTGGATTCAGTCAATATATTGTTTCGGCAATGGAACATACATTTTTAAAGGAAACAATTGAAAATAAAGGGATCCTAAATTTGCTTGACGGGTTTTCGGGAATCACTGATCATTATGCCGGCAGCAAGCTGGAAATGGCAAAACGCTTTTTACAAATCCAAGATATTGATCCCGAAACAAGTTGCTTAATTGGTGATACTATGCATGATTTTGAGGTATCTGAAAGCCTGGGATTGCCTTGTTTATTGGTAGCTTCCGGTCATCAATCAGAGAATCGCCTGAGAAAAACCGGGGCACCGGTTTTTCAATCGCTTGGTGATGTGGCTACATTTTTTCAAATTAATCATTCTGAAATTGACAGCATATGAAAATCGTAAAATCGGTTGATCAAATTATTAATAAAACCTATATTAAACCGGGCAGTGTTATATATTCTGCAGGAAATGCAGCGGCTCCACAAGTATTGTTAAAGCAACTTGCAAAAGACCCTTATATCTACGATATTGAATTATTGAGCGTTTTATTGCTTGGAGATGTAAGCGGGTTATTCACTGATACGGCTTGTCAGAAAATAAAACACAGGATTATTTTTTCAGGGCCACATTCACGGGAGGCATTAAACAAAGGGCAGGCCACTTACCAGTTGATGCACCTTTCTGATATTCCAAACCAGGTAAAAAATTACATAAAACCAAATGTGGCCATGTTCTCGGTCAGCGGACCTGATAATGGGGGAAATTACAGCTATGGCACTACGGTTGAAGGGGTTCAGTCTGCTGTTCACGCCATTCGCGAGAATGGTGGAATTGTCATTGTTGAACGAAATAAACAAATGCCCTTTGTATTGGGAACCACATTGCATGAATCGGAGATTGATTTTATGATTGATACCGACTATCCGCTGCCCATCAGCCCGGTACACCAACCTGATGAAACGGCACGAAAGATTGCCCGGCTGGTAACCGAATATTTTTTATCCGATGGTGCGACACTTCAGTATGGCATTGGGGAAGTTCCGGAGGCAGTTACGGAGGCAATTCTTGACAAGGGTTTAAGGGATTTGGGAATTTATACCGAATTATTTGCCGACGCCATGCGGAAATTAATTGAAGCCGGTGTTGTTACTAATAGATATCTTGAGGTAAACTTTTCAATAGCTTCTATTTTTCTGGCCGCTGATAGGGAAGGGTATGATTGGCTGAATTATAACAGTTCGGTACAAAGCCGACCCTGCAATATTACAAACGATATTATAAACATCGCCAGACAACCTAAAATGATGGCCATTAACAGCGCGATTGGGGTTGACTTGCACGGTAACATCTGGGCCGATTCGCTGCGTGGAAGAGAAGTGTACAGCGGCATTGGTGGCCAGGCAGATTTTCTGAGGGGGTCCTATCTTTCGGAAGGTGGTTATGCCATCATAGCCATGAAGTCAACAACGGCTAAAGGGATCAGTAAAATATTGGATATGTGCCCCGAAGGGATCACCACAACGGCTATTGCTGCCGACCCTGTGATCATTGTAACCGAAAATGGAGCCTTCGACCCACGGGGTTTAAATATTGCCGAACATGCTGTGGGTATTGCTCATTTGGCAGAACCGGTAACACGCGAGGAGATTATTAAAAATGATTTTGAAAGCCCGGAATTTCACAAACCCCGAAAGCCTGCGCAGTAAATCTCCTAAAGGTTTTATTCCGTACGAATCGCTTGAAAAATAGTTTTATATTTGAAGAATTTAAACAAGCTTGCCTTTTTATCGTTTGTCTTATATTATTATGAATAGGATGCCAACTAAAGTATGGTTTTTGATTTCTTTCCTGATCTGTTCATGGGCGGTTTTTGGGCAATATCTCCCCAATCCATCATTTGAGGGTTTTCCGCAACCACATGTGCCGCCACCAGGATGGGAAATTTGTACTATTGTCTGAGGCACACCTGATACTCAACTAGGTAATTTTGGCGTTTATGTTCCCCGTCTGATGGTTCAACATATCTAGGGAATGACTGCCCGTGATGACTATACCTGGGAAGATGTACATACCCCTATTTGATACGCCCCCTCTCACCTGATTCATGTTATATTTTTTCTATTGATCTTGCGTTTCAGGAAATTGTGAATATTCTTGATATGGATCCCATTACGGTAAAAATTTATGCAGATGATGGAATTTGTTTAAAGGATAATCTGTTATGGCAATCGCCCGCCATTTCAGAAGAAGAATGGACCACCTATGAATTTTCTATTCAACCCGATTATGAATATACCGATCTTGTGCTGGGCTTTATGGTACTACCCTTTGGGGATATATTTTATTGGATAACATTGTAATAACCACCTCTCCTCACGTTGACCTGGGTAATGATACCACTTTTGGTTTTATGTGGCACCGATTCATTGATATTAGATCCGGGGCCTGGATTGAGATATTTATTGGAATGATAGATCCAACAAATTCCATTTTGGTGGTTGACTACAACGGGTGCTTATTGGGTACAGGTTTTTAATCAGTATGGATGTTCAGCTATGTCGATACCATAGAAATTGTGATTGAAGAATGTTGCCACTTGAGGGCAAATGGTTGATTCTACTGTTGTTTGTAATGGTCAGGAGGTGAATATAGAGGTGTAGAAGCGATGAACGGCGCCGACCCATACCACATATGAATGGCTTGGGCTGGAAGATACACTTGCATCCATTAGTGTTACGGTTGATTCTTCCATGTATTTTTATGTATTGGTTACTGATAAGTGTGGAAATCAGGCATTGGATTCTATAAAAATAGTTACTTCCGGGCCCGCCGATTGATTTGGGTGAGGATGAGCTAATGTGTTTGGGAGATTCAATTACCCTAAATGCCGGTTCGGGTTATATTTCTTACCAATGGCAAAATGGTACCCAGGATTCCACGTTGATTGCAACAAGCCCGGGCTGGTATTGGGTTATTGTCAGTGGTCCGGGAGGTTGTACATCCGTTGATAGCATTTATGTAGACACCTATCCGCCAATCCCAATTGATTTGGGAAATGATACATTAATGTGTGAGTTCAATAGTTTTACAATTGATGCAGGTCCGGGTTTTTTGAATTATGTCTGGCAGGACAGTGTGGTTGGCCAGACGTATTTGGTTACAAATACCGGTACATACTGGGTTACGGTTACTAATGATATCGGCTGTACAGCAACCGATAGCATATATGTTGGTATATCCCCGGCTGTGAATGTAAGCCTGGGAGCGGATACAACCATTTGTTCGGGTGATAATTTTAGTCTAAGTCCGGGAAATGAATTCGTTAGTTATGAATGGCAAAATGGATCAACGGGAAGTTTTATTAATATAACATCAGCCGGCACATATTGGGTTCATGTAACTGATATAAACGATTGCTCTGGAAGCGATACGGTTAACATTGCCATGAATCCTTCACCTCAATTGGATCTTGGTGCTGATACAATAATTTGCGAAGGCCAGGAACTCTTTCTTGATCCCGGCCTGTTTTCGACTTATGTGTGGCAGGATAACAGTACCCAGCCATTTTATAATGTAACATCAACCGGTATTTATTCGCTAACTGTTACCAATAATTTTAATTGCGACGCCACAGATGATATTTTTGTTGAAGTAAGTTCCCCAAATATAAACCTCGGTCCTGATACTCTGGTTTGTGAAGGAAGCACCATTATCCTGGATGCAGGGCCTAATTTTTCCAGCTATTTGTGGCACGACAATTCTGATCAACAATACAATACAGTAGATACGGCAGGTTTTTATTTTGTAAATGTCATAAATGACATTGGTTGTGAAGGGGGAGATTCGATATTTATTGATTATGCCCCATTGCCTGTTGCCAATCTTGGTACTGACAAGGAATTATGCGAAGGAGATACCATCACATTAATTTCAAATGCTGGGCCATATACTTATTTGTGGAATGGTGAAATTGGCGGGTACCAAAATGAAATAACTGAAGGAGGCACCTATACATTAGAAGTTTCTAACCAATGTGGAAGCGAAACGGATCAAATAACAATTGTTGAATTCCAACGCCGTGATGTTAATCTCGGGGCAGATCAGATTTTGAAGCCCGGCGAAAGCATTGATCTCAATGCCGGTACAGGATACGATTCTTACCTCTGGCAGGATGGCTCTTTCAACCAGTACTATCATGTAATTGCTGAATCCATTGATCCGGACCATCCATATTATTATGTTGAAGTCGTAGAAGGGCCATGTAAAAGCAGTGATACAATTCGGATAGAACTCTTTGAAATAAAGGTTCCAATTGCCATTACGCCCAATGGCGATGGGGCGAATGATGTTTTTAAGCCGTTTGAGGACACCTGGAACGGTATTAATCAACATCATATTATGGTTTTTAACCGATGGGGAGAACAGGTTTGGGAATCAGAAAAATTTGAAGAAGGTTGGGATGGCAAGCGAAATGGTAAATATGTATCAGACGGAACCTATTTCTGGATATTGGATGTGTTTTATGGGCCTCAGGATATAAAACAAACCTTAAGGGGAACCTTGACGGTGATGGGTCAATAGCCGGAAATTTTTAATTTGCGTTTTTCGAACTCATGTATTTGTATAGTTCTTTCCATTCGTCTTTAAGACTTCCTTTGTGCATTGGTTTACCAGCACGGGAGTACCAATAAGAAGCATTTCCTAAATCTCCTTCAACTCTGTGCAAATAGGCATGTATCCAGCTTGCTTCCAGGGTATTGAATTGTTGAATAAGCCGATGTGAGGCATCCCAATCCCCTTTTTTTTCCAATAATAAAGCTTCGATATAGATATCTGTTGTCATTTTTATAAATGATATTTGATATTAATCATAGTCAAATGATTCTTCCCTTGTCAACTCACCATCTGCAGAATAATATTCGATTTTAACAACCCGGCTTTGTTCATCCATATAATGCCATTCGCCTACTCTGTATGATTTGTCATAGGTTCCGGTTATCTGAATTCGGCCATTGGGATAATAAAACTCTATCAGGCCATGTTTCTCATCATCTGCGAAAGCGCCCTGGGTTTTGATGGCTCCATCGGCATAATATTGTTTCCATGGGCCGTTTCGTTTCCCTTTATCCCATGTAATTTCTTCCGAAACCTGCCCGTTGTCGTAATATGTTTTCCAATTCCCATCTTTTTTGTTATGAAGATAAAACTCCTCTGTTAACAATGTTCCTTCCGAGTTATAATAAGTCCACAAACTATCTTTTTCTTTATTTTTATAAAACCCTTTCGTCATGATATTGCCAGAATAATGATAGGTTGTTGTTTTTACATAATCTCCGCCCTGGCTGAATTCAGAACGGGCTTTGACTTTTTCATCAGGATAGTAATAAATAAATTCACCCTGAGGAATATCATCAACAAAACGGCCTTCATATTTTAATAAACCCCCTTCACCATATTTTATCCAATATCCCTGTTTCAGCCCTTTTTCATCCAGCCTGTTAATGGTATCATTTGATTCCTGGCCGTTTACAAAAAGAACCATCAAAATAAAAAAGGGTATAAATTTTATATTTTTCAGCATATTTTTACCGGTTGTGATTCAATTGAACGTAAAACTATATATTTTATTTAAGCGTCAAAATAAATTGACTTAGATTTGTGAATAATTACTTTCATTTGTCGAAAGTTTTTATAATTTCTGGGATTAAGCTATGTCATCATACTCATCAAAACTTGTCGAAAATGCAGTAAACGAATTATCTCGTTTACCCGGAATAGGGAAGAAAACGGCCCTCCGGTTGGTTCTTCATTTACTGAAAAAAGAGCCACCTGTTGCCGATGCGCTTGGTAATGCCATTTTGAAAATGCGTGCCGAAATTATTTTTTGTTCTAAATGCCATAATATATCTGATTCGGAAATATGTGAAATCTGTGGCAATCCTAAACGTGATCAATCCCTGGTATGTGTAGTGGAAGATGTGAGGGATGTATTGGCCATTGAAAATACCGGACAATTTAATGGCTTGTATCATATTTTAGGTGGCATAATTTCCCCGATGGACGGTCTTGGGCCGAACGACCTGAACATTGAATCTCTTATAAGCAGGGTAGGAAAGGATGGGATTAGTGAAGTAGTCATGGCTTTATCAACTACCATCGAGGGGGATACAACCAATTTTTACCTGTATAAAAAACTGAAACAATTTAATATAAATATCACAACCATTGCCCGGGGTGTTTCCATTGGTGATGATTTGGAATATGCGGATGAAGTTACGCTTGGACGGTCTATTTTACATAGAATTCCTTATGAAGATAATTTGAATGGGTAGTTATTCTTGGATTTTTTAAGAATAGTTTATCAATCAAATAAATCCAATTGTTTTTCAGTTACATAGTATTCATCAGGCACATTTTTATCGAAGCCATTAATGAATCGTTTAATGGATTTTTTTATGAGTTTATTTGGGGTAATTTGTCGTGCATGACAATAATTTAGTAGTGATTTTTTTTGCCGGCTGGTGAGTTTGATAGTGACCTTTGTAAATCTTGTCTTTTTCTTTTTCCTCTTTTTTTTAACAACAGGCATAAAATTGTTTTTGATAAAAATACAGAATTCATAATTATCGAAAACTCTTCCGAAAGCAAAACTTTTTAACAATTTGATTTTAATAGTATAAGTATTAGTAGAATGGGAAATTATGGGAATGATTAAATAATTGAATAAGCGAATGATTTAATGAATGAGTAAATAAGAGAGCAAGTTTAAAATATTTTTGAATTTGGTTTTACCTGATTTCATTAACTTTGAACTAATTTTAAAAGACATGAAAGAAATCCACAAATATTATATTCTTCCGGCAACACCTGAAGAAGTATACATTGCCCTGACCAACTCGTTTACCATTGAACTATGGACGGATGAAAAGGCTGTAATGTCAACAGAGGAAGGTTCAGAATTTTCGTTGTGGGATGGCAGCATTACTGGACGGAATATTTCTTTTATTGAAAATCGCCAAATCCAACAGGAATGGTTTTTTGGGGAGCAGGTTGAAAAATCAGTTGTGACCATTAAATTATTTACCCATAGAAAAGGAACCTCCTGTGAATTGAGGCATACTAATGTCCCTGACTCGGAATTTGAAGATATTTCTGATGGCTGGGATGAGAGTTACTTTGGTGCCCTGATTGATTTTTTTAATGAATAGATGAAAAGTCCACTTTATATTAGCTTTGTATCTTTGAAAAACAAACAATAGTCGCAATGCAAACAATTTTAGGAGCCGGTGGTTCCATTGGAACTCCGCTGGCAAAGGAACTTACCGCCTTTACAGGTCAAATCCGTTTAGTAAGCCGCAATCCAAAAAAAATAAACACATCCGACGAGCTGTTTCCGGCAGATCTACTGGATGCTGAAAAAGTTTCGAAAGCTGTAAAAGGATCCGATGTAGTTTATCTTGTCGCTGGTTTACCTTACAAAATTAAGGTGTGGCAGGAGATGTGGCCAAAGGTTATGCGAAATACGCTGGATGCCTGTATCGAACATAAATCCCGGCTGGTATTCCTCGATAATATTTATTTGTACGACCCCGACCATATACCTCATACCACAGAAGAAACACCCGTCAAGCCCTCCAGTAAAAAAGGCAGGGTTCGTGCGGATATCGCTCAAATGCTAATGAATGATGTTGAAGCGGGAAAGGTAAATGCCCTGATCGCACGTGCCCCTGATTTTTATGGACCAGGAATAAAAAACACCCTTGTTAATGATGCGGTTTTTAATCCGATGAAGGCGGGGAAAAAGGCCAGTTGGTTTGCCTCGGCTGATAAAATCCACTCATTTATCTGGACGCCGGATGCGGCCAAAGCCACTGCCATATTAGGGAATGATGAAAAAGCTTTTGGCCAGGTGTGGCATTTGCCAACGGCATCTGATCCCATGACAGGAAGGCAAATAATTGAATTCCTTGCCAGCGAAATGGGAATAAAGCCAAAATTTCAGCTTGCGGGAAAAACTATTATATCCCTGTTAGGAATTTTTAATCCCGTCATGAAAGAATTTGTTGAAATGCTTTATCAATATGACAGGGATTATGTTTTCGACAGTTCCAAATTTGAAAAAGCGTACCATTTTAAACCTACTCCTTACCGGGAAGGATTAAAAATGATGATTGCTGCCTCTGGTTGATCAGTTTTTTTATTTATCATTTTAAACCACTCCTTTTATTATATTTAGGGGATTTGTCTGATTTGTTAACGAAAACTTTTCATTTACTTAACTAATCTAATTCTAAATAGCCTATCTTTGCACCCATTTTTGCCGGAAATTGGCATAAATAAAACATTATCAATAAATTACATAAAATGACACTGACAAAACTCAGAAATATAGGCATCGCTGCCCATATTGATGCCGGTAAAACAACAGTTACCGAAAGAATGCTCTTTTTTACAGGGGTTACCCGTAAAATGGGCGAAGTACATGATGGGCAGGCCACCATGGACTTTATGAAACAGGAACAGGAGCGGGGTATTACCATTGCCTCCGCCGCCATTTCAACCAAATGGAAAGATTCACAGATCAATATCATTGACACACCCGGCCATGTTGATTTCACCATTGAAGTTGAACGATCGCTGAGGGTAATTGACGGCATGGTGGCGCTATTTTGTGCCGTGGGTGGGGTTGAACCTCAAAGTGAAACCGTTTGGAACCAGGCCGACAGATACCGCGTGCCACGGATTGCCTTTATCAATAAAATGGACCGTACTGGTGCTGAATTTTTTGAAGTGGTTGGCCAGATGAATGAATACCTTGATGCAAATGCCATCCCTTTCCAAATACCGATGGGTGCCGAAGATGATTTCAAAGGGGTAATTGATACCATAGAACAAAGAGCATATATCTTTGAAGATACTGAACGTAAGGAAATTGATATTCCTGAAGAATATAAAGCTAAATGCGATGAAATACACCACAGTCTGGTCGAAAAACTGGCTGACTTTGATGATGAAATAGCAAACCTGTATTTGGATGAAAAAGATGTACCTGTTGAGTTGTTAAAACGTATTGCCCGCCGGGCTACTCATAAATTATTCATTACCCCGGTTTTTACAGGGGCAGCATACAAAAACAAAGGAGTTCAATTATTACTGGATGCCATCATTGATTATCTCCCTTCACCAATTGACGTCGGAGCAGTGGTTGGCCTTGACATTCATGATGATCAAAAATCGCATACCCGTAATCCAACCACAAAAGATCCATTTTCTGCTCTTGCCTTTAAACTGATTAATGATCCTTATGTCGGGCAGCAAACCTTTATCAGGGTTTTTTCTGGTGAATTGAAAAGCGGAATGCAAATAATGAATTCAACGAAAGGCAAAACCGAACGGATTGGAAGGATAATGAAGATTCATGCCAAAGAGCGGGAAGAGGTAACATCAGCAGGGCCTGGTGATATTGTCGCCCTGATTGGCATGAAATTGACAAAAACAGGCGATACACTCTGTGATATGAAAGAACCTTTGTTTCTTGAAAATATCCACGTTCCGCCAACGGTTATTGAGTTGAAAATTAATCCAAAATCCCGGAAAGAACAAAGCAAACTGGGAGAAGCCCTCTCAAAACTTGCCAACGAAGATCCATCCTTCAACGTCCGTTTCGATGATGAAACCGAAGAAACCATTGTTTCAGGTATGGGTGAACTTCATCTGGAGATCATCATTGACAGGATCAAAGAAGAATTTGGTGTGGAGGTAGAAGTCGGTGAACCTGCTGTCGCTTTCCGCGAAACTATTACCGAAGAAGTAGACTATTCTTATAAACACTCAAAACAATCGGGTGGTAAAGGCCAGTTTGCTCACACCGTATTAAGGATTGAACCCAACGAAGGAAATGATTACGAATTTGTGGATATGATCAAAGGGGGTGTTATCCCGGCTGAATTTATCCAGTCAGTGAACAAAGGGGTGAAAAAAGCCATGCTTAAAGGCCCGCTTGGAGGTTTCCCTGTTGTGGACG
Organism: Bacteroidales bacterium; assembly: GCA_041393275.1. Taxonomy (GTDB): domain Bacteria; phylum Bacteroidota; class Bacteroidia; order Bacteroidales; family JAADJA01; genus JAADJA01. The sequence continues at coordinate 36,332 of JAWKKL010000032.1, forward strand.
TTAAAGTTGTGCTGCATGATGGAGGTTTCCATGCTGTTGACTCCTCAGATATGGCCTTCCAGATTTGTGGTGCCATTTGCTTTAAACAGGGTTTTATGAAAGGGACGCCTGTTTTGCTGGAACCTGTGATGAAAGTTGAGGTAAATACCCCGGATGATTTTATTGGAGGCGTTGTTGGTGACCTTAACAAAAGGAGAGGCAAAATTGAAAGCATGAGACGCTTTAGAAAAGGGGCTCAAAAACTTAATGGTTTTGTCCCTTTGATGGAAATGTTTGGGTATGCTACCGCGCTTAGGAATTTATCCAGTGGCCGTGCAAACTATTCTATGGAATTTCATAAATATTTACCATTACCTAAAGCTACACAGGAAGATGTGTTGAAAAAAATACAGGAGAAGAAAGACGCAGCTAAGTAGTATTTGGAGATTAAAATTTTCAAAAGATCCGGCAGATTAATTTTGCCGGATTTTTTTTTACATTTGACCTGAAAATTAAATTTTGTCAATGAGATTTAATAACCTACTCAAGATATTGGGCCCCGGACTTTTGTACGCTGGCGCAGCTGTTGGTGTATCGCATTTGGTGCAATCAACACGGGCAGGTGCAGGTTATGGTTTCGATTTGCTTTGGATTTT
>JAWKKL010000033.1:0-36676 GCA_041393275.1 Bacteroidales bacterium
AATGAATAGTTTAATTATTGGCGGTTTTTTTATAACAAAAGCCAATATAAAGAAAACCAAAAGCAAAAGCCCGAAATAGGCATTTGCCATAGAAAGGTCAGTGTCAAAACCCGACATATCCTGATGAACAGTTCCAAACGGGAGAAGAAAAGATATCAGGCTTCTTGGCGATAATGGTCCATATAATGCAACATCCAGTGTAATTCCTTCGGTTCGAATGGTATAGGGTAAAGCTTTGTAAACGGAAACAAGCAACACCATGCCGTTCAACAGGGTGAACAAAAATGCAACCATATTTATTTTTAAAAACTGAAGGATAGATTTGCGAGATTCACTTTTGATAACCTGATAAAGAAAAAACAAAAACAGGATCATCAGAAAATAAGCTAAGATCATTGTAAATGCGGGGTAAGCTCCAGTTAGCATCAGAAACATAAACAAACTAAATACGATGGCATTTAATATTTTTCTCTCCTTTGCGAGTTCGAGATAAGAATAGATAATAAAGGGCAACCAGGTACCGGCAATGATCCACATAAAATGCTGAGCATTTCCGATAAAAAACCCACAAAACATATAGGCAATTCCCATGGCCAGAGCAATATTCTTATTGAATTCCATTTTCCTGCCCAAAATAAACATGCCCAGGCCTGCCAAAAAAATATGAAAAATAAAATCGGTTGTAAAAATATAAATGTCGTATCCGAAGAAATAACCAAAAAGCCAGGTTATTGGGTACCAGGCAGAACTTTGTGTATCAGCATGGATGGGATACCCACAATGTGTATATGGGTTCCATAATGGCAGGATGCCATTTTGCAGACAATCACCAATAAAATATTTCCATGGGTAGGATTGTTCCATTGAATCCCACTTTAATGGATGTTTATGAAAGGATATTTGCCAGTATCCGACAATGGAAAGTAAAAAAAGGCTAAGTATGGGAATTACCCTGGATAGATCGGATTTGATATAAAATTTGCCCTTCAGCATACAGTTGTTTCAAGTGCGAAATTATCAAATTATATGTTAATCATTTAAAACAGATTGCAAAACATAATGCGATTTAATTTCGCCGAGCCCGGGTAAATGATTTTTATAATACCGCAATAATATATCGAGCAAAATGAGCCTATCCTTTTTAGATATGGAAATGGTATGAAGTTCACCAAGATTACAATTCATTAATTCAATTATATACCTGCTAAACGGCATGGATACATCAGTTGGTTGTGGCAAGATTTTATCTGAGATGATCCCTTCTTCCATGTTAAATGTTGCGAAACCATCATTCTCCCGGTGGCGTGGAAAAAATCCTAAAAATTTAGTAAGATGGATCAGAAACCAAAGGGAAAAACCAACGTTAATTTTTTCGCCTAAATCTAAATACATTATGGCATTATAAATGAATTCAAAAAGGTCTTCATTGGCTTCTTCTTCGCGAATGGAATTGTAAAGGATTTCGTTGAGGAAAATAATGACGGAACTTTTTTTTATGTCGAAAGGGATGGTTTTAAAAGGGTAAATCGCGGTGATTTCTTTAATGTACTTTAAGTTGCTGTTATTTTTTCCGGTAGCAATAAATTCCAGAAGCGTTAAATGTTGAAGTAAGGCCGGTTTCAGCTTCGAATCTTTACGTCTTATTCCTTTGATTAAATAGGATTGAAGCCCGTAATTTTCGGTATAAATTTTGACAATGACACTTGATTCGGAGTACTTTATGCGATGAAAAACTATGCCCCGGGTTTTAAACAACATTAGTTGATCAATAGGATTTTTGTGACCATTGTTTCCTTTCCGTCATCATTGGAAATAAAAACGAGGTAGACACCAGACTGAGCCTTGCTTCCCGAGAAATTTTTACCATCCCAAATGGCCTGGCCACCTTCGGCCCTGCCAGAATACACAAGCGAACCGCTTACATTAGTGATTTTAAAATCAGCATTATTCACAAGGCCTTTTATGGCAATGGGCCCTGAATATCCCGGCCTTACCGGGTTAGGGTAGGCATAAACGCCACTATTGGTTGTTCCCCCTTCGGTAGCTGTACTTTTAAACGAGATTAATCCGTTGGCAGTACCAAAAAAGACTTCTCCGGTTTTTTGATTTATATCAATGGTGGTAATGTTGTTCGAAAGTAAAGGGCTGTTTTCAGTAGTAAAGTGCTGAAGTTCATCCGTCCCATCGGGTGATACCTGAAAAACCCCGGATTTGTCGGTACCAATCCATTTATTGTTTTTCCCGTCAACCGCAATTGCCGTTATGGTTTCAAATTCAAGTAAAATATCAGCCAGGCCCGATCCATCATTTCTGGGGATCAATATACGCTGGGCATCATAATTTGAATTTGTGAAAACATTTTCAGGTGAATAAATCACGGCAATTCCTTCATCAGTTCCAATCCAAATTTCACCGTCAAGGTCGGAAGCAAGGCTGAAAATTATTGAACCCGGAAGGTTTCCATTATTCTGTGCCCCGGTAAGGTATTTGGCAGGCAGGTCGTCAGCAGGATCTAAGGGGGTATTGTTATCATTGAAAACAATAATAGAGTGGTCTCTCCAAAGGATCCAATTTTGTCCGATTTCATCAACAATTAACTCACCGATATCTTTCCCGGATGACTTCGAACCCAAATAGAAGGATTCCCATTCACCAAATTCTGTCCCATCGTTTACCCGAACCGATAGAATGCGGTTAGCACTTGAATTGGTAACCCACAAATTTCCTTGCGGATCAAAGATCAATCCACCGATTTTCACTGTTGGCGCGCCCAAAACCATGTCGTATTCAAGCGAACTATTGTCGGGGGTATAGAGTGTTTTCATATTGGTAATCATCAAACTCAACTAGCTCTCGGCCCATGAACCCGCAAATACCTGGGTTGAAAAATAAGGATTAACAGCAATACAAAGAATATCCCTAAGGGTGTCCAGTCCTTCAGCTCCTGGGCTGCTTGCACTTATTGAACCCCACTCGTTTTCCACAAAATAGGATGTACTTGCCCTTTTCCAGACATTGCCCCAACTTAAGTTTCGTCCGCCCGGTGCAATCCAAAGATTTTCATCTTCCACCGACATGTCGAATACATCAGCATTTAACGGGCCATTGGGATAATAGGGTCTGTATTTCTGATAACCTTCCTGATTTACCATACCAGTTTTATCATCGGCAATCCACAGTGAATTTTTAAGCAAAGTTACATCCCTGGGATTGCAGTCAGCATCATAATATGTCCAGATTACGTTTGCGAGATTTAAATTCGCATCAACGACACGAACAGAGTAAACCTGAACTACATAAAGTTGATTGTCGAGAACTTTTAAGCTGTAAACATCGTTGTTTATAAACAATTCGGAATCGTACAGCCATTGGTTATCTTTCCTAAGAAAGATAGAATCATTGCTCCACTCAGGTGAATATTTATTGGCAAATAAAACCCCATTGTTATAAGCTATATGGTTATACACTGCATTTGGCGAGGGAAGGCTGAAGTCTTTAGACCACGCCCCGAAATAGGCCAGGTTTGGGTCGTTTCTTTCGGCGTAATAAATGCCCTCTTCAGTAGCTGCATAAAAAAATGTATCGTCACAGGTAAGGCCGAACACTTTCAGGTGTGAACCATCGGGGCCAATATACCAGGTATCCAAAACTTCCACTTTATCTAAATCAATGACAACAATGCCAAAGCCGCATAAAAGATAGGCGAAACGATCAATGAACATCAGGTTATAAATGGATTTCTCCTCCGGGGTAATGGCCGTGCTATTATAAATATCTGCCATATTAATAATGACGTTGTCCTTTACAATATCTATGTTTGTGTTTTCGTAAGCTATTACCAGGGTATTTTCATCCTCATTGAAACCAATCCGTGAAATTCCCATATCGTTTAGCCCCTCGACCCGCGACAAGCGTTTAAGGGTATAATCATCCAAATTGTAGTACATCAGGCTATAGGGGGTAGCACAATAAATTATATTTCCTCCCGATGTAATCGAACGTGTTTGTTTGTATGGAAGATGCTCGCGCCATTCGCCAATACCTATTCCCTGGCCATTGGAAGTTTGAAAAATAAAAGCCAAAATGAAGATAAAAAGAGAAAATTTCCTATTCATGATCAATTCAATCCTAAAATGTGTTTTTAAAACTCGTTTTTAAAGGAATTATTATATCTGATTTTTTTTGGTAAAGATAAGAGAATTCTATTTTTGTACCCAATCGCCATGATCCTTAATTAACTTAATTAATTCATCAACTGCTGTCTCTTCTTTAATTCCTGCTTTAATAATTTGTTTGCCCTTATATAGTGTTATTTTTCCTTTTCCCGCACCAACATATCCATAATGGGCATCGGCCATTTCGCCCGGCCCATTTACACAACAGCCCATGACCCCTATTTTTAATCCTTTTAAGTGTGAGGTTCTCGCTTTTACCTTTTGCAGGGTATCCTGTATTTTAAATAATGTTCTGCCGCACGAAGGGCAGGCAATATACTCTGTTTTTGAGATGCGCGACCCGATGGCCTGCAATATTCCAAATGCAAGATGGTTAATGTCTTTCTGACTAGAATTCTGGTTTTTTATCCAAATACCATCACCTAAACCATCAACTAGAAAATAGGAAAAGTCAATGCTTGATTTGATCAGAAGCTCATCAAATTTAATTTTTTTATATTCCTTTTTCAGGATGACCGGATTTGTTATGTTTTTCTCATATAACATGTTGAACCAATTTCTGACTTCATTCAACTCTTGTACTTTTGAAAAGTCAAAAATCAACAAATTTCCCGGTTTGATTGAATCAATTTTTTCGATTAGATTTTTATGCGTATTAATGATCAGGATTTTAACCGAAGCTGATACATTTTTTTTATTCCTGTATGGGGTTAATTTATTTCCATCGAAAACATAATCCGGATGAAAATCGGGATTTAGATCAAATGGCATTTCGTCAGAATCGGCGACAACAATGGGTGGATTTGATCCGCCAATAGTTTCCAGCTTTTCTGAACCAGGTTTGGTATACTGAAAAAAATAATCTGTACCGCTTTTCATGTCTGGTAACTTAGCACCTACCCGCTTGCCGCAATGGAAAATAATTTGTTTTGCGATGGGTATTTCAAATTCTGGTTCTTCCGTTAATGACACACGAATGGTATCCCCGATCCCATCCAATAAAAGAGGGCCAATTCCCGCAGCTGACTTTATCCGACCGTCTTCAGCATCGCCGGCCTCAGTTACTCCAAGGTGAATGGGATAAATTTCTCCGTTCTGAATCATTTGTTCCATCAAAAGGCGGTTAGCCTGTATCATAACTTTTACATTGCTTGATTTCATGGAGATAACAATATCCCTGAAACCCAGGTCCTCACAAATTCTGACAAATTCAAGGGCAGATTCAACCATACCTATGGGGGTATCACCATATTTGTACAAAATTCGTTCTGATAAAGAACCATGATTAGCCCCTATCCTTAATGTGGTTTTGTATTGATTACAAATCTCAACCAGCGGTTTAATTTTATCACGGATTTTATCCAACTCAGCCTGGTATTCAGTTTCCGAAATATTTATCTTTCCCTTTTTCCGGTCGATAAAATTGCCGGGGTTTATCCTCACCTTTTCAACATAAGTGGCAGCAATTTCAGCTGCTTTTGGCATATAATGTATGTCGGCAATCAGGGGTGTATTATACCCCCTTTTGTTGAGTTCTTTTTTAATGATTCGCAGGTTTTCCGCCTCTTTGATGCCGGGTGCCGTTATCCTCACAAAATCACAACCTGCATCAATTAATCTGATGGTTTGTTCGATGGTTGCCAGGGTGTCCATCGTATTAGTGTTCGTCATCGATTGAATTCGGATAGGGGAATTTCCACCCGTTGGTATATCGCCTATATTTATAACCCTTGAATGATAATTATGGTTGGTCATTTGGTAAAATTATAAATGATAAATATTCTGACAGTATTTTGATTGGGATATGATATATTAATGATGATAAAGGCAATATTACCGTAATAAGGTTACTGTCCCTCTAACTTGTCGTTCAATTGGTCCCCTCAGAGAATATTCCGATACTATTCCTTCATAAAAGTAAACACCCGGGCTGCAATCCCTGTTATTTTGATGGTCTCGGCCATCCCACCTGAAAAAAGGATCATCCGTTTCATATACTATATTTCCCCATCGGTTAAAAATTCGTAAACTCAATGCGTGAACAGAATTTACTGAATCAGCAAGAAAAAAATCATTGCGTGAATCGCCGTTTGGAGTTATTAAATTTGGAAACCAAATCTGTCCGCATTCATTGATGTCAACGCATACAGCATTACTATATACACTTTGATTCCTTAATGAATCAAGAGCAGTAATGGCAAAACATCCAACTACAGATGGAGGTGTTGTAGCGAAAGTATAAAAACTGTTTAAGGTTGAATCATATAACGTATAATCACTAGATTCCAAGGCTGACCAGTATATATAATAAATGAGTTTTTCTTCGTAGCAAGAATCGGGAAGATTCCATTCAAGTTCGTTTTTAAATACCTCACAATTTGTTTCAATTGTAAGCGATGGTGGGCAAGGGGGAACATTATCCACAGGGACAGCACATTTTTCCTGCGAATAGTTAACGATTGGATCAATAATTCCTGAGGATGCATATCGCCCGATGGTTCTTACTTTGTAACAATATTGTTTTCCGTTTACTAAACCGGTATCCGTGAAATTTGGTTGAATTGAATAACCGATTGAATCAAAAACAAAGGTTGTCTCATTTTGCCGGTAAATAGTAAATTGGTCATTATGCCAGGGAACATCATTATTCCAGCTTAATTCAACAGCCTGATCAGTTCCAAAAGTATTCAGAAAAATTGTAGGTGCAATAGCCGTTGAGCCAACCAGGAAAGAATCGTCACCTTCACCACTATATAAATCAATTCTATATCTATTTTGTTGTTCTACCGTATTTTGGTTTGAGTCGTAAAAAATAGTGTCGTTTAATCCGTCATAAGTTCCAATTGAAACATAATCACTTCCTTCTCTCCGGTTAATTACATATTTATAAGGCCCCGGAATTTGAATGGTATCAAGTTCTGTAGGTTTTGACCAGGCAATGTATACCTGTCCATTTGTAGTACCCGTATTTTCAACACTTGCATGGGTAATGACAGGCAAATCTTTTTTTAACAGGGCACAAACTTCCTGTGATGCGTAACTTTCAGCCCCATCGGGGAATATGGCTGTGACCATATAGCAGTACAAAACCCCATGATTCAATCCATAACCGTTGTTTTCATCTTTATATTCTACGATATTGCTGTTATTGATCTGTACAATTTCTTCATATCCAGTATATTCAGGAACTCCGGTTTCGCAGTATCCGGGTACCCATCCTGAGAACATATCATATCTGTAAATCTTAAATCCAATTGCATTCTGACATTCATACAATTCCCAGTTTATGGTAATGGAATTTCCAAGAGGGAATGCTTCCAATAAATTTGGCGGAGGGCCCACTACCTTAATATTTACTGTTTTATAGGTTGTTAAGGGTAAATCCGATACAAGGCTGTCTTTTGCTTTAAGGTAAAGCTGATGCGAATTTTTTTGAATATGCGAACATTTCGTTGCCCAATTAAATGTAGCAGTTACTTCACCGTTACCATAAGCGGGATTTGGTAGCATGATTGCCGGTGATTGTTCCTGAAGAAAAGGGCTTCCCTGCCCTGTTAAAATTACGAGGTCACCGTTCGGATCGCTCGCCCCAATCGATAAACTTAAATTCGCCCCTGCCGTAATACAGGTATCATTTGGGGCAGAAATTTCAGGTGGTTCATTTTCGCAAGCAACAATTTTTATCTGCAGGTCGCGTGTAACATATCCAATACGCTGACCATTACGCCATTCTTCAATAATAAAAGCTACATTGTATTCTCCCTGTAGTTGTGGTTTATCCCAAATCAAGTCGCCGGTATATTCATCAATGGTAAATTGGTTGCTTGCCTGAGGATAGGTATATCCTGGAATGGGTAAGCCATAAGCCCCCCGGCAAACAGTTAAACGATAAGAAAGGCTGTCGCCATCGGGGTCGAAAGCTGCCGGATTATGGATGTAAAGCCTGTCGATACAGCCGTAGTCAAGGGGAGGGTTTAGTAAAATAGGTGAGTTGTTTGGCCCAAGAAATGGATTTATCACAAGAAGGGTTTCTATGTAAAAAGGGATATTAACAGAATTTGGAATATTCACAATCCCATAATTTCTATTTGGGTCTTCAACTGATAGTTTAAAATACCCCTGTCCTGCATAGGTATGTTGGCCTTCGTATTCATTTCTCCGGATGTCATCGGGGAAGTCTACTTTACTTGTTCTGGGCAAAATACTTGATGTGCCATCACCCCATTTAATTTCCAGGTTTTCCCGGTCGGCTGGACTTGGAGCATAGGTAAAGGTAATTATTTTCACATCAAAGGTTAATTCGCTAACCTGTGAGAAAATTATTTCACCTGCCCGTTCATGAGTAGCTTTAGCAGTGCCAGTTATCAACAACAAAAAAAGTAATACGTAAAAAATCCGATTCATAAACAAGCTAAATCTACATGCTTAAATTAAAATCAAAAGTAAATAAAATAAAGAATTTATAAAGTTTTTAGATAACGTTCTTTTGATTGGTAATATTTGTTTCGAAAAGATAAATAAACAAATTATGACATTCTCATTTGGTGGCAAAAGGTTTTAAATTAATTTTGTAAGCATTGGGCAAGTAATAAAATGATATGTTAGCACCAGATACGGAGCAGGAAAAAAGGGCAATTATAAACAGGTACCGTGGCCTATTGCGGGTATGGCGGCCGACCAACCCCGAATATAAAAAGGAGATTAGAAAAGCCTTTAACTTTGCGGCCGAGGCACATAAAGATATGCGCCGCCGAACTGGTGAACCCTATATTTATCATCCATTGGAAGTCGCCCGAATTGTTGCCGGAGAAATAGGACTTAGTAAAACATCCATAATATGTGCGTTGCTGCACGATGTGGTTGAAGATACCGACTACACCCTGAAAGACATCGAAAATATGTTTGGTAGTAAGGTGGCCAAAATAATTGATGGGCTTACTAAAATTAAAGACATACTGGATAAAAGCACAACATCGATACAGGCTGAAAATTTCAAAAAGATGCTTTTGACCCTCTCCGATGATGTACGAGTGATTTTAATCAAACTTGCCGACCGGCTGCATAATATGCGCACCCTTGATGCTATGCCACCACATAAGCAACTTAAAATCGCATCGGAAACAACCTATTTGTATGCCCCTTTAGCCCATCGTTTCGGATTATATTCTGTAAAGACCGAACTGGAAGACCTTGCCTTAAAATATACCGAGCCGGAAATATTTAATTCTATTTCCGAGAAACTAATTGCCTCAGAAAAAGAAAGAAAACGAATTGCTAACCGGTTTATATACCCGATTAAAAAATCGCTTAGCAAAAAAGGTTTTGATTACGAAATTATCATGCGTAACAAGTCGGTAAACAGCGTGTGGAAAAAAATGAAAAGTAAGGGGATTACTTATGAAGAGGTTTTTGATCTTACCGCCATAAGGATAATAATTGATACACCATTCGAAAATGAAAAGGTTGATTGTTGGCGGGTTTATTCAATTATTACAGACCATTACCGACCGAATATTGATCGTTTGCGCGATTGGATATCAATACCAAAAGCGAACGGATACGAAGCCCTGCATACCACAGTAATGAGTAAAGAAGGACAATGGGTAGAAGTTCAGATTCGGACCCGACGAATGGATGAAATAGCTGAAAAAGGGTATGCTGCGCATTGGCGATATAAAGATGGAACACCAACTACTTCGGAATCAAATTTGAGTAACTGGCTTCTCCGGATCAGGGATATGTTGCAAAGCAATGATTCTGATGCGCTGGACTTTATCAATGACTTCCGGGGGTTTTTATTTACCGATGAAATTTATGTATTTACCCCGCAGGGAGAATTGAGAAACCTGCCTTTGCATTCAACGGTTCTCGACTTTGCGTATGCCATTCACTCGGATATCGGTAATACGTGTATCGGTGCTAAAGTAAACCACAAACTCTCGCCTCTGAATATGAAGTTAAAAAGCGGTGACCAGGTAGAAATTTTAACGTCTCAAAAACAGATACCCAAAGAAGAATGGTTTGGCTATGTAGTTACAGCTCGGGCAAAAACAAAAATAAAACAAGGTATAAAAGAAGAAAAGAAAAAATATGCCGAGGAAGGCCAGAAGTTGCTTGAAAGCTATTTCGAACAATTAGATATTAAATTCGACGAAAACAAAGTAAATATCCTTCGTCAAAAATATAATTATGCTACTCCACTTGACCTGAACTATGATATTGCCAAAGGATTGTTAGGAATTAAAGAAATAAAGGACTGTTGCAACGGGGATAACAAGGAAAGCTGGATAACAAAAATGATTCGGTTTCCTTTTGGCAGAAACAAATCGTCGTCATCACGCAAAACCTTGACCGAAACAGTTATTGAACATTTAAACGAAGGAAAAGAGAATAAAAATGAACTGGATGTACAAAAAATAAGTTACGACATATCATCATGTTGCCTGCCCATTCCGGGAGATGATATAGTAGGATTTATCCAGCCTCATGAGGCCATTAAAATTCACCGAACTAATTGTCCCATTGCCGTCAACCGTATGTCGAAATACGGAAATAAAATAATCAAAACTAATTGGAGCGATAAAGAATCTATTGGCTTTCTGACCGGAATTGAAATTAATGGTATAGATAGTCCGGGTTTTATTATGGGGGTTGTGAAAATCATCACTGATGATTTAAAAATGAACATTAAATCTTTCCATCTTGATTCGGACGGTGGAATGTTATATGCCACCATTATGTTGTTTGTTTATAATGTCGAAAACCTGAATGAATTGATGAAAAAGCTAAAATCCATTCCTGAGATTAAGCGGGTAAACCGAACAATTAGCCCTGTTGCAGGATAATTTTTTATGTTGCAAACATATACTAATTCTGTGTCTACAAATCAACTTATCCGGCGTATAATAAATTATTTTTATTTAAACTAAATAGTAATAAAAATTTTAATATTTTTATCGTTTAAAAGTTGGCAAAATAAATGATGGTTTAAACTTATTTTAATGTTTAACGTTTTATTCTATAGATTGGGAAATTTGTAAATTTCTGAAAATGAAAAATTCAAATAAGGAAACACAAGAAACGGTAAAAAGAATATTTACTGAATACCTGGAAGGCAGGGGACATCGTAAAACACCCGAGCGGTTTACAATTTTGCAGGAAATATATGATACAGAAGGCCATTTTGATATTGAAGCGTTGTATATTAAAATGAAAAATAATAAATATAGGGTTAGCAGGGCCACACTTTATAACACTATCGAACTTCTACTCGACTGCAACCTCGTTACCAAACACCAGTTTGGAAATAACTGCGCCCAGTTTGAAAAATCATATCGTTTTAAACAACACGATCATTTCATTGATATTGCCAATGGCGAAGTTCTTGAATTTTGTGATGTCAGGGTTCAACAAATAAAAGAAACAGTTGAAAAAGAATTAGGGGTAAAGATTTCCCATCATTCACTTACGTTTTATGGGCATTCTGAAAAAGCCCCTGTTTCAAATTAATTCCATAAAATTAAAAATAAACCGACTTAATGAAAGCTGATATTCTATTAGGCCTTCAGTGGGGGGATGAAGGCAAAGGAAAGCTTGTGGATGTATTAACCCCGAATTATGATATTATTGCCCGTTTTCAAGGTGGCCCAAACGCCGGCCATACCATCGAGTTCGACAATAAAAAATTTGTTTTGCACACCATTCCGTCCGGAATTTTCGATCCAAATATTATTAACGTTGTCGGCAACGGTGTTATCATTGATCCACATATTTTTTGTAAGGAACTTCAGAATTTGAGTGACCATAACATTCATGCTGAACAAAACTTACTGATCTCTAAAAAGGCACACCTTATTCTTCCAACCCACCGTTTGCTGGATGCCGCCTACGAATATGCAATGGGAAAAGAAAAAATAGGATCCACATTAAAAGGTATTGGGCCAACCTATACTGATAAATCCGCCAGGCTTGGATTGCGCATTGGTAATATTACCCGACAGAATTTTTATGCTAAGTACAGGGAATTAAAAGATAACCATAAAAGAATTCTTGAATCTTATGATTTCGATTTTGAAAATCATGAATTGGATGGACTTAAACTTTCGGATTATGAAGAAAAATGGTTTAGTGCCATTGAAAAAGTTAAGACAATCCGATCAATCGATAGCGAATATTATATTAACCAAAGCCTCGATGCAAATAAAAGGGTGCTTGCAGAAGGTGCCCAGGGAACCATGCTTGACATTGATTTTGGTACATACCCATATGTAACTTCCTCAAATACTATAACAGCAGGGGTGTGCACAGGATTAGGGATTTCACCGCAACGGGTTGGAGAAGTGTTCGGTATTTTCAAGGCATATTGTACACGTGTTGGCAGTGGGCCATTCCCAACTGAAGATGAAAGCGATGAAGGCCAAAAATTGAGAGATAAAGGAAATGAATACGGTTCAACAACCGGCAGGCCGCGTCGCTGTGGATGGCTCGACCTGATTGCCCTGAAGTATTCAATCATGCTAAATGGTGTTACTCAATTATTGATGACAAAAGCCGATGTGCTAAATTCTTTTAAGACAATAAAAGTAAATACAGCCTATTATTTTCATGGGGAAGAAATTGATTATTTCCCCTTTGACGCCCCTTACGAGCCACTTAAGCCGGTTTATAAGCACCTTAATGGCTGGCAAACCGATATATGCGATGTAAGGAATCCTGATGATATTCCGGAAAACCTAAAACTTTATACCCAATATATTGAAGATCAAACAGGTGTGCCTGTTAAAATAATTTCCGTGGGTCCGGACAGGAAACAGGTTATAAAACGTTAAGTTTAGAATTTCTAATTTTCATTCTTTAGCTCAAATCATTTCGATATTTTTATAACTTTAGGGCAATATTTTAGTATAAGTTTATCTGTAAAACGCATATTGATTATAAGCGATAAGTTATGAGAATATTTGCAATTTATCTGTGTTGGATTATTTCCACCTCATTATTTGCCCAAAACGAAAAACCTGTTGACGTTCCGAAAGATGTTATATCAAGTTTTAACCGAAAATTTCCACGTGCCGAGAATATGCAATGGGACAAAGTTGGTGATAATTACAAAGTAGACTGTTATTATAAAGGAAGAGGAAATTATGCTGAGTTTACCCCACAGGGCGAATGGGTAATGACTGTTACCGACCTGGATTTAAAAACCCTGTATCGACCAGTTCAGGCTTATTTGGATGAAAATTTCAAAAAGGATGAGGTGATTTTTGCCGAAAAAGCACTTAAAGCAGATAAACAGGATTATTATTATGTTCAATTGGAAAAAAAGGATCCCGACTCAAAAGAAAAGTACATTGTTGAAATATTCTTTGATAAAACCGGCCGGGTTGAGCAGGTAAAACTTCCGGAGGGGGTTAATGATATGACAGTTGTGGGGATAGATGACCCCAACTCCGAAATTCCATCCGAAGTAATTGAAAGCTGGCAAAAGCGGTTTCCAAAAGCCGGAGACATTGATTGGACAAAAAAGGCCAACCCCAGCGATTCCATCGATTTTAATTTTGTAGGATCATTTATATTTAGAGAATATCCAACCAAAGCAGAATTTCTTCCCGATGGAAAATGGATTGAGACAAGGGTATCGTATGATGAAAAAGATTTATATCCGGCTGTTTTAAATTACATTGAAGAAAACCACTGGAATGATGATTATGAAGTTGGCGAAAAAGTTACCCGGGCCGATCGTAATGATTATTATTATGTAAAATTGACCCGCCTTGAAAAAGGACAATTCCGGCCCTATGTTTTTGAATTGTATTTTAACAAATCAGGCCAAATTCAAAAAGTCAAACGTCCGGAAGAATTAAAAAGCCAGTATTTACTTACAGTTGACATTCCGCCGCCTGTGGCAAAAAAATTCAAAGGCCGATATTCAAGTGCAACGGATGTAACCTGGGAACAAGTGGAAGGCAATTGGATGTCGAATTTTACATACAGAGAGATGCCAACAACGGCAGAGTTCTCGGATTCTGCCGAATGGATTGAAACTATCGTTGAACTTGACATCAAAGATTTGTATGCTCCGGTACAACGAAATCTTGATCAAAATTATTCGGATTACAAGGTTATCTATGCTGAAAAAGCTACACGTGCTGACCGTAATGATTATTATTATGTTGAATTGGTGGCCAAAAAGAAAGATCTTACCCCACATAAACTGGGTTTGTTTTTTGATAAAACGGGTAGATTGAAAGAAGAGGAATAAGTGATTAAATCAATTCTTTAGCAGGATCCCAGAATAATTTATCAAATTCTGAAATTTTATTATCTTCTACTTTAATATTTTCGCTTTCTAAAAGTTGTTGCATTAAACCCGGACTGCCAAAATGATGTTTGCCGGTTAACAGACCGTTACGGTTTACAACCCGGTGTGCAGGAATAGCATCAGCCGACGAATGAGACGCATTCATTGCCCAGCCGACCATTCGCGCCGCCCCTTTGCTTCCCAAATAATTGGCGATGGCCCCGTACGAAGTTACTCGTCCATGCGGAATTATTTTCACCACCTCGAAAACCCGTTGGAAGAATGAATCATTATCCATCTGATGACTATTATTATTTTTTTTGTTTGGAGTAAACATAAGATATTTTATTGGAATATTCTCTTTCAAATATTTTCTTTCGTAGTAGGTTTGAATTTGAGGGGCATCGCCGTTAAAATCCGATTGATATAAATTGGCAGTTTTATATAAAACGGAGAATTTATTTCCAGGAAGAATACAAACAGAATAATTGAACAAATTCAGGTTATCGGTTTTCAGATGTATAATTCCTCCGGTTTTTAGAATATTTCGATAGGTTTCTAAAAATCTTGGGGCAGTTAACCGCTTGCGAATTTCTTTTGCTTTGGGTTGAGGGTCAGGAAAGGTGATCCATATCTCATCCACTTCTTCTTCTGAAAAACAAAACATCAATTGTTCGATTTTTAATCGTAAAAAGGCAACATTTTTCATTTTGTTTTCGAAAGAGGTTTTAGCCCCTCTCCAGATTCTGGCCCCTTTTATATCAATGCCTATGAAATTCTTTGTGGGATATTTTTGCGCCAGGCCAACGGTATATTCACCTTTACCACAGCCAATCTCTAAAACAATGGGATGATCATTTTTAAAAAATCTTTTCCCCCAATTCGATTTCATTGGAAAACCCCTGACCAAATCCTCGTATTCAGGTTCAAAAACATGGGGATAAGATTTGATTTCAGAAAAATGGTGTAATTTATTTTTTCCCACCGATCAGTTATTTAAAATAGATTGCAAAATTAGGGATTGAATTTTTTTTGAGCAAAATGAGAAAGTAAAAATGCGAACAAATCACTATTTTTTAATCAGCCAGGCAGATGAATTTTCATTTTTTCTGATCATGGCCAGATTTGCCATTACTTCGCTTTTATCGACCGAAGCAAAATAACTAACCATGTGCAATCCTGAAGGTGAAATTCCGGCCCGTTCTGCATTATAACCTTTTTCGCGTAGAATACCAACCAGCTTATCTGCGTTTTGTTCAATGCTGAATGATCCGCCAATTATGTAATATTTTTTAACCGGTACTGCTTTTTTTATTGGTTCATCAACCGGTGTTTCCACAGTATTTGCATCTGGTTCTTTAAAGTTGAGCGATTCAAGGGGGGGATTTGGCGTATTCTTTTTTAATTCACTGGTTGTTACTTTTTTGCTTACAGGTTCGGTAAAATCGACAACACTAGATTTTTGGGCATTTTCAAATTGAAAATTGCCTCCAGAGATGAACCATCCTAAAATAACCAAAACGGGGATTATGGCTAAAAATGACCAGTAAACTTTACGGTTCTTTTTTTCGCGCACAGGCACCGGACGCCTGTCAATAAATTTCGATTCCAGCCGCTGTTGTGCCGATTTCCGAATTATGGGAGGTGAAACAAAAGAATTTAATCCAAAGGAATCCTCAAGATAGTTTGTCTCCTGATCCGGTTCGAATAAAATATTTCCTTCTATGTCTTTTTGCAAGATCCCAATTTTATCAAATTGTACTTTTTGTTTCCGGTTGAGCCGTTCAACAACATCGATTACAAATTCAATGGCTTGTGATTTGACATCTGCATAACTCAGGTTTTCGTGGGTTGCTATAAAATCCAGCAACAAACCGTCATCCCGTTTTAGTTGAGAATTGAAAAGTATTTTTTTTGAAGGTGGGAAAAAACTATGATTTATCGGATGGATCTTTGCCGGTGCGTAACTCGTAACGAAACCGCCAAATCCCGGAAGGATTACACAGTCGTTTGTAAAGAGTAATTTGCTAATATAAAACCCAATATCCATACGTTGCTTTTGTTTCGACCTGCTAAATTAGTACATTCTACGCGTTTTTTCAAGAGATGTTTGAAAATTTTGATAAGTCTTCAGGTGTGTCAACTGCAATGCTTTCAAAAATAGTTTCTTCGATACGGATGGCATATCCATTTTCAATCCATCTGAGCTGTTCAAGCGATTCTGAAATTTCAAGTGATGATCGGTTAAGATTCGTAATAGATTTTAAAATTCCGGATCGGAAAGCATAAATTCCAATATGTTTGAAATAATCAAATCCTTCCAGCCATTTAGCCTTATCAATATTTTGTTGGTAAGGGATTGGGTGCCGGCTGAAATAAATCGCATTGTTTAATTGATTTTTAATCACCTTTATCACATTGGAATTGAATAATTCTTCCAATGATTCAATCTTTTTCGCAAGGGTTGAAATATCAACCGAAGGATCTTCAAAACTTTCGATGACAATATCTATTTGCCCCGGATTAATGCTAGGTTCATCGCCCTGAATATTAACAACAATGTCGAATAGTTTGCCTTCTTTCTCCATGCATTCAAGGACCTCAGCACATCGGTCGGTTCCACTTTGATGAGCCGTGGATGTCATTTTTACTTTCCCGCCAAAACCGAGCACCGCTTTTTCAATACGTTCATCATCGGTTGCCACATAAATTTCAGATAAAAAAGTTGTTTTTTGAGCCTGCTCATAAACCCTCTGTATCATAGGTTTTCCTTGAATCATAGCAAGGGGTTTTCCCGGAAATCGTGTCGATGCAAACCGGGCAGGTATAACGCCAAGGCTTTTCATAAGGCAGGCATTGAAATATTCTTAGAAACTGCATACGATTCAGATGTACCGGTTTTTTTATCTGTGATGCTAAGGTTTAACCGAACTTCTTTATTACTTTCATCCATAGTTTTAAGGGGAATTGTGTTGCGAATTGATGTAATTTCATCATCAAATAGAATTTGTTCCTCGCCTTCCTGAAGCAATAAAACGTTTAATATCGAACTGCAATTTGGTGGAATTGCTGCTAAAACATCAATGAAAAAATTACCATTATCTTCCATTATATCTGAAACATGAATGATACCTGATCCTTCAGATTGCAAATGATGGCCATCTTTTTCGTATTTCAGAAAATAATTTAATCGCCCAGTCGAATCATAAAATTCATAAGTGATGGGATTGCCTTCGGGATAGAAAAACTTCCATTCGCCAACTTTGTTCCCGTTCAATTGATATCCAACAAAACTTGCCACACCACTGCTATAAATAGCTTTATGCGGACCATGTAAAATCCCATTTTGGTAAGTTTCGATATGAAGAAGGTCATTGGAAGTGTCATAAATTTTTCGTGTGCCCTGGGGCAGGTTATTCACATAAATAGTTGAATCTTTAATATTGCCATTCTTATCATATTGCAATATTGAATAATCGGTTTTTTCTTCGTTAAAATAAACAATCCTTGATTTTAACTGATTATCGTTAAACCATTCTTCAATTACCAATTGATTGTTATCATTACGATATTCTTTATGGGCGTTTGAATTGCATCCATAAAAAATAGCCAAACCACAAAACAACATTATATGTACAAATCTTATCATGTTAAGATAACTTTGCTCCTAAAGGCACATCCGTTTCCGGAGAGATTAACACTGTTTTACCAAGTTTATCTGTAACACCCAGGGTTAAAACTTCTGAAAACATAGGGCCTATTTGCCTGGGTGGAAAATTTACAACAGCCATTACTTTTTTATGTAAAAGTTGTTCTTCTTTATAATTGTCAACCAATTGAGCCGAGGATTTTTTTTGCCCTATTTCTTTACCAAAGTCAATGGTTAATATATAAGCCGGTTTTCGGGCTTTGGGAAAGGGCCGTACATCAATGATCATTCCCACACGAATATCCAGTTTGTTAAAATCCTCAATCGTAGCCATTGTTTTTATTAAAATAAACCGTGTAACTGAGCATTTACTTTTTCAATGATCATGGCGAGGTCTTCCGGTTTTTCTTCAATGTCAATATCATCCACATTAAATATTAGTAATTTCCCCAAATTGTAATTGTTTATCCATGATTCATATCGCTCATTCAATCGTTTCAAATAATCGAGCCGGATAGCTTCTTCGTAATCACGCCCCCGTTTTTGAATCTGATTGACAAGGGTTGGCACTGATGCCCTTAAATAAACAAGCAAATCAGGCGGTTGAATAAAGGAACTCATCAGTTCAAACAGGGAAATATAATTTTCAAAATCCCGCGTAGTCATCAGGTTCATATAATGCAGGTTAGGGGCAAAAATGTAGGCATCCTCATATATTGTTCTGTCCTGAACGACGGTTTTACCACTTTCCCTGATAGAGATAATCTGCCTGAACCGGCTGTTGAGAAAATAAATCTGTAAATTAAACGACCAACGCTGCATATCTTCGTAAAAGCTATTCAGGTAAGGGTTTGTATCAACATCTTCGTAATGCGGTTCCCAGTTAAAATGTTTCGTCAACAAACGTGTTAAGGTGGTTTTTCCTGATCCGATATTTCCTGCAATTGCAATATGCATAGTTGTTATTTTTTAAAAGGCTAAAAATACAATTTTTTTCAGCTTAAATCTTTTGATGTATTGAATTTAATTTACCATTTCAAGGATTTCATCAATGTGCCGGCGATCGTTTGACAGGCGTGGAACTTTATATTGCCCCCCTAACCTGTTGCGGCTTTTAAGCCATTTATAAAAGGTTTTCTCCGGTAATTGTTTTATAATCGGTTCCCTCAATACCATGTTATGATACCTTTTGGCTTCATAATCGGAGTTAATTGATTTAAGTGCATTGTCGAGGGTTTCTGCAAAATATTCAATATTCGATGGTACTTTTTTAAACTCAATCAACCATTCGTGTGATGCATTATTACCTGCCTCAAAATAGACAGGGCCCACGGTAAATTCCGTGATTTCGGCATAACATTTCTCACAAGCAATGGCCAGCGCTTTGGTTGCATTGTCTTCAATCAGTTCTTCACCCACAGCGTTAATAAAGTTTTTTGTCCGTCCGGTTATTTTTATCCGGTAAGGGTTCAGGGATTTAAATTTTATGGTATCACCGATAACATATCGCCATAAACCCGCATTTGTCGAAATTACCATAGCGTAGTTTGTTACGGTATCAACCTCATGCAGAAGTTTGGTTTTGGGTTGTTTTTCATCAAACTTTTCCATGGGAATAAATTCGTAGAAAATGCCATAATCGAGCATCAGCAGTAAATCCTCCGAATGTGTCTGATCCTGCAATCCGAAAAAACCTTCAGAAGCGTTATAAGTATCCATATAATTCATCCTGTTCGCTGGAATTATATCATCAAATTGTTTCCTGTAAGGGGTAAAATTAACTCCCCCATGAAAAAACACTTCCAGGTTTGGCCACACATCTTTTATATTGTTTTTGCCGGTAATATCAAGAATTCGTCTGAGCAACAGCAATGTCCAGGATGGAACACCCAGAATATTTGTAACGTTGTGTTCTATTGTGTCAATAGCTATTTTTTCAATTTTCGTTTCCCATTCATCCATCAGTGTAACCGACTTTTTCGGAACCCGGATAAACTCGGCCCAGAAAGGAAGTTTTTCAACAATGAGAGCCGAAAGGTCGCCGGCATAGTAGTTTTCGTTGTTTATTTCAGTAATGATGTGGCTTCCGCCCATTGATAAACCACGGCCATCGAATAACATGGTTTCGGGGTAGTTGTTGCAATAGATGGAAAGCATGTCTTTGCCCCCTTTAAAGTGGCATTCCTCAAATGCTTCTTCGCTGACCGGAATAAATTTGCTTTTGTCGGAAGTGGTTCCTGACGATTTCGCAAACAACTTTATTTCGGTATTCCACAGAATATTTTGTTCGCCTCTTCTGAGTCTTTCAATATGTGGTTTCAGGCTGTTATAATCATTGACGGGAACCCGTTCGCGAAATGTATCAGGATTAGAAATCGTAGCATAATCATAGGTTTTGCCCCATTCGGTATTTCGTGCCGAGGAAATCAATCGTTTAAGCCATTCTTCCTGCACTTCATGCGGATATTTCATAAACAGTTCAATTTGATGGAACCGTTTTTTCATTAGCCACGACAATACTGAATTTATTAAAGCCATTTACTAATCGTAATTTGATGAATTTTAATTTTGAAGAAGATTGTCAAAATTACAATAATTTAGCAAGTTGAAATTGAAACATGATAATTTTTCCCAATTGCAAAATAAACCTGGGCCTTTCGGTTTTGGCAAAAAGACCCGATGGTTTTCATAACGTGGAAACCATTATGTATCCGGTGCCATTGAACGATGTATTGGAAATAATTCCATCCACCGATGGGGAATTTCATTTCGGTGTTAGCGGCGTTGATATTTCGGGTGATCGTAAAAGTAACCTGGTAGTAAAAGCGTATGAACTTTTAAATAAAGATTTTAATATTGGCCCTGTTCGTATTCATTTGCATAAAACAATTCCGCTTGGTGCCGGATTGGGTGGCGGTTCGGCCGATGCAGCTTATACCATCATACTATTGAATCAGATTTTTAATTTAAATCTTTCATCAGAATCAATGAAAGGCTATGCCCGCCAATTAGGGAGTGATTGTGCTTTTTTTGTTGATAACAAAGCGGTATTTGCTTATGATAAAGGTGATCAATTTAAAAAAGCAGATATTGATCTACCTGGATTTTTTTTGGTTATTGTAAAACCAAATGTTCATATTAATACGGCTGAGTCTTATACATGGATTAATCCAAAAAATAAAAATTGGTCACTTGAAGAAATTATTCAAATGCCCATGAAAGATTGGAAAAATAACCTTGTAAATGATTTTGAAAAACCAATTTTTGAAAGATTTCCAGAAATTAAATTAGTTAAAGAGAAGTTACGGCGAAAAGGTGCAATTTACGCTTCATTAACAGGTTCCGGTGCCGCTGTTTATGGTATCTTTTCTGAAGAAGTGTCAGTGAAAAATGAATTTTCTGGATGTTTTTTGTGGCTGGGAAAATTATAAAAGAGCTTCAATTCATTTTCTTATGCCTAAAGTTTTCCTTTTTATCCAGCCTGATATTAATTCGTATGGGTGAAAAGGTTAAATAATAGTATTTATTGTTCAACGGTTTTTTAAAGGTCAGGGATGCCGAAAACTTTACCCGACCTATCTTAAGGTAGTATAATACAGGTTCCACGCCAAAAGAAAGAAGATAGTCCTCATTACTTGTAATCGAAGCTGAAAATAGGGGCGACACTTCAGCTATAAAATAATTCAAGAATTCTTTGCGATACAAAAACTTTAGTTTAATTATGTCAAAATCCATTTTAGAATCATAACCTGACCGCCTGTTAAACAAGCTATCATTAGAAATCAATCCCCAATTTACATATCTGAAGTTAAGTGCCCAGCCAATCGTGTATTTTTTCTTTTCAAAAATCCGGTTTATGCCTACCCCTAAAAATGTAGCTTCTAATTCAGTGAATCTATAGTCAGAGTATTTTTTCGTTGAATCTTTGGGGGTCTGACCATTGGATATAAAAGGAAAACAAATTGAAATAAAAAGGACTACCAGGCGTATTGACTTAACCATAAACCTTGCTTGTTTTTTGTAAAATTACAATTTATCATGCAAACTCAAATAATAGTTACCTGGGATCGAATTATTTCGGCGCAATCCGGTAAAGAAAAGCTGCCACCACAGCAAATACGAAGTTTGGGATCCAAACCGAAAGCCAGGGTGCCATGTTTCCCCGCGTGGCAAACACAGTAGTAACCTGCTGAAATAATATATATCCGAAAGTTATGGCCAGGCCATACCCGAGGTGCATCCCAATGCCTCCTCTAACTTTCCGGCTGCTGATAGAAACCCCAATAATAGCAAGGATAATAGTAGCAAATGGAAAGGCCATCCGTTTGTGTTTTTCAACTTCGTATTCATTGATCAGGTGCGACCCTTTTAATCGCTCTTTGTCAATAAACGCCCTGAGTTCCATGTAGTTCATGGTTTTCATCTCTTCGAGAATAAACCTGAATTCATGGGGGTACATATTAAGGATAGTATCCAAATCTTTTCCTTTAAAAATGGCTTCCTGATTATCATTTATTTTACGTATGACGTAATCTTTAATCGTCCAGGTACCTTTAATGCTATCCCAGGTAATTCGTTGCGACAATATTTTTTGAGTTAGCCGTTTATTCTTAAAATTTTCAAGGGAGAATTTGTACCCGGTATTTGTCCGGCTATCGTAACTCTGCATATAAACAAACGTGCCGGGGCTAATTTGCATATGAATGTCTCTTTCCCTGTTTTGAAATGGATTTTTAATATAAATCCTTTCAAATTCCATCATCGTTTTATTGGTTTTCGGAATGAGGAAGTTGGCTAAATAAAATGACATCAACCCCAATATTGTAGCTGAAATTATATAGGGAAATAACAATCGTTGGAAACTGATCCCACTGCTTAAAATAGCTATGATCTCACTATTTGAAGCCATTTTTGAAGTGAAAAATATAACTGCAATAAAGGTGAATAAATAACTAAAAAGATTGACAAAGTAAGGGATAAAGTTCAGGTAATAACTAAAAAGTATTTCTGACAGCGGTGCCTCTTTTTCGATAAAGTCATCGATTTTTTCCGAAATATCAAAAACGATGACAATTACAACCAGCA
The DNA here is from genome assembly GCA_041393275.1 of Bacteroidales bacterium. Taxonomy (GTDB): domain Bacteria; phylum Bacteroidota; class Bacteroidia; order Bacteroidales; family JAADJA01; genus JAADJA01. The sequence goes on from JAWKKL010000033.1 coordinate 23,207, forward strand.
AAGCAATGGCAAAGAAAAAAGTACCGAGGAACTTCTTGATTATATAAATGTCTATCTTTTTCAATAAGGATTTTTTTGCAAATGTATTATTTCAGGCTTACAATCGTTCTGCCAGTTTTTTAACCATTTTTTCTTTCCAGGGTAGAAATTCACCACTTAAAATTTTATTCCTGGCTTCCTTTACCAGCCATAAATAAAAAGCTAAATTGTGCAGACTGGCAATCATACTTCCCAACATTTCCTGCGAATGGATTAGATGACGCAAATAGGCTTTTGAATATTGCGTATCAACATAAGAATTTCCATTTTCATCAATGGGTGAATAATCGTTTTTCCACTTTTCATTTTTTATATTCATGATCCCTTTGCTGGTATAAAGCAATCCGTGCCGTGCATTCCGGGTTGGCATTACGCAATCAAACATGTCGATGCCCAGGGCAATGCTTTCCAAAATATTTGCCGGGGTTCCAACCCCCATTAAATAGCGGGGTTTATCTTTTGGTAAAATGGAGCAAACCAATTCGGTCATTTCGTACATGTCTACATGTGGTTCGCCAACTGATAGCCCTCCAATGGCATTGCCGGCAGCATTTTTTGAAGCAATATATTCAGCAGATTTTACCCGCAAATCTTTATAAACACTACCCTGTACTATTGGAAAAAGTGATTGTTCGAAACCATATAAAGCCCCTGAATTATCAAACTGATATAAACAACGGTCGAGCCATGCATGGGTTAAGTCCAACGATTTTTTAGCATATTCATAATCACAAGGGTAGGGAGTACATTCATCAAAAGCCATAATAATATCCGCTCCGATTTTCCGCTGTATATTAATTACAAATTCAGGGGTAAAGCGATGTTTTGAACCATCAATATGCGAATTGAAGATCACGCCTTGTTCTGTAAGTTTTCTGGTATTGGCTAATGAATACACCTGATATCCCCCACTATCAGTAAGTATAGGCCCATCCCAGCTGGTGAATTTATGCAATCCCCCGGCATGGCTGATCACTTCCAATCCCGGCCTTAAATATAAGTGATATGTATTTCCGAGGATGATCTGTGCTTTTGTATCGGTTTTTAATTCGGGCATATGAACGGCTTTTACCGCACCCGCAGTGCCGACGGGCATAAAAATAGGGGTTTCAATTTTACCGTGATCAGTTTGGATTTCACCCGCTCGTGCTGATGAATTTTTATCCTGCGCGCTTAACTCAAATTTTAACATTTAAAAATAAAATCTTCAACATTCAGGTGTTGATATTCTCGTGGTAAAGATAAATTAATTCCTGTAATAAGGATTACATTTGTACTTACTTAATGCACAAATTTCAAACTATTGAACATTGATTTTCTGACATTAGATGGCATCTTGTTGCTTGCGTTTTGCCTGTTTGTATTTATTCAGCTTTTTTATTTCTGGGTAATTTTTAGCCGGTTTGCTTTTTACAAACAAAAAGTTAAGCCAGGTGAAATTGATTTTCCTGTTTCTGTGGTAATTTCAGCAAAAAATGAATTCACCAACCTTAAAAAGAATTTACCGCTTATCCTGAACCAAACATACCGGCGGTTTGAAGTTGTGGTAGTAAACGATGTTTCGGACGACGAAACCATTTTTTTACTTGAGGATTTGGCGCGTGAATACAAACATCTTTCGGTTGTAAATCTTCATCAGGACCTGAACTTTTTTAAAGGGAAAAAATTTCCGCTTGCCCTGGGTATAAAATCGGCTAAATACGAAAACCTTTTATTGACGGATGCCGATTGCACACCAGGCAGTGAATTGTGGATTGAAACCATGGTTTGGCAGTTTGACCGGGAGATACAAATTGTTCTTGGCTATGGAAAACACAATGAATCAACAGGGTTTTTAAATAGGATCATCCGTTACGAAACAGCTTTTACGGCCCTTCAGTATTTTTCGTTGGCCTTACTGGGCCTGCCTTACATGGGTGTTGGCCGAAACCTGGCTTATAAAAAAACACTGTTTTTACAAACAAAGGGTTTTATCTCCCATTATAATGTTTCCAGTGGTGATGATGATTTATTCATAAACAAGGTGGCCAATAAAAAAAATACGGCCATCCAGGTAAATGAATCAGGATTTACCTTATCAGAAACCAAAAAAACGTATGCAGAATGGTGGCGACAAAAAAGGAGGCATTTATCAACAGGGAAATTTTATAAATTTAAACATAAACTTGTGTTGGGTCTGTATTCGTTCAGCTTTTTTGTAATGCTGGTATTGTTTGTTATATTGCTTGCAAAGGCTCTATATTTTAATATAGTGATAAGTTTATTTGTCGTAAGGTATTTTAGCCAGTTGGTTATATTTAAAAAAACATATAGTCAGTTAAACGAAAAAAAATTATTAGTACTTTCGCCCCTGATTGAACTATTAATAACACTTATTTATCCGATACTGGTTAGTATTAATCTGGTATTCAAACAAAGCAGATGGAAGTAACCACACATTTAACAGAAAAAGCATTACGCGATTATCAGCTTGTTAAACGTGCCATTGAAGATGGTGACCAAAAAGCGTATGCTGAATTGATGAAAAATTACCGGGATTCGCTGTATTTTATGTTGTTGAAAATGACCAACAACCCGCACGATGCAGAAGACCTGACCATTGAGGCTTTTGGCAAAGCCTTTAAGAAACTCCATCAATATACGCCTGATTATGCCTTTAGTACCTGGTTGTTTAAAATTGCTTCCAACAATTGCATTGACTTCATCCGCAAAAAGAAAAAGTATACCTTCTCCATTGATGCAAACTACGATGACAACGAAACCGGTACTGAAATGGCCGGTAAAATCCCTTCGCCAACCCTCGACCCGGAAGAAGAACTGGTTAAAAAGCAAAAAATCAAATTAATGCATGAAGTGGTTGAAAAATTAAAACCGCATTATCGCACCCTCATCGAACTCCGCTATTTTAAAGAATATTCGTACGATGAAATTGCCACTGAATTGAATCTGCCATTGGGTACGGTAAAAGCACAACTTTTCAGGGCACGTGAATTTTTATACCAGATTTTGAAAAATTCGAAAGAAAAAATCTAAACCTATTCTTTTTTCAGGATAATTTTCTCTGTGTAAACTGAATTCCCTGATTCTATTTTTATAATATAGATACCATTGGGAGAATCCAATAAATTTAATGACTTCGATTTTTCCTTTTCGATTTTTTCCGTTCCGATTAAATTACCTACCGGACCGTAATTTGTAACGTTAATGTCCTCTTCATGATCATTTGAAACACTTACGATGCCGGTAGATGGGTTTGGCGAGATGGTTACAAAATCGGCCATTAAAATTTCTGTAAGGCTTGTTTGTGGGAGAACGGTTATGTAATCTTCAATAAGCTTAGTATTAGATGTTAGATTACCAATGCTCGCTGTAAGTTTAACATCATAGGTTCCTTCATTTAGGTAAATTACTGAAGGGTTTGTATCAGTGGAGAAAGAAGGAATTCCCCCGTCGAATTCCCATTCGAATTCCAACATATCCGGTGGATATCCGGTGGATAGATTTAAAAACAGGACAGTATCTCCTGGGTGAACTAGTGTTGCATTTGATGTAAAATTAGCTAAAACTGAAGCAGGAGGAATTTCCAGGCCTACCTTCATGCAGATTATTTCATTTCCCGAAATTCCAGAATTATTCAAGCCCGGTTCTTGATCAAATTGGTAAGTTAAGTGAAGATAATCATCATTTTGAGGTGAAATTGTCGGAAAGACACATTCATCAAATATATGGATTAATTCACTGGTAAAATCTACAAAATTACCCCAGGTCGAATTATCAAAATTTCCATGTCTTGCCCAGATGTGCCGGTAATCATTATTCCCATTATTAAAGGTTTCTGTTAATGAAGACCATATCACGAAAATGCCATTATAAGGATCAATATAAAGTGTAGGCATTGTTGATAACCCAAGTGATGGATAAAATGCCGGGTTATCATTGTCAAAGGGGAGAAAGTCCGGTTCACCATTTCCATTTAGATCCTGTATCCAGCCAATCAGGTTATAATCTTCATATAATTCAGAATCGGGTTGGTCCTGTGGATTCAGGGCATTTATATTGTTGGAGAAAACATCCATGTCTTCATTCCAGTAAACGATTCCATCGGCCCAGGGATCGTTATACCAAATACTATCAGATAAGGACTGAATATGGCAAAGCGAAAATACCACATTCGCCCTGAGTTCTAAATCAAGTGCAATGTCCATGGAGCCGGTATTGGCCCAGAATGTATCTGTAACAGTTGTCCCAAATTCCAGGTAAGGATATGGATGTTCCCAAATAATGGTTTCTTGCCAGGTATCGCCACCATCCAATGATTTTACTAAGATTAAATCTGTAAAATAATCTCCAATAGCAAAAGCAAGGGTGTTTTCTTTTGGTTCGGCAAAAACCAGCGATAATTCTGAAAAACCAAAATAGTCGTTGTTAAAGTCGAAATTATGGTGCAATACATCCCAGGTAGTACCTCCATCCGATGTTCTTGAATATAACACCTTACCTATGTTATCCTGATATTCCAATTGCTGGCTTGTATCTTTACAAAGTGCCAGGATATGAATTATATGATAATCTGTTCCTGCTGTAACTATTTGAGGAGAGTAAAGTTTTGTACAACTTACAGGTCCGGGAAATACTATTTGGTTCCAATCTCCTGTTCCTTTTTCTGTTCTATAATTTATGTAAAGACCATTTGACCCTTCTGAAGCAACAATTTCTCCGTTTTCCCCAAACTTTGTATAACTTGGGTTTAAGGATGGGCTGGTGGTTATGGGATACATAGGTTCGGGTCCCCAACTATTTCCGTCGTAATAATTATACCCAACACCCAGATCGTCTGTATACATGAGATTAAAAACTGCACCTATTGTCCCATCATCAAAATAATATATCCTATCCTGCATAGACCGGGTCGTTTGTATATCGTACCAGGTATTTGCTATGGTAAATTCTTCTGGAGTTTTGGGTTGTGAAAAGAGTGGGTTTACCAAAAAGGTAATTACCACAAAAATGGTAAGTGTTTTCATCTCTTGTTTGTTTTGATCATTTTTTTAAGACTTCGGAATAAAATTAATCATTATTCCGAAGTCAAAGAAATTTGCCTAATTAATTCCTTTTTAAAAGAAGGTGCAATGTAATGATTATTTCAATGGTTGTCAATAGACAATCAGTTTGCGGCAGCATTAAATCAGGGAACGGTTTTTCTAACTAGTTGAAATCAAAAATGAATATTAATATTCCATTCTGAAAAAATGAAAATTGGGCTATTTATATTGAAAATAAAATAACTGATGAGAACTTTATACCATTTCATTCAATGAGTTGCCGTCTTCGTGATCCGGAGGGTAGATAATGCGTGATGGAGCTAAGCAATCTGTATTTTTTGGGGTACTTATCAATTTTGATCTTGGTTCACACCAACACACAAATCCTACTCAAGGTTCGCAATGACGTTTCATTTTTAGTGTAGGGTCATTAAAATGAAATTCAATTTCTGATTTCAATTTGAATAAACCTAAACCAATTTATTCTTTAATTTTGCTGAATATTTTCAGGATATAGAAAAATCATCAAATGAACACAACAGATTTTCAACAAGCCGTATTGCAGGGAATTCCGGCTATTTTGCCGGAACCCAAACCGTATGACCCAAATATCAACCATGCACCCAAACGGAAAGAAATATTAACCCGGGAAGAAAAAAAACTGGCCCTCAAAAATGCACTCCGGTATTTCGAAACGAAACATCATACAGTGTTGGCACCAGAGTTTAGGGATGAACTGGAAACATACGGCCGAATTTACATGTACCGTTTTCAACCTGATTATGAAATTTATGCCCGAAGTATAAATGAATTTCCGCATAAATCAAAGCAAGCGGCAGCCATTATGTTGATGCTGTCCAACAACCTCGATCATGCTGTTGCCCAGCACCCCCTAGAATTAATAACCTATGGGGGAAATGGGGCTGTATTTCAAAACTGGGCACAATACCTGATCACCATGAAATACCTGGCCGAGATGAATGATGAGCAAACGCTTGTACTGTATTCGGGCCATCCCATGGGATTATTCCCATCGCACAAAGAAGCACCTCGGGTAATTGTAACAAATGGCATGGTTATCCCCAATTATTCCTCGCCAGATCACTGGGAAAAATTTAATGCTCTAGGCGTTTCGCAATATGGGCAAATGACAGCGGGTTCGTTCATGTATATCGGGCCACAAGGAATTGTTCATGGCACAACTATCACTGTGATGAATGCCTGTAGAAAAATTACAAAACCCGGTGAATCGCTTGAAGGTAAACTATTTATTACCGCCGGACTTGGCGGCATGAGCGGTGCGCAGCCCAAAGCGGCCAACATTGCCGGTGTGGTAAGTATCACGGCGGAAATAAATCCTAAAGCTGCGTACAAACGATTTGAGCAGGGATGGGTTGATGGCATCACTGATAATGTTGACCAGGCCATTGATGTCGCACTGGAATACCTGGCTAAAAAAGAACCCCATTCCATTGCATTTTTAGGGAATATTGTGGATTTGTGGGAACGCCTGGCGGAACGGAAGATAAAGGTTGATTTGGGTTCGGACCAAACGTCTCTTCACAATCCCTGGGCTGGCGGATATTACCCGGCTGGCTTATCTTATGAAGAAGCCAATGAATTGATGTCAAATAATCCTGATGAGTTTAAAACTAAAGTTCAGGCATCCCTCAAAAGGCAGGTAATGGCAATTAACCAGCTGGCTGAATATGGCATGTATTTTTTTGACTATGGTAATGCTTTTCTCCTTGAGGCGAACCGTGCAGGTGCCGATATTTTAAACGATATTGGGGATTTTAAATATCCTTCTTATGTACAGGATATTATGGGGCCCATGTGTTTCGATTATGGATTCGGGCCATTTCGTTGGGTTTGCACCTCTTCAGAACCTGAAGACCTTGACCTGACCGATAATATTGCCATGCGGGTTTTGGAGGAAATTGCTGTTGTTGCTCCTCCGGAGATCACACAACAAATGAAAGACAACATTAAATGGATTAAAGAAGCTAAAGAAAACAAGTTGGTGGTTGGTTCGCAGGCAAGAATATTATCCGCCGATTGCGAAGGCCGGACAAAAATAGCCACCGCATTTAATAAAGCAATTCGGGATGGTAAAATATCTGCACCTGTGGTTTTGGGCCGTGATCATCACGATGTGTCGGGTACTGATTCACCCTACCGGGAAACCTCCAATATTTATGATGGCTCGCAATTTACGGCCGATATGGCCATTCCATAATGTTATTGGCGATTCGTTTCGCGGGCAACCTGGGTTTCGATTCAACGGTGGTGGCGTTATTGGGGGCGAGAGTAATCAACGGAGGTTTCGAATGGTGCTTGATGCCCAGAAGACGCCGACCGTAGATTAAGACAAATGTTGTATTGGGATGTAAACAATGGGATTGCCAGGCGCAGCCGGGCACGAAATGAGGGCCGTATTTGCCATCAAACGGGCCAGAAAACTGAGCCAAATTTAAAAGTTACGATTCCAAATATGGTGATGAAACATTGATTATTAGCCTTTTTGATTCAGAATATCAGGTGAACTAACTTTTTCCAGCGATTCAGCAGGAAGCCAGCCTACGCTATTCATTGGCAATACGAATTTCGACCCACGAACCCACATTGTCTTTTATCTGGACTTTGCCCTTCATGTATGACAAACAAATCGACACTGTTTGGATTGGGTGAACTTTTTACCGTAATTGTCTATGAATACGACAGCATAGTTTCATGGTGAAACGATGATATTTCTGATACGAAATAAAAAAATGTAAAAGTAATAAATAAAATAAAAAAGGCCACTGTGTGCCGCCAGTTTCCTGATTTGGTAATCCTTGATAATAGATAAAAGGCGAGCATAATAAAAAACACCATAAAAACTTACCACTGAATAATGGCCCAGTATTTGCCTTGAACATATTATAAAACGATCTCCACCAGGTTTTAAAAATAATTCAGGGACCGGTTCTCTTGTCAACTATTTTTGAATTAGCTACACCCAGGTTAAACTTAATATCTTCGTTGTTGGGGTCAAGCTTTTTCGCTTTTTCGTAATACAAAATTGCCGAAGGAAAATCATTTAACTTGAAATAGGCATTTCCCAGGTTAAAATAAAGGCCAGCCGATTCATAGCCGGCATCTACAACCATCAGGTAATTATCTACCGCTTCAGAATAATAGGCATTTGCATACGCCCGGTTTGCTTTAAAAAACAAACTGTCCGGCTCTTCTGCAAACAGATTTCCGCAAATCAAAACGATAACCGTTGATATAATTAATATATACCTCATGTTTACTTCAATTCTTTTTCCATGGTAGTTATTATTTTAACCCCTTCGGTGTAAATGGATTCCATATTTGCCTGGCTGTCACCCGGGGCAAATCGGGCAAATTCACAATTATTCAATGTTTCGATAAAAGAATGTATGGTCTCTTCTTTTACCTCTTTCACTTGTAATGTTTCTTTCACCGTATCCATTGATAAATTGGAAAGAGGAATACTGAATTTATCGCTCAGATAACCCCACAAGGCCTGCGAGACTTCTTCATAAAATTCGTTTTGCTTTTTCTCCTGTAAAAAGGCCTGTGCTTTTTTTAGACGTTTTTGAGCTACCCTTGTGGCTTTCCTGTTACGCATCAACGCCATATTGCTTCTTTTTTTCAACTCCTTTTTCCAGATAATGACAAAAAGGATGAACAGAAAAAGTGGCAGGGCCAACAACAAATAAAAAGAAGGGGAACCAAAAAATAAGGAACCGGTCAATCGTAAATTTGGAACCCCGGTATGTATATGCCGAATATCAGAACCAATGTATTGGATGTCTGATTTATTGGTTCCACTGAATGTATAATCGACCTGGCTGCCATCTCCTTTTGCTACATTTATTACATATTCAGGCGACGAAAGGGTTTTATACAGTTTACTGGCAAGATCGAAATAGACAAACTTCACAGGATCAATTTTAAATTCACCTGGATTTCGTGGAATAATCAGGTATTCAAATGTCTTACGCCCCGAAACGCCTTGCTGTGCATAATTCATGCTTTTGGTTACCTTGGGGTCATATACTTCAAAATCCGGTGGAAACTTCACATTAACTTTGTCGACAAGCTCAACATTGCCTGTTCCGCTAATGGTAAATTTCAGATTGATGGCTTCGTTGGCTTTCAAATCAGTATTGTCGATGGAGGAACTCATATCGAATTTACCCACGGCACCACTAAATTCAGATGGTTTATTTGCTGTTGGCAAAGGTTTTACATCAAGGCTTAAACTATTAGATACCAAAGGGATTTCGACGGTTTTATACCGGTTAAAAAACGGATCGTTAAAAAAACTTTCAAACGGATCGCGCGACCGGCTTTGTGTTTGAGCCTTTACCTGCGCCTGGCAGGTCAATTCAAGGGGCGTAATAGAAATCTTCCCACTTTGCTGAGGGAATAAGGCAACTTTTTTAATTTCGGCAACATTATATGCCTGGCCTTTATAATTCTCTTTGTATTGCGGATAATTTTTATCCTTTAACAGGTCATTCACCCAAAAGCCTTTGTAAGAAGGTTCTTTTGAAAATTCAGGAGAAGATATATTTATTCTGTAATACAGCTTATAAGTAACTACAACCTGCTCGCCCTGCATTGGTGAATTTTTGTCGGCATAGGCACGGATAAAAACATCATCCTTTAGTTGATCCATTTCATTGGTTTCGCCGCCTTGTGAACTTCCTTGCTGCTGACCTTGTTGTGTACTTCCACTTGTTAACAACCTGTATTTTCAGGATTTGATTGGTATTTATTACCATCAACGGTTATTTCGGCAGCCGGTATATCAAACATTCCTTCTTCGGTAGCCTGTAAAACAAAGGTATAGGTATATTCAACCGTGCGGCTGACACTCTCCTGCTTATCACCTGTATGCTTGAACTTGAAGATGTGCTTGGCCCGGCAAGTACCCTGAATTTTTCGAAGGTTGGTGCCCTGAAATTTTTGCCTTCTGCGTTTAATGAATAAACCAGCCTAAACTGTTCATCGGTCCTAACCACATTTTTAGCAGATGCCATAAATGTGACATCCTGGCCCATCAATGTGGCGGCCAGAAAAGAAAATGTGAATAATATGCTGAGGCTTAGTTTCTGCATTTTTTACAACGACAAAATTATTTAAATATCATATTTGTTTGTACTTTATTCTAATAACTTATTCAATTTCCTGATTTACCAGTCTTTTTCAGTTGTAGATGTTTTTGCCGGAACCTGCATCAATTTTACTTTTTCCAGTGTTTTGTTTTCGTCATTTTTCAATGCTTCCAACATCCGTTCTGCATCCTGCTTCGAAATTTGCTGGGGTTGCGGTTGCTGCTGCGATTGATTTTGCTGCTGGTTCTGCTGATCCTGTTGTTGATCCTGTTGCTGTTTTTGATCTTTGTTCTCCTGATCCTGGTTTTGATCTTTGTTTTCCTGATCTTGTTTATCCTTTTGGTCTTCCTTGTCTTCCTGATCCTTGTTCTGGTCCTGATTTTGCTTTTCCTGTTGCTGTTGTTGCATCATCTTTTTCGCATATTCCAGGTTGTATTTTGTGTCCATATCATCCGGATCAAGGCGCAGTGCATTTTTGTACGATTCAATGGCCTCTTGAAATTTCTGTGCTTTTACGTACGAATTTCCCAGGTTATAAAATGCTTTTGCTTTGGTATCTGCATCTGCATCACGGCTGGCTACATTACCGAATAATTTCGTTGCATCTTCAAAATTTTCCTGTTTGTATAAAGCACCGCCAAGGTTATATTGCCCTTTTACCGATTCAGGATTTTTTTCAAGAGCCCGCATATAATCAACTTCAGCATCCTTATAACTATCTTCATAATAATTGTCGTTTCCGCTGCGGATGTATTTGTTTTCCTTCTGGCCATAAACAGAAGCGGTAATGATAATAAATACAACCACTAGCTTTTTGAAAATCCCAAAAAGTATAAGCGAAGTCCACGTTTTTCTATTTATAATCAGTTTATCGAACATTATATTATGGCGTTCTAGTAAGTTTTTCATTTTTTCACTATTTGAATAATTCTATTTTACTCAACAATTTGCTCTTTCGCTCAAAGATAGTGATCTCTAATAAAAGAAACAGCAAACTTAAGGCAATAAAATACTGAAACCTGCTTTCGTAATCGGAAAACACCTTGCTTTCAAATTCGGTTTTTTCCAGTTTATTAATTTCTTCAAATACTTTGCTCAATCCTGCTTGGGTATTATTCGCCCTTACGTAAATACCATCTCCTGCCAATGCTATTTCCTGCAGCATCTGCTCATTTAATTTAGTGACCACAGTATTTCCCTGTCGGTCCTTTTTATAACCCACCAGCCGGTCGTATTTATCATAATCCGGAATAGGCGTACCATCAGTCAATCCCATCCCAATAGTATAAACATGAATCCCTTTTTCCGACACCGATTTTGCTATTTCAACGGCGTCGTCTTCATGATTTTCACCATCAGTAATAATGACAATGGCACGGCTGTGCGTTTCATCTTCGAACGATTTGGCGGCTAGTTCAATGGCCTCACCAATGGCAGTTCCCTGGGTAGGAACTATTTTCGAGCTAATGGTTGATAAAAACATTTTTGCTGCCGAATGATCGGTTGTAATGGGAAGCTGAACATAGGCATTCCCGGCAAAAACCACCATACCGATCCGGTCATTTCCCAATTCATCAATCAATTTTGAAATGGCCTGTTTCGACCGTTCAAGGCGGTTGGGTTTAATATCCTGGGCCAGCATACTGTTCGAAACATCCAGGGCCACCATGATATCTATTCCAGTTCGTTCGCCTTCCACCAGCTTCGAACCGATTTGAGGATTTGCCAGTCCAATGATTAGAAATAAATAAGCAAACATTAATATCACAAATCTTAAAACCGCTCGTGACGTTGACATGGCCGGGATCAAGCGTTGTATAATCGACCAGTTGCCAAATTTGTTCAGGGCTCTTTTTTTCCACAGCAACATCCATATGAAAAGGATAGATAGTAACGGGATCAGCAGCAATGCCCAAAAATATTCAGTATGTTCGAACCGGAATAATTCCATAATCTTTCAATGTTAAGGTGTACTTCTGAAAATTGTATTCCTTAAAAGTATTTCAAATGTTAGCAAAATAATGGCCCAAAATGCAAAAGGCAAATATTCCTCTTTTTTCTTTTTAAATTCGGTAACATCTATCTTCGATTTTTCCAGTTTATCAATTTCGCCATAAATTTCCCTCAACTTACTGTTGCTTGTTGCCCTGAAATACCTTCCATCTGTCAACTGGGCCACCTGTTGCAACAATTCTTCATCAATCTGTACATCTACGTAACGAACATCCATTCCAAAAGGCGTTTGAACAGGAAAAGGAGCTGATCCTTCAGTTCCAACCCCTATGGTGTAAATCCTGATGCCGTAAATTTTAGCAATTTCCGCAGAAGAAAGCGGATCAAGTGAACCCATATTGTTTACTCCGTCGGTTAATAGTATAATCACCTTGCTCACCGCTTTGCTGTCCTTTAATCGGTTTACAGATGTGGCCAGGCCGTCGCCAATGGCAGTTCCGTCTTCAATCATGCCGCTTTTTACATTTTTAAAAAGATTTTTTACCACGGCATGGTCTGTTGTAAGCGGAACCTGAGTAAAGGTTTCACCACTGAATATAACCAGGCCAAAGCGGTCGTTTTCCCTGCCTGAGATAAATTCAGAGGCTACTTCTTTAGCGGCTTCCAGGCGGTCGGGTTTTAAATCCATGGCCAGCATACTTCCCGATACGTCCAGGGCAATGACAATATCAATCCCTTCAATGGTTACATCCTGCCGGCTGGAAGTGGTTTGTGGCCTCGCCAGGGCAACAATCAACAAGGCCATAGCCAAAGCCCGCATCAAATAAAGGCTGAAGTATAAATATTGTTTGAAACTTCGTTTGTCTGTAATAAACCCTTTTGTTGATGAAACCTGGATGTCGGCGCTGTCTTTTACATGTTTATACCAATACCATAATCCCATCAATGGAATAATAATTAGCGTGTACAGGTACTCCGGATTGGCAAACTCCATGTTAGCGAACATCCTTCACCTCCTTTCCGTCTTCATTTTGAACCTTATCTTCGGTAGTTGCAGAAGCCAGTTGTCCCTGTGCATTCCGAACCTCCTTTTCATCCGTTTTTTCTTCTTTTCCATTTACCGGAACAGACGTTAAATGCATGGTTTCTTTTACAAAATCAATAGCATAGTTCAGGCTGGTATCGTGTTCTATCGGAAGGGGTTGCATTTTGGCAAATTTTACCATATCAGCCATGGTGAGGGTTTGCCTGAGTTTTTCCTTTATTTGTGGGTTAGCGGCAGTTCTATTAACGGCGTCCAT
>JAWKKL010000034.1:0-36464 GCA_041393275.1 Bacteroidales bacterium
GGCTTTTGCACCGGGTCGGTTAAATGGGGCGACTACGATAATGACGGCGACCTTGATATTTTGACCTCGGGCTTTGATGATTGGATTGCCCCCCAGGCCAATATTTACAGAAACGATGGCAATTTTATGTTTACAAATATTTATGCCGGCCTGGCGCCGGTCGCCATGGGAAATGCCGTATGGGCTGATTATGATAACGATGGTGACCTTGATGCTGCAGTTACCGGAAAACTTTCGGGTTGTGGCGTTTTTATGACCGAGATATATGAGAATTTAGGCAATGATCTATTCAACAGCATTTCGGCCGGACTTCCTTATGCTAACAATAGTTTTATTGCCTGGGGCGATTATGATAACGATTTGGATCTTGATATTCTTGTTGCCGGCGATAGCTATTCGGGTGGGCCATTTACTAAACTTTTCAGAAACGACATGACATTGCCTAACATAATACCACAACCTCCTCAGAATCTGTCCGTCGATTTTACGGGAAATACAGCCATGTTTACTTGGGAAGATGGGAGCGATCCTCAAACCCCGGCCACAGGTTTATCTTATAACTTAAGAATTGGAACCCAGCCACTGGATTGTAATAATCTTTCTCCGATGGCACATATGAGTGATGGTTACCGGAAAATTGTTGCCCTTGGAAATACCTCTTTAACAAACTTCTGGATGATTCGTAACCTGGTTCCCGGCACAACCTATTACTGGAGTGTCCAAACAATTGATAATTCCTTTGCGGCTTCTGAATTTTCGCAAGAACAAAGTTTTACCTTGGAATTAACCGGATTAAATGAAGCAGTAACAAATTCTGAAATGATGTTTCATCCAAATCCTGCAAAAGATTTTATTTTTATTTCACCGGATGAAGAAATTGGGAAAACCATCATTTCAATCTACACCTTAAACGGAAAAATGCTAAGCCAAATGGAGACATTATCCCGGGAAAAGAGATTTTCTGTGCAGGATTTGCAATCGGGTGTGTATTTTATTGAAATTGAACAAAACAATAATCACTCAATAAATAAATTAATCATCAAATAGAAAATTAATGATTCTTTAATTTTCGTTTCTGTACAATTTTTACTTTTGCACGCGTTATAATTTTTCAAAACCTAAATTGTTTGGTTTAATCAAATAACACAAAGTTTATTACAATACATTTTATAATATTATTAATATGGAAAGAATTAGAGTAGGATTAAAAGGATTCGGCGAAATACCGAGGCATCTTTACAGGATGTGTCAGGATGACGAGCGGATCGAAGTGGTGGCAATTTCAGATCTGGGACAGCCGGAAATTCTTGCCTATCTTGTAGGCGCTGAAACCAAAGGAAAATCAAAAGTTAAACAGGAAGGGAATTTCCTGATCACAAATAATGGGAAAGCCCGTTTTATCGGTGGTGGCGAACCCGGAAAAATTCCCTGGGATGTATTTGATGTGGATATTGTTGTTGATGGCACTTGGCTATACCGTTCACGCGAAGACATGCAAAAGCACATCGATGCCGGCGCACAACGGGTTATGCTAACTTCCCTGCCCAGCGGTGAAATTGACCGCACGGTTATTTCGGGAATAAACGACCATACGATTTTATCAAACGATAAACTTGTTTCGGCAGGTTCTGCCACTACCCATGTTGGAGCATTGATGTTAAAGGTGTTATCTGAAAATTTTGGCGTAGATCAGGCTACCATGACCGCCATTCACTCGTATACTTCCGATCAGCCGCTCCGCGACAGGGCCGGATCCGATTTCAGAAGAAGCCGTTCAGCGGCTGAAAATATCATCCCCATTGATACTCAAGCACCTTTTTGGATTGAACATATCATGCCCGAATTGAAGGGAAGAATAGCCGGAACCGTGTTGAATGTGCCAGTTCCAAACGGCTCCCTGCTGGATCTTACAACTGTTCTGAAAACAACGGCTACTAAAGAAGATGTAATTCAGGCTGTAAAAGAGGCCTCGAAAAAGTATCCACACCTCATCCAGGTATTGGATGATCCGATTGTTTCGTCCGACGTGGTTGATAATAGCCATTCAGTGGTGTTCGATACAAAAGCTACCATGCATTCACCCGGACGTATGGTTAAAACCCTTACATGGTATCATAGTGCTTTTGCCATGGCAGCGCGCATTAAAGAATTAATTCTGGCTTACGATGAAGCCGATAAGAAAGGAGGTGTAAAATGAGAGTAGCAATTAATGGATTTGGAAGAATTGGAAGGTCTGTTTTCAGGATTCTTAACAATCGTAAAGACATTGAAGTCGTTGCCATCAATGATTTGTTTGATAACGACGTACTGGCTTATTTGCTGAAATACGATACAGTAATGAAAGGTTTTGGCGAAGACATAAAAGTGGAAGGCGATCTTTTAATTACCCCCCACGAAAATGTAAAAATGTTGGCCATCAGGGATCCCAAACAATTGCCCTGGAAAGAACTCAATGTTGACGTGGTGGTCGAAGCAACCGGAATATTCCGTTCGCGTGAATCATTGACGGCCCACCTTGAAGCAGGGGCCAAAAGGGTGATCCTTACTGTTCCTGCAAAGGATGAGATTGATTATACTATTGTAATCGGTGTAAATGATGAAGGGCTTAAACCCGAACACAAAATAGTATCGAATGCAAGTTGTACAACCAATTGCCTTGCCCCAATGGCCAAGGTATTGCACGACAATTTTGGCATCAAAGAAGGGCTTATGACAACGACCCATGCGTATACCAACGATCAGCGCCTTGCCGATGTGCCACATAAAGACTGGCGACGTGGGCGGGCTGCTGCCGAGAATATTATCCCAACAACAACCGGTGCTGCAAAAGCTGTGGGTGTGGTGATCCCCGAACTGAAAGGCCGCCTCGATGGAATGGCTGCAAGGGTTCCTGTTCCAGACGGATCAATTGTTGACCTCGTTGTTGAAGTTGAAAAAGATGTTACCGTGGAGGACATTCATGCCGCCGTGAGATTGGCTGCCAATAGCGATAGTATGAAAGATGTGCTGTTATATTCTGATGGGAAACTGGTTTCTTCCGATATAGTCGGGAATTCCTATTCATCTATTTACGATCCGGAATTTACCCAGGTTTTGGGCAAACGTATTGTCAAAACCTTGAACTGGTATGATAATGAATGGGGCTATTCAAATCGCGTAGTCGACCTTATCGGGATGTTTATGAAGTTTGATAAATAATCGTTATTGATAAATTTTAAGGCCACCTTAAACTTTAGTTTGGGGTGGCCTTTTTTAATTTCTAAATAACATTTATCCATTTTAACAGGTTGGTTAATTCTGTATTTCTGTTTTAAGGGATTGGAATTAGTAAACTTTAGGTTGAACGAAATAAATTTCAGAATACTAAATTAGTATGAAAGATCAAATTTGATTTTCTTTCAATTTTACGCTACAATTACTACAAAACGTATGTTTTTTCTGGTCAATGTCTTCCACATAGGTACTTGACCTCATTACGCAATCGGGTACAAGGCAATGAACCAGTCCAAAGGTATGACCCAGTTCATGAATGATTACTTTTCTGAAGCGGTCGAATAGCAAGGCTTCATCTTTTTTCATCCCGTATTGTTCGTTTTTAAGACGATATAAAGAGGCAATTCCTGCCGTTCCGTTAAAATAGGCCTGGCCAAATACATAAGTAAGGATGGGAATAAACAGATCAACCCTGAATAAACCAATGGCTTTGATAAATTCAGGCGATAAATTAGATTCAACAATTTTTAAAAGTTTATTTCCATCATATTGCCGGCGGTTGGGTTCATAAAAATTGACCAGGTCAATGTGGCTATCTTTTATGACGACAGGATATTGAAAATCAACAGAAACATCACGGACTATGTTTTCGAGCCATAATTTCTCGAAATGGCCAAATGTAATTAATAAGATTTTTTTATTGTCCAATGATAAACGAACTAAATATTACCTAAAATTTATTTTTCATTAGCCTTTTATTTTATTCCGACCCGCTATTGCTTCAGAAGAGTGACAAAACTTTACTTATGTTTATGCAATCCGTATTTTTTTATTTTATTATACAGGGTCACCCTGTCTACTTTTAAAGCTTTTGCTGAGCGCGAAATATTCCAGCCGTATTTATCAAGAATTTGTTGCACATATTTCCGTTCAATATCGTGCAGGCTTTCGTTTGAATTGCTGATTATTTCATTTCCAAAGGGGAGGTCCTTTAACCGTATCTCCTTTCCATTACCAATAACAATGGCCCGTTCAATCATATTTTCAAGTTCTCTCACGTTTCCCGGAAATTCGTATTCTTCGAGGCGTCTGAGTGCAGCCGGGTCAATGGTCATGATATTCCGGCTCATGGAGACACAATATTTATTTATAAAATGATCAACCAGCACAGGAATATCCTGAATCCGCTTGCGAAGTGGCGGAATGGTGATATTTACAACATTTAAGCGATAATAAAGGTCTTCCCTGAATGTGCCGTTTTCAACAAGGGTTTTTAAATCGCGGTTTGTGGCGCAAATTACCCGGAAATCGGATTTAATCTCTTTGTTGCCACCTACCCTTACAAAGGTCTTTGATTCCAGGACACGCAACAGTTCAACCTGCATTTTGGGCGAAATGGTGGCAATTTCATCCAGGAAGATGGAGCCCCCGTCGGCCATTTCAAACCTGCCTTTACGGTTATAAGTGGCGCCTGTAAAGGCCTTACTTTCATGGCCAAATAATTCGCTTTCAAGTAAATCTTCCGACAAAGCCCCGCAATGAACACTGACAGGGGAAAAACTTCCGTGAAGAATTAGAATGAATAGCCCTGGCTATAAGCTCTTTTCCCGTTCCGCTTTCTCCTGTGATTATTACGGACGAATTTGACTGGGCTACACTTTCAACATCCTTCAATACATTTATCATGGATTCGCTATGGCCAATAATATCCTCTATATTTTCAAGCGAAATAACTTTATTTTTCAAGGCCTCATTTTCTGCTTTCAACAAAACCTGGCTGGTTGCATTGCGGATTAAATGCGATAGATCATCCGGGTCGAAGGGTTTGGTAATATAGTCGTATGCCCCGTCCTTCAGTGCCTGTACTGCAGTTTCAACCGAGGCAAAGGCGGTCATGACAATAACAATTGATTCGCTGTTTAAGGCCTTGATCCGCCGATGCATTTCAAGGCCGTCCATGCCCGGCATTTTAATATCGGCAAGGATAATATCAAATTGTTGCGATTCGAGGATAGACAATGCTTTTTTGGCATTTTCGGCACAATCAACATGGTATCCGTCTTCTATAAACCAGTTGTACAAAGAATCCCTGACGGATTCTTCATCATCAACGATCAGTATTGAACTTTTTTTTGCCATATTATTCTTCCATTTGTTTTAATGGTAATGTAATGGTTATAGTTGTTTGTTTTCCCAGTTCCGAATCAACTTCTATTTTTCCTTTGTGGCTTTGTACAATGCCATGAACTATGGCAAGACCGAGGCCGATTCCACTGGTTTTTTGTTTTGCCGAGAAAAACGGTTCAAAAATATGGGGGATGTCTTCCGGGGCAATTCCTACACCATTATCTGATATTGACAGTTGGATGTGATTTGGATCGGTATTTTTTGTTCTCATCACCACTTCCCCATTTTCACCAATGGCTTCAGAAGCATTTACCAGGATGGCAACGCATGCTTGTTTTATTTGATTTTCGCTGCAAAAGATCAAATCGGAAGCAGCCGAAAATTCTGAATAAAAATTAATTTCTGACATTTTCATTTGATGGGCCATCAGGTTATAAGTTTCCCTTAAAATCTGATGAAAATGTTTTTGTTCGAAATGTTGTTGGTCTTTGCGTGAAAAATCGAGCAGGCCTTTTACTATATCGCCACATCGTTTTGTTTCCCGTTCAATCACCACCAAATATTTAAGAATGGATTCTTTGGTAGCTTCATCCATATCCACTTTATTCAGTTGTTTATGAACAAGCTTAGTGTATGTAAGTACGCCCGAAAGAGGATTATTAATTTCGTGGGCCACGGAAGACGACAATTTACCAAGGGAGGCAATCTTTTCAACATGGATAAGTTCATTTTGTATTTCTGATAATTCTTCTGATTTTCTCTGGACTTTATACTCAAGCTGATGCGACCAGTTTTCCAGTTCATTGTTTGCCGAATCCAGGTTATCAAGCATATTATTAAACGCAAGTGAAACCATACGCATATCGTCCAACAGGCCGGGATTAATTTCAAGGCGCTTGCTTCTATCTCCTTTTGATACAGCTTCACTTGCCAAAATAATGGCGTTTAAAGGTTTTTTAATATTTCTTCTTGTAAAGCCGATTAAAAAGAAAACAAGTAGTAAAGTAGTGAAGGTGGCTAACAGGAAAAAATCAGTAGAGGAGTTTGTAACCGCCATATCAAGGTCCTCCAGTGGAATTTTAATAACAAGCGACCCCAGCACCTTATCTGATTCCTGGTGCGCATGGCAGGCACTTACATAGCACGACTTTTCATTCAGTATGGGCGATCGGATTAAGAGATGCCTGTGCCCGTTTCCATCTGAATTCATGCAACATGCACTTTTTTGATCAATGATCCGGTAGGTTTTTTCATCATCTGAGAACATGGAACCAATGTTAGGATGACAACTTTTACAATCGGGATTGCTCTGGCAGGTTGTGTCAAAGGTAAAAGTAGAATAAACCAGGCTGTCTTTATTGTCATACATGTTTACCTGGTCAATGCCCGACATTGTATTGATGATGTCCAGCGTGCTTTGCAACGCCCCTTTATCATTAGTCAGCATGGAATGATAAAGGGCACCTTCAACAATGGAGCCAACATTATTACCACTTTGTCGAATGACTGTATTTAAATATTCTTCGTAAACCGAACGGAAGATTACCCCAAACGACAAAAAAAGAATAACAGATAAAATCGTTATAATATAAACAACACGGCTATATATTGAAGACCTGAAAATAAAATATTTATTGATAAAAGTACCGATGGTACTTTTGCTACTCTTCGATTTATCAGGGGTATTCATAACAATTCATGTTTTTGAATAATTGATACAGAGCCAGAAATATTTCTCTGCAAAATACAAAAAAAACTGGTGTTTCATCACCAGTTTTTATAAACTTTTTTTATTGCATTTCATCTAAAAATTCTTTTTGGAAATCCTCCCATATTTCCATATCCAATTCCGAAAGCAGGTGGCTGCGTAATTCCCCTCCTTCCTGAAAAGCAACCAGTGTAGGATCGGGTGAATGTTTATTAAGAGTAACGGCTAAAAAGTCCTTGAACCGGTTAATTTCTTCTTTAATCCAGGCCCGTGCGTTATCAGCAAGATAATACGATTTTGTTTCGCCAACCCAGTTAGATGGTCTAATATGATATATCCAACCTTCGTTATATGGATCATTCTGCAAAACCTCGGTGCTTTCAACGAGTTGTAAATTGGCCTTTTCGATCTTACCCGAAAGAGGCGAAACGATTTTCAGGTTTTTCCCGTCCTGGTTAATTTCTGCAAGTAAATCTCCTTTTTTGATTGTTTCTCCCGGGCTTTTCAATTGGATTATTCTGAAATCACCCACCACATGCAATAAAAAGTCATCAAGGCCTACTTTCGCACTTCCTGATGGCGTAAGGTATGCCCATGTATGATTCCTGCCATAAAACAATCCCTGTGGAATCTTCAAAATGTCAATTGTCAATACATCCCAGACTTTTTTAACCTGTTTTACGATAGCCGACTTTTTATTTAACAAAACCCAAAAAGGAATAAGCAAAACAAGAAAAGCAATGATGATGATATACTCAATTCCTTTGGTATCAAATATGTTATTATATGAAAACCCTTCCATTTTTATAAGTTTTAAGTTATTAATTAAATCAAACAAATATATTGGGCTAATTATTTTTTTCTTTAGCCCAAACCGGTGGTTCGCGCAATACCGGCATACGGTTTATGACCCACCTGAAAATCCATATTTCTGTAAAAATTACAGCCAGGGTTACAGCAACTTCCATCCATGAAGGAAAATAGTGAACTGTGGCGTCCCATTTGAAACCTATTACGGTGACATTTAAGCGGTTTATAATGATGCCAAGCATCGTGATTAAAGCGGCCATTTTTATGGCTAAAATGTTGTTTCTTCGATAACTATAGAAAAACAACAACATTGGAAACAACACAAAACCAATGATCTCTGTCAAATACCAGTATCCCAGCGGGGAATTAAGATAAACCCAACGTTTTCCGTGAATAAAAATAATTATCTGGAGGAAAAAATAGGCAAACATAGCACCGGCACAAATCTTAGACAAACCATGCAATATGCCATTATGGGCCTTATGGTTTTTTTTACTTATCTGATCGGAAAATACTTTGTGGCTTATGGAGCCCTCAAAGATGACCATGGATAGTCCGGCAAAAATACTTGAGACAAAAAACATAATTGGGATAAATTCAGAATACCAAAGCGGATGAATTTTATCTTTTGCCATTAAATAAAGCGCCCCCAATCCGGACTGGTGCAGTGTGGATAAGGTAATCCCGAAAATTACAGCTGCAATGGTCATGCTGCTTAGGATGTTTCGAGCCCGTTTGGCACCAAGCCATTCTGCAACCGCTGGCGAAAATTCAATCAGTTGTGCGACCATGTATAACAGAAAATGCCAGGCGACAAGAAACAATACCGAACTTGTTCCGAAACTATTTCCAATGATGGGATTGACCACATTCCACGGACGGCCCAAATCCAATAACAAAGCACCGGCATAAAAGACATACGCCAGAAAACCATTCAATACGGTAACCCTAACAATTGAATGATATTTTCTCATGTTCAGGATGTAAACCATAAAAGTAATGACATAGGCGCCACCGGCAAAGGCAACACCG
Source organism: Bacteroidales bacterium (assembly GCA_041393275.1). Taxonomy (GTDB): domain Bacteria; phylum Bacteroidota; class Bacteroidia; order Bacteroidales; family JAADJA01; genus JAADJA01. Next base: position 8,891 of record JAWKKL010000034.1, read on the forward strand.
GTTACTACATCAAATCCAATCCACAAGCCCCAGGGGACTTCTTGTGTTAAATTTGTTATGGAACCAATTCCTTTCCAGAACCGGATAATGATCAGGATCAGGCCTAAAATCATGATGGGAATTGAAATAATATTAAACGGGGTAAAAAACTTACCCTTTGGCCTCAATTCGCCAACGACAAATTTCCAAATAGATTTACCGTCATTGTCTTTTGCAATTGTATAATCTATGTTACTCATTTTCTAATTCTTTAGATTGATTATTTTTTGTTGCTTCACGAATTCCTAATAAAAGAGCCGGCCACAGCACAAAAACAGTGGGAACACTGTACAGAAATCCTTTCGATAATTCGGGATATGAGGTGGTTTGAATTTTAGTATTCAGGCCTAATTCATTAAATGGTACGGGCGATAGGTACAAAAATCCAGTTCCGCCGGCTTCATGTTCTCCATAAATATGATCAACATAAACATCCGGATTATCATGAATCCGTTGGCGGGCTTCTTTTATCAGTTCCCGGCGGGTACCGAAAACAATGGCTTCAGCCGGACAATTTTCAACACATGCCGGCATTTTCCCTTCTTGCAACCTGTCGAAACACATATCACATTTCGTAATTTTCGGATTGGCACTGTGATATTCAAACTTAGGTGCATCAAACGGGCAGGAAACCATACAATACCGGCACCCCATACATTTTTCGCCCCGCCATATAACGGGCCCTTCTTCCGTCTTGTGCATGGCCTGGGTTAAACAGGCAGCGTCGCAAGCGGGCTGGTTACAATGCATACACTGACGTTTAATGTATACTTCTCCTTTGGATGTATCATAGGCATTCACAACCGTTCGCCTGGTTTCATCTGTTTTACGAATGACACCAATTTCTGGAGCGCCCACCGGCTCAGGCAATTCATTGGATTCGGCACAGGCATATTCGCAACTCTGGCATCCCACACAGCGGGTTGAATCGTACAAAATGCCGTAGAACTCGATTTCGCTTTTAGTTGTAGGTTTTGCACCTGACTTTTTTCCCAGAGCAAGGGTTGCGCCGGTTACGCCAAGCACCCTGAAAAAATTTCTTCTGTCTATTCCCATAACTTCAGTTTTTTATTGTTAGAGATAGGTTTTAACACATTCACCTTAATTCAGATGTGTCTAAAAAATGTTTCTGAAAATCTTCCCACACTTCCGGCCTGAAATCCTGCAAAATATTGTCTTTAAATTCGCCGCCTTCTTGCAAAATGACAGGTTCATATGCCAGGGAATTTATCTTTGCTGATGTGGCAATAAAATCTTTTAGCCTAAGGAACTCATTTTTCAGCCAGTCTTTGTATTTATTTGCCATGGCAAGAAACTGAATTTCCCTCAGCCAGTTCGATGGTTCAATCATATAAACCCACCCGTCAGTGTATGGCGAATGATTCATAGCTATCGAATCTGTTATCAGGTCTTCGTTTATTGATTTAATAGTACCTGACACCGGGGTGCGAACAGTTAGCTGTTTGCCATCCTGAATCAGAGTCAAAACAGGTTCTCCCTTTTTAATAATATCCCCCGGATTTTTCATTTTGATTCGTGTAATCGGCCCGGTTACATGTTGAAGAAAATCATCAATGCCTACCCTCACCTCACCATCTTTTTCCATAAAAGCCCAGGTATGTGATTTATCAAATAATAGTCCTTTTGGAATTTGAATTGAGGCATCATTAAATACAGGAGAAGAATCAGAAGTCGCATCCGTAAGGTTTCCTTTTCCGATCTTTCTGTGACGGATTACGTAGCTTAAAATGAAACCCAGTAAAATCAGCCCTATTGCAATGATGAGGATTAATTCCGCAGCAGAATATTGATCATTTGCCTCAGCTATTAATATTTCCTCCTGGCGTAATTTATCGAGTTTCATTTGCCTCTCACCGTAGGCCAAATCACTAAATCCATTTGATAGTAATAAATTTTGTCCTTCGGTTAAAACCCATTTAAGAAAATTCACTTCATGGCTACTGGTAGGTTTGGAGCCAGATACAGAGTATATATCTCCCGAAAGAGAATTGGGGTATTTTCCAATCCAAACTCCACGATAGAACGTTAAAAGGTCGTTATATATATTTTCGTAGTAGTCAATCGTGCCGTTTCCATTTTTATCAATGGGCAATAATTTAATATTGTTAAGTAAACTTTGTTCATCTACATTAACAATATCTGTAATCTTGCAAAATCCAATACCAAGTGGATCGTTTTGAATAGCGGAAATCATGGTTTGAATATTTCCCACCTTGTTCCCGTTTATACTATTATCCTCAATCTTTAAAAAATTTGCCACAACTGCCTTAATAGAAGGATCGTCAACTTTATAAAAATGAACCGCCATTGGGTTTTCATTTTTTAAAAGAGTGCCCCAATTCATTCTATTAGGTTCGGTAAATAAGCGCGCAAACTCATCAGGCTGAACACCGTTCTCAATCAATTGGTCTATTGCCGGATTGTTTGCATTGATCACGGGTACAATAACTTCCCGGCCTATTACAACATGCCATAATGCACCAGGATCTATTTTCTGTGCATACTTTTTTGAAATAAACCCTATTTCATTACCTGCCATAAAAATTTCCGGTATTTGGTTTTCTGTTACCTCGATTACCTTAACATTTACATCAGGATGAGTTTTACGGTATTCACTGCTTAATTTGTTTGTTAAATTGTATAAATCAGGAGAACTCAGGATATTTAATGTATTATCTTGTGGGTTAGTCCTAGCCTGACCCCATTGATGCCTGCATTGCCTGAACTTATCAGTATCAAAGCAATTAAAACTAAAATTGTCTTTTTCATTGTTCGTTTTTTAATGGTGAATTGAAATTTTATATATGAACTATTCATTTTGTTATCGTTCCTGTAATTTTCAAAAAACGCTTAGTTCAACTTTAATACCATATTTAAAATACCATCTTAAGTAACAGATAGACAATAGCTTACATTTTGGTTGTTGTATAATTAAACAAAATGAATTGTTGAACAATTAAACACTGCCTTTATATATTGGCCTAAAAGCCCTTCTTATAAGCACTTTTGGACGATTGTAAAGATATTATACACCTATTGAAATATTCAACATTTAGTTGGAATAGGTTTACCAGAGTAGTTTTTGCGAGGGGTGATTGATTGAAGAGATATAATTAATTTAATTGGCGACCTTTAAGGGAATGTTAAATTTGAACAAACAGTTCAACATCTTTCATAGGCAATTAAAAAGAATTCTCATCGCTATGTGCTATATTGGATTCAATTGAAGAAGTATCTTATGCCAGGTATTTTCTCTCAAATGATTTAAGAATTTATACAAAAACCGATTGATTTAATAAAGGTTTTTTCCCGAAACTAATTGATATTCCTCCAAATCTTTTTTACAAATTCAGGATGATCGATAAATGGGTTCCGGTTTTTTTGGAAGTTGGTATAAATAATATGGTTTCTTCGCCTTTCCCAATTATCTACCGGGTCTTGTTCATGCCATACAAGTAATGTGGATAAAACCCCATGAACTGGATCTTTGCATTTAGTTCCTGGAATAGAATCCACGACAATAAGATCCATTCTTTTTTCCCCGTTTATTGTATATCCTTCATACCTGATGTCCATATAAAATATCATTCGTGCAATATCCCCTTTCACGTTATCAGGGGGTTCCCAGGTATACTCTTCCGATTTGTAGCAGTCGGTAGGAACTATGCCACCATCAAAGTATGGAATATCGCCTTCGTCAAAAGCTCTATTATTTCTTGCGGAGTTCACAGTTTTGTCAGCCGGTTTAATATGGTGCAAATCAGTATAGGGTGTATCAACTTCATTTGGAAAGCCATGCGATTTTGCCCAAACATGTTCACGATTCCACGAATCATTATAGGTATAACCATTTTGTTCGTAGGGGAAACTACTGCCCCTGTCGCGATGTTTCCAGTTTTGTGATCTTTCGGTATATAATAAAATCACGTTCGAAGGATTATTGGGATCTTTATCTGTTTCTTTAAGTAAATCCCATAGTTCATCATAACCAAAAACAACATGGTTTTTAATAATGTTGTGAAGTCCTTTTCTGAGTAATGGACCTTCCATATTTTCAACAGATGAATAATAGCCAACGGGAATTTGTCCGATACCTGCGTACTCTGAAGGCCCTGCTGTACTTATTGAGCTACCAGTTGTTGGCAAAGGTCCATCAAACCTTCTGACAAGGGTACGATAAATATAACCTGTTTCAGGGGATGATTTACATCGGACTTTATAATAATTATTTGATGCGGATGAAGCCGCTTCAAGCAATTCGTAAAAATCGCCTGGTTCAGCTTTTTCAATGGGTGAAGCCGAACTTATAAAATCTGATTTTACGTTAGCGCTTCTTCTTACTTCAAGATATTGAGCAATAACGGAAACACCGGGGAAAATCGACAGCATCACCAAAACGATAATATTTTTTATCTGTTTCATTGATATTGGGTTTATTTGGTTGGTTTAAGGGCTTCTTCCCTGGCCCCTTCAGCAGTACTTCTGAATCCCAATACATCCTTAAATAATTTAATTGAGGCTTTTGACCCTCCGGCAATAATGGCTCCCGTAATGATCATTCCATACCAGGTCATTTCATTCTTGGTTTGGAGAGTAATGGAAATCGCATCGAACTGCCACACGAAACAAATGATGACAGAAACGATGAATGAAATGAGTTCTTTTATTCCCCCTTTCTTTTTTTGGGGTTTTATATTCTCGCTAGGTTCGCCGGCACTCACTGCCATCTTTTTTAGCGTATCGGATGATTCAGTTCGCGCAATAAAAGGCCTTGATTCAAATAGGATTGAAAGGGCTCGTTCAACAAAAAATGAAAGCACTACAATGGTGATCAAGACTTCCATTAGTCGTTCAAAATCAATGTAAAACAGATTTGGGTCCATAATATTAATTTTAGTTGGTTAAGAAGGTACTAAGGTACTAAATTTTAATCCTAAAAATCAATAGCGGAATTTGGCTAATTTTTTGGTTTATCCCGATTTAAAAAACATTGATCCGACCCTCGAAAAAATACCAAAGATAACTTTTGGGAAAAATCGCCTGAAAATAACCCCAATTGAAAACGTTGCGGCGGTAATGCCCAGTTGCATCTCCACATTATCAAGCCATGACTCGCTTACGCCAAAAGCAAGTGCCGTTAGCCCAATGATGGCTGTTGCTTTTATTGTCTTGGAGGTGTTTTTCAAACGGGCCAGATACGTTCCAAAAGTATCGAAGTGTTCGTCTAATTTTTGTTGGTAATTTCCAACGGGAAGGCGTCCGGAATAGGAATAAATTTCATTCAGGCAATCCCCATCAAGGTAAAGAGTGGTAGCCAACAGGGGTGCTTCGTTTTCATCGCATGCCACAAGGCGGAATTTTTTATCCCTGAGCATAATCCGGACAAAGCGGGCGTGTGCTTTTTTCTTAATATTTTCTGATGATGCCACTTACAAGGTCTTTCACAATTCCAATTAATGACTTCCAATAGTTCACTGACAAATTGGTATGTTTATCATGGATGTCAATCACCAGTTGTTTTGGATTATTGGCAAAATCCTTCCCAATACGGGTCACCACATCGCCATCAATACCTACTCTTGTTTGCATGATGATCTCCTCATTTCCAAGGTCATAAAATCGTTTGACTTTCACCAGGTCGCGGGTATAAAACTCAAACGTTACATCCGAACAATCATCCCCCTCGAATTCGAAGCGGTAAAGGATATTTTTCGATTTCATTTTTTCCTTTCCTTTCCGCTTATCATCAACCATAATTTCGTCATCGCGGTATTTAACAAACTTACAAAACGATTCCATCCGTAAGAGTCTATTATACTCGTTGTCCTCTATGCGTATATTCTGGCTTTTCAATTGTCCGAAAATATGAGTTAAATCGGTTTGCAAATTCTCAAACGATTTACAATTATCTTTATTAAAAAGATCGCTGAGCCCATTTTCATATAAAATTTTTTCAATCCTTTCGCGATAACGTTCTATCAACTCTTTCAGCATCGCACCCGCATTTTCAGGCGGGGCAGCAGCAGTCATACTCTCTTTGATGATGGTATTGATCTCTAAATGGGTCAGGTCATCAAGAAGTTCGCTTATGACGGATTTATTTTTTTCGCCCGGAAAAAGTTTCTTGAACATGGCTTTTCGCTTTATTTTCTGTCTTTAAAAACATCGAATAATGTATCCACCAGCATTTTAATGGTGGAAATGTTGTTCCGTATAATTTCATTCCCCTGGGCTTCGCGCGATTGATGCCATTGCACAAGTTCCGGATATTTTGTATAAAAGGTTTCTGTAATGTGGGTTTTAATGTCCCCGTCAATTAAATCAATTTTACTGGTGATACCCTGGATATCCTGTCCGTCTTTCAGTTTATAACTTCCTTCCGAGTATTCCAGATCTCCCATCACAGTTACGATTTCAAGATTTGTAAGGTCGTTTGCCTTTTCCGAAATGGTGAGTAGCAGTTCATTTAGTTTTTCGTTCATGATATTGTGTTTTTAAGGTGTTGCTAATTGAAGTTTAGTATATGCTTCTTTGATATGTTTATAAATTTTAATTATGGTAAAAACAAGCAGGGGCCAGCTCAATACATTCAGGATATTTTTAACGATATTAATAACACCCCCCACAACTGCCACCGAAAACTGAAGCGTGGCGGCATGGTATTGCATTTTTCCCAAATGCGTTTCGACCAGTGAATTGGATTGGCCAAGAACCAGGTTAAAACTGTCGCCGTCAAACTGCATTTTTGAGGCAATCAACCCCTCCTGGCCGGTTGTGGTAACTTCTCTTTTTCCAAGCAGGAATTTCATCCCATCGGCAAAGGCCTTTATACCATTCCTCAGGTTCTCAAAAAAATGCCTGAACACTTTTTTCAACAGACCCCAGAATTTTTTAGTTGTTTCAACAATCCAGTTAAATATGTTTTTTGCAATTTTAAATACTTTTTTGATGATCTTTTTAATGCCAAAATAAATCCGTTGTAAAAGTCCTTTTCTCTCCTGTGGCTTTGAGGCGGAATCTGCCAGTATTTCGGATTTAAGTTTTAGAAAACCATCATGAAAGGAAGCAACAGTAGTGTTATTGGAATGTTGAACCTGGTTGATGATATTGCTTATAACGGTGTCTTCGGCTGAACTTTCTGCGTTTTCCCGTGCCTCTTCTACCATATATTCCCTGAGGAAAAACAAAGCATTAAAAAGGAAATAACCATCGTTTACGTATGTTAATACACGGTGAATTTTTACGTTCTTCCGATTGGCGGTATTATAAAACTCTACGGCATCCATCAGGCTTTGCATACTTACCTCACCCAGATCGCCATCAAGCAGGCCATTATAAAAACCTTCCTGCCATTGATGAACCTGGATAAGCCGGAGTAAAAATTTTTTAAATGGATTTTCCGCTTCCTGCCTGAGAAATCCAAAATCGGTTCGTTTGCCTTTTAAGATTTCTTTTTTCACGAATTTAATAAAATCACTCCGTTCGCCGAAATCATCCACCAGTTGCCTGCTGAAAGCCCCTTTTTGATCCAATTTGCGAATGATATCTTTAGGAAGATTTCCATTGGCATGAAATGCAAAAATGAAAGTATCGTTTTCATAGGCTGATAAAAGGTGTTTTGTCAGATTTTCGATATCCGCCAGAAAATTAATGGCCTCAAGCGGTGTTGATTTCAAAAATCCAGCCACCATTTTTAACCTGGCTTCCGAGTTTATCAGGGACCAGGGCATATTTATGGCAAATGGCCACAAGCCTAAAACATCGAGCCTGTAGTGGATAATTCTTGTCGCTAAATTTAATGTACCTGCTTCTGGAAGTTTTTCAAATACATAGCCTTCATCAATATCTACCGCTTTTCGAAGCAAATCAACCAAAAAGTTATCTGGTTCGCGAAAGGCAGCACCCAAAAAGTCGGCCGGATGATAAAGGATAGAATCGCGTGCCTCATTGAGAAAATGATCTTTTGCTTTTTGCACATCCGCAGGGCGAAGTGCGTTTAAAAGGGTTAACGAAATATATCCAAGTTCTACCAAATGTTGCAAACATTCGTTTTTAACATCGGGCAGTGTTTTTACCTCCTCTTCGAGGCGGTCAAGAATATAATCCGTATCTGTAATCATGTTTAAAATTTTACCAGGCCTTTTACCAGGTCAATAATTGCTTTTCTGGATTCTTTAGATGACTCCATCATTTCCCTGTGAAGTTTTAATAATTCAGTATCAGCAGGCGATAAATTACTTTTTACAATGGTGGAAACATCGGCATCAATTTTTACATTGGTATAGGCTACAAGGGTAAGATCGGTGCTATTGTTTACAGTCATCGTTTTTAGTACCTTATTGATCTCGACCTTGTCAACCCCATTATTGACTACCTGGTGCGTTTTGTAGGAGAAATCACCGGTAAAGGTTGTTACTTCGAGGGAAGCGGCATCGGCAATGACATCCCCGATTTTTGAAATGAAGCTTTTGAAACCGCTTTGCAGTTTTTCTTTATTTTCTTCGTCGTTCATAGTGATGAATATTTATTGTTGAAAAATACTTTCGATTAATGACTTTGTATCAGCGTTATAAATTCCTGTAGGATCTTTTCCTTCGGCTTTCTGGAAAGCTTTGAGCTTTAATTCGGTACGGGGACCAAAAACACCGTCGGCCGCTCCACAGTCATAACCCAGTTCGCCAAGTACAGATTGTAACAGGAGGACCTGGTCGCCCCGGCTTCCTTTTTTAAGTTCAGGTTTTGCTGATGGCACATCCAGGTTAATTTCGGACGAAAGACGACGGTAACCAAGCACTGAACTTGCCTGATACCCCTGTATTGATACACTGTTTTTTTGATTTCCACCCAGGGTAAAAACAAGGGTACGGTCTTTCGAAAATCCCATGAAAATCCCCACATGTCCTTTCCACGAATCGGGACTATCCCTCCAGTAAACAACTACATCGCCTGGAACGGGATTATCAACCGGGAAACCAACCGAAAGCCAGCTCCGGGCATTGGCCTTATGGGTTCGCTGCAGTCCGGCCTGCATACAGCACCAATTTACGAATATGCTGCACCAGGGTGTTTCGTCGTCTTCAATATTTTTGAAGCCTGCTTCTTTTGCGTAATCCACAATTCGTGCGGTGTCTTCGGATCCGGCAATTTCTTTGATGCCAAGCTCGGCAGCGGCAATTTGCAAGAGTGTTTTCATACGTATGACTATTTAAGATTAGCTTTCTGAATTATACGATTGATAAACATCAATCGAAAATTAAAGTCAAAAAATGCTTGTAGTATTTATGCGTTATAATATCCGGCTAATAGTTGCAAATATTTAAAACAATTAGATGTAAGTCAATTAATAAATTCGATATTGTCTAATTATTTTTCAAAACGAATCCTTGTAGTCCTGGATATTAATAGGACAAATATATTTTAAAATACGGCATTTCCGACATATATACCTCCAGGCCAGCATGCCAAAAAATCATTGATGCTTTCTCTAACCCAATGATAATGGTATATTCAGGGAATATGAGGATATATTTTGATGGAAATATTTAACTGTTATTTAACAAAATAATTCAAAAAGATCAAGCCAAAGAAGTTTTGTTTGGAACGACAGAGCTAAAAAATCTTCTGTTCAATAAATAAATTTAGCGCTGATTATTTAATCTCTCCCAACCCTTCCAGAGCCGATTTATCACCTGGGGTATTCATGAGCACTTTGTTAAACAGAACTTCAGCTTCACGAAATTTGCCGAGTTTGAGATTGGTCCAGCCATACATTAACAGGCCGTCATAATCGAAGGGATAAAGGTTTACAATGGTTTCAAAATGTTTTAAGGCAGAAGTGTAATCTTCATTACCATAATAAATAGAGCCTAACCGGTAATGAGCCTGCGTATTTTGGGTATCAATTTTAAGGATATCGAGGTATTGTTTTTTAACCAACTCCCAGTTTCCTAAGGCTGAGGCTGGGTAAACGTAGCCATATTTCGATTCGATGGAAAGTGGTTTTAAGTCAATGGCCTTTTGATAATACGATGCCGATTCGGTAAAAAACCCGGCCATATATGTAAGCCAGCCCAGCCGAAGATTGATTTCATAAGAGGTTTCGCTGTAAACATTTTTTAGTGCCTGTATGGCTTTGGAATATTCGCCGGAATATTCATACGTATAACTTTCGCCAAAGGCTTTCTGAATGAGATCATAATCCTGTGAGAGTGCCGAAAACCCGATCAATAAACTTAGGGTGATAACCAGCGTCCTTTTCACTAAAACTTCCATAATAAACCTCCTATTAATAAATTATTGTTGTACGAAATTGTTGATGTTTTAAGTTTATCATTTGATGTCAACCTATTGCGATAACCTTGTAATTTCAAATACTGGTATCGCAACGATAACTGAACTTTCGGAGACAAAGGTACAATAAAATTTCCACCTGCCCGCAGGGTTATTTCATCGCCTGAATTGTAAATTATATAGGCATTGTTTTCATTAAAATTTTTCATTTGCCCAAAAGCGATAGAGGCCTCACCCCAAACTTTTTCTGATAACTTCGATCCGGCAATCAATTCAAAAACAAGACGATTATCGCCATTCTCCCAGGCCGAAACAAACTTTGCAGATGTATACAAATCAAGATTACCTTTCGGAAAAACCATCACCTTTGCCCCTGCCTGATATTGGTTTAAATAATTCAGATCGGACCAGGAGCCAAACAAGCCAAAATTATAAATTGAATACGATTTGTTCAGTGCCAGCGACAACACGTAATTGATAACTTTAACTTCGTCCATTTCGGTATAAAAAACTTCTTTTACCGATTGAATGGTATCGTACGACTGAGCAAAATAATATTCGTATTCGCTGTAGGCAAAAAGGGTTTTATAGTTTATATGAAGCCAATGAGCCGAAGGTGTAATTATCCAATTTTTCCCAGCAGCAATTGGAGCACTGGCATATAGGCTATGCTGAAAAAAATTATAGTTGTTTTCCTGCAATTGAAGGTCTCTTCCATAAACTGTATCTACATAATACCATCCATTATCCAGAATTGTATCGTAACCGGTTTTTATAAGGTCTGACGTTTGTATTTGTTTGAGTTTTGAAATGATCAGGTTATTGTAGCCAACATAGAACGAAACATTTGGTAAAATATTCATCCCAAATCCCAACTGATTATAATATTTGTTACCGTTTAAATCCTGCTCTCCAAAAAGGCTATCCTGCCCGGCCAGGTTGTTCGTTTCGTTTTTTGAAAAATTGTTGCTTAAGATGGGGCCGGTTTCAAAATTTATAAGTCTGATAAAATTTGTTGAATCTGTACCAATTTCCTTTTTTATCTCAGCATTGAATTTTTTCGCATATTTTGCCGCTTCCAAATTCCTGTTTGAGTTTATCAATGAAAAATATAAATATTCATTGGCAACAGCATCCGATTTATTAAATTTATATGCCTTTTCAAGATGAAATGCAGCGTTGAAATAATTTCCTTTGTTAAAATACGCAATTCCTGTGCGGAGCCGTAAATAAAAATAATCGAACCCTTCTGCAAAAGCAACCTTCGAAAATTCTGTGAGTGAATCCCAGTTTTGAGCTGAATACAAATCATAGCTAACTTTATCAACTTCAGCAAAACTGAGTTTTTTTACCTGGGCTTTAACATGAGGTGTATATAAAACCAATAAAAAAAATATGACCGCCAAGGGTGTTATCCAAAATAACCCAAATCCTGAATCCATATGTTGCCTGGAAATGCTCATTCTTTAAACTTCGGTCGGTTGTTCTTCGGCTTCAATCGAAGCGTTTCCATCCATAACCACAAATCGTTTTATTCTGTTTGATTCGATTTCAAATTCAAAATTTAATTCTTTCGTTTTCCGGTTAAACCGCTTTACCATAGCTGAAGATTTAAATGTCACACCGCTATCGGAAAGAAAATCTTTTATTTTTAGAAACTCCAAATGATAGGTTGTTTGCATAAACACATAAAATGGGGCAATGAAATCCTGTAAAAAAATGATCCCTTTCCGGTTCAGCATATGTATGGGGATGGAATCGTGAATGGTGAGATTTTTATAATATCCACCTGTCACTTTGTAAGCCCCAAGATAAAATAAAACAACAACGATTTCCGGTTTCCTTCAAAATGTGAAAAATAGTGCAAATTTCCGTCGTTTTTAAACCAGGCCCTCGACTTTGATTTTGTACAAAACAGCCAGGCATTATTATACATGTCCGATTGTACCATCCATTCAATTACTTTCTTTTCGCCATTGACCGTCACACTAAATTTCAAAACCTGCCCGGGCACAAAATGAAATGCTTTTGATAAATTATAATTCTTTTCGATGTTCGAAACAGATCACCTTTCTCCAGGTCTTTTATAGGATTTCAATTCAAACTTAGAGGCTTGGTGAAGAATGTAATGGCCGATGGGGTAATCAAGGGTTTTTGAACCAATGAACGGTGTTTCTTGCAGTTGAAAATGAAGGTGCGGCTCAGGTGACCTCCCTGAATTTCCAACATGTGCCAGAATATCACCTTTTTTTATGGAATTGCCGGTTTGAACTTTAATTGTTCCTTTTTTCAGGTGGCTCAATTTCGAATATAAGAATTCAGTATGTTTAATAATGATGGTATTTCCCCAGTTTTGATCAAGGTTCATATCTCCTATTTCATTGTCCTCAACATAATCAATAACCTCTTCCACTGGCTGCCATCAGCTGGAGCGATCACAGGTTTACCAAAACAATAATAATCGTCGCGTTGATGCCCGGTTTCTTTAAAGGTATTCCCATTGTCATCAATGATTTCAAAATCCCAGGCATGGGCCCACCCTTCTTTGTGTGTATATTCACCATGATGTGCCTGGGTTACGGTCCATTCGCCCCAGAAAGGTAATATTACAGGAATGTATTTTTTAAATCTGAATAACGCTCCATGTTGTTCAGGTGCGAATAGAGATTTTTCAGGCGAAAATTGCTGATGCAAAACAATCTCCGGTTTATTGAAAAAACGCTCCCTGAACTTTAGGATATACATAAACATCAACACAATAATATTGAAGGGTAATGAATATATAGAGAGCTGAAGCCATGAAGCATAATCGCCATTGTACTGGTTATGGTAATTGAAATAAGAGGCGTTAACAAGATGACCCATAAAAAGGAATATTTCGATGGGATGTTAAAGAAGCCTCCAATGGCAATGGCCGTCAGAATGAAATTAAAACCGATATAACTATAACAGCTCGTGAATGTCGCTCCCAACATATTGATAAAAAAGGTAGGCGAAGAAAAATCCAAGGATAGAAAGCAAAAATGAAATGCGCGAATAAATCAACAAGCCAATGGAAATGATCAGTCCTGCAAATAAATTATACTGGAAAAAAATAGCGCCCAACGACCTGAAATAAATGACAACGGATTCGTGCAAATTCAAATTATTAAACCAATTGTAAATGGAAACTAAAAAGTAACCGCCCAAACCATAAAGTTCATTGGATATAAAAATTCCATGTTCGCTTATGCTTAATGCAGCAAACTGCCGCGAAGCAAGAGTTACCATCCAAATACCCGCCAAAAAAGAAATGCTCAGGTAGGGTAAACCGTACTTACCAATAATCCCCTCCAGCATAATGGTAATAAACAGCGTGAGAACCGAAGCAAATATCAGCACGAGTATAAACTCAGCTCCCAGCGAATAATAAATTCCAAGACCCAATCCTACGAGCAGGGAATTGAATCCGTAATACCCTTTTTTAATGTTATAACGGTTAAAACCCATGACGTAAGCCACCCCATTTGAAACCAGGATGGCCAGTAAACCGCTGAATCCGGTTTTTATCTCAAAAAAACTTACGATGAGGAGTATCCATGCGAATATTTTATTGTTGGAAAAAAATACCTGGGTATAACTATTGAGGATGCTTTCAATAAATTCCGGAAATAGTTGCCTGATTTTATCCTTCCATTGCATATGAGCAAAAATATAATATTATTCAGTGGCTGGTAATACCCTTATATTTTTTGATTTTGCAAAAGAGTAAAAATTTCTAAAGTTCAAATTTTGCTAAATGCTCAGGCACTTTTTCCATCTGTGTAATACGTTCCAGGGTCTCTTTCTCCCTTATCACATGCACTTTGCCTTTGCTGTCTATCATCACCACTTTTGGCCTTAAGGTAATGAATTGCATCCACTGTGTCATATTGTAAGCGCCCACGTGATGGATCACAAAATTATCGCCTTTGTTCATCAATGGCAAACTAATGCTTTCTCTTACCACATCAATGTTCATACACAACGGGCCATAAAGGGTGGTTTCCTCGGTGTAATGCGAAAACGATTGGGCCGGAGTAACTTTGTGGTTATACCAGAATGAGGTGAATAAAATATTTACACCGATATCAATAATGGTGGTCCGTTTGCCAATCGATGACCGCTTATTTGAAATGACCGTTCCGAGTAAAAACCCCGCTTCGTCGATGAGTGCCCTGCCGGTTTCAAGAATTAGCAACGGCAAATTATCAGGCTCAAAATTTGAATTGATCAGGGCACTTGTAATGGCTTCGGCAAAATCGTCAAACGTTGGATTGATGTCCGATCCGGGCAGGTAAGATCCTTTCAGTGTATTTTTAGAGGCAAAACCACCGCCCAGATCAATATATTTAATATCGTGTTTATACTTTTTCTTTACCCCCAGGGCAAGGTCGGCCAGTTTGTAAGCTGCTGCTGCATAAGCCGCCGCCGATAACATAAAAGTTCCGATATGGCAATGCAATCCGACCAATTCAAGTTTTTCTGAACGCATTATTTTATTTAGAGCATCCCAGGCCTGGCCGTTTTCATAATTAAATCCAAATCGGTCCCACATGGGGTAAATGCCTGTATCCATGTTGACCCGGATTGCCACTTTAGGTTTCTTTTTGGATTTACCTGCAATTTCTGTAATCATATAAAGCTCATCCAAATGATCAATATGGATGAGTGAATTATTTTCGATTGCCTTTTTTAGGTCTTCTTCGGTTTTATCCGGACCATTAAAAATGATTCTCGAACCATCCACACCGTTATAAAGCGCTTTGTCGTATTCAAATCCTGAAACCACTTCGGCCCATGAACCTTCCTGGTGGAAAGTACGGCAAACGGCATTTAGATAATTTGTTTTATACGACCAGGCAAACTGCACTTTTGGATAGCGGGTTGAAAATGCTTTGTGTGCTTTACGGTATGTTTCCCTGATTTTAGCTTCCGAAATTACAAACAGGGGTGAACCGTGTTCTTTGATCAAATCTTTAACTGCCACGCCGTCGATGTGTGTTTTTGGGCTATATTCTGTCCGGAGGCCATATTTATTAGGCATATTAGTTTCCAGTTTATTAATGACCGGCCTTTCGTATCTTAACTTTTCCATTTGAAATTGTTCCTTTTTTTTAATGCTTTAAAAACTAAAGTTCACCATGGGTGGATATTTTATGAAACTCCTCTACATCCACAATTAAATCGTACGCATACCTCACGAACATTTTTCCAACCTTAAATTCGGTATAAGGTTCAACTTTTTTACCCAGCGCCAGATTTACAAGGGCTTCGGGAATATTTTGGCCAGCTCCCACCGACAGGTATATCCAGGCGGGCATACGTGGGTTTATTTCCAACAGGTAAAACGTATTGCTGAAGTCCCTGATCAGTTCCAGTTCAAAACCTCCCCTCCACTTTGTGGAACTGATAAAATGATCGGTTAGTTTAAATATTTCTTCTTCATCAATGGATATTCCGCCCCAGGCTTTTCCTTTATCGGTAATGTATTGTTTGCGCATCGGCACAGTTGAAATGGTGTTCCCTTTGCCATCTCCCAGTCCTGTCGAATTGTATTCAACGCCCTTAATAAACTGCTGGATAATGATTGGCAATCCCCATTTGCTGCTGATTTTGTTAAAATAGGTTTCAACCTGTTCGGGTGTATGAGCGATGGATGCATCGTAATATTTCCCTTTTACGACCAGCGGGTAATTAAACTCATTCACCAACCCGGGTATTTCTCCTACCGAAAAAATAGCCTTGCTGTGCGGGACTTTGATGTGGTATTTTTTACCAAAATCGGGCAAATTGATTTTGTGCCTTTCCTCGAACTGCGCTTCTGTTGGCAAAAAAGTTCTGATGCCCATTTCTTTTAATTCCGCTTCCAGTTTGATAAATGGGTATAATTCAGCATCGAAATTCGGGATTATGACATCCAGCTTTTCCTTTTCGTGGATGTAGGCCAGTCGGGTCATCAGACTGTCGGAACCTGCACTCGGATAGGGAATGTGGTAGGTTTTATCAATGAGGTCGTGCATATAAATACCCGGTTCCAGGGATTCATAGGCCAGGCCGATGATCTTCACATCGAACGAAGCAGCTTCGCGCAGTGCACGTATGACAGCAATGCCGGGTCCTGGGCTGTCTATGGCATTCAGGCCGGTGACGGCGATATTAATTTTTTTGGCCATTCTGCCCTTCAATTAACAGGTATTGTTTTAAAATACTGATAAAATCATTGTAGTCCTTTTCGAACGTATCTTTTTCGGTATTGTATTTTTTCAGGAAAATCCCTGAAATTTCATCAAAGGATTTTTCACTTTTTAACAAATTGAAAATTTCTATTCCGGTTGGATTCACTGAGAAAGATTCACCGGTGGATGGGTTGAAAATGTAACCCGATTCACTGATGGCAACATTTTTTTTGATTTTCATAAATTATGTTTAATGGTGTTTTGACGATCCTATTTTCAGAAAGTTTAACGACAGCTTTTATTTTTTACCTGCTTAGTCGTTTGGAACGGCAAAGCGCGTAGCTAAAATTTTACAATTTTAACCATGTCAAAATCTGTCCCCGTCTGAAGGGTGCAAATATAAATGCCGGGCGGCAGATAATCAAATTTATATTGAAGGAAACTTTTTCACTATACCTTTTCAGCTGTTTCAAGCGGCTTTAAAGAAAGCGACAAAGCCCTGTTACAAAATTAAAAGCTTGCCCGATAAAATAGTTTTATCTGAAATGACTTGAAAATAATAGGAACCTTGTTTTAAACGCTGTCCTGTATCCTTCTTTAAATCCCATACAATGTTTTCATGGCCGTTTATCTGGATTTTTTTAACAACGTCACCACTTGTGTTTAAGATATTGATTTCGCCTCCGGATAAACCTAAATTTATAACATCAAAAGAAACTGTATTTCGGGCGGGATTTGGGTAAAGGAATATCGGAGTTTCCGAATCGTTCTTCTGAACTGAACCAAGCAAATCTTCATTCACATAAATGTCAACTTCATAATCCCCAATGGATGTCAGGATATTCAAAAATTCAATGACATATCCCTCCGGGTTATAGATGGCCGATCCTGGACTGGGACTAAGTTCAATCACCAGGGTATCGTTTACATTAAGATAAGCCGGTAAGGCCGGAGGAATTGTAAAAAAAGCAAGGCCAAAATCGAAAAAAGCATCCTCAATCATAACCTGATCAGCGGTTTCGTTCATGATATAAACGTAATAAGTATCAAAAGTATCACAAACAACCGAATCCGGGGTAATGGTCAACTCCTGCGGTATGACTATTGGCCCCAGACTTCCATCAGCCTGTATATTCTGCGCATAAATATCCCTTCCGCCATTGCGGCTGTCTTCCCAGGCTGAAATCCATTGACCATCATGAAAATTTCCGGCCACCGTATGAACTTTTTCAGATTGAAAAGCGCAAAATTCAACCTTTTGTCCCGCCCACACAAAGTCACCATCGGTATCCAGCATCATGGTGCATACGCTTGCATTTAAAACAGTTGAGTACGTTTCATAAAACAGGATCATGTTTTCATCTGTCTGACTTGCTGCAAAAGGATATACATTCGTGGGAGATATCTCAATAAAAACCTTGCCGTTGTCGCCCCACAAACGTTCGCCTGTTGATGATAATTTCTGTCCGTATATTCCGCGGTTATTTTGGTCGAGGTCCATTTCATTCCAAAACACAAATACATCAGCCGATCCGGCCGGCAAAGAAAGATGCGGGTAAAAATGGTGATGGTTGAACATAGTACTGGCTTCGGTGCCATCATCCCCGAGTAAAACAGCGCCATCCGAACCAATATGCTGGACAAATGTGCTTGATTGATTATCAAAATCACGGTCGTCGTGCCAGGCCATATAAAATCCATCATTCCCATCACTTATGAAAGAAAATAGTTGTGTCCAGGCTGAAATACCGCCGGCATTGGAAACAATGGCAGGAGAAGTCCAAACCGTATTTCCATCTGAATCGTATCGCTGCGCAAATACATGCCTTGTAGGTGCCCATACCGGGCCCGAATCTTCAAAATATTTCAACATAACATCGTCGGCTTCAACAGGCAACAATTGAGGCCATGAAAAGGAATTCGCCCCGCTTAACGTTATTCCATTGTCACCCCAGAGTTTGTTTCCTTCAGGTGAAATTTTTTGAAGTATAACTACGACATCTGCCTGCCAGGCAAAAACAACATTGCCGGCATTGGTTACACAACATTTTGGCGCGGCATCAAAGGCAGGCCCCGTTGACATTTCAATGCCATCATCTCCCCACAAAAATTCTCCATTGGGTGAAATGCGATAGGCAAACACATCGTTATCTCCATTCCTGATATCTTGAAAGGTGAGGATGGCACAATCTTCATAATCAACTGCCATGTCCCAATCGGTCAACCAACTATCCGAAGGATGATCGCTAACAAGAAGCCCGGTACTGTCCCAAAGCATATTGCCAAAAACATCCAGTTTCTGTAAACGAACATTGTAACTTCCACCTACACTTGAAAACCAGGAAATATAAGTTGTGCCGTAAATAGATGTAGCTACTTTCGGAATGGCTTCTTCGCCACTGGCCAAGGCAATGCCATTGTTTTCAAGCGGATCGGCCGACCATTGGGCAACGCTAAAATAAGAAATCAAAAAAATACTGAAATAAGGGTGACTCTCGTTTTCATGATTGTAAGTTTTAATGAACCAAAGGTAATTAAATATCATATAAATGAAGTTTATCTAAATGAACAATTACAATAAATGCATGTTCCTTATATTGATTCAGATAATTCTTTTTGTAATTTAGTGCCAATCTAAACACCAACACATGATCATTGGAGTATTAAAAGAAAATTCTCCCGAAAAAAGGGTAGCCATCCTTCCGGAATCAATTTCCATGCTGACAGATTTAAAAACAAACATCCTGGTTGAAAGTCTTGCCGGGGAGCAGGCATTCGCATCGGATCAGCAATATAAAGAAGCAGGGGCAGAAATAGTTTCGAGGGAAAACATTGTAAAAAAAGCAGACTTATTTCTGATGGTGAACGGCCCTTCGGTTGATGAGATAAAACTATTTTCAAAAGAAAAAATGATCATAGGAACGCTGAATCCTTTATCGAACCACGACATGGTAAAATCGCTTCAATCGGTCGGTTTAACATCATTCAGTCTCGATGCCGTTCCACGCATCACCCGCGCTCAGGCCATGGATGTGTTGTCCTCAATGGCAACGGTGGCTGGTTACCGGGCCATCCTTGAAGCGGCCTTTCATCTGCCCACATTTTTTCCAATGTTTATGTCGGCTGCGGGAACAATCCGGCCGGCAAAAGTGCTTGTTCTGGGTGCCGGGGTTGCCGGATTGCAGGCCATCGCCACCGCTCGCAAATTAGGCTCTGTTGTGGAAGCATTTGACGTAAGAAGTGCCGTAAAAGAAGAAGTTCAAAGCCTAGGGGCAAAATTTGTCGAAGTTGAAGGAGCCCGTGAAGACAAGGCAGCCGGAGGGTATGCTGTTGAACAAACCGAAGAGTTTAAACAAAAGCAAAGCCAGTTGATCCAGGATCATGCTTTAAAGTCCAATGTTATAATTTGTACTGCACAAATACCCGGAAGAAAAGCACCTTTACTGGTTAAAAAGGAGACTGTTGAAAACATGAAACCAGGTTCCGTTATTATTGACCTGGCAGCAAGTACAGGTGGAAATTGCGAACTGACCCAAAACGATAAAACCGTACATGAATTTGGTGTAACCATCATCGGCAATTCAAACTATCCATCAGGGATGCCGGTGGATGCCAGCCGGATGTACGGTAAGAACCTGGTCAACTTTTTAAAACTACTAATTGATCCTGAAGGAAATTTAAATCTAAATTTTGAAGACGAAATAATTAAAGGTGCTTGTATAACTCACAATGGCGAAATCATTAACGAGCGGGTAAAATCATCCATAACCATTAACAAATAACTTTTAACCATTAACATATAACTAAACATGGAAGATATCATTGTTTTTTTCTACTCATTCAGGGAACCGATTTTTATTATGGTCCTGTCAATATTTCTCGGTATCGAAGTAATTTCGAACGTGCCATCGGTTTTGCACACACCTTTAATGTCAGGGGCTAATGCTATTAGCGGTGTCATCATCATTGGCGGGATAATCCTTGTCGGGCATGCCGACCTCAGCGGATTTTCGATGGAACTGGCGCTGGGTATCCTGGCTATGTTGTTCGGTACATTAAATGTCGCCGGGGGGTTTGCCGTGACTGACCGTATGCTGGATATGTTTAAGAAGAAAAAACAAGCGAGTAAATAAGCAGGAAGGAAATAGGTAAATAAGTTTTCCAGTGAAGCAGGATTTTACAATTAAAAATTTCATCCCCCATATATACTTATTTACTTATTACAGTATTCATCGTATTTACATTTTAACTTTGGTTTAACAATCAATCGACAATGAACGAAATTTTGCATACATTTAACGGAACTGAATTCACCCTGGGCAGTGCCATTCTTGAGTTCAGTTATTTAATTGCCGCCATCCTCTTTGTGTGGGGCCTAAAATTATTAAGTCACCCCGAAAGTGCAAAACGTGGAAATTTCTGGGCAGCTATGGGTATGATCCTGGCCATGATTACTACCCTGCTTTTTCATGAAGATGAAACCGGAGAGCGGATTCAATTCATGAACATAATCCTTATCATTCTTACCATTGGAATTGGAGGAGCCATTGGATTGCTTATTTCTAAAAAGGTAAAAATGACCGCAATGCCCGAACTGGTTTCCTTTTTTAATGCAACCGGTGGTGCTGCTTCTGCCCTGGTGGGATTACTGGAATTTGGGAACCCGGCAAACGAATCGTTATTGGTTACTTTGTTGGGATTAATTATCGGTGCCATTGCCTTTAGCGGAAGCATGATCGCCTATGGCAAACTAAGCGGAAAGATTGGCAATATCAGTGGTGGGTTTATGAAATATATTAATTTTGTTTTGCTTGCCGTAATTATCTTCCTTACTGTATATGTTTTAATACAGCCTGTTCCCCAGGAATTGGCTATGCTTGTGTACTTTCTCCTTGGCGTGGCGCTGCTTTATGGAATTTTATTTGTGATGCCCATTGGCGGAGCCGATATGCCTGTCGTTATTTCATTACTTAACTCATTGACGGGGATAGCGGCTGCCATGGCAGGTTTTATTTATCACAACCTGGCGATGATCCTGGGAGGAATTTTTGTCGGCGCTGCCGGAACAATTCTCACACTTCTTATGTGCAAAGCCATGAACCGCTCACTGATCAATGTAATCATTGGCGGATTTGGCGGAGGTAGTGGAGATGCTGCAGGCGAAGAAGGAGGAACGATTAAAGAAGTTACCCTCAGTGATGCGGCAGTTTTGTTAGCTTATTCTCAAAAGGTAGTAGTAGTGCCGGGGTATGGCCTTGCTGTTGGCCAGGCTCAACATGTAACCCATGAACTTGAAAAAGTATTGGAGAGTAAAGGTGTTCAGTTAAAATATGGCATTCACCCCGTGGCAGGCCGTATGCCCGGCCATATGAACGTGCTTTTGGCGGAGGCTGATGTTTCGTATGATAAACTGGTTGAAATGGATGAAATAAATAAAGAAATTGAAGCGACTGATGTGGTCATTGTTGTTGGGGCCAATGATGTAGTAAACCCTGCGGCCAACGATACACCGGGCAGCCCCATTTTCGGCATGCCCATCATTAATGCGGCGGATGCCAAAAATGTGATTGTTATGAAACGGGGTATGGGAAAAGGCTACGCCGGCATCGAAAATCCACTTTTTTTTAAAGACAACACCCGTATGTTGTTTGGCAATGCAAAAGATTCTATACAGAAACTGGTGAATGAGATAAATACCTTATAATCCTGAAATACAATTATTAAAGATTTTATTCTCAACTGAACAATCTTTTCAAAGCTTTGTTGTAAAGTTTGACAAGCTGACCCGTCGAGTGATTGACGAGGTTTTAATTCTAATAAAAAATAAATTATCACTATTTGAACAAAAACTATGAAACGAACTTTTCTATTTATTGCAATTTGCTTTTTCTCGGTGACTGCCTTCGCTCAATTAAATATGGATCAATTGGGCCATCTTTCTTATAACGTTGATTTAAGTGATGTTTGGGGTTACGTAGATGAAAATGGTAATGAATACGCTCTTGTAGGCACTTATAACGGCTTATCTATCGTTGATGTCACCGATCCTGCAAATCCGGTGGAAGTATTTTTTAAAACAGGGCCTAATTCAATCTGGCGCGATATTAAAACCTGGGGCGACTATGCCTATGTATCCAACGAACAAGATGAAGGTGTTTTAATTGTTGATCTAAGTCCATTACCTGGTACAATAACAACCACAACCAACTTCACAGGCGATGACTATCCCTTCTCATCAATTCATAATTTATATATCGACGAAACCGGTAAACTTTATATTATGGGTGCAGATAATGGCCAGGGCGGTGCCATCATCTGTGATCTGACAGCCGATCCGATGAACCCGGTTGAATTGGGAAGATTTAATGAATTTTATTTACACGATGGCATGGCTCGTGGCGATACTTTATGGGGTGCTGGAATATATGGCGGAATATTAGCGGCTATTGATGTCTCAGATCCGGCCAATCCTGACATAATGGGGACGGTTAGTACCCCTTCGCAGTTTTGCCACAATGCCTGGGTGTCTGATGACGGAACCCATGTATTCACGACCGATGAAGTAAGCGGTGGTTTTATCGGTGCATTTAATGTTGAAGATTTGTCAAACATGTACGAAACCGACCGGGTACAATCCAATCCTGGATCTGACGTAATCCCTCATAATGCCCATGTATTGAATGATTTTATTATCACATCCTATTATGCAGATGGTATCACAGTGCATGATGCTTCCAATCCGTCAAATCTGATAGAAGTGGCAAATTATGACACTTCGCCGAATTATTCAGGCAGTGGCTACAATGGAAGCTGGGGAGCTTATCCTTTTCTGCCAAGCGGAAATATTCTTGCCTCCGATATTGAAAACGGACTGCATATTTTAAGTGTAGAGTATTTGCGGGCCTCCTTTCTCGAAGGAATGGTTACGGACAGCATTTCGGGTAATCCATTATTCAATGTAGAAGTAGAAATAGTTGAGGCTTTTTTAAATACGCAAACAGCATTCGATGGCACCTACGAATTTGGAATGACCATCTCCGGGACTTTTGATATCCAGTTTTCGAAAGCTGAATACAATACCAAAGTTATTGAGGATGTAGAAATTATAAATGGAGAAATCACCCAATTGGATGTTGAACTGCGTAAGACAGTCATTACGAAACTTTCGGAGAATGATGTGTTGGAACATTTTGCCATCTATCCAAATCCTTTTGCCTCTGCAATAACGCTTGAATACAAACAGGCAGAATTGGTTGACGAAAATTTACAGATTCATGTATTTAATTCAATGGGCAACCAGGTTAGTGACTTTAAAGTCAATTCTAAGGAAGGAATAATTCGATTTGGTGAAGACCTTCCGGCCGGTATTTATTTTTTACAAATCAGCAGTGGTAATCAGGAAAGTGTTACAAGACGGATAATTAAGCTATAATAACAAAATTATTATAAAAGAAGCGGGGTTGAATTTCAGGCCCGCTTTTATTTTTTTATAAAATCACTATTGTTTAACAAATTTAGCAACCAGGGATTGATTGTTTATTATGGGCACAATCATCATATAAATTCCCCGATTAAGTGAAGATATATCTAGCTGATATTGATTTTCATTTCTGTTAAAATCCTTTTCTAAAACAACTTTTCCAATCACACTGTAAACATAAGCTCTTATTTCTGTTTGGTTGAATGAGTTTTCAAATTGCAATGTAATAAAATCATTGGCAGGGTTTGGAAACAGTGTAAATTTATAAGTAGGAACCGATATCTCATTAAATCCATAAACCTGAGGAGTTCCGTTTTTTAAAAGTCCGATGCCTCCACCATACTCGCCAAAAACCAGTTCTGTTTTGCCATCATTGTTTATATCAGCACCTGACACATTGATGTTAATCGCCGATAAATAGAGTGAGTCAACTGGGTCAAAGTTCCCATCCAGGTTCCCCTCTATATTATTGAATAAATACAGTTTCCCTTGTTCCGAACCCACGTACAGCATATAATTGCCAACACTATCCTCCACCATAAACGGGGCACTATACCCTGTACAACATTCGGGCATAACATCAACCTGGCCAAATTCTTCAATAGTTGGTACTGAATTAAAATCGGGGCTTTCAGGAGTTCCTGTATTTTGAAAATAATTTACGGATCCACTTCGTTCGCCAACAAGTAAATCCTTTAAACCATCCCGGTTTACATCAATTATTTGAGGTTTTGCCGACTGGCCGATATTAATCCCCTTAAAATTTGGTTGGCTTAAAGTAAAATCGGCCAGGTTACCAACTCCGCCATCATTCCTGAAATAATGAAGGTTACCATCTTCATCGCCAGTGATCATTTCTTCATCTCCATCGTTATCCAAATCGCCAAAGGCAGGATAGATTCCATTAAAACTATATTGGGCAAGAGCAGCATAGTCATTTGTGATAATCTCAAATGCCGGAACATTTTCGGTCCCGTTATTTCTGAGCAACAGAAGTTGGCTTGCATAATTTCCAGCTTCTATAAAATAGCCGAAGTTGCCGACCACAATATCTTTTAATCCATCCCCATTTTCATCAAAAAAAACAGCGAATGAACGCTCGCCCACATCAATCATACTTTCCTGGAGAAAATTATTATGATGGTAAACAAACTCAGGAATTGTGGAAGTCCCTTCATTTTTGTAAAACCAAATGTTTTCAAAATTATCGGAAGTATTAGGATTATTTGGGGCTACGATCAAATCTTTTAATCCGTCGTTGGTAACATCAATATGGTAAGAAGCCGGAAAAACGGTAAGGTCAACCGGGACAGTATTCGAGGGAAACGTTGTATCAAATAAAATCATGCCTGAACTGGTTGGCCCTCCGCCGTTCTCAAGCATAACCAGGTTTTTAAACGTCAAGTCTCCCAGGACAAGATCTTTCGAACCGTTACCTGTTAAATCAAGCGCAAGGATGGAAGAACCGGCATGTTTTTCATATTTCTCAGGGTTGGGAACATTTTCATCACAGGTATCAAAAAGGGTGACGGTATTATTATTACCGTCTTCAGAGAAAAACCCCCAACAGGCATTTTTTAATTCAAACTCCAGTTGATCGCAGTTTTCAAAGTTTTCGAGGGATAAATTTTTGTGATATTCAATCGCATCCCCCAAAAAATTAAAGGTCAGGATATCCAAATCACCGTCGTTATCAATATCGGCTATTCCCGGCACATCTGGCGGACTGACATACAATGGTACAGTTCCGTTTAAGCCTTTTGTTAAAAGTAAGGAAGTTACATGGGAAAAAATAACATTGCCTCCGGGATCAGTGTCGTTCCGGTAAACGGCAACACCCGCAGGCACCGAAGTAAAAATATCTTCCTTCCCATCACAATTATAATCACGGAGCAACATCCAGTTCCTCATGGGTGGGAAAAAGGCCTGGAATTCGGGAGTATAATGATAATCAATTTCACCGCTTGTTCCATTATTTAAATAGGTTTTGACTGCCCCATAAAAATTTCGCTCAAAGGCCACCAAATCTTTAAGACCGTCGCTGTTTAAATCAATCTCAGAAAACTGCGGACAATTTAAACCGCCGGCCCACGGATTTCCTAAAATCGAACCATTTTGAGTAACTGCAACCGAAGTATAATGGATGAAAGGAATTTGGCCAATACCATTAACATGCTGAAAAATTATTAATGAAACGACAAGTGCTAATTTTATAAGATAATTATTGACGTTGCCTGCCATTTGTAAAAATTTAATCATTCTCAAAAGGATTAGAAAATTCAGGATTGTTAACAAAGCTGGAATCATTCAAAGTAAGGAGAAAAGAATACAGGTTTACTTTATCTTCGTCGTTGAGTTGCAAGCCACCCTGCTGCACTTTTTTCATAAGAGGGTCAATAGTGGGGGACCATTTGACGCCCGTACTGTAAAAATTCAAGACTTCGCCTATTGTTGTAAACCGGCCATCGTGCATATAGGGTTCTGTGTAAGCCCAGTTGCGAAGCGAGGGTGTTTTGAACTTTCCGCGGTCGTTTTCATTTCCTGTAATATCGTAAAGGCCCATATCAGTAAAAACCGAATCAAGTCCGTTGTTATGAAACAGGTTATCGGTGTACAAAATGGTGGTATGGCAATGGAAACAATCCCCTTTTTCGGTGAAGAAAATTTCAAACCCTTTAGCTTCGGCCTGTGTAAGCTGGACTTCGCCACGCAAGTAACGATCCCATTTTGAATTGCCTGAAATTAATATCCGTTCGAATTGGGCAATGGCTTTCGTAACCAGTGTTGAATCAATAGTCCGGGTTCCGAAGGCGTTAAAAAACAGATCGGGATAATCCGGGTGTGCATTTAACTTTTCAGCGGCATTTACCCAGGTTTCGTGCATTTCGATGGGGTTGGTTATGGGGTCAAGCGCCTGGTTCTCTAAACTCTGGCGGCGCCCGTCCCAGAAAAAGGAAGGCATCCATCCGGCATTGATTACGGCCATTGAATTACGGTTTCCTTCAATGCCATCAATTCCAACACTAAATCGTTTCCCATTATCGGTAAAACCAAATTCCGGAGCATGGCAACTGCCGCAGGACTGTGTATTATCGGCTGATAAAATCGGATCGAAGAACAACATTCTGCCTAATTCAACCCCTTCTTCGGTCATGGGATTGTCTTCAGGGATGATCATATCAGGAAATCCTGATGGAATAACCAATTCATAGGGTGTCGGGTTGTAAACTTCTGATGGTTCTTCGGTTGTGGTTTCTTTTTGACATCCAGAAAATATAAATATGACCGTCATCGCGAGCACCAACGCTGACATTGTGTGATGGAGCGAAGCGATCTCAATCTTCCTACATACCTTTGGTAAATTAACAGATTGCTTCACTCTCTCCCAAAGGCTAGCCAATGGGTTCGCAATGACAGGAAAAATATAGTTTATTCTTTTAAAACCCATTAATTTATTCTATCGACAAAATACTAAATACATCATTGCCATTATCGTGCATTTTAACCTGCATTTCCTGGTTGCCCATGATGCCGGTCACAGTATTTA
>JAWKKL010000035.1:0-36102 GCA_041393275.1 Bacteroidales bacterium
ACACGTCCGACAGGTTGGTATAAAATTTCGATACCAGTTCCTGTATTTCTTTTTCAGAGCGATCAGGGAATGATTCACGCAGATTTTTTTCAACTACAACACGCCGGTATTTAAACACCCTGAACAAAAAAAAGCGGACCAGGTCAGAAACACCGTAAATTATAGAAAAGGGGATTATCCCGATCAAAAAGACAAATCCAATAAATAATAGCGCAAGGAAATAATTCATAAGATTATCAAATCTGACAGCAAAAATACAAAACTGTAATTAAGAAGAACAATTCGGTTTTATTCAATCGGTTCCCATTCTGCAAAATGATCGGAAACCACATTTGTTTTGGGCTCGGTCACCCATGATTCATTGGAATTATAGGTCCAGCCCATGGTTTCTGAGCCACCACCACTTTCGGTGGTAATCAGATAGCGATGAGCTAAATGTCCGATATAATTGGCCTGGTCACGCGGCCAGTCGTTATCACCTCCCGAAGGATCAATAGGAACCCAGCCAATGTTCGGCAGGTACACCTCCACCCAGCGGTGAAACACATCATCATGGCTGGCATAATCGCCACGGACCACCACCGAACCCACATAGCGGGCTGGCAATCCGGCAGCCCGGCACATGGCGATGTAGGCGAATGTGTATTCAGAACAAGAACCATTTCCACGTTCAATGACGGTTGGTGCTGTATTCCAGCCGCCCACCATTTCGTAATACATATTTTCAATGAGGTAATTGAATATTTTTCTGAATATCCAATAAGGATTCTCTTCATCGCCAATGGCGTCTAGTAGTGCATTAGTAATTACGGGATGATCATATTGGTATTTATCATTGTTTTCCAGGTATTTACCTTTGATCTCATCCGGAATATCAGAAAAATCCCCCACATCCTCAGGATAAATAAAATATCGCACTTCACTGATTTTCGCAACGGTGCTCATTTGGCCCATTACCTTATCGCCGGGTTTGATATTTTCAAAGTGAAAATGAGACGTTTCCTGTCCCCATTTATCGGTAACAATTTTATATCCATTAGGCTTAAACGACGGAGGGTCAAGAATTCCCTGGTTCGGCCGGTCTTTTGGAACAGCGATATAGATGTCTGCCGACGTTACTATACCCGGCCCGAAATTGGTTATTTCGTGGTTATGTGTAATTCGTGCTTTATGCGAATTGTATACCCTGAAATTTACCCCGTCACGAATTTTTAATTGATAAATTTTATCCTCCTGAAAATCTGCTGCCCAAATGTTCGATCCGTCGAATGCCAAATCAACTGTGAACGCACCCGGGGCATCTGTTATAATGATTACGCTTCCTGTTTCAGGGTCGACCATATAAATTTCATCCTTTATCCGGTCGGAAATCCAAAGGTACTTTCCATCGAAGGTAATTCCTCGTGGATCGGTAGAAGGCGATGAAAAAGAACGTATTGTTGTGCCATCTTCCGGGCTGAACTGAATCACTTCATCCGCATCATTATCCACGCACCACAAATAGGTTCCAGCCCATGTCAGGCCCCTGGGGGTTGAAGATGGGGCCTGGATAGTTTTTAAAATTGTCCCGTCTTTCGGATCAATACGGTATATTTTCCCGGCATAATTTTCTGAAAGGGGAATTCCACCTTTTACATCGGCATTCCACAGCGCTTCGCCATCCCAGGTGAGGCCTTCGGGCCAGTAAGCAGGGGCCGGAATGGTCCTGATCACTTCGCCATTCTCAGGATCAATACAATACAACAGGTCGGTTTGATAATCAGCCAGCCAAAGGTTTGTTCCATCAAAGGTGAGGCCGGTGGGATAAGATCCTGAAATATTGAAAGACTTGATTATTTCGCCGGTATAGGCGAAAACGTTTAATGAGATGAATACACCAATGGTAAAAATTGATATCTTTTTCATAATTGAAGAATTATTCGTTTAGACAATCTTGTATACTATTTTTCATAATTCATTTCTAGCCGATTCCTTTCCAATTCAATAACTTTATGTAATTTCCTTTTTAACAAATCTTTTGGAGGCAATTCAGTTAAATATTCGGCTACTCTTATCCCAGAATCTCCTAGCTGCAACAATTCAATTTGTTCTTTTGAACCTTCAGCACACACTATTAATCCGATTGGTGAATTCTCTCCCGGTTCTTTTTCATGCTTTTCGAGATAACGAAGATATAATTCCATTTGACCTTTATATTTTGCTTTAAACCTATCTAATTTTAAATCAATAGCTACTAGACATTTTAGCTTTCGATGATAAAATAATAAATCAATTTTAAAACTATCTCCATCAATTAGAAGTCGCTTTTGACGCTCTAAAAAAGTGAAACCTTGTCCAAGTTCGAGAATAAACCTTTCAAGTTCTCTTAATATAGCATCTTCTAGAGTCTTTTCAGAATATTGATCATCCAATCCCAAAAAATTGAGAAAATAAGGATCTCGAAATACTAGATCTGGGGTAAGCTTGTTTTTTTCTTTTAGTTCTTTTAGTTCCTGCGTAATTAAATCTTCCGGTTTTTTTGAAATGGCAGTGCGTTCAAAAAGCATTGAATCAATTTTCTTGTTTAACGTTCGGACATTCCAATTTTCAAGCCTTGTCATTTCAATATAAAATTCCCGTTTCAAGTTGTCTTTCAGATACATAATTGATTTTAAATGCGACCAACTCAATTGTCTACACATTGTGGAGACAATCTTTTCATCTGGAAAAGTCTCCACTATGCGGAGACAATGTCGAAGATGTTTTTCACTCCATCCTTTTCCAAACTCCTCAGTCAAATTTCGGGAAAGTGATTTTACAACTTCTTTTCCATATTTAGCCCGCTTGTTTCCCAAAATTTCACGGTTTATACGATCTCCGATATTCCAATAAAGTAGCGTGGTAGTAGCGTTAACAGAAACAGCAAATGCCTGGCGGGTTTCTTCAATTAATTTTTTTACTTCTGAAAACAGGAAGTTTACTTTAAGAGGATTATTACCCATCATATTTATTTTCAAAAAATCAAAAGCCAAATATAGCTAATTTTGCCACTTTACAAACATATTCAAAACACATGATTGACAAAATAAGGGAAACCTCTGCTTTTCTGAAATCCAAAAAAATAAACAAACCGGAAATCGGGATCATTCTTGGAACCGGCCTTGGCAAAATGATTCATGAAATAGAACCCGAAGTAAAACTCGATTACCTGGAAATCCCTCATTTTCCGGTTTCTACTGTTGAATTTCATAAAGGAAGACTGATTTTTGGGAAGTTAGCCGGAAAACCGGTCCTTGCCATGCAAGGCAGGTTTCATTATTACGAAGGGTATTCCATGCAGGAGATCACCTTTCCGGTGAGGGTAATGAAAGAACTTGGCATAAAATACCTGTTGATCTCAAATGCTGGTGGCGCTATGAATCCCGACTTCAAAAAAGGCTCTTTAATGCTGATCGATGATCATATAAACCTTCTGGGAAGCAGTCCACTCATTGGGCCAAATCACAACGACCTCGGGCATCGATTTCCGGATATGAGCCAGCCTTATTCAAAATTTATCAATGACAAACTGGAACGCATTGCCGGCGAAGAAAACATTGTCTTAAACAAAGGCGTTTATGTGGCTGTATCCGGGCCTAACCTTGAAACCCGCGCCGAATATCGATTTTTAAGGGGGATTGGTGCCGATGTTGTCGGTATGTCAACCGTACCCGAAGCCATTGTCGCGAATCATGCTGGCTTACCCTGCTCAGCCATTAGTGTGCTGACAGATGAGTGTGATCCGGATAATTTAAAACCCATCAATATAGAAGATATAATTGCCACAGCAATGGAAGCCGAAAAAGACCTGATCAGGTTATTTAAGCGACTGATTGAAGAATTATAGTTTTTATAAAATTGAATGACTATTGAGATTAAAATGTAAATCTGAAGTACCGGTGTTATAATTTGTTAAACTTAAAATAATCAACCGTCCGTTGCTTTTGCCCACTAATAAAAATCTTATGTTTGCATCAAATTTAAGTTCAAAGATCAGGTAAACTTGTTGAAACTAATAAAGTCGAAATATAATTCAATCCCTTTTTTTGTAATATTTGTCCTGCTTTTCAGTATTTCGGAAAGTGGGTTATCACAAAGAGGAAAATACCAGTTCGGTGATTATATCCAGTTTGCACGCCAGGAACTGGATAAAGAAAACTACACCGAAGCGATAAAATACCTGAACAGTGCGATCAGTCACCGGCCGGCTTCTTACGAAGGTTATTTTCTGCGCGGCATTGCCAAATATTACCTTGATGATATGGTGGGTGCCGAACAGGACTTTACCGAATCGGTGAAATATGATCCTTATAATTCAGATATCTATCATTTCAGGGCCATCTCCCGCGTTATGCAGTATAATTTTGGTGGGGGCCTGGCCGATTATGCCCGGGCTGTTGAGTTAAATGATAAAAACCCGCTATTTTATTTAAACAGGGCCAGGGCTTATTTATTCCTGCAGGAATACGATTCGAGTATTTCGGACCTGAACCGGGTGTTTAAGCTAAAATACAGCAAGGCAGAAGTCTTTGTTCTGCGGGCCATGGCCTGGCGCGAATTGGAAAAATACGATGAAGCAATGGAAGACCTGGACAAAGCCATTAAAAAAGACCCCGGGCACACCAATGCATATATTCAGCAAGGATCGGTATGGATGGACATGAAAAAACCCGATTCGGCTATCGTTGCGTTTAACCGGGCACTGACATATAATGCGGATGATTCTTATGCTCTTTTTAACAGGGCCCTGGCATATATGGAATCGGAAGATTCATCCAATGCTTTTAAGGATTTAAACAAAGTGATTGAACTTTCGCCATACAACTCCTATGCTTACTACAACAGGGCCATCTTAAAAATTGACAGGGAAGATTTGAAGGGGGCCATTCAGGACCTGGATAAAGTGGTTTCGCTCAACCCCGACAATATAGTCGTTTATCTTTACCGCGGAAAAATAAAACGTGGTATGGGAGACCTGAAAGGGGCCATCAGGGACTTTGATAAAGCGATTGAAATTTATCCGGAATTTGCTGATGCCTATATGGAACGGTCTGAGGTGAAAAAGCAGATGATGGACTTAAAAGGGGCCGACAAAGATTTTGAATTGGCTTACCTCATCAATGATTTTAATTTTCAGAAAGCAGACAGCATTAAACTTTCGGAAGAAATGTATTTGAAACGCCTAATGGCCTTTAGCGGGGAATTTAAAACAAAAAAATCGGACCCGGGTTCGGAAATCATCAGTGAAGCGGATATTGATTTTCGTCCTGTATTTTTTAGCGTTCAGTTTACCAATAACATAGAAGGCGTTCGGTTTTTCGATTCATTTTCAAAGGAAAATTATCATGCTTCTGTCATCACGCTTACTAACAATGACAAAAAGATCGATAGCAAAGCGACCCAATCCGAACTGGAAAAACCCGATCCGGGGAACCAGTCCGACGGCCTCTATTATTTAAGAAAAGCCGACCTTAATGCAAATATTCAGGATTATACCAGTGCCTTAACATATTACGAACAAGCCATCCTTTTTGATCCGCAGTTGATCATGGCCTATTTTGGCCGGGCCAATACTCAGTTTAACCTGATTGACTTACTCAGCATGGAACTGGAAGAACAATCGCTGATGGACCCAAAAGCCGACCTTTCAAAATCCTATAATCCCTATAGT
This sequence comes from Bacteroidales bacterium, assembly GCA_041393275.1. Lineage (GTDB taxonomy): Bacteria > Bacteroidota > Bacteroidia > Bacteroidales > JAADJA01 > JAADJA01. The sequence continues at coordinate 5,690 of JAWKKL010000035.1, forward strand.
AGATCCTCTGAGGATTTTAAATACGAAATGGTTTTAAACGATTATGGCAAGGTGATCGAACTTGACCCGAATTTTCAGTTTGCCTGGTTTAACCGGGGCAATGTAAAAGCGATTTTAGGAGATTATTGGGGTGCCGTAAGCGATTATACCAAAGCCCTGGAAATTGATCCTGAATTTGCGGATGCTTATTTCAACAAAGGGCTGATCCTGATTTATCTGAATGTAAAATCCGTTGGTTGTAAAGACATGAGCCGCGCCGGTGAACTTGGCATTTATAGCTCTTACCAGGTATTGAAGCGGTTTTGTAATTAAAATTTTCCGATTTTTTCTTTTTGTAATTCCGTGCTTCTCTGCGGTCCCTGTGAATTAGCTTTTACACCAAAGAAAAGAATCACAAAAATTCATAAGGAAAACCATCGGCATTTAAAATGCTTAAAATTTGTACCTTTACAGTTGAATATCTAAAGGACATTACAAACTTGCCTTTCATGTTTATAAACATCGAATGCGTAAGGATATTCATCCAAACACGTCAAACATTCAAAACAAGAATCAATGGATCATGTTGTTATACTAGGAAATGGAATTGCCGGAATTACGGCAGCTCGTCATATCAGGAAACTTAGTGACGTTCGTATTACCGTAATTTCCTCTGAAACTGAGCATTTTTATTCCCGGACTGCCCTCATGTACATTTATATGGGCCACATGAAATATGAGCATACAAAACCTTACGAAGACTGGTTTTGGAAAAAGAATAGGATTGAATTGGTAAATAAACATGTTCAATCAATTGACACAAAAAACAAAACGCTGATTTATGAAAAAGGTGGTTCAATTTCCTTTGATACACTAATTCTTGCCACCGGTTCGAAACCCAATAAATTTGGCTGGCCGGGCCAGGATTTAAAAGGGGTAAGCGGACTGTATAGTTTCCAGGATTTGAAAACCATCGAAAATGAAACAAAAGGCATTAAAAGAGGAGTTATCGTGGGCGGTGGTCTTATTGGAGTGGAGTTGGCTGAAATGCTTCATTCAAGAGGAATAGAAGTGACATTCCTGGTACGTGAACCTGGTTTTTGGAACATCGTTCTACCGCAGCAAGAATCTGAACTCGTTTCAAAACATATCCTTAAACATGGCATTGATCTTAGACTTAACACCGAACTAAAAGAAATTGTTTCTGATGAAAAAGGCAGGGTGAAATCTGTGATAACAAATTCAGGTGAGGAAATTTTGTGTCAGTTCGTAGGATTGACAGCCGGCGTTCATCCAAATATTGAATCGGTTAAAGATTCAGAAATCGAAGTTGACCGGGGCATTTTGGTAAATGAATATTTTGAAACAAACATACCAGGGATTTATGCCATTGGTGATTGCGCCCAACATAAAAACCCACCAGGCCAAAGAAAAGCCATCGAACAGGTTTGGTACACGGGACGAATGCAGGGGGAAACTGTGGCTCAAACTATTTGTGGCAACAGGTTGGCCTACAAGCCCGGTATCTGGTTTAATTCAGCAAAGTTTTTTGACATTGAATATCAAACCTATGGTTGGGTTTGGAACGAACTAAAAGAAAACGAGACAGATTTTTATTGGGAAAATAAATCCGGCGATAAATGCCTGAAACTGGTTTATAATAAAACCAACAAATCACTGCTGGGAATTAACGTTTTAGGGATCAGGATAAGACATGAAATCGCTGAAAAATGGATCAATGAAAAAACAAAAGTTGAAGATGTAATTGATCAACTCCACATCGCCAGATTCGATCCCGAATTTTCTGAACACTATGAAAAAGAGATTTCTATTAAATTTTCTGAAGCGCAAGTTTAATTTTATAGGAAAACACTAAACATGAAAGCAATTAAGCAAACAGGTTTGTCAATCGTTCTTATCTCTCTCGGGGTATTTATTGCATCCCTGTTTCTCAATTCATATAAATTGAATGAGAAGGCGGTTGCAAATTCAGGGATGAATTCGGAGCAAAAAATGATATTTCAGGAAAACGCTTCTGACTTATTTATTTCTGGTTATTCGAAGTTGGCTTTCATTCGAAAAATTAAATCGGCACTCTCAGAGACAAATGAAAAGATTGTTTCGGCCTATCGAATAAACACGAATGAAATTGAGAAACTTGCTGAACTATCTTCTGACAATGGAAAAGTAACCTATTCAATAGAAAAAGCCCAGAATTTTATTCAAGATGAAAGCAATACATCAGCCGCCAAAATAAAAGGAATTGCTGATTATACCTCCTGGATGAACGGGAAGGAATATTCCTCCAAAGATGATTTATCGAAAGAGCTAAACAATAGCCTTCAGGGATACAACAGCAGCATCGTATACCAAAAAGGGTTTGATGATTATACCCTGGGCAACTTAACCTTAAACCTCACATTGGCTTCGGGAACGGGGTTGCTTGCAAAATATCAGTCGCTCTTTTTCTTTCTGACATTTATCTTATGTGTCATTGGTGCATTGCTGTTCATCATTCCTAAGTTCTTTGAAGGGAAAGCCGGTATAAAAAACAATGGAATTTATACGAGTGCATTAAATAATAGAGGCTGGTCGGGCATTTTGCTCGGTAGTTTTCTGATCCTGTTTTATATTTTTCTTTATTTCTTTCCGGTTTATATAGTAGAGTGGATTTTTCTTTCAGATGTTGCCAGCCAGGCGTTTTTTGGCAGGGAAACCAGCCAGTGGTTTTTGTATGGATTTATATATACCATTGCCGTTATCGTGATGGGACTGCGCTTCTTGACAAAATACCGACACAACAAATATCAGCAGTACAGGACCTACTCAGTCATATTTTTCCAGTTAATCTTTGCTTTTGTGCTTCCACAAATATTATTTGCATTAAATCTTCCCGAAGTTGATCTAAAAAATATTTGGCCACTGGATTACAGTTTCTTTTTCGATTGGCGGATAGATAGCTATCAACAATCCGGGGTGCTTGGCATGTTAATGTTATTTTGGGGGATTGCCTTGATTATTATTGGTGTTCCTTTGGTGACTTATTTTTTTGGCAAACGCTGGTATTGCTCCTGGGTTTGCGGTTGCGGAGGGCTTGCCGAGACTGCCGGAGATTCATTCAGGCAACTTTCCAGTAAAAAATTATCAGCCTGGAAAATTGAACGGTACCTTGTTCATTCCGTTTTTGTTTTTGCCCTTATCATGACGATATGGGTGATTTATACAACATTGTCTTCCAGGGCATCGTTATTGGGCATCAGTTCATTCGATGTAAGAAAAGTTTATGGTTTTCTGATAAGTTCCATTTTTGCCGGAGTTGTCGGGACAGGATTTTATCCCTTAATGGGCAACCGCGTTTGGTGCCGCTTTGGATGCCCGCTGGCTGCCTATCTCGGAATGGTTCAAAAATTCAAATCGAGGTTCAGGATTACGACCAATGGCGGACAATGTATTTCATGCGGAAATTGTTCTACCTATTGCGAAATGGGCATTGATGTTCGCTGGTATGCTCAACGTGGCCAAAACATTATCCGGTCGTCATGTGTTGGTTGTGGTGTATGCGCTGCTGTTTGTCCACGTGGGGTGTTAAAACTTGAGAATAAAAAAGAAAAAGGGCGTTATAATGAACCGGTATTATTGGGTAACGATGGAATTATAAACATACGAAATGAAAGGTTAAATAAAAAAACAGGTTCATAAGAATGAAATGGTTGACTTACATATTAATAGTCTTTTTTATTACTGCCCCTGAGTATTATGGAAATGCTGAGAAACCTCGAATGCCAAAGAAAATTAAAAAAGAGTTTTACAAAAATGGGGTACTTAAAAGCGAAGGGCTAATGGTCAACAATTTAAAATCCGGCCATTGGAAATTTTATGATGAAAAAGGGGCAATCCTTACCGAGGGATTTTATGAAAACGACTTATTGCATGGCCCCTGGAGAGAATACTGGCATGATGGGACGGTAAAAACTGAGGCCTATTTTGAATCAGATATAAAAGAAGGTTACTGGCGGTTTTATTATGCCAATGGGCAATTGGAAAAAGAGGGCACCTTTGCCAATAATGAAAAACAAAGCTGGTGGCATGAGTATACCGGCAATGGCTTGTTAGTATCCCTTGGGGAATATGAAAAGGGAGATAAAACCGGATATTGGAAATTGTATCATTCAAACGGCATACTAAAAGAGGAAGGCCATTTTGAAAAAAATGAACGGATTCTCTGGTGGAAAGAATATAACGAATACGGAAAATTAGAAGCTGAAGGCCATTATTTTGATAACCTGAAAAATGGTTTCTGGATTCATTATTCGGTAATGGGTAGAAAAGAAAGTGAAGGAATGTATAAAAACGGTGTCCGTATAGAAACCTGGAAATTTTTTGATGACAAAGGCGACATTTGCAAAATCCTTGAATTTTAATCATGGAGGTAATTGATGTAATTATTCCGGCCTTTAACGAGGGAGGATCAATAAAAAAGGTTTTGAATGATATTCCAAAAAACGTTGTAAGGGAAGTTGTGGTGGTTAACAATAATTCTACAGATAATACCGGGGAGAATGCAAAATCAGGAGGGGCAACCGTTTTGGACGAACCCCGGCAGGGCTACGGCTGGGCTTGCCTTAAAGGAATGGACTATATAAGTAAAAAAGCAGAAAAACCCAGTATCATTGTCTTTATGGACGGTGATTATTCTGACCACGGAGAGGAAATGGAAAGTTTGGTCAGCCCTATTATCAGTGACAACAATGACCTTGTTATTGGATCGCGTGCCTTAGGAATCAAGGAAAAAGGATCCATGACCCCCCAGCAGGTTTTTGGTAACTGGCTGTCAACGAAATTGATGAAATTATTTTATAATGTTAATTTTACCGATTTAGGCCATATAGGGCTATAAAATACGAAAGTCTTATGGCGCTTGGAATGCAGGACAAAACCTACGGCTGGACGGTGGAAATGCAGTTAAAAGCTGCCAAATTAAAAATGAAAACAACAGAAGTACCTGTCAGTTACCGGAAAAGAATTGGATTTTCTAAAGTTTCCGGCACAGTCAAAGGGACTATTTTTGCCGGCATAAAAATCATTTATACAATCTTTAAATATATTTGAACACGTGGAAGTTATCATTCTGATCATATACGGAGTTGCCTTGATGCTGATTTTTATTTACAGCCTCATGCAAATGACACTGGTTTTCAACTATAAGACGAGCCGGAAGATTAGTAAACGCCATGATTCAACTGAGGCTGAATTGCCACTTTCCCAGGATACCCCATTCGTTACAGTGCAATTGCCCGTTTATAATGAACTATATGTGGTAGAAAGATTGCTTGAAACCGTCGCTAAATTTAATTATCCAAAAGAAAAATTCGAAATTCAGGTATTGGATGATTCAACCGACGAAAGCGCCGAAATTACCCGCAATAAAGTAGAAGAAATTCAGAAACAAGGCATAGATATTTCGTATGTCCGCCGGCCCGACCGGATCGGTTTCAAAGCAGGTGCCCTCGATCATGGATTAAAAACGGCCAAAGGGGAACTCATAGCCATATTTGATGCAGATTTCATACCCAATCCTGAATTTTTGAATAATACGGTATCCTATTTCAAGGATGAAAAAATTGGTGTCGTACAAACCCGCTGGGGCCATATCAATAAAGACTATTCATTGCTTACGAAATTGCAGGCCTTTGGGTTGGATGCCCATTTTTCAGTGGAACAAACCGGGCGGAATGCCGGTGGCCATTTCATTAATTTCAACGGAACAGCAGGTGTTTGGCGTAAAGCCTGTATCGAGGATGCCGGAGGCTGGGAACATGACACCCTCACCGAAGATCTGGATTTGAGTTACCGCGCCCAAATGAAAGGCTGGAAATTTAAATACCTCGAAGATGTGGTGACGGATGCCGAATTACCGGTCGTAATGAGCGCCCTTAAAAACCAGCAATTTCGCTGGACAAAAGGGGGTGCTGAGAACTTTGTAAAGATGAAATCAAAAATTTGGGTATCGAAACAAATCCCCTTTAAGACAAAAGTCCATGCTACCTTTCATTTGTTTAACAGCGCGATCTTTTTATGTGTGTTTACCACCGCTTTTTTTAGCGTTCCGGTTTTATTCATTAAAAACCTGTTTCCGCAGTACGACATGGTTTTTAACATCAGCAGCTTATTTTTGGCTTGTACCGCCATGCTCATGCTATTTTACTGGACCTCGTACCAGGTAAAAAACAAAAAGTTTTTAAATAACTTCGGGGGTTTCTTTTCCGATTTCGTTTTATTTTTATCAACTTCCATGGGGATGTCACTTCACAATTCAGTGGCGGTTATTGAAGGTTATGCCGGGAAGAAAAGCTCTTTTATCCGTACCCCAAAGTTTAACATTGTCAACAGCAAGGATTCCTGGAAAGGAAATGTTTACCTTGTCGACAAGTTAAACCTGGTAACTATCTTCGAAGGAGTTTTAACTTTGTACTTTCTTTTTGCCATCGTCAGTGCCTTTTACCTGAAAGAATATGGCTTGCTTCCCTTTCACTTTATGCTTTTCTGGGGTTTTAGTTTTGTTTTTTGGTTATCCATCAGGCAGGTAAGAAAATGAAATGAAAAAGTCAATCATTTACATGATTTCAAGCCTTTTGGCAATCTGCCTGGTATGGGTAAGTTATTTTGTAGAGCGCGAACAATTCATTTTTTTTTTCATCCTGTACTTTTTCAGTTTCGCAGCTTTCCTGGTTCTTTATCAATCATTTCGTAAAAACGATTCACTGAAATTCGGCATTCAGCTTTCCCTGATTCTTCGTGTGCTTTTGTTGTTTGTTATTCCGAATTTATCAAATGATTTTTACCGTTTTATCTGGGACGGGCGAATGAGTGTTTTGGGATTTAATCCGTTTACTGTTTTACCAAATGATTTTATTGGAACCGAAAACATGGCAATGGTTGGCAAAGATGCCCAGAAACTGTATGATGGACAGGGTTCTTTGTCTCCCGGAAACTATACATGTTACCCACCCGTCAACCAAGTGTTTTTTATCATACCGGCTTTTTTGTTTCCACAAAATATTTTTTTTAGTATTGTTTTGATGCGCCTGATGATCATTGGGGCAGAAATAGGAACCATCCATTTTGGCCGGAAAATCCTCCGAAAATTAAATCTTCCTGAATCCAACATCCTATTATATGCCCTCAACCCATTTGTTATTATAGAACTGACAGGAAATCTCCATTTTGAAGCCGTCACTGTTTTTTTCCTGGTTGTGGCTGTTTATTATCTTTTATCAGAAAAGTGGCTACCTTCAGCTTTGTTTATGACCTTATCGGTTTCTGTAAAATTAATTCCGCTTATTTTCCTTCCGGTTTTTTTGAAAAGGTTGGGGCAAAATAGAACACTGAAATATTCACTCTTTGTCATTTTAGGTTCAATCATTCTATTCCTCCCTTTTTTCAGCCAGGAATTGGGTTCCAATTTTATGTCAAGCATCGATTTATATTTCAGGAAATTTGAATTTAATGCCAGCATCTATTATATCATCCGCTGGATTGGCTATCAAACCCATGGCTGGAATATCATTCAGAAAGCGGGGCCATTGCTGGGTATTGTTGTGTTTGTGGTTGTTTTACTTCTTTCCATAATCCCAAAAAACCAAAATCCAAAACAATTGATGGTTTCCATGCTTTTTGCAGTTTCCATCTATTATTTTTTTTCAACCACCGTTCATCCCTGGTATTTGGCGGTGCCGTTGATTTTATCAGTCTTCACCCGGTATCGATTTATGATTGTTTGGAGTTTGTTGGTAATGCTAAGTTACAATGCTTACCAGTTTGACGATTTCCAGGAGAACCTGTGGTTTAATATGGTGGAGTATGGGCTGGTGTTTGGGTTTTTGATTGGTGAAGCCCTTTCAAAGAATTCTGTTCAATTCAAAAGTACTAAACTGATTTGATCACTTAATATTTTAATACTAGTAGATGATTTAATGTTGGCTATTTAAATTAAAGTCTAAGGGTTCCGGTATAAAAATTGAGCGGGTGTGAACCCGATCAACCTGTCAACCCGTAGACCGTTTTTATTATATTTTAATTGTCAGAGTGCTACTGCACCCCGCTTTGTTTTTATACCGTGTTACCTGCTGTGCTTTTTATTTAGCTGTAATTTAATAATAATTTTTATTTGTATTAAAAATCAATTTGGCCATTCAATTTTATCTTTATCCGGCTCATAAAAACCTTGTTTGAAATCAGACAATTGGTCATAATTTGGTGTCCCTTTAAAATTTAAAATCCTACTTTTAAAAAATACTGCCCTAAACAAATTCATTAAAACTATTTTTTCTAAATCAACAGTTGATGGGATTAATGCAATATTTGACTGAGATGGATATTGAATACTTGGATAAAAAATACCATCAACGTTTTTGCCATCTATATTAGCTCTCTCCATAAGTGAATTTGCAAATGCAGAAGTAAACTCATAAATATTCTTGCTGTCTAATGTTGTACTTGTGAATTTCTTACAGATGTATTCCCAAAAATCTTTATTTTTATGATATGCTTCTAAATCAAGGTTTTTACAAATGATATTAATATTGTTTAGATCTGGAATTATCATGACTTTTATTGGCTGTCTAATTTGCCAAGTGCTTAAAACAACATTGATATTTTCTCCTGGATTAATTTTAGAATACCAAATAGGTAGCATTTCAGCAAGTGATGCTTTTAAATTATCCGATATGTAAAACCAAATTTGGTTTGGCTTGCCAATTCTTGTATAATTAGTAGAAGATGGAGGATATTTAACATCTTCTTTTGATTTAATTTCACTTAGAGTTTTGTAGTCTCTAATTCGCATAGTCTCAAAACCAATCGTTAATCTAGTAGATAAAATTTCATATCCACAATAGTTTAGAAAATAATCAAATAAATCAGAATATCTATTATCTGAATATTTATATATTTCTTCTATTTTATCTAAGTTCAATTTTTATTTATTTTATGTACCGCCAAAAAAGCATTGCAGGTAACTCCTTTTATCCATATAAAATAAACCGAATAACATCTGATTTGTGGGGTAAATCGGTAGATTATTTTATCAAACTTTTACAATCCAACAAACAATAGTTAAAAATACAAAGTAAATTTTAACATCGTGCAGAAATGGTGGCAATAATTTTATTTGCCCGCTAAACTTCTAAGGACTTTCAAAGTTCTATGAAGTTTTATATACACTTCTATCCAGTAATCCATAATTGGGTTAATGGTCAATCGAATTTCGTTGTGAATTTCAAATACGCTCATTCAATGAAAAATTTTTGAAAATTATTATTTGCCTGAAACCATTACTTTTGTAATATTGTCTCAAAATATTAAGTAATCGATTTATAATGGCAAATATCGCATTCGGAAACAAGTATTTTATCTTTTCAAAATTCAGTTCCATTCCAAAAACATCTAAAATTGAAGCAGACAGGGCTAACCTGAAAAAAGAACTGGAAGAATTTAATGAGTTCAACGATTCGGATGAACTGAAAAGTTTCAATGAATTAAGCAAATATCTCGAATCGAATGAACATAAAAGCCTTGTTTCAACCTTGCAAAAAGACAAATCTGTTGAAGAAGGCAGGATAAAACTTTACGAAACACAGAAAAAATCTAGACAATTTAAGTCTTTCTTTAAATTTAAAAATTCATCGAAACTTAAAGAATACAGCGCTATTGCAGCATCGGATGAATTGGCCAAGTACAATAAACTAAAGGAAATTACCTCTTCGGCCAATTTTGCTTCTGAAAAAAATAAAATTGAAGCGGAATTAAAAAAAATCAAAGAGAAGGAAAAGCAAAAAGAATCAAAGGATGCTAAAGCGGAAAACTTTGCTTCTCAAAAAAAAGAACTTGAAAACAAACTTGAAGGGCTTATCCTTCAGGAATCGGAATACCATAAATTAAGTAAATCAAGAAATATTAAATTTCATTATAAATTTGGTAAATCGCAACGGTATATAGACTTTTTGGCGTTTCAAAAATCCAAAGAATTAAAGGATTATCTTGCGTTGGAAGAATACCTTTCTTCAGCGGAACATAAAGAGCTAATGGCCAGTTTGATTGAGCGCGAAGCCGATGAAAACAAAAAAATAAAAGAACATACCGATTTCAAAAACAGCAAAAAATACAAATGGTATCTCGATCTGAAAGGTTCAACCAAATTTGATGATTTAAAAAAATGGAAAGTTGTTTTTGAAGATGATTTTTCCGGTAAACAGCTTGATCAGGAAAAATGGCTGCCACGATATTACTGGGGCGATAAGCTGATTAAAGATGCCTCTGCTCTGGAGCATGATAAGGCTTTCCCGACAAATGGTAAAAATATTGAAACCGGTGGTACCTTAAAGATCATTACGAAACGTGAAAAAACAGAAGGTAAAGTTTGGAAACAACCTTTTGGCTTTCTACCTAAGGAATTTGAATTTACGACAGGGCTTGTTAATACAGGGAAATCGCACCGCCAGAAATTTGGCAAAATCGAAGCGAAAATTAAGATCAATTTTGCTCAACCTGTCAATTATAATTTTTGGATGGTTTCTGAAAATAATTTGCCTCATATTGATATTTTAAAACTACAAAAGAAAAAATCGAAAGTCGATATGGGGCATGTTTATAATGCCTCTTCGTCAAAACAGGGACCCGAACGAAAAATGGCAGAATATTCAGGGCTGGATGTTTCACAGGATTTTTTCATTTATACCCTCGAATGGAGTAAAAACAAGCTCACCTGGAAAATAAATGATGTTGTGGTAAACGAACAAACCCAGCATATCCCCAACGAAGAAATGTACCTTGTCTTTAGCTCTTCAATGACGGATAAAGCAAATGGAACAGGGCTTCCCGCTTCGATGGAAGTAGATTGGGTAAGATGTTATCAAACAGCTTAAAATTCAATGCCCAACTGCGCCACGCAGGGGGGTAAATTTGAAATTTGATGTTTTCCCCCTGTAAGAGAAAGTGCAATAGGCTGAATGCCGAAAAAAGGGAAGAAATATCTCAACGTACCTGGTTCTTTTTTATTTGTTCAATCCTAAACCACATCTCCTTTTAACAAAAAATTAATATTTTTGCCATTTACCGGTTTTACCGTAAGATAGAATTAAGCAAATCATTCCTCCGCCTCCGGATTATTTTGAATCAGCTATTCCGGGTACGACGAAGGATTTTGTTTTAAATGTGGATTGCTGGACACCCGGATGGCGAATTATTTAAATGACATATTACTATGAATAAAAGCAGCATCATAAATACCTTTCTGAAAATTGTTGAAAAGGGTGGAAATGCCCTGCCTCACCCGGCTACCTTATTTGGAATTTTTGCATTAATTATCCTGGCTCTGTCTGCTTTATTTGGTAATCTTGGCATGAGCGCGGTTCACCCCATCACGGGTGAAACCTTTGAAGCCATTAATTTACTTACAAGGGATGGCTTGTATGATATTCTGACCAAAATGGTTAAAAACTTTACCTCTTTTGCCCCGCTTGGGATTGTTATTGTTGCCATGCTGGGAATCGGAATTGCTGAAAATTCAGGATTGATAGCCGTGATGATCCGGGGCCTTGTGTTAACTTCCCCACAGAAATGGCTGACTTTTATCATTGTTATCGCCGGTATTGTTTCTAATCTTGCATCCTCGGTTGGATATGTTTTACTTGTTCCGCTTGCAGGCACAATTTTTCTGGCCATTGGGCGGCATCCCATTGCCGGCATGGCGGCTGCATTTGCCGGGGTGTCCGGTGGATTTTCGGCCAACCTGATGTTGGGAACAATTGATCCCCTCTTGGCAGGATTGTCAGAAGAGGCAGCCCATTTGGTAGATAAAACCTACGAAGTAAACCCCACGGCGAACTATTATTTTATGGTTGTTTCAACATTCGTAATTGCGGCCATCGGAACCTGGGTAACTGAGAAAATTGTTGTCCCATCACTTGGCGAATACAAATCCGATGGGATAAAACAAGATAAAATTGAAAAATTGTCAGCCAATGAAAAAAAAGGTCTAAAATGGGCAACCCTGACTTTTATTGGTTTAATGGTTTTGCTTCTATTAGGACTAATTCCGGCGAAAGGAATCCTTCGAGGATTGGATGGCACTATACTCGAATCGCCGGTATTAAAAGGAGTTGTGGCAATCTTATTTCTTTTCGCCGGCATACTTGGAATTGTATATGGTGTGGCTGTAAAAAAATATAAAAATGATTCGGATGTAATGAAGGGCATGGCCGAATCGATGAAATCATTGGCGGCTTATCTTGTGCTTGTGTTTTTTGCGGCACAATTCGTCGAATATTTTAAATGGAGCAACCTGGGGATCATTCTTGCCATTAATGGTGCATCATTCATAAAAAGCCTTGATTTAAACCTGATCCCTCTCATTATATTATTTGTTATTTTTTCCGGATCTATTAATTTGATCATGGGAAGTGCATCTGCCAAATGGGCATTGCTTGCACCGATTTTTGTTCCTATGTTCATGTTTCTTGGCTATAGTCCGGAACTAACACAGGTTGTATACCGGATCGGGGATAGTGTTACGAACATTATTTCGCCGATGATGAGCTTTTTCGCCTTGATCATTGTCTATTTTGAGAAATATGATGAAAAGGCAGGAATCGGGACCCTGGTGGCCACCATGCTTCCTTATTCTATTTTATTCTTTATCGGTTGGGTCATCTTACTCATCATTTGGTTATATGCCGGACTGCCTTTAGGGCCGGGGGCTGAGATATACTATGAATTGGCCTTGCCAAAATAGCCATATAATAAATTCTTTCATTTCTCAGGATGGTTAATAAACCTTCTTTAAATTCAATTTAAATTAGCCATTTTCTTGTTCTTTCATTTTTTGCGTCAATGAAAATAAGTAGTTTTGATGATAATATTTTATAAAAAATATTAATCGCGTGTTTAGGTATTTTTTGGACTATTATTATTATCAACAATCAAGTTAAAACATCTTAATATGACGGAACATAAAAATTGCATTCCCATTGTCGCCAGAGGAGAAGCCCCGCTGATTCAGGATGTGGACCTGGAGGCATTTCGCGAGCACAATCGCAAAAAATCAAAAGCCCTTACAGATAAAACAATGACCGATGAAGAGGCCGTTGATAAATTTGTCAATAGCGGCGATTATATCGGTTTTGAACTTTATGGAACGGTGCGTTGTCCAATGTCATTAACACGAGCATTGATCCGATCCGGAAAAAAAGATTTCCGGATTGTCGGACAGGGTGTTCATGAACTTGACCTGATGTTTGCCGCTGATATGGTGAGGGAAATAGACTTTACCTATATCGGGCTTGAGGTTTATGGAATTTCAGGGAATATGCGTCGCCGGGTAGAAGACGGTTCCGTAAAACGGATTGTTGAATGGTCCAATGCTGCCCTTACCTGGCGTTTCAAAGCGGCAAGCATGGGCATCCCGTTTATTCCAGCCAGAAGCATGTTGGGAACAGATACTTTTAATAAGTCTTCTGCCATTGCGGTTGAATGTCCTTTCACAGGGATTCCGGTGGCACTGCTCCCGGCGCTCATTGTGGACACGGCCTTTATCCACGTCAGCCGTGCCGACATTCATGGCAACTGCCAGATTGATGGCATCAGCGGATTTGCCTTTGAAATGTCGAGGGCCTGTAAAAACCTGGTCGTAAGTACGGAAGAAATTGTTGAGACAAAAGAAATTCGTAAACATCCTGATAAAACCATTATTCCCTATTATCTGGTGGATGCCGTTGTTCATGCTCCATATGGATCATGGCCAGGCGAACAAAGCGGTTTGTACGAACGGGATGAAAAACATTATAAAATGTATGTCGAAAAACAAAAGACCAAAGAGGGGATGGATGAATACATGAAAGAGTGGCTCTACGATTTGGCAGATCATAAAGCTTTGCTTAAAAAGATCGGACAGGAACATTTATCATCATTAAATCTTTAGGAGGAAATATTATGTCAACCGAATATTCACCATCAGAATTATTGATATGCCTTTCTTCCAGGATAATGGAAGATGGAAATACAGCCTTTATCGGAACAGGGATTCCTATGCTGGCAGCGAGTTTAGCCCAGGTAATGCACGCACCAAATCTGGTCCCGGTTTTTGAATTTGGCGGGACAGGAGCAATTTTAGAAAAACTTCCTTTGGCCGTAGGCGATATGCGAACCTATAACAAAGGCATTGCTGCTTCGGGCATCTGTGATATCATGGAAACGGCTCAGCGCGGTTTTATTGAATATGGATTTTTGGGCGGCGCTCAAATTGATAAATACGGCAACCTGAATTCTACCGTGATTGGCGATCATAAACATCCGAAAGTACGCCTGCCGGGCAGCGGCGGTGGAAACGATGTGGGTTCTGCCTGTTGGCGGACCATTGCCATAATGATCCACGATAAAAGACGATTTATCGAGAAAATAGACTTCCTGACAACACCCGGATACCTGACAGGTCCCGGGGCTCGCGAAGCATGTGGTTTACCTGCTGGGACAGGCCCATACCGTGTTGTAACTAACCTGGGAATACTAGGTTATGACGATGATACGAAAGCCATGAAATTGTTGAGTGTAAATCCCGGCGTGACCGTTGAGCAGGTCATTGAAAACACCGGTTTTGAATTGCTTTTGGCCGATGAAATTACGACTAATGATCCACCGACAGCAAAAGAGTTGAAGATTCTTCGCGAAGAAGTTGACCCGGATGGCCTCTACAGGAAATAATCGTTGATTTCATAGAAAGCTGAATGAAGCAGGTTTCAAGGTCGATAAATTATTCGAAAAGCTACGTCACCTCAATAAGTTAAAAATTAACAAATAGACATTTATGATAGTAAAAATCCTGGTCATATCGCTGTATGCCCTCATGATCATTATTATTGGAATTGTTGGCATGCGCAAAACCAAATCCTTTTCGGATTTCTTTTTAGGCGGCGGTAATGTGGGCCCGTGGATGAGTGCATTTTCGTACGGAACAGCTTATTTTTCCGCTGTTTTGTTCATTGGTTTTGCAGGGAAGATCGGCTGGGGGTTTGGCTACTCCGGTTTATGGATAGCCTTTTTCAATGCCATACTTGGTGTAATGGTGGTTTGGGGCGTAATGGGCTGGAAGATAAAAAAAATGTCATCCGAGTATGGAGTGGCTACGCTGAGCGAGTTTTTAGAAAAAAGATACAATTCGAAATACTTTAAACTTTTTGCGGCCATCGTGATCTTTGTGTTTATGATCCCGTATTCATCGGCTGTATTTATGGGATTGTCCTATCTTTTTACCTCTAATTTTAATTTGGATTACAATGTAATTCTTATCAGTATTGGTGTATTCTGCGGGTTATATGTTGTGCTGGGCGGATATAAATCCATGGCCATCATTGATATGATCTTTGGGGTTATCATGACCATTGGTGTCATTGTGTTGTTCATTTTTACGGTTGATAAAGGAGATGGAATACCAGCTATAACAAATGCACTTTCAGCTATAAATGAGAAGTTGGTTGCCCCTGTTGGCCCTCCGGGATGGTGGCCCTTATTTGCCCTTGTATTCTTGACGAGTGTGGCCCCCTTTGCCATGCCGCAATTGGTCCAGAAGTTTTATGCAATTAAAGATCACAAATCAGTAAAAGTTGGAACCTGGGCTTCCACATTTTTTGCTTTATTAATAGGCGGGGTTGCCTATTTTATTGGTTCCACCACACGTATTTTTTTATCACCTGAAAATACACCAAATGCTTTTCACGAAGATGGAGCGCCTTTCTTTGACCGCTTAATGCCCGAATTATTGACCAACGTAATTCCTGAATCATTAAATGTGATCATTTTATTATTGATCCTTTCGGCTTCAATGTCAACATTGGCCGCTTTGGTATTAATTTCAAGTTCTTCTGTTTCGAAAGACTTTTATGCCGGTTACATAAATAAAAATGTAAGTGATAAAAAGCTTACACTTCTTATGAGGTTGATGAGCGGTTTATTTGTTGCAATTGCTGTAGCGCTTGCTATGGCTGAGATTGATGTGATCGTTGAAATTCTCGGAATTTCATGGGGTGCGTTGGGTGCCGCTTTTCTGGGGCCATTTATTTGGGGATTGTTTTGGGAAAAAGCCACAAGAATTGGAGCCTGGTCATCTTCCATCCTTGGCTTAGGAACTTGCCTGGGTCTTTACTTTTATGGTATTCCTTCACCCCAGGCCGGAACCATTGGGATGATTGTTTCGTTGGTAGTTAATCCACTGGTTAGTCTGTTAGCGCCAAAACGCCGGCTTTAAAACTTCAAACCAAAACTGGCATAGATAAACGGAAGATATTCTACAGAATAATATCTAAAATTAAGCGAGGTTGTAAATTTTGAAACAGGTTCGTACTGAAATCCCACAATATAATAATCTGAAAAAGAATCTTCAATGGGTTGATTTAATTCAAGATGATCGTACCGGCCCAGTGCCTGGAATTTTTCATTCAACACAACAGCACCATAAATTGAAAATCCAAAATAATCCGTTCCATCAAAGTACCCGTAATTGTTCACAAAGGTATATTCTGCCCCAATCCGATATTGGTTATTTTTATACCCTGCAAACCCGCTGATGACTGATTTTGCTGCCCTGTCGGCCCCGGTATCCGGCGAAGCACCGTAATCCACATAAAGTTTTATAGTAATATTTTCGTTGGGATAATATTGGATGTTATTTGCATAAATAAACTTACTATTTAAATCCTGGTGCCGGAACGGCCCTTCGCCGTTGACGACAGAAAATTGGTTTACAAATTTATCTTTGTATTTGAAATCAATCTGGGCTCCAAAATCGGCCGGCATTCCCATTCGGAACTTTTCCTGGTAGGTAACATCAACATAACGGTATCCCCAGAATTTGTCCTGAAACGTAAGGTATTGCGTACTTAAAAGTTGCCCCACGCGCAAGGTGAAAAATTCATTGATGTCCCATTTTATTTCAGCCATTTTCAAATAGGCTGTGTATTTACTCCCTTCGAAATAGTCATAATTCAACTTATTCCCCGCCGTATCCGTAATTTCAAATATATGCGTCGTCCGGGTTACATCGTACATAATTATACCGGTAAGATTATCTGCCAGTTGATGTTTATATCCGATGATGCCCTGGTTGAAATTAAAGGCCGCACGTGGTTTAAAGGAGTCTTTGAAGCCATATCGGAAGTCGGTATAAATTTGTCCGAAAACATAATTTTTTTCCTGCTTTTGCAGAAGTTGTGTTGTGTTCTGGCCAATTAGCTGAACGCAAATAACAATAAGTAAAAAGGTAAGTTGGCTTTTCATAGCGAGCCTGTTTGTTCATGCAAAAGTAAATCATACATTTGATAAGAAAGTTATACTGCCATAGTTTAAATCCGTTTTAAACAAGCAAAAGAATTTGCAGAAAATTATTTATTGTAAACAAAAGTTTTATTTTTGATGGATCAATATTCTGTTACAGTAAAACATACTTCTTACATGAAAGATACCCCTATAAATTATCAGGTTGTTACCGAAAAAATAAAAAAAAGCGGTTTAAAAAATATTGGTGGTGCCACCATTCGGGAAATTAAAAAACTCATTGATCAGATCGAAGCCGCCACCGGCGATAAATATATTCGCATGGAAATGGGCATCCCCGGTTTACCCCCGGCTCAAATTGCCATTGAGGCCGAAATTGAAGCATTGCGACGGGGCGTTGCCGCCATTTATCCTGATATATATGGGATACCCCAGTTGAAAAAGGAAATCTCAAGATTTGTCAAATTGTTTCTCGACATAGATGTTGATACCGAAGGTTGTATCCCGACAGTGGGTTCCATGATGGGCGCTTTTGCCTCTTTCCTCACCATCAACCGCATGTATGCCGACCGCGAAGGAACCTTGTTTATCGATCCGGGATTTCCGGTACAAAAACAACAGGTCCGTATACTTGGCCAAAAACATTACACCTTTGATGTGTACGATTACCGTGGTGATAAACTGAAAGACAAACTGGAATCTTATTTGTCAACCGGAAATATCTCATCTATTTTATATTCAAATCCAAACAATCCGTCGTGGATTTGTTTTACCGATAAAGAATTAAAGATCATCGGCGACCTGGCCAACAAATACAATGTAGTAGTTATAGAAGACCTGGCCTATTTCGGCATGGATTTCAGGAAAGACTATTCCCAACCCGGTCGTCCGCCATACCAGCCTACCGTTGCAAAGTATACCGACAATTACCTCTTGCTTATTTCCAGTTCAAAAGTATTCAGTTATGCCGGCCAGCGGGTAGGCATGATGGTTATTTCCGATAAATTGTTTAATACAGTCGCCCCCGACTTGCTCAGGTATTACAAGTTTGATAAAGTAGGGCAGGCCATGATTTTCGGTACCATTTATTCCATCAGTTCAGGCACGGCACATACCCCTCAATATGCCCTGGCAGCCGTATTAAAAGCAGTGAACGATGGAGAGTACAATTTCATCGAGGTAGTCCGCGATTATGGCGAAAAAGCCAACATTATGAAAAAAATATTCACCGGCAATGGCTTTAGCATCGTTTACGACAAAGATGAAGACGACCCCATTGCCGACGGCTTTTACTTTACCTTCTCTTACCCGGGTTTTTCCGGCGATGAACTGTTGCATGAGCTCATGTATTACGGCATCAGCGCCATATCGCTCGCCATCACCGGCAGCGAGCGGCTCGAAGGCATACGCGCCTGTGTGTCATTGATAAACCGCAACCAGTTCCCCGACCTCGAATACAGGTTAAAGAAATTTCATGAAGATCATCCTTTATAAATTATTCCAAGAAACAACTGAAATGAATTTATTTTTCATGATATATTTTTAAAATTCTATCAATTCCATCGTTTACTCTTTTTTGTGGAATACAATGTAATAATCTCCCTCGCTGGCGCGAGCTTGTAGCTCGTGCCTCCCCTGGCTGGCGCGAGCTTGTAGCCCTTCGCTGGCGCGAGCTTGTAGCTCGTGCCTCCCCGGAAATTTATATTGAATGAAGAGTACAAAAATGTTTCATGTTTAGAAATTGATTAATAGATGTAATTCAGCAACAAGATAAATCAAATCCCTGCTCCCCCCAAAAACCACTACCCTCCATCCTAATGCCCCTTACTCTCCTTACTTTCTATTTAATTCCACCCCCAAAAAAACCAAAAAAAATAAAACCTTCCTGTTTCCCCCTTCGTACAAACAGGGCAAAACAACATCAACCACCAAAGCATCAATAAATACAATCTATAAACTTAAAATTCAAAGTCATGACCGACAATCAGGAAAACAAACTTGCAATGCTTACGAGCTGTAATTACCTTCTTGAACGATTTCACCTCGGTCTGGGGATCTGTCCCTGCTGTTAGCGACATCACATCGAAAGTAACGAAACCTCAATGCCGACATACTGGCACTGCGGCAAATTCAGGTACTCGATACCACCGGTATCACGGCCAACAAAACCGTCCTTCGCCAGCAACTAACCCAGGCCACATTTATGCTCGCCAATGCCTTGGCCTCTTATGCAACCATCAACGACAACCTCGAATTACTCGGCGAAGTCAGTTATACACTTTCCGACCTCAAAAAATCGCGCGACAATGTATTCTACGATATTGCCGTCCTCATTCAATCCAAGGCTAGGCCCCTCGAAACCGAACTTGGCGCCTTCCTCGTCAAGCCAGAAGACATTACTGCACAGCAATCATTGATCGAACAATACATGCAGGTACTCCCGAAAAACGCATTGCCGTCACCGCCTCCAAAACATCCACCACCGATCTCAAACTCAAGTTCCGCGAAATGGACGAACTCCTTAAAAACAAACTCGACAGGCTCATTTTATTATTCAAGTCCGACAACCCTTCCTTCGTCGACCAGTATTTCAATGCTCGCATAATCATCGACCTCGGCCATCGCTTCGAAGTCAATAATTCAATCGTTTAGATAATGTTACAGGCTTCACCGACGAAATCCCCATACCCGCCGTACATGTTTGGGTCGTCGAAACAGGCCAGTCCGCAAACACCGGCGAGGGCCTTTTCGAATTCATCCTGCAAAACCCGGCGACTATACCGTCAAAGCCGAAAAATCAGGCTACAAATCCTACACCTCCGACACATTAAAAGTCGAAGAAAACCACAAAATCACCCTCGACATCAACCTCGAACCACTTACTTAACAGCACACTATACCACATACAACCCCGTTCTCGCCCACGTTTGCAACGTGGGCGTTTTTATTTACCTTAGAGCTCAAGCAATAGCTTCTTTAGGGAGATTTGGAGGGTTAAACCCAATAAATGAGCAGCATTTACCCTCTTTGCCCTCGCTGGCGCGAGCTTGTAGCTCGTGCCCACAAATCCTTCTCGCCCGCGTTTGCAACGCGGGTGTTTTAATTTCCAGCATTTGCAATGCCCTCTCCACCCCAACAAGTCTCAATTATTCCATCAAAACCCAATAAATGAGCAGCACTTACCCTCTGTAGCTTTGTCAGGAGGCTAACCACCTAACTACGAAGGGCGACTATCCCCTTCTTCTATCACTGAAGTTTTAGAAAGTGATTAGGGGGACCAAGGGGGGTTCGGGGGTAAAAATTATTTCCCCCATTAAACAAAATAATATATCTTAGCGTCAACAAAAAACAAAATATGAAACAACATACCAATCCACTTTTACCAAACAAAACAAAAAAACAGGAGAAAATAAAAAACAACATTCTACCGAATAACACCTAATTTGGGATGTTATTCGGTACATTTTATACGGATAAAAGGAGTTAGAGCAAATTAAAGGAAAGCATGCAAGTGAATAAAAAATATTTAATTCTATTAATTGGTATTTTAATATCTATTTTGGGTTTTAGTCAAGAAAAATATAACCTCAAAACAATTATCCTTCTACCTGAAAATGTGAAAATAGACAATCAGGCAAAAGAAAATATTGATTTTTACACTAAAGCCATTCTTTCACCCCAACTTTTAAGAATAATTTCAAAAGAAGATAGTTTAAAAGTAGAAATCCTAAACAATAATAAATTAACTGAAATTGAAAAAGACAGATATATAAATTCAATAGAATTTGCAAAATATTTAAACTTTGAAAATTCAATCATTCAAGATTATGCAAACACGCTACAAGAATTAACAGAAACAGATTTGCCAAATAGTATTATTCTGACAGCAACAGAAAAATCAACTACAAACTTGGACGAATTGATAATTCTTTCTAAAAAACATCATTCGGATTTAATAATAAGTGTTGTTGGCATGGATATATCTGAATACAATAATGATTTACTTATTAAACCAAAATTTTCAGTATATACAAAATCAAACAATAATGTTAAAACTATTAATCCATTCATAAAATATGATAATTATAACAAAAGATATATTACTGTAAAAAACAGAACTTTAAATATATATTCAAATGATATTGATTATCTAACCCAATTGAATGAACTAATAAGAAAGGAATATGAAATAAAGAGATTACACAGTATTTTAGATATAAGAAATCAGAAAAACATATTTACTAAAAACATTGATAAAGGTAAGAGTAATCAAAAAATCAAAGGGATTTTAATTGACAACAATGAACTTGAAAATGGTGAATTATATTCAGTGCTTGTTTCCGAAAACTCAACTGAATTTATTGCATTTATTATGGGGAACGAGAACTCAAAAAGTTTAGGACACTTAAAAATTATATCAGGAAAGACCAGTTTAAACAATGAATGGAATTTTAAATATAAAGAAAAGATTGTTTTATTAAGGGAAGAACTAAATGACAAGAATATTAAAGAATTGTTGTTTGAAAAATATAAATCAACATACTTTTTAGGCAATACAACTGACTTAAATAATGAATTTTGGAATAAATTATAACCAATAACTTGCTCTAACAAAAAATATAGTGCATTTGGCAGATAGTGCTAAAAATGAAGATGATAGCAGTAAATATCACTAGTCGCAACTTGAAAATAAAGCGTTTCAAAATGCCAAACGCACTATATTTAAACCGTTAGCAACAAGGCGAAGGCCGACACACATTTAAGCCCATTCGGTTTTTTCCAAAGCACTGGCCAAAAAGATGAAAAACCAAAAGAGCTTAAATTTTGGCCAACACGACAAAAAATTACTATATTTATGACTTGAACTGAAAAAGATTAAAAAAATAAACGCTAATGAAATTCTTCTTGACATTATTAATATTCCCATTGACCCTCTGGGGGCAAACCTGGACAGACCCCATCAACATCTCACCCAACCTCCCAGGCCTCGACAACCAGCCCGACCTGTGCATTGACAAAAACGGAACCCTGCATTGTGTGTTTACACACAAACTGGCGAGCAACTGGCGAAAAATATACTACACTAAATCCACAAACGACGGAGAAACATGGACAACACCTGAAGATATTTCTTTGAACCCTGACACAACTTTGTATAGCCCACATATTGTGGCAGATACAAATAACAGACTGTATGTTACGTATGATTACAATTCTGGATCCCCAGCTGCACTTTTGATCAAACTTAAATATTTTGATGGAAACCAGTGGAGCGAAGCCTTTACTGTTTCGGAGGGGATGTTTGGTTCTGAGTATAATCAAATGTTCATTGATAAGAATAACAGAATTTATGTATTTTGGATATATCAGACTGAGAAAACGTATTACAGGTATTTTGAAAACAATATATGGAGTGAGATCATTTATCCATATCCAGGTAACTTTAACTTGATTTTTAGCTCAGCAAAAATTGATGTAAATAATAATTTATTATGTGTTGGGTCATATAGTCAGCCTGGCCCTCCAGTTATTCCACAAACTACCATTTTCTTCAAATATGATTATTTTGATGACGAATGGTCAGAAAAAACATTTATTAGCTCCCCCACAGATTATGGTGGAGATGGAGGTATGGATATTGATTTGTTTTCAAACAGCTTTCCAGCCGTCACATATCGTCAAAGAACCTATGGAACAGGCCCATTCAACGACAGTACCATGTACACCTTTTTCAACGGCAGCACCTGGTCGGAGCCCGACCTTGTGGTAAACGACCCCTACGAACAAAAAATAGCTATTGACCCATATAACAGGGTACATATTATTGATCGTGAAAAACTGGAAACCGGAACTAAACTGGTGCATTACCAAAAAATAAATAATATGTGGCAGGGATATATAATAGATGAAGCAGATAATTTAACTTCATTTCCGGATTTAACATATGCAAACGGACAACTATACCTTTTATATAACAAAAGCGATATCCCTGAATTATCTGATATTTATATTTCCAAATTTGATATTACTACTGGAATAAAGAATGATCCTGATCATTCAAGAATTAAAACCTTGGATATTTACCCCAACCCATTCAAAACCCAAACAACCATCGAATTTAAAACAAACAAACAACAACAAATAAATGTATCAATATTTAATTTAAACGGACAACACATAAAAACATTAATGAATGAAAACACCCAACCCGGGACGTATAGATTATTATGGAACGGTAAAGGTAAAAACGGAAAGGAGTATTGGGTTATACCCGGACTTTACCTCGTACGCCTACAGTCAGGCAGGAACATCATTACCAAACCGGTCAATTATCTTAAATAAATATTAACAATTGGCTAACACCGGAATATGGGAGAAAGCTGCGACCTGAAATTGACAACCGGGCGCGGCTCCTCCCCGCTATCCGGTAATGGCCTGCAAAATTAAATAATTATGAAACACAAATTTCAAATTTTTACAGTTTTGCTGGCATTGATATGTGCCACAAGTGCAGTTGATGCACAACAAAAGTATGCCCTTTTAATTGGGGAGACTACCATCCAGGATCAGAAATTCCCGTAGGACATCAATGGAACAACGGAAACGATCTTGATCCTGTTAAAGGTTGGGACGAATTCTGGAACGATACCTACCTGATGTGGGAACTGCTCTTTGACGATCCCATCTCGAGCTATTCGAATGACAATATTGAGGTGTTGTTTGCTGATGGTGTTGATTATTCATTTTCAGGTCAGAATACCCGATATAAAGCCGCTTATCATGGACTACAATCCATCACTGATGGTGAGGCCTCAAAAATAAATGTATTATCTGCCCTTAATGATTTGGCGAATGTTCAACCGGAAGACTATGTTTTCATCTGGATAATGAGCAACGGCGGCAACACCGCTAATTCTTCCTATGTATATTTGTGGGGGTATGACCCGGGCAATCCAAATGCAGGTATTTTGTATGACACCGAACTAAAAACAAAACTGGATTTAATTCCGGCACATAAAAAAGTGGTTGTGGTGCAGGCACCCAATTCGGGAGGTTTTGCCGATGAGCTTGCAGGTGATAACAGTATTGTAATTACATCTACGCAAACAAGTGAACAATCAAGCCGTGCCAACGATACACCCTACGAGGAAAATGAATCATGGAACAATGTTGTGTACCATCATGGTGAGTTTGGTTATCATTTTTATTCACCGTTAAGAGGTTTAGACCCGGGATTAGGCAATACTTATGGCAGTACGTCAATACAAGAAGAGACCAATGTAAACGAAGATGATGTTATTGATTTCGAAGAAGCCTAGAACTGGCTAACGACTTTCGAAAATGCCGGTGAAACACCACAGGAATCAGGAGTTTCGGTACTTGGGCCTTACACATCAGTTCAGTACTCCACAATCATATCCGGAGACATTTATTCTGATATGGAATATAAGGGGACTCTTTGTTTGACAGGTCCACCAGCGATACCTCCTGTATCTGCAACATCGGTTGTTATTTATCAGGGAGATGTTACTTTTAGAAAAGCAAATATTTATTTTCTTGATGATACAAGATTATATAATACAAACTATGGCGCAAATACACTTTCTATTGAAAAAAACGTCTCTTTATTCGGAACAAGTGGTACAAGTGGTTTAATCTCATATTCTGATATTACATTCGGACAGGGAGTTACATTTAGCGGCCTTAATGGAGAACGTTGGGGCGGATTGGCAGTTCAGAATCCGGACTTGTATTTTGATAAAGTTTCATTTATAGATTGTTTGGCCATTTTAAATTCAATTCCCAATCTAATTATCAAAGATTGTGATTTTCTTAGGGCAGGATTGATCGGTCAATATCTCTATCAAAATACGGAGATAAGCGAAGATACCTATTTTGTTAATTCCTGGGTTGACCTTTATGGCTATGCAACAGGAAGTTTGTTAATTGATGACTGTCATTTTACGGGCCCATCATTCGATAATACTACAAAAGGATTGGATATCCTTCGCTGGCGCGAGCTTGTAGCCCTTCGCTGGCGCGAGCTTGTAGCTCGTGCCCACAAATCCCACTCTCGCCCGCGTTTGCAACGCGGGTGTTTTAATTTCCAGCATTTGCAATGCCCTCTCCACCCCAACAAGTCACAATTATTCCATCAAAACCCAATAAATGAGCAGCACTTACCCTCTGTAGCTTTGTCGAAGGAGGCTAACCACCTAACTACGAAGGGAGGATTATCCCCCCTTCTTCGATCACTGAAGTTTTACGAAAGTGATTAGGGGGGACCAAGGGGGGTTCGGGGGGTTAAAAATTATTTCCCCCATAAAACAAAATAATATATCTTAGCGTCAACAAAAACAAAATATGAAACAACATACCAATCCACTTTTACCAAACAAAACAAAAAACAGGAGAAAATAAAACAAACAACATTCTACCGAATAACACCTTATTAGGGATGTTATTCGGTACATTTTATACGGATAAAAGGGGTTACCGGCAAGTGTATAAAACTAATTACATAACATGAAATACTTGAAGTGGACATCGATTTTAATAGGCACTATTTCAGTTATTTTAATTTGTAGTGGTCTTTACTTTGTGACTCAATTTAGCGCTGTTTATCCTCCTATGGCAAAATATCATTACTCAATGAACGTGATGCAATTACAAAAGACAATTATCGATATAACAAATATACAGCAGAATATAAGTTATCAACTTACTGACACAGTAGGTTCAAATGAAAATGGATTTGCATATTATATGAACGTTAAAATTAAGGACATCGACGCAGAATACGAATACACTCTAAAATACAATGAAGAAAAAAAATTCTGGAAACAAAATACGTCATCTGAATTGGACATAATTAGTGCATTTGACAATATACATAAAACAGGTGGATATAAGATTGAGGGAAAAGATGTAAAAAAACTAATTGACATATTTGAAAACGAAATCATTAATAAAATTGAAAAGAATAACACCAGCCGGTAACATTGCATATACTTTATGGCGTGTTTCAGTCTGAATATGAACATTTTAGTTTCAATTATAAATCAGTGTGGGCAGAAAGATTTATCTTTTAAAGTCCGCCACAAAGCATATGCTGCCCGTTATACACCATGCCTTAACAGAAAACCAAATTGAAAAAGACCTCATTTAAACAGAGAACAAACTAATTTAAAATAGGCCCGGACTTTCACATGATTAAAAGAGAAAAAAAAAGGTTGAAACATTTTAATGAAAACTTGCAAGGCCAGCGGTTTGGAGAAAACTGGATTTCGGAAAACAAAGGCTTTGCAAGTTACCAAAAAAGGATGAGAAAGTCAATTTATTTTAAGGAAAATGAATTATTAATTTGAGCTGGATTAAAAAAGTGCGCGGGCCCGAAAAAACGCCGGGCGTGGGCAGGCCTTGTGGGGGGATAGGATCGTTTTTTCTTGATTTTTTGTTTCTTTTTTATCAAGAAAAAAGATAAAAACCTAACTTAGCAAAATGGCAAACCAGGCCAAACAAAATGCTTAAAATACAAAAGGCACAGGTGTATAACATCAGCTAATATGCAATGGCCGCATCAAGGTTATCGATAGATTTAAACCAGAAGGATGATAATACAAGCAATTAATATAAAACAAGAAATCAACCGGCCACTGCACATAGCTGTGGGCGTTGGCGTGCATTCAATACAACAAACTATTAAAAAAAATAAAATCGCAATCAATGAGATCAACTGGGATTAAAAAACACTATTCTAGAATTACTATCTATTGTATTCTTTATATGGGTAGTTTATTTTTCACTACAACTACCATTGCTCAAAACTCAAGCACGAATGAAATTGAAGAAATGGCAAGGCAATTAGCAAACCCATTGTCTTCAGTTACAAACATTCCGTTTCAAAACAATTTTGACTTTAATATTGGGCCCTATAGCGGCTTTAGGTATAATCTTAATGTACAACCCATTTTTTCATTTAAGCTTACTGAAAACTGGAATGTTTTGAGCCGAACGATAATACCTCTTATTGATCAAACCAATGTTGTTGCGGAAAATTCTTCTCAATTTGGTCTTGGCGATGCACTTCAAAGCCTTTTTCTGACCCCAAGCAAAATCGAAACAAAACTTATTTGGGGGCTTGGACCAGCTATCTCAATTCCTACAGCAACAGAAGATGTTTTGGGCAGTCATACCTGGGGAGTCGGGCCTACTGCAATTCTCTTATTCAAGGATAAACATTTTACAACAGGCGCTTTGTTAAATACTATATGGTCTTTTGCAGGTTCTGGCAAAAACAACACTACGCTTATTCAGCCTTTCTTTACTTACATAAGCCCTAATACACCTGGTAGATCATATTCAATTATATCCGAAAACACTCAAAACTGGACCGGATCCAGTTTCAGTGGAGACATAGCCATTGTGATGAATCAAATCATAAAGTTGAAAAAACAACTAATACAATTAGGATTAGGGCCAAAGGTGTTTTACGGTAATAACAACTTAAATCCAGTTTGGGGGATAAGGTTCAATGTTGCTTTGATTTACCCTAAAAAACCAAAAGGATAACAACTTAACATACATTTAAGCAGAAATAGAATTTCTGTTATTTCATCATCAAAAAATCTATAGAATGAAACAGATCATCAAAAAAATCAAACAAGCTAAAAGTTTAATTGTGATTCTTTCCGTTGTAACTCTAGCAGCATGCCGTGAATAGCCAGGATAAAGCATCAACTACCCAAACTGACGAATTTAAAGGGGAAATCCAAATGGACATTCGGGATTCAAAAGAGGACTGGAGTTCATTTGTTCCGAAAAAGCAAAAGAAGGTGCTCCCAAC
Source organism: Bacteroidales bacterium (assembly GCA_041393275.1). Taxonomy (GTDB): domain Bacteria; phylum Bacteroidota; class Bacteroidia; order Bacteroidales; family JAADJA01; genus JAADJA01. The sequence continues at coordinate 33,834 of JAWKKL010000035.1, forward strand.
ATTCTTTTCGTTTTGTTCGATGATACCGGTCTTGGTGCATGTTCTCCCTATGGAGGTGGAATCAACATGCCTACCTTAGACAAGCTGGCGAGCGAGGGACTTACCTACACCCAATGGAATAACACGGCACTTTGTTCTCCAACCCGGGCGACTCTATTGACTGGTAGAAACCACCATCTCAATGGAATGGCTACAATAACTGAAGGCGCTGCCGGTTTCCCCGGCATGAGCGGAATTATTCCTGATAACTGTGTTCCTATGGCTAAGCTCTTGAGAGATCAGGGATACAGTACTTTTTGGTTGGGGAAAAATCATAGTGTCCCGGTACAGGATATTTCTGCAGGGGGCAACTTAAAGAATTGGCCTCTAGGCATGGGATTCGATCATTTTTATGGCTTCCTAGGAGGAGAGACCAATAATTGGTATCCTGATTTAGTTGAGGACAATCAATTTGTTCCAGCACCTGCAACTCCAGAGGAGGGGTATCATTTTTCTAAGGATATTGCCGATAAGGCCATATCGTATTTGCAAGACTTGAACTCTTCAAATCCAGGTAAACCCTGGTATATGTGGCTCAATCCCGGAGCAAACCATGCACCTCATCATTCTCCCAAGGAGTATGCAGACAAATACAAAGGAATGTTCGATGATGGGTATGAGGCATATCGCGAATGGGTGGTGCAACGAATGAAAGAGAAAGGAATTGTTCCAGAAAGTACCGAATTAACTGCGCTCAACCCAATGGGAAAAAAAACATTAATGCCCGAAATGGTAAGGCCATGGGCTTCTTTAAGCGCTGATGAAAAGAAACTCTTCTCGAGAATGGCAGAGGTATATGCAGGGTTCTCAGAGTACACAGATGTACAAATAGGCAGAATTATCGACTATCTGAAAGCAACCGGACAGTATGAGAATACTGTAATCTTCTGGGCTGCCGACAATGGTACTTCTGGTGAAGGAACCCCAAATGGCTCTGTTAATGAGAACAAAATGTTTAATTCCTACCCAGATGACCTAGCAGATAATTTGAAATTACTGGATGAGCTTGGAGGCCCAAATACCTACAACCACATGCCAACGGGTTGGGCGGCAGCCTTTAACGGGCCACTCAAAATGTTTAAGAGATACGCCTATGCAGGTGGTGTAAATTGTCCGTTGGTTATATCGTGGCCTGCAGGAATAAAATCAAAAGGTGAACTTCGTCATCAATATCACCATTCAGTGGATATCGTTCCAACTATTCTGGAATTGGCAGGTATAGAAATGCCAGAAATATATCAAGGTGTAGAACAACAACCGCTTTCGGGTGTGTCCATGGCATATTCATTTGATGCTGCACCAGATGGCCAAACACAAAAAGACGTTCAGTATTATGCTATGTTAGGCACAAGGGGAATTTGGCAAAATGGTTGGAAAGCCATAACCACACATCCGGCAATGGCTGGAACTGGTGATTTTCAGAATGATACTTGGGAGTTATACCATACCGATATTGACCGCTCGGAGGCAAAGAATTTGGCTGATGAGTATCCCGAGAAACTGGAAGCCCTAAAAACACTTTGGATGGAAGAAGCCCAAAAAAACAGTGTATTCCCAATTGATGATCGATCTATGGCGCAAATGGTTGACGAGGATATTAAAAGAATGTCTGAACACCCTGAACTGATAACCAATACATACACCTTTTATCCGTTTTCATCACCAATTTCAGAAGGAAACTCCATTATGATAAGAGGTAGAGATTTTAAGCTATTGGCTAATGTTGAAATCACGGATAATACAGAAGGTGTCATTTTTGCCCATGGTTCGCGATTTGGTGGTCATTCGCTTTTCGTTAAAGGGGGCAAGCTTCACTACGTTTATAATTTCTTAGGCATTCAAATTCAAGAATTCACTTCAAATGTTCCACTGCGTCCGGGGAAACATGTTGTGGGTTTAGAATTTAAGAAGGAAGGCGTAGGAGAAAAAAGAGAGGTGATGGGCCGAATGAAAATGTATATAGGTGAGCAGGTCGTTGCAGAAGGACCATTGATTACGCAAAGCGGTATATTCTCGTTGAGTGGTGAGGGAATATGCATAGGATACGACAATGGAGATGTGGTAAGTACCAAATACAAAGCCCCCGGAAAGTTTAAAAACGGAGCCATCCAGCATGTTATATTAAATGCAACGGGGTCTCCATATTTGGATGTAGAATTGGAAATGAAAAGGGCCTGGATTACTCAATAAATTGGAACTAATCAAGAAAAAAACGACACGCCAACACCGC
>JAWKKL010000036.1:0-35691 GCA_041393275.1 Bacteroidales bacterium
GGTGTTGGCAAAAGCCAAACCTCCAGAAAAGTTATTGAATACCTGATGGCCAAAGGCCTAAAAGTAGTAGCAATCAGGCACCCAATGCCTTATGGCGACCTGGCGGAACAAAAAGTACAGCGTTTTGCTACAATTGAAGATCTTCATAAGCACAAATGTACTATTGAAGAGATGGAAGAGTATGAGCCACATGTTGTCAGAGGCAATGTTATATATGCAGGGGTTGATTATGAAGCCATTTTGAGGGCTGCAGAAAAAGACCCCGATGGTTGTGATGTGGTACTTTGGGATGGTGGTAACAATGATTTCCCATTCTACAAGCCTGATTTAAACATTACACTTGTTGATCCGCACAGACCTGGCGATGAATTAAATTATTATCCAGGTGAAGTTACCTTAAGAATTGCTGATGTTGCCGTTATCAATAAAATGGATAGCGCTTCCCCTGAAGGAATCCAGCAAGTGAGGGAAAGCATTGCCAAAGTAGCACCCCATGCCATTGTTGTTGATGGAGCTTCACCAATCAGGGTAGACGATCCTTCGGTTATTAAAGGCAAAAGGGTATTGGTTGTTGAAGATGGGCCAACACTTACACACGGGAAAATGAAACTTGGTGCAGGTACGGTAGCGGCCCAAAAATTTGGTGCTGCTGAACTAGTTGACCCACGCCCATATACTGTTGGAAAACTTTCGGAAACCTTTAAGATTTATCCTGAAATTGGGATTTTATTGCCTGCTATGGGTTATAGCGATCAGCAATTAAAAGACCTTGAAACAACCATCAACAATACGGATTGTGATTCAGTGATTATTGGTACACCAATGGATTTGAACCGGATTTGTAAAATTAATAAACCCAATACCAGGGTATATTATGATTTACAGGAAATTGGTTATCCTAACCTTGAAGGGATCATCAATGATTTTATTGATAAGCATAACCTGAAAAAATAATCAGGTTTTTATGGCGGCTTTCGGGCCGCTTTTTTTATGATTAATTGTTGGAAATTATTTCTAAAAAAAAGTACATTTGCCAAAACTTGTTAATAATATAACAATAAACACATAAACATGCCAGGTATATCAAAAAAAGGGAAAATGATGCCGGCTTCCCCAATCAGGAAGCTGGTCCCGTATGCAGATGCTGCAAAAAAAAGAGGAATCAAAGTTTATCATCTCAACATCGGACAACCTGATATTGAAAATAATTCTTGGTTGCATTGAATGCCATTAGAAATTTTGATCAGAAAGTAATAGAATATAGTCACTCGGCTGGAATGTTTATCTTTCCGCCAGAAACTAGTTGATTATTATAAAAATACAATATCCATATTACTGCAGATGATATTAGTTATTGTGCCGGGGCTTCAGAAGCCATATTATTTGCCATGAATTCGTGCATGGACCCAGGAGATGAGGTTATTATTCCCGAACCTTTATGCCAATTATAATGCCGATTTGCTGTCAATGCCGGTGGTTGTGGTACCCATACCATCAAGCATTGAAACCGGTTTTGCGCTACCTCCCCATTTCCGAATTTGAAAAGGTCATTACCCCAAAAACAAAAGCGATAATCATTTGCAACTGAACAATCCAACCGGATATTTATACAGCAAGGAAGAACTTGAAGTATTGCGGGAAATTGCGCTGAAACATGACCTTTACCTGTTTGCAGATGAAGTTTACCGTGAATTTTGTTACGATGGGAAACAACATTTTTCGGTTATGAATCTCAAAGGGCTTGAAAATCATGTTGTGCTTTTCGATTCTGCTTCAAAACGTTACAGTGCGCGGAATCCGAATCGGTGCACGATTTCAAAAAATAAAAGAACGATACAGCTGAAGTTTGCCCAGGCACGATTAAGCCCTCCATCATTAGGACAGGTTGCTGCAGAAGCTGCAATAAACACACCCGGTTTGTATTTTGAAAATGTAAAAGAAGAATATATTTCCCGTCGTAATATTGTGGTGGAATCCATTAATAAAATGGACGGAGCTTATTGCCCCAATCCGTCGGGAGCTTTTTATGTGGTCGCCAAGCTACCCATTGATAATTCGGATAAATTTTGTCAATGGCTTCTTGAAGAATTTGATCATAATAAACAAACCGTGATGTTTGTTCCGGCAACCGGATTTTATGCAACTCCGGGAAAAGGAACCAATGAAATCAGAATAAGTTACGTATTGAAAACAGACGATTTAAAAATGGCCATGAAATGTCTGGAGGAGGCATTAAAGGTATATCCCGGAAGGGTAATAAACTAACACCGGTCAAATTCGTTTAAGCAGATTCCTTTTTTACGTAATGGGTAAATGTCTTGAGCATTTTTTCAACTTCTAAACGCAGGCTGCTAAAGTGTTCAGGTTTGTAAATCATGGTTCCCTCACTGAAAAATCCCTGTCCATCTGCCAAATAGGGCTCCGGATACGAAAGTTCGGGCAATTCAATCTTTAGTTGCGGATATTCCGATATAACCTCAGCCCAGATGTTGTTGTATTCTTCCCACAAGTGAAGAACATCGGGATCCATGGATCTGACACCAAAATAGGAACCCCAGTTATAGTCGATCACATCGTTTAAAAGAATGCGTAAACGAATAGTTAATTTTTTGATATTTAACGTTGAATCTAACATGTAAAAAGCATTAATATTTGTTATACCTAAAATACAAATATCGTTGCCCGAATGCAAGTTTTTTTTAACAAAAAACTGGAAATTAACAACAATTCTGAAATATTCTCAAAAGCACGAAATCTTAGTAGAATTTGTATCTGCACAAATAAAACTCAAAGATTTCCTGCTAATCAAAACTTCATGTTAAACATTATTCAGGCACCTGACAACCACTTCCATTATTTGGTATCATAAAATCATCCTTGTCCTTATTATCCACTTCACAATCAAGGTTATAATCGAAATAATTGAGGCCGTTAACACCGGCTTGGGGTTTCCACAAAAGTAAGTCATCCTCTGATATGTAGCCATCGCAGTTTCCATCGCCTGCTTTCATTCCAAATACGCCATTACCAAGATCAGCCTGGCCGTGGGCGCCAAAGTAACCTGAACTAACATCCTCGGAAAAATTATATGTACAAACTCCATTGGTACAATTCCCAAAACTATAGGCTGAAATTATTCCCAAATGGTTTCGGTGCCAGACAACTGCCCATAGGTTTTCATAGGTTGGGAGGTCAAGAAAAACAAGTGTTTCAGTATAATATCCAGGGCTTTGGATAGATCCATTTTTATTCAACAATGCCGCTTGCCATGCAACTCTTGTTCCGCTTGTGGCCGAATTTAGGTCAGGAGCTGTGCGTAATTCAACCAAAACCCAATCAACCACATCCGGGCTAACAGGTCCGGTAATAGTTTCTATTCCATCATAATTCCAGGGTTCAACATTGAAAGGTTGATTTAATGGAATCAATCCATCAGCATTTAGATTGGTATTCATATCTGTTCCATTATATGGGCCTTGAAGCATAACAAAGAAGTCAAATTCATAATTGATTCCAATGGTCAGTTCAACAGGAATTATGGCTGAAGCCAGATCCGGATCATTACTGCTAAGCACTATATCGGCATAGTATGTCGCTCCCACAAGAAGGCCGTTAGAATTAAAACCAATATCTATTGTTTCGCTATTTGATGCTGTTACAGATCCCGAAACCTGATTCTGATTATTGAGCGTAAGCCAGGTATATGCCGGAATATATGTATAATCAATGACAAGGTATGGTGGATTTGCCTCGTTCCAACCATCAAAGTAAATATAATAGGTAGAGCTTACATCGCGGCTTACGATACCAAGCGCAAACCAATCCTGGGCGAGGGAAGCTTGCAAATCGGTGTATGCAATGGCAGGCAAAGTATGTACTTTCCAGCCAGGTGCATAAGTGCTCGATTCGTTTTGATACAAATAATAACCGGAAGATGCCTCTGTTGCTATATCAGCATATAAGGTTGCAGCATCTGCTGAAACCGGATCAACCGAAACCGGTGTCATACTCCAGTAGGGATAATAGGTGGTATTAACGTACCCATGAAATTCAATACTGTTTATTGTGGCGCCGTCAGGAATGCTACTGACATCAAATTTCATCCATCCTGCTTCGCCGGGCGGATAAGCCTTTACCAGGCTATTTTGTGTTTTTGCTGATGACGTGCATGAGCCGGTCGAATATACCACCCCGGAAGGATATACCGTAACAACCTCTTTTGATTTAGCCGAATAAATAATTTGGGCCGAATAATCTAATTCAGCATCACCGGTATTTTGAAGTTCCAATAATTCTGTGTTTATCATATCAACAGCCATTACTTTAGTAAATTCCTGAGGATTATAATATAAGTTTGGCCCATAAACACCGCAGCCTGTAACCGCCAGGCTTATATTAGGCTGGTTAGGATCGTTACTGGTTATATAGGCCACATCGCTGTAACATGCTGTTGTTTCCGGATCAAAAAGCATTTCAAAATCCTGGCTTGATCCGGGAGATACTGTGAAATTGATGGTATTTTTGCTGTTGCTTTTATAATCTCCAACCAACTGGGTAACCGTAAAATATTGTGGGGATGTAATTGAACCTGATAGATTTTCACTCCCATTATTTTCAATCGTAAAGGGCAAAATCGCGGTTTGTCCGATGACCACCTCTTCAAAATCCAGAAGCAATGGGGTTACAGTAATATCTGCTTCGAAGGGTGCAATCGGCGGAAAAATAATATAATCGACCCACACACAGTCCGATCCGGTAGAAACAGAACCATCCTTATCGTATATCCATTTAAAAGTGTGTGTACCGGCAGGTATAAAAAACTTGACTTTACCCCACGGTATTTCACCTGCCCACTGGGCAACATTTACACCATCAACCCAAAACTGCAGATAATCATAATTGGATTCAGAAGATACTTTACGGTAGAATGACAATGTATCATCGGTCGTGGTTACACAGAAATTGAAAGTTCGGAAACTTGATTGTGTGTAATCAATCCCGATTTTGCACAATATATCCCTTCATAAACATCTGTATTTGTTATCAGCCAATCAGCATTACCGCCAAAGGCCCACGGAAAACTTAAAAACCGCCACTTTCCCAATCTTCTAACACCAAACCAACCGACTGATAAAAGATTTTATTAAAACCATAATAACCGCACATAACATCAAATATAAAATCTACGGCTGTGCCAATAGGTGTATTTATATCACAACTGATATTAAATACAGAATTTCCTGAAGAACCAGCGGCTATTGTTCCAATATTCATATTTGCACTATTTACCGTTATCCATGGATTTGTTGATAATAATGCTGAAGTTGCAGAGGGTGAAGCACTGTGTCCGTTGTTTACTGTTTGAATAACAATATCTGCTGTTTCTCCTGCATCAAGACGGCCATTTCCATTTCCCCGACAGCATCATCTATCGTTAAGTTTCCTGCAAGCAATAATGGCGCATTTACCGTTATGCTCATTTGAGAATTCCAGATTTCAAACCCATCTGTGGCTATCAGGTCAAAATCAACAATGTGCTGGTCAACAACGTTGTTTGCAATGCCCATTTCAAAAGCACCTGATTGTGCAGAAACAGAACCAGATGGAATGTCGGGCCATAAACTTGAATCATCTGAAATCAGTACATTTGGATCAGACGTCATCAGGGTAGCTGAAACATTTGTGGCCGTCGAACTGCCAAGGTTTTCAAGTGATACGTCCAGCAATATTGTCTCTTCATAATCAGCTTCGCCATTACCATTCCCTGAATTATCATCAATTAAATAACTTTCAAGAATCAAATAAGGACCTGAAGGAGATGCTACGGTTACCGTTCCGATATAAGGCTGCCCGTTTTGACGTGTTATCACCACATCTGCAATTCCCGGTACCGTTATAGGATCAAGAACAACATTGGCAAGCCCTGAAGCATCTGATACAGCAGCCCCGTGCAACACCCCGTTTTTTGAAATAGCCACATAGGCATACGGTTGTGTATTCACGGTAAAGTTTGTTGAACCAAGCGGCATCAAGGCATTGTAATTCGCTGTCGTTACTGGTGGCTGGGTAAAATAAACCATCAACGATGGATCGCCCATCAAATGGTAGATTTCCCAATAATACGTTTCCAGGCTTGAGCCGGCTTGTGTAACAGCCAGGTTTCCGGCTGAGGGCATTTGTCCCTGGGTATTGTACCATTCCGTTAAAGGTTCACCCTGGTCATGGAATGTACGATCGTAAGCCCCCAGGTTGGCCGCATGATACACCGGATCGGCTGACACCGTTTCATAACCAACACCCCACCAATAATCTTCATCCCAATAGGTACTGTTCGAACCACCAATATATCCTAATGCTCCTTTATCTGCAGTTTTTAATAAGATTTCACCAAAACAGTCATTGACATCAAATTTGTTCGATAAACAACAGTTGCCAACAAGCAATGGATATTTATGTGCATTTGTCAAAGCTGAAATATGGCTACTAATAAAACTTGGATCGGCCCAGCCGGATGAGCTGCAATGTGCAGAATAATTTCCATAGGCAACGCCATCGCTTACATTTTGCCTGATGTTCGCCGAATAATTTCCACCTGCCGGTTCATCCTGTAAATAAGTATGCGATGTGATGCCATGGGAAAGGTTAAAATAATAAGTCGTACCATAATTAATTTGGCCATTTCCCCAGGTAAGTTCGTGACTGGCATCATCGCCGGTAACCATTACCACTTCATCCAGGAAGGAGGGATCGGGCATGAGGTATTGCTCGTATTCGAGGGTTTTATCAATTTGGGGTTGTAATTCAGTTAAATTTTCAGCCGAAAACCTGCCGTAATAACATTCAGGATAAATGTCGCCGGTATAATCGCAATAATAAAGATCGGAATAATGGCCGCCTGCAGTTCCTGAGAATGTTGGTATCTGGGCTACATCACCCACAAATAACACGAAACTTTGTGAATTAAATCCGGCAGGAGGCGAATTATAAAATCCCTGCAAATACGATTTTATTGTTGTAGTGCTTGTTCCAACGCCCGGATCATTTGTATATGCCTCTACTACATTAAAGCCTTTTTTCGTTTTCCACTCAATAAATGGCTGCAATGCCGTTTCAAACATGGGGTCGGAAACAATGATATAGGTAACCGGCTCATCCAGAATCAATTCATCCGACATTTCGGGCTTGTAGTTGGCCACCTGTTTATAAACACCTTCAAAGTAGGGGGAAAAAAATTTTCTTTTTTGGTTAACGGTTTGCGTTTTATCACCCCCAAGGAAAGTAATCTCAACTTCCATATCAACACAAACTCTTATAGTATGTTGCACTGGATTATACTCAACAGGCGCTATTTCAAGACGGGCAAGGTTTACACCCCGCATGGTTCCAAGCATTTTAACTTGAACCGGTTCAAAACCATAATAGGAATCAGTCTGGTAAACGGCTTCATTTTTTTCGAAAGGTAAATCTTCGGGATTGTCAATACTTTTTGAAACGGGGGGTTGCACCGGGAATAAAGGGTGTTGAATCCCCAATTGATAAAGATCAAACTCCAGATATTCTTTATGCAAAGTTTTAATATCCACCATTGCCCCAACAGGCACCTCGATAATTTCTTTTAACACAGGGAGTTGAGGATTTCCCACTTCGAGGCTGGTACCATACCTTTCTGATTGCAAGCGATTGTAAATACCCGAAGTATGTTTCACCACAAACCCGTGGACTGTGGTAAATGTGTTCTTAAAAGCCAGTTGGTTGTAATCGTTTTTTTGAATGGAAAAAGATGTTGTTCTCCCAGGAACCAAATCTGTTTCCTGCGTATGACCTGTCATCATAATAAAGACGGAAAACACCAATAAAATTGTTGATATACTTCTCATTTTTGTAAATTTTTGAAAGACCTGTTTTGTCTTGTTTTGTTATCAATCAAAATTATACAGAAAAACCTTCGGATTATTTAGATTGGGTATAAATTAGGGTGAGGTCAAGAGCTTCAATCAAATATGGATAAAGCCCTATTCAAACGGATCAACATACTTCCCTCTCTTCTGTTTTAACACCAACTTAAAGAAAGGCATATCTTCGATGATGTATCGCCGCCAGAGGCGTTTGGGTTCTTTGGCCAGGCGGTACAGCCATTCAAGGGCTAGTTTTTGCATGATCAAGGGAGCCCGTTTTACTTTTTCAGCTTCAAAGTCGATAGTGGCGCCAATGGCAAGATAAATTTTTATATTCTTCAATTGATCCTTGTATTTATAAATCCACTTTTCTTGCTTGGGGGCGCCAACGCCAACTACCAGCACATTTGCCGGGGAAGCATTTAGCATATCCACGATCTTTTTACACTCTTCTTCATCTTTTTCAAAACCAAAACTTGGCGAAAAAGCCCCTACCACGGTTTTACGTCCCGTTTTATTATTGATCTTTTCCATGGCAATATCAGCCACACCCGGAGCTGCGCCAAACAAAAATATTTTCACATCCGGATTATCCTTGTGGTACATATAATATGAAGGCAAAAAACCCGAACCGGTGATCACTTCCGGAACAGGTGTGCCGAGGAACTTTAAGGCAAGTTGTACAATATTGCTGTCAACCGTTACATAATCGGCCTTTTTATAAATTTCATAAAACTCCCGGTCCTTTTGAAGTTTCATCAGGTGGTCAACATTGGGCGTAACCAGTACCCCTTCTTCAAATGTTTCCAGCAATTCCTTTTTGGTTATTGTATCAACTTCGATGTTAAATATCTTTATCCTCTCTTTCATCAGTTTTTTCAAATATCAATTCAAATGTAGCGAAATATAAATTGTTAAATCACAGAAAAATTTCGGTTTTATAAATAAACCCTTTGTTTTATCTTTTATTTCTATTTTTGTTTCAGATTCTAAACATAAATATCCTGCATGGCATTAATCCATTCCTTTGAAAAAAGCGGCAACACATTGTTCCGTTACCGCGGACAAATACCAGTAATCCTTTTTATCCTTGCTGTTCCGGTTATTTATTTTACGGATTACAGTTTTCTTAACCGCCCTGTCTATATTTCATTGACAGTTATATCGGTATTGCTAAGTTTGCTTGGGTTTATCGTCCGGGCCATTTCAATCGGAACTACACCAAAAGGGACTTCAGGGAGAAATACAAAGGAACAAGTGGCTGAAACATTAAATCAAACAGGCATTTATTCTACCGTCCGACATCCTCTTTATTTAGGGAATTACCTCATGTGGATCGGGATCGTATTTTTTACATTTAATATTTATTTTGTGGTTATCGTTTCGCTTGCTTTCTGGCTGTATTACGAACGGATCATGTTTGCCGAAGAACGATTCCTGGAAAAGAAATTTGGGGACACTTACATGCAGTGGTCAAAAAAGGTTCCGGCTTTTATTCCCAGTTTTAAAAATTACATAAAGGGGAATATCCGATTTTCAATGATCACCGTTCTCCGGCGCGAGTATTCGGGTTTTCTGGCAACAGTTCTAGGTTTCGTATTTATTGATCATCTTAGGCTTTATTTCTTATCTGGCGAATTTACATGGGACAGGTTATCCACATTTATATTATTAGCCGCCATTATTATCACACTTATCCTGCGGACATTTAAACACCGCACAAAACTTCTCGACGAAAAAGACAGGTCGTAACAAATACATTCAAAAGCACACTCATTTGAAAACGAACAATTTTTACATTTACGGCTCAGTGGTCATGTCCATGTTATTTTGGGGCATGTCATTCGTCTGGACGGCCATTGTACTTGAAACTTACCCACCCATCACAATTATTTTCCTTCGCTTACTGATTTCCACCGCCGTTTTGTTTCTCTGGTTAAAAATATTTGGGAAATTTAAAAAGATTAAAAAAGAACATTATAAACTGTTTTTACTGTCGGCTTTGTTCAACCCTTTTTTTTATTTTATTGGCGAAAACTATGGGGTAAAACTAACTTCACCAACAATCAGTGCCGTGATTATTGCCACCATTCCCCTGGTAGTTCCGGTATTTGCCTGGATCTGGCTGAAGGAAAAGCTGGGAATATTAAATATCCTGGGGCTTCTGGTTTCTTTCGTCGGGATAATGATCATGTTACTGGATGACAATCTTTCATTTGAAGCGAATCCACTGGGTGTTGCAGCGCTTATCTTTGCTGTAATTAGCGCCGTTGGGTTTGCCATTTTACTTAAAAAGTTAAGCAGCCACTACTCCCCTATGCTCATCATTGCTGTTCAGAATTTATTGGGGCTGTTCTTTTTCCTACCCATCTTTCTCGGTTTTGAATTTAGCAATTTTCTATCCATAAAACCCGATGTCAGGGTCATCACGTCATTACTGGCACTGGCCATTTTATGTTCTTCGCTGGCTTACATAGGTTTTACTCTGGCTACACGTGAAATTGGCGTAAGCAGGACAAATATTTTCGCCAACCTGATCCCGGTCTCAACTGCTATTTTTTCATTTTTAATCATAGGTGAAGAAATTAATTCCCAAAAAATATTAGGTATCGCCATTGTTATTCTTGGCCTGTTTTTTTCGCAATTAAAGAAAAATAAATCCCTGTTCGGGATAGAAACACATAAAATTTGAAACATGAACATTATTGTATTAGGTGCCGGCCTTGTGGGAGGCCCCATGACATTCGACCTGGCAAAGGATTTAAATTTTAACGTAAGTGTAGCCGACATCAGTCCGCAAAATCTGTCAAAATTCGACAATCACAAAAACATACATACTATTCAGGCTGATCTGTCCGACGATAAAAAAGTTGCCGAACTCATATCATCGTTTGATATGGTATTAAGCGCCGTTCCCGGACATATGGGATTCCGGACATTGGAAACCATTATTAAGGCGGGTAAGAATGTCATTGATATTGCCTTTTTCCCGGAGGATTTATTTGCGTTGGATGCGCTTGCCAAAAAACATAAGGTTATTGCTATTTCAGATATTGGAGTGGCTCCCGGAATGAGCAATGTGCTGATAGGATATATTGATTCTTTGCTTGACAAAACCGAAAAAGCCATTACGTATGTTGGCGGTTTACCAAAAGTGCGGCAATGGCCCTATGAATATAAAGCGGTATTCAGTCCGGTGGACGTAATTGAAGAATACACCAGGCCCGCCCGGTACATCAAAGATGGCAAAGAGATAACAATGCCCGCTTTAAGCGAACCGGAACTGATAGATTTTGACCACATAGGTACCCTGGAAGCTTTCAACAGCGATGGGTTGCGAAGTCTTGCAAAAACCATTACGGCAGATTATATGATTGAAAAAACATTACGGTATCCGGGCCATATTGAAATTATGCGCATTCTAAGAGAAACCGGGTTTTTCGATAAAGAAGAAATTGAAGTCAATGGCGTTAAAATCAGTCCGCTTGATTTTACATCAAAACTTTTGTTCCCAAAATGGAAACTTGAAAAAGGCGAAGAAGATATCACCCTTATGAAGGTAATTGTTGAAGGCAAAAAAGATAATAAACGAATACGTTATACCTATTTTCTTTTTGATACCTACGATGCCTCAACCGGTGTACATTCCATGGCGAGGACAACAGGATATACGGCAACAATGGCGGTTCGAATGGTAGCCTGTGGATTGTATTCAACCCATGGCGTTTCTGCCCCCGAATTTATTGGGAAACAACCTGAATGTGTTGATTTTATTCTTGCCGGATTGAAAGAAAAAGGAGTGATATATCAGAAAACAGTGGAAAACTTATAACAAAAGCCGTTAACTGTTCGTTTACCACCGTATACTGATTCATTCTTGACAGAAGTGAAAATAATAAGTATTTTTGCTCTGTTTCAGAATTTTCAATAAAAACAGTGCTAACAATACATTGAATCATGATGTTTACAAAAATATATTCTCCTTACTTATTTGCTAAATTTTCGGTGTTGGTATTAACCATAATGATTTTTTCCGGCCATCTGGCTGCAAAAAACCTCAATGCGTATTTATCATATACAGTTTTTGACAGTCCGGCTGAAGGCCCCTACATTGAGACCTACCTGTCAGTGGCAGGAAACAGCGTAAAATTTATTCCAACCTCCGAAGGCAAATACCAGGCTTCCATTGAAATTCTTACCTTATTTAAAAAAGGGGAAGAGGTTATAAATTACGATAAATACGAACTGTTTAGCCCAGTTGTTGACGATACCCTGGCGATGGATTTCAACTTCCTTGATGTTCAGCGTTATTCCCTGCCTTTAGGGGTTTATGAGTACGAACTTCAGATCAGGGATGTTAATAGCGATGCTAAACCATACATCAATGTTCAACCCCTTGAATTAGCATTTTCATCTGAGAAGATAAACTTCTCTGGAATTCAGCTTGTAGATAGCTACGAAAAAACCATAGAAACAGGAATTTTATCGAAGAACGGTTATGACCTGGTTCCCTATCTCATTAACTTCTATCCGGCATTCAGAAACAAAATTACCTTTTATTCCGAAATTTATAATTCGCAAAAAATACTTGGAGAAAATGAACAGTACCTTGTAACCTATTTTATTGCCTCAACCGACCATAACAAACCAATAGAGCAATACATTAAGTTTAAAAAAGAGACAACTGCCCCGGTAAATGTTGTTTTCAGTGAATTTGACATCACCAACCTAAAATCGGGCAATTACTTTTTAACTTTACAGATCAAAGACCGGGAAAATAATTTATTGTCGAGCAATCAACTATTTTTTCAGCGGAGTAATCCCCGCATAAAATTTAACCTTGACGACCTTGCTGACTTTGACCCTGCAAAAACCTTTGTTGGCGGCATAAATAATATTGACACCCTGAAACAGTATATCCGTTATATTGAACCGATTTCAGATATGCAGGAACAAAGTTTTATTGAAGCCAATATCAATTCAACGGATCGTGAAACCATGCAAAAGTTTTTTTATAAATTTTGGCTGAGCCGCGACAATCTTGAACCACGGCAAGCCTGGGAAGACTATTTGCATGAAGTAAACAAAGTTAACCTGGCCTATTCTACACCCATTTCGAAAGGATTCGATACCGACCGGGGCAGGATTTATTTAAAGTATGGCCCGCCAAATTCCATTTCAGAAAATTATAATGAACCATCGGCTTATCCTTACGAGATCTGGCATTATTATGAAATGAAGGACGGGCAGCGCAACAAACGGTTCGTATTTTATGCCGAAGACATTGTTACCAACGATTTTGCCTTGCTCCATTCGGATGCCATTGGCGAAATATCTAATTACCGTTGGCAATATTTATTAAATAAACGTGTTGATGCAGGTTACGACCTCGACCGGCCTGCCACAATCGATTCATGGGGCAGTGAATCGAAAAAATATTACGACCTGCCACGTTAGCAAAAAACCTGTACTTGTATTCATATTTTCTGCTATTTTTGCGTGTTAAAAATTCAGGGTGGTTTTTAGCAGTATCATTTTTATCCTTTTCTTTTTCCCTTTATTCCTGATTGTTTATAACCTGGTTGGGAAGAGATTAAAGAACTTTACATTCCTGTTCTTCAGTATTGTGTTTTATGCCTGGGGGGCACCTGACTTTGTATTTTACCTATTGGGTTCTACCCTGATAAATTTTTATCTGGTCAGGCAAATGTACTTTGCCATAATAAGAAAAACCCGCAGGATCCTCGCTTTTACATCCATTTTTATAAACCTCGGCCTGTTGGCTTATTTTAAATACGCCAATTTTTTTATTGAAAACCTGAATTTTACGCTCCGGCAAATAGGTGCGGAACCTGCCCATTGGGTAGATGTTGCATTACCCATTGGCATATCCTTTTTTACGTTTCAATCGCTTACGTATACCATAGATGTCTATCGACGAATTCATCCGCCATTAAAAAATCCGCTGGATTATATATTGTATATCATTATGTTCCCACAATTGATTGCGGGACCTATTGTTCGCTTCGAAACCATTGCCGACCAGCTTACCAACCGAAAAGAAACCAATGATGAGCGGTTGACCGGTTTTTACAGGTTTGTCATCGGTCTCTCAAAAAAAGTGCTTATCGCCGATGTATTGGGTTTGGAAGTAAATAATATCATGGCGCTCGATTTGAGTACCATTGATGCCACCACTGCCTGGACCGGTATCCTTGCCTATTCGTTTCAGATTTATTTCGATTTTTCGGGTTATTCGGATATGGCCATTGGGATGGGCCGTATGCTGGGATTTAAATTCCCCGAAAACTTCGACAATCCTTACACCGCAAGCAGTATCACCGAATTCTGGAGAAGATGGCATATGACCTTTACCACGTTTATGAGGTATTATTTGTATTATCCATTAGGTGGAAACAGGGTAAGTTCAAAATTTCGCCTGTATTTTAACCTCGGCTTTGTTTTCCTTATTTCGGGCCTGTGGCACGGGGCTTCGTGGAACTTTGTCATTTGGGGGTTGATCCACGGCTTTTTCCTCATCATTGAGCGGGTATTTCTTTCAAAATGGCTGAAAAAAGGGGGCAAAGTTACGGGTGTTGCCTATACATTTCTGGTAGTTGTTTTAGCCTGGGTTCCCTTCAGGATTGAAACCCTGCCAGACTCCATGACCTATTTCAGCCAACTGTTTTCCTTTGATTTTTCGCCGCTGGTGCAGTCAAAGCTACAAGTTTATGTAATGATTGTTATAGCACTGGTTATTTCCCTTATTACGTTATCCGGTTTTGGTTTGATGCTACAGGCTAAAATTTATAAGCTAAAATTAAGCAACAAAGAACAACTTTATTACTTTGCTGTTGCCATGATATTTTTAATACTTGTTATCGCCACATTGGCCGGGTCAGGTTTCAGCCCGTTTATTTATTTCAGGTTTTGACATGGGCATATTGAAAAAAATATTGGTTTTAATTTTATTAGCCTACTTTTTAGTTCATGTGGCCCAGCTTTTTACAGGATTTATAAAAGTCAAACCTCTGGGTGGGGTTATACATACTACCGAAGTTCCGAATTTATCAATGGCATCATGGTTTTCAGGGGCTTTTCAGGATTCTCTAACGAACCGCCTGGATGAAGCATTTGGGTTCAGGCCCCTTTACATAAGGTTATTTAACCAAATAGATTTTAGCTTGTACCGTAAAATCCATGGATATGGGGTTGTTTTGGGTAAAAATAATTACCTGTATGAAAATTGGTATGTTCTGGAGTACGGTGGCTATGGCCTTGTCGGAATTGAAAAAATTACAGAAACACTCAATAAGCTGAAAGTAATAAATGATTACCTCCAAAAGAATCAAACCAAATTATTGGTGGTACTTGCACCCGGTAAACCCTATTACTATCCGGAATATTTACCAGATGAATCAATTTCAACCGGCCAGTCTACGAATTATTATGATTATATGAATGTACTTTCAAATTCCGGTTTGCCATGGATTGATATAAATAATTGGTTTATCAAGGCAAAGGATACAACAACTTATCCTTTATTCAGCAAAACCGGAACCCACTGGAGCGACTATGGGGCAGCGCTTGTTGCCGATTCAATCCTGAAATATACCCAATGGCAGTTAGACCGACCAATGAATAGCATAAGAATTAAAGAATTAAAGTCAAAACCCATTACGAAAACTGCCGATACTGATTTGAATAATGTTGCAAACCTTATTTTTCCCATAAAAGATCTTAACCTAATGTATCCAATTCTTGAAATTGACTCGGTGATCAGCCCTGATGAAAGCCCAGAAAGGATTGTTATTGGCGATAGCTTTTTCTGGAATTTATTTGGTCTGAAATCCAATAATTGTTATAAAATCACTAATTTCTGGTATTATTACAGCAGTATTTTTCCACAATGGGAAAACTATCAACCGACAATCAACGAGGTTGACGTATTACAAAAAATCAGGGAAACCGACCAGGTCGTTATTATGGTTACCACAGCAGGATTATACAAGTTCGGATACGGTTTTATTGAAGATGTGTATAAAAAAATAATCAAGGAAAACGAAAGTTCTCTATCTGTCAAAATTGAATCATCCATGTCGGGAAATTAGGTACCCTGATATTTTTATGAAATCATCCGAAATACATAAAGCCCTCATAATAATCCTTATTGTTTTTGTATCGCTACAGGCAGTACAATTTGTCGCCAACGTAATTCCCATAAATCCACTTCATGGGGTTACGGTTCAAAATAGTATTGAGGAATTTAACTCAAAAACCTGGCTTGATCAATCTTTTCAGGATGAACTTTCCGGTTATATCGACTTTAATTTTGGTTTCAGGCCCTTGTATATCAGGCTATATAATCAAATGCAATATTCTTTCTTTAAACAAACAAATGCCAATAATATCTATGTTGGAAAACAATCCTATTTGTATGAAGGCTCATATATTGCCAGTTATTATGGCAAAAACTTCATAGGCAAACAAACCATTGATATAAATATTAAAAAACTGGAAGAAATACTGCAATTCCTGAATACAATGAATACGGAGTTACTTATTTTAATCGCCCCCAGCAAGGCATATTATTACCCTGACTATTTCCCGGATGAACTGGTAACAAAAAAGGAGATAAATAATTATGAATATTACCTGGAGGTATTGCCAAGGTCAACGATTCCTTTTGTTGATTTTAACCGGTGGTTTGTTCAACAAAAACAAAGCACCCCTTATCCCCTGATGACAAAAAACGGAATTCACTGGAGCGAATACGGTTCGGTTCTTGCCGCCGATTCGATTCTAAAAACCGTTGGCTTTTTACTTGGCAAAAATATGGCCGGCTTAAGCTGGGATGGGGTGGAATATTGCAATAAACCTTCATCAACCGACTATGACCTGGAACGGTTGTTAAACCTGATTTTCCCTTTGCCCGGCAGGGATTATGCCTACCCGCAAAACCTGGCAATTAAGGCAGATTCAACCAGCTTCAAACCATCCGTTTTGTTTATCGGCGATAGTTTTTTCTGGAATATCAATTTTCCTGCATTCAAATCAGCATTTAAAAGTGTACAGTTTTGGTATTACAACAGATTGGTCGACCCCGCATCCAATCAACCCGGTTTAGAAGTCAACGAACTTACGATGATTAGTGCATTGGAAAAAAATGACATCATCATTCTGCTTTCATCAACGCCAAACCTCCAAAACCTGGGCTACGGTTTCATCGACAATGTGTATAATTTCATAAACAAGGATTTTACTGAAAAACGGGCCGGTTTAATTCAATTTTTTAAAACCTCCATCTTAGAAGCCCCTGACTGGCTCGAAACCATCAAACAAAAAGCGGTTGAACGAAATATTTCCATGGATTCAATGATTACAATTGATGCCACCTTTCTGGCAGACATTGAAATGCGCGAATATAAACAGACCCGATCCGAATAGGTAAGTCTAAATAAAACTAATATTTTCCTTTTTAGTATATTTTTCGCAGTAATTACAAACCAGCCGAAGGTCTTCCTTATCGATTACCTTAAACTTTGTAGGGATGGATTGGGCATTGGTTATACAGTTTGGATTGATGCATTTCACGATCCGGTTAATATGTTCCGGTATTTCAACCTGGGCTTTGTAAACAACCGTATAATCCTTGATCACTATAAGGGTTGCCGAGGGTGCCACCAGGGCTATTTTGTTTATCTCCTCGCTTTCGAAATACTTATTGCTCACTTTAATAATTCCTTTTTTGCCATATTTCTGGCTTTCGAGGTTTGTCCCAACCATAATCTGATTTTTTATCTGGTCGAGGCGAAGGATTTTAATTACCTGGAAAACCGACTGCGGGGGAATATGGTCTATAACGGTTCCGTTTTCAATTGCTGAAACATTCAGCTCTTTTCTTTTTTCCTGTTTTGCCATAGTAGTAAATTATTTGGTTGCCGGTTTAACATCAAGAATTAACGAAAGCAGGGCCTGGCGCACAAAAACACCATTTTTTGCCTGCTGAAAATAATAGGCCATCGGGTTATCGTCCACATCTTCGGTTATCTCATTTACCCGTGGCAGGGGGTGCATCACCCGCAGGTTGCTTTTGGCATTGTCAAGCATGCTGTTTTTCAGGATATACACATTTTTCACCCGTTCATAATCCAAAGGGTCCGAAAAACGTTCCTGTTGTATCCGTGTCATATACAACACATCCACCTTAGTAATTACCTCGTCCATTTCCGTATACTGGTAATATTCCAGGTTTTTGTCCTTTATATACTGTTTTACTGAACTTGGCAGTTTCAGGGCTTCGGGCGAAACAAGATGAAAAGTAGTATTATAATTACACAGCGCCTGCACAAGCGAATGGACCGTCCGGCCATATTTCAGGTCGCCAACAAAGGCCACATGCAAATTATCAAGCCTCTTTTGGGTTTTCCTTATTGAATACAGATCGAGTAAACATTGCGTAGGATGCTGGTTGGCCCCGTCGCCGGCATTAATGATGGGGACAGGCGAAACTTCGCTGGCATAACGGGCGCTTCCTTCTTTCGGGTGCCGCATCACGATCAGGTCGGAGTAGTTACTTACCGTGAGGATGGTATCTTTAAGGGTTTCACCCTTTTTAACACTGGAAGTGGCCGCATCCGTAAACCCGATAATTTTAGCTCCAAGATACGAAGCGGCGCTTTCAAAACTTAAACGAGTACGTGTCGAAGGTTCAAAAAACAAAGTAGCCACCACAAAGTTTTCGAGGATGCGTTGCCGGGGTTTTTTTTCAAACTTTTCCGCCAGGTCAAGGATAATGTCATAATCATCCCGTGTAATGTCGTGAATTGATATTAAACTTTTATTTTTCATTGTGATAATTAAGAGATTACAGAAATGTGTTCTGGACGGTAAAAATATCCATTATTTCAAGTCAATCTTCAGGTGTTGATTATTTGTTAAAAAAAAAGGAATGGCGTTCGGTTTTCATTTGCTAAAGTTTGTGCTATGTTGGTCTGTGATTGAAAGGCTCGTTTTTTATAACTGGCGTTTGAAATGATTTTTACAACCCGCCCGTTGTTCCGGGTTTACCAACCCGATCACTAAGTTATTCAAATCAGTTTATTGTGAATAATAATTATTTACCTTCGCCTCAGCAAAAACAATGAACATAAAACAAACAGTTTCCTACCGAATAAAACAATGATTTATGTATTATTGGATATATTTTATATGGATAAAATACTATTGCGTGCAATCATAGAAAAATAATTCATAATTGATAATTTGATTATTGATTATAAGGATTAAACCCCTCACCGCTTCATGCGTCCCGCTTGAAGAAGTCTCTTCTCCAATAAATGTTCCCCATTTACCGTATGTCGGCCCGGCAAAACCAGTAAGTCAGGGCGGGCTGTAAAGTGGCGATTCTTAGAAACACATTGATGGCGCTTGCATTTCCCGCTGTAGCATGATTACTTAATAGTAGTTCTTAGTATTGCCAAAAGCACGCAGGAAATAGTTTTGCCTTTTCCCATCTTGAGGGGGGGATCAAGGGGGGTAATTTTGGTTCCTTTGTATCAAGACAAAGGAACACAAAAAAATCCTCCCCCAAAAAACTCCAATAAACCAAAAACATTTAACGAAAATATGAAAACGATCAATAATAAACGGAAAGTCATCAGCTGTTCAGGATATAAAATTTCAAACCAGGTAAATTAGGATTGTTCAAAACTGAAAATAATCACTCTATATTCCACCTTTCAAGGTGTTTGGCAATAAAATCAACGATTTTTTTGTGCTCTTCTTTGCCGGTACCCACCACCGGCATAGGCTCACCAAAAGCCATATGAATGGTTCTGTCACGATGGATAGCCCCAAAGTCCTTCAGGTATTTGCCATTTGTCCAGAAATCAGTTTTTATGGCAATCGGAACAACCTTAACTCCGGCTTTAGCAGCCAGTTTAACCGCCAGCGAATTAAACTCCTCCGGTTTAAATTGTACATTTCGGGTATGTTGCGGAAAAATAACAATGGAGATGCCTTTGGATAACAATTCCTGTCCTTTGGTCAACACAGTCATCAGGTCCTCCCTTGAGTTTGAGCGGCTCACCACAATCGGGTTCCTCGAACGCATCACCGCCCCAAAAACAGGGTATGTGATCAGGTTCTCCTTCACAACAAAGGTGGTTTCCTTTCGTGGTGCAATTATGCCCGGGAATATCATCGTTTCAAGAATGCTCATGTGATTGCTCACAAAAATCACCGGGCCACCGGCTTTGGCAATATTATCCAGTCCACTGAGCGAAAACCTGCCTCCACAACGCTCAATCAGTTTAAAAATATCATTCGACGATTTGGCCCAGTCCGCCGTATTGTATTGCCCTTTCCTTGCTTTACTGCTCGCTTTGAAAACATGGCCGATAAACTTGATCAGAAAGACGATTCGAGAATTGAAAACCATCTTATCCATAAACAAGCGGGGTGTATTGGGATTCGTCTGATACGTATCCTCCTTGAAATAGATGATCTTTGAATTTCCTTTGTCCTCCATACGCAACAATGAAAACTGAAAGCGCAAAAATAATAATTTTAAAATATTCCCTTTCATTACCCATAATTCAAGATGCTAAAGGATGTTATTATTTTTAACTATTTGCTAAAGAGAAAACCCGGGAACCTTATGCTTGAAAAATAACATATTTTTAACAATTCAACAAAAACATAAAGCCAAATATATTGTTTAGTTAGGCAGAGTCAAATCTCTCCTTGAAAAGAAATACCCCAACAGGTACTATTTATAGGATTTTTGAATTAGAAGTTTAAGATCGCAACAGGGTGTAGTTGCTTAAGTTACACCACAAATAATAAAGTAGTACCATAGCATAAAACCTAATTTAAAGTTTACATTGTTTAAACACTAAATCAAACTAATATGAAAATTAAATTTACCATTTTAGGATTGATGTTTGTATTCGCAGCTTCACTTGTATCCGCGCAGGAAACAACCGTATGGCCGAATACTTATATCACCATAGAATCAGGAGCCACACTCGATATTAAGGAGGGCAACCTGGTTTTAAAATCTGATGCTTCGGGTGATGCATCGTTGATTGATATTGGTAGTATTACTTTCGGCGGTGGTGGTGAAACCCAGGTTCAACGGTACCTTACCGAAGGTCAGTGGCATCTTTTATCCTCACCTGTAAGTAATAGTTTATCAGGAATGTTTCTTGGCGATTACCTGCAAAGGCATACCGAATCGAGCAATGGATGGACGGATATTTCCCGGACAATTACAATTTAGCCATTATGCAAGGGTATGGATTATGGTCGGTAGAAGCCGGTGCAACCACCGAAGTTTTTCAGGATCAACCAATACTGGCAATCAAAACAAAGCATTTACGCAAAATGGTGATGGATGGAACCTCATAGGTAATCCGTATCCTTCATCTCTGGATTGGGAAGCCGTTACTATTCCGGCTGAATTAAATGGTGCCATTTGGCTTTTCGATCCAACCATTGGGTGCAAACGGCGATTATGTATATTACATCAACAGGGGTGGCGGAGCAAATACTACCTCCCAATATATACCCTCAGGACAGGGATTTTTGTAAGACACAGGCGGTTCAGTTGCATTGATGCTTGATAACAACGACCGGGTTCATAGCGGGCAGGCATTTTATAAAAGTGCTGATAATGACCTCCTTGTGCTGAAAATAACAGGTAATGATGCAACGTCACAAACGGCTATTCGTTTTAATCAAAGCGCAACCCAGGGGGCCGACAGGCTTTATGATGTATATAAAATCATCTCCGACAAAGAAGATATACCGAATCTTTTCACAAGGGTTGAAACCGAAGCCATGGCAATTAATACGCTTCCTGCCATTGAAGGAAACGAAATTATTCCTATGTGGTTCAGGGCAGGTTTATCAGGAAAATATACCATTTCGGCGAAAGAAATTGAAACCTTCGACAGCCAAATACCTATTTTTATTGAAGACATTGATGCAGGGTTTATTCAAAATTTGCGCGAAAACCCGGATTATGTTTTTAACTACACAACAGGCAGCGACAAAAGTTTCCTCGTTTATTTTACCAAGCCTGAAAACAGCAATCGTCTTGATGATGTCAGTATTTATACATCCACAAATGGTTTACAGGTAAACTTCCCCGTGAATGAATATTTAAACCAGGATTTTGAAGCTCAAATTATACTATTTGATCTCATGGGACGGAAGGTTTTCGAAACCAAAACGACTGAAATTAATAACCAGATAACCTTTAAAGGCAATAGTAATATTTATATGGTATCCGTTATTTCAGGCGGTGATGTGGCAAACGTGAAAGTATTTATTAAATAAATGAAAAAAATGAAAAAGACCCTATTAAAATTATCAGCCATAGCAGTAATGATGCTTTTATCCTTCGGACTGTTTGCTCAAAATCCACCTCATCCCAATGGCGGTGGTGCACCGGGTGGCGGAAATACCCCTGTTGGTGGCGGAGCCCCCATTGATGGCGGACTTACCTTTATGTTGCTGATGGCAGCAGCCTATGGATCTAAGAAATTATATAAAGTAAAAAAATAAGGAAAAATTAACCATTAAAATTTTATAAAAATGAAAAGAAAAATTACTACCAGTATACTTTTAATTCTCATGTCAGCAACAGTATTTGCTCAATATGATGATGCTACCAGTACTCTTAAACCAGATACTACCAACAACAATAAGGATCCTATGATTCAGGTCTTTAATGAAGATATAATTGTTCACAACAGCATTGGTGTAGGGTTGGATGTTCCTAATGACTACGCTTTTGGATTTACCACAATTGCATTGATAGAAAATAACCTCCGTATTTTATTTGATGATTCTAGTGTTGGTGGATTTCCGGCTAATGACTGGCAATTGACGGCAAATTCTCCTGACAACGGAGGTGACAATTATTTTAGAATTGATGACGTGACTGCAGGAACATCTCCCTTTACCGTGCAATCCGGTGCAGGGAGCAATGCCCTCTTTATTAAAAGAACCAATGGTTATGTCGGATTTGGGACCGCTGATCCGGTTCGCGACCTGCACGTTTTAAGCGGAGATACTCCCGGGTTGCGCCTTCAACAAGATATGAGTGGCGGGTATCCGGCCCAGACCTGGGATGTGTATGGCAATGAAGTAAACTTCAACTTAGCTGACGGAAACACAGGTGCTTATTGTTTCAGGATACAACCCGGTACCCCAACCAACACGCTAACTTTAAGAAGCGGTGGTTTGGTAGGCATCGGAACCTGGACCCCGGAACACACACTCGAAGTTAAAGGAGATGTGCAGGTTGACAGCTATTTCTATTTTGGCGATGAAAGCACGGATGGAAATTGGAGAGTTAGTGTAGTGGCCGGTAAACTTACATTCGAAAAGCGCGAAGGCGGTGTTTGGATGAGTAAAATTGAAATGGAATAGTATTTTTCGGACGATCATTTCCACCGATATTAGGAAAATCAATTAATATATTATAAAAAGCAGTGTGGTCTTGCGATTGCGCTGCTTTTTTATTTTGATTTACAAACCCATTGATACATGACTGGTTTTGCCCTTTCAACCATTCCATTAATTACTCATTCCTTTCTCCCATCAATCCCCTGATCACTACCGAAGCTGCAAACAGGCCAAACAAGGCCGGCATGTATGAAATGGTACCCACCGTTGATTTTTTATTGGGCGAATCATCGGTCACCAAAACCGAATTTTTTATTACCGGTTCAGGAGAATAGATAACCGTAAAGCCTGAGTGTATCCCAAGAACATGTAGTTTTTTCCGCACAGCTTGTGCAAACGGGCAACCGAACGATGCTGAAATATCACCCACCCTGATTTGCGATGGGTCCATCCTCCCACCCGAACCCATTGAGCTTACCACGCGCAGGTTCCTGTCAAGACAATGTTTAATGAAATAGATTTTGGGGGATAATGTATCAATGGCGTCAATCACATAATCAAAGGGTTGAGCCAACACATCCCTGGCAATATCGTCTTTCAAATAAATCTTCAGGGAATTTAATTTCAATAGTGGATTGATATCAAGCAAGCGATTAGCCAGCAAATCCGCTTTAAATTTTCCTTCATTTTCAGTAAGGGCCAATAATTGTCGGTTTCGATTGGAGGCGGTCACCCTGTCGTTGTCAACAATGGTCATCTCCCCCACTCCGGCCCGGCAAATGGCTTCGGCAGCATATCCGCCCACACCGCCCAGTCCGGCTACCAGCACATGGGCCTTTTTTAATTTTTCTATATTTCCCTTGCCGACCAGTAATTCGGTTCTTGACAGCCAGTGTTCTTCTCCCATCTTAAAGTTTAAAACAATTTATAAAATTGGTTTGCATCGATAGTTTCAGGATATCCATGTCCATATTCACCCGTTCGGCTGCAGCACTATAAATTTCATCTATGCCAACCGAACTGTCATCGGTTTCAAGCAGATACATTTCATCCTCAATTTGCGGCAACACTTTACTGGCATTCGATTCAGGATTGAGGAGAGCCTTGCCAAAGGATAAATACATTTCATGGCGAAGAAGCAAATCGGCCACATCCAGTTTTGAGTTGAACCCATGGACGATCCACTCAACCGTTGCCCGGCTGTGCATTTTTATCTGAACCAGTTCATTGAACGACCTCACACAATGAATTATGAGTGGCTTTTGAACTTTTTCAGCGATTTCAATATGTTTTTCGAAAACAAACTGCTGAACATCAAACGACACGGCAGACAATTTGTCGAGGCCACATTCTCCAATGGCAACCACTTCTTCTCGTTTTGCCATGTCGCCAACAATCGTCAACAGTTTGCCCACATTTTTATCAGGAATATACCATGGGTGAATGCCAATGCTGTACAAACCTACTTTTTTAAACTCAGGTAAATTATCGGGATAAACATTCACAACTGAAACTCTGTCATTTGCAGTATTTTCCTCGTGTGAATGAATATTGATGTATTGTTCTTTCGAAATCAAAATAAAAGTGCTAATTAAATTCTTTCAATAATTTATCTACCAGTTCCGGCAGACCCTGTCCGGCTGTTTTATTAATGGTTTCAATATTCGAAACACTGCGCACTTGAAATGCCTTTGGATCAACATAATATTTAGGAATACTGACCGGTGCATAAACAATCAGGCTTGCGGCCGGATATACAACCATCGAAGTCCCAACAACGAGAAAAATATCAGCTGAAGCAGCAATATGAGCCGCCGGTTCAATCATGGTCACCGCTTCTCCAAACCAAACAATATGTGGCCTCAATTGCGATCCTTTTGAACAGGTATCTCCCATCTTTATTTCCCAATGATCGAGTTCATAAACTAAATTCGGGTCAATAGTACTGCGTGCTTTTCTTATTTCACCATGGAGGTGAAGTACATTTTTCGATCCTGCCCTTTCATGCAAATCATCCACATTTTGTGTGATGATCCGGACATCAAACTTTTCTTCAAGTTTCACCAATGCTTTATGGCCTTCGTTGGGTTTAGCTTCAAAAACAATTTTTCGACGCCAGTTATAAAAATCCGTTACCAGTTTCGGATCGCGTGCCCATGCTTCAGGACTGGCTAAATCTTCAAAACGGTATTTGTTCCATAAACCGTCTCCATCCCTGAAAGTGGATATTCCGCTTTCAGCACTAATACCAGCACCGCTTAAGACAACAATTCGTTTCATGTGAATTTTAAACTTCTAAGATGCAAAAAAAGGCACCTTGCAGAAGGCACCTTTTATTTAATGTATAACTCTTTTATTAAAAGATTTTCATATCATCCAATACTTTCATTACGTTCTTAACAGCCACAGCCGAATCATTTAGTAGTTTTTTCTCGTCTTTGTTGAGTTTAATTTCGATGATCTCTTCAATTCCCTTTCGGCCAAGCTTCACCGGAACACCCATATATATATCTTTCAATCCATATTCACCCTGAAGCCAGGCACAAACCGGAAAGATCCTTTTTTGGTCATCCACGATGGCTTCCACCATTTGGGCGGCTGCCGCACCTGGTGCATACCATGCCGAAGTGCCCATGAGATTTACGAGTTCACCACCACCAAAACGTGTACGCTCAACAATTTTGTCAATTTCGGCCTGACCTAATAATTCCGAAATCGGGATACCATTTACAGCGGTATACCTTGGCAATGGCACCATGGTGTCGCCATGGCCGCCTAATGAAAGTGAAAGAATATCCTTTGGAGAACAATTCAATGCACTGGCTATAAACGCCCGGTAACGGGCAGTATCCAGTTCGCCCGCCATACCGAATACCTTAGTGGATGGTTTATTGGAAGCCAGGTAGGCTACGTATGTCATTACGTCGAGAGGATTTGACACAATAATGATGATGGCCTCGGGTGAATATTTTACCACCTTTTCTGTTACATCTTTTACAATGGTGGCATTGGTCTTAATCAAATCATCCCGCGACATGCCAGGTTTTCGTGGCAATCCTGAAGTAATAACAACCACCCCAGAACCCTTGGTCCGAAGGTAATCATTGGTTACGCCTACAACCCGTGTATTGAAGTTAAGAATGGAGGATGTTTGCCAGATATCAAGGGCTTTGCCTTCAGCAATGCCTTCTTTAATATCCACCAGCACCACTTCGCGGGTCAGGTCTTTTTGGGCAATTACGTTTGCACAGGTGGCGCCAACGTTTCCGGCACCGATTACGGTAATCTTATCCATAGTACTTTTAATTTTTTTGTTAGCTGTTCGTTTAATCATAGAACGGAATATCAATGGCAAAAATAGGCCATAAGATTTATTTATCAAAATATATCACTCAAAACAAAAAACAAAATCTGGCTTCTGGTTTGAATTTAAAACCACCTATTACAATTACGTTTTCCGGGGGAGTAAAAATAAAAGGTCATTATCCGATGTAGCAAGATAATTTAAATTATTTCGTTCATACCTTTGGTAATACAGGATCATTAAAATCTTACCGAACTATTGGACAACTGGAAGCTGTATCTCAGGAAGGATGATAAATGTATTTAGATTTCTTTCATCAAATTGGCCATTTCGATGGCGGCCATGGCTGCATCAAATCCTTTGTTACCTGATTTTGTACCGGCACGCTCAATGGCTTGTTCAATGCTATCGGTTGTCAATACACCAAAAATAATGGGTACTTCCGTTTCGAGACCTGCCTGGGCAACCCCTTTTGCCACTTCATTGGCCACAAAGTCAAAATGTGGGGTTGCACCGCGGATTACCGCACCGAGGCAAATCACGGCGTCATAATTTCCCGATTTTGCCATTTTTTTTGCGATCAATGGAATTTCATAGGAACCGGGCGACCAAACCATGTCGATGTTTTTTTCATCGGCATCGTGCCGTTTGAGTGCATCGAGTGCCCCGCCCAATAATTTGCTTGAAATAAATTCATTAAAACGTCCGACCACGATTCCAAACCGTAAACCTTTTTGCATTTAATTTTCCTTCGATAACTTTCATGTTAAATAATTTTAATTTTCAATGTTCAACATATGTCCCAGTTTTACTTTTTTTGTTGCCAGGTAAAACTGGTTATTTTTATTGTGATCAATTTCTAATGGAATGCGCTCTACACCTTTAATCCAAATCCATAAATACCCGATATTTTTTTGGGGTTATTTGTCATCAGCCTCAGCTCTTTTACACCCAGGTCTGCCAGGATTTCAGCCCCAATGCCATAATCCCTGAGATCAGCCGGAAAACCCAGTGCTTCATTGGCTTCAACGGTGTCCATTCCCTTATCCTGCAAATGATAAGCCTTAAGTTTGTTTAACAATCCAATGCCTCTTCCTTCCTGCCGCATATAAAGCAATATCCCTTTGCCCTCCAATGAAATTCGTCTTAAAGCCTCTTCCAATTGGTCGCCACAATCGCATCGAAGCGAACCAAATACATCACCGGTAAGGCATTCACTATGAACCCTGACCAATATTGGTTCTTTTTTGGTTATTTCCCCTAAAACAAGGGCGATGTGTTCTTCACTGTTGATCTTATCTTTATATCCTACCGCCTTAAATGTTCCGTATTTAGTTGGCAGGCTGACTTCCGAAAAACGCTCGATGAGTTTTTCATGACGCCTGCGATAATCAATGAGATCGGCAATAGTTACAAGTTTTAGTTTATGTTTTTTTACATACTCTTTCAGTTCAGGAACCCTTGCCATCGAACCATCCTCATTCATGATCTCACAAATTACACCGGCCGGGTAAAAACCTGCAATTTTAGCAAGGTCAACGGCAGCCTCGGTATGCCCGGCCCTGACCAGGACACCTCCCTTCTTCGATTCCAGTGGAAAAATATGGCCGGGTTTGTTAAAGTCTGTTGGACGGGATGTAGGGTCAATCATTTTTTGGATGGTGAAGGCCCGTTCGTGGGCTGAAATACCTGTAGTGGTCTCCGCCGCATCCACCGAAACAGTAAAAGCTGTTTTGTGGGTATCGGTATTTTCGGTTACCATCATCCCGATATTTAATTCGGTTAGTCGTTCTTTGACAATAGGCATACAGATCAATCCTCCCCCGAATTTAGCCATAAAGTTAATGGCTTGCGGTGAAACCTTTTCTGCTGCCATGATCAGGTCGCCTTCGTTTTCTCGGCGTTTGTCATCAACCACAACCACCATTTTCCCTTGTTTAATATCTTCGATGGCTTCTTCTATTGTATTAAAATCGCTCATGATTAAAATGTAAATCCGTGTTTCGACAGAAAATCCATATCTATCTTTGTTTCTTTAACCTTGTTATTTCCTAATTGTAAAAAACGCTCAATATATTTTCCTATCATATCGGTTTCGATGTTTAACACATCTCCGATATTTTTTTCAAGTAATGTTGTTTCTGATCCGGTATGAGGAATAATGGAAACTTTGAACGAGTCGTTGTCAACATCCGCCACTGTAAGGCTGATGCCATCAATGGCCACGGAGCCTTTTATAACGATGTATTTTATTATTTCCTCCGTCGTTTTAATGGTAAACCAGGTGGCAATGTCCTCCTTCTTTTTGTTGGTAATTATACCTGGCCCGTCAATGTGGCCGCTAACGAAGTGTCCGCCCAATCTTCCATTCGCTGATAAAGCACGCTCCAAATTAACACGCGTGCCTTTCTTCAGGTCATTTAAATTAGTTCGCCTGAGTGTTTCGGCCATTATATCAACGGTAAATTTATCCTGCTGAAAGTTAGTAACCGTCAAACAGGCACCATTGGTATTTATGCTATCGCCAGGCTTAATATCCCGGAGAACTGCTTTGGCCCTGACCGTAATAGCGGCCGAAGATTCTCCCCGCTTTACCGATTCAATAATCCCAATTTCTTCAATAATTCCTGTAAACATATTATGATGGTATATATGCCTCAATCATCAGGTCTTCATCAAACCTGATGATCGATGAGATATTCAGGGTAATTGCATTATTTACCTTTTTAAATCCGATGCCCCCCACCGGAGTATTCGCCTTTTCGCCACCAAGCAGTTTTGGTGATATAAACGAATACACTTTATCCACAATTTTTTCTTTTAATGCCGAAAAATTTAAAGTACTTCCCCCTTCGAGTAAAATACTATCAATACCTCTATTCCCTAATTCCTTAATTAAAAAACTGATATTTACTTTATTTTGATTGAGTGGACAAACAATGACCTCTGCCCCTTTATCGTTAACTTTTGCTATGAATTCTTTGGTTGCATTTTTTGTAACCGCAACGATGGTTTTTGCTGAATTTGTATTTAGTACCTTCGAATTTAAGGGGGTTCTTCCATTTGAATCGACAATAATACGGATGGGATTGCTTTTGAAAGAATGGGACGAACGGTCAGTTAATTGAGGATTATCTGTAATAACCGTATTTACACCCACCATGATAGCTGAATACATATGCCTCAGTTCATGCACCCATTGCCTCGACTTTTCATTAGAAATCCATTTTGAATCGCCGGTATATGTCGAAATTTTTCCATCAAGGGTCATAGCGGTTTTTAAAGCACAAAAAGGGATGCCTGAAGTAATGTATTTTATAAATACTTCATTAACTTTTTGAACCTCATCTTCCAACACTCCGTATTCAACATTTATTCCGGTTTGCTTTAAACGCTGAACTCCATTACCCCTAACATTTTTATTTGGGTCTTTCATGCCGATAACAACACGATCAAATTTTTCCATGATGATGCGGTCGGTGCAGGGAGGTGTCTTTCCCTGATGATTGCAAGGTTCAACAGTAACGTACATGGTGGCACCTTTAACACTTTCTGAGGCACTGGAAATAGCAACAATTTCAGCATGAGGTCCACCAAATTTTTCATGATATCCCTCCCCGATAATCTTTCCATTTTTTACAATAACGGCCCCAACAAGCGGATTCGGGTTTACAAACCCAAACCCTTTTTTTGAGAGCTTAACCGCCCTGTTCATGAATTTTATATCCTCGCTTATTACCATAAAAAAACCCCATTGAAATTTCTCAGGGGCAAACATACCGATAATATAAAATTATCATTCATGATTAAAATATCTTCTCCTATCCAGACTTTAACTGTCGGTTCCGGAATTTCACCAGATCAATCTTGCCTAAGCTTGACTCGCGGACTGTAACCGCCGGTCGGGAATTTCGCCCTGCCCCGAAGAAATTTTACATTCGCTGCAAAGATAGAACTAATTTATGTAAAACATGATTTTTTAAACTGAAAGATTTTGCAATTGAAGTGTTGTTAATTGAACCCATTTTTAGTTAAAGAACAATCGGTAAGGAACAGCGTTTTACAGGATCAACTTTTTTGGTAATTCAAGGTAATACAACTGGGGAATTTTCAGGTAAGCCCGGGAAGGGAAAAATAAAATTTACTCCCCTTGCCTTCTTCACTTTCAACCCAGATTTCCCCATCATTTTTTTCAACAAATTCTTTACACAAGATCAATCCCAGACCTGTGCCTTTTTCCCTGTCCGTTCCAACAGTCTGAAATTTTTCACCCGGTTTAAAAAGTTTGTCAATATTCTTTTTTGAAATACCCACTCCCGAATCAGATATCAGAACTTCAATATGGTTATTTTTTTCACAGGCCGAAATTTTAATCTCCCCCTTTTGCTGTGTAAATTTAACAGCATTCGACAGCAGATTTAGCATTACTGTTGAAATCATATTTTTATCGGCGAAGCCATGAATATCACTTTCAATAATAGATTGCAGGCTTATCTTTTTGTTTTTAGCAATGGGTGCCAACAAGGAAACAGACTCTTCTGACATTTTGAAAAGGTTTATTTTTTCTTTTACAATAACTGTTTTCCCTGATTGTGTGCTTGCCCATTGAAGCAGGTTTTCGAGCAATGAATAGGTATTTTCGGCAGATGATTTTATCTGGCTGATAAATTGTTTTCGTTCCTCATGTGAGAAGGTACCGTAATCATCAAGAAGCAATTTTGTTAATACGAGCAATGAATTAAAAGGGCTTTTCAGGTCATGTGCCACAATCGAAAAGAACTTATCTTTTGTTTGGTTAGCATCCTTCAATTCGATATTTAATTTCTCGACATTTTTTTGCTGGTCTTCTATTTTTTTATTTTTTAACGAAAGTTCAATATTTAACTTTTGATTTTGCTGGTATCTTCCATGGAAAATAATGGACAAAACAAACGACCCAAGTAAAATAAACAGGACAAAGCCTATAATAAGTTGCTGATTCCGGATCTGGGCACTATTTAGCTGCTGGCCATGGCGCAGTCGTTCATTCTCTTTTCCTTTTTTTTCAATTTCATATTTGGCTTGCAATTCGGCGATGGTTTGTTTATTTTCCTCAGAAAAAATTGCTTCTTTTTCTTTAATATAATTTTGGTAATTCGTAAGTGCCTTTTCGAATTTTCCGAGTTTTGAATAGACTTCCGACAAATGCTTGTAGCCGATAATTATTTGATATTTAAAATTAATTTCACGGGCCAGATCAAGCCCTTTTGACAGATTGGCAAGTGCTTTTTCGTAGTCATCAACATTATAATAGATAATTCCCAGTTCCATATAGCTTTCAGAGAGCTGCATTTTATCACCGATTTCTTTTTTAAGTATTATTGATTTTTGCTGATAATCCAGGGCTTTCAGGTAGTCTCCTTTTAAGTTATATGCCCGTCCAATATGGCCGAGTGTTACGGCGGTCAATGTGTTATTTTTGAGTTCTTTTCCAATTTCTTCAGCCCTGAAATAGTATTCAAGGGCTTTATCAAACAATTTGTTCATCAGGTAAATATCCCCAATGTTAAGAGTAAGGCTGACAATTTCCGGGGTTTCTTCCAGCTTTTCGTATATTTCAAGGCTTTTTTTGTAATATTCAAAAGCACTTTCGTTGTTTTCAAGTTCCTGGTATAACCGCCCAATTCCGTTGTACGCCTTGGCCATACCTCCCATATCACCAATTTCTTCCCAAAATTTTAACGCTTCCTGGCTTTTGTTCAGCGCTTCGTCATATTCACCCCAGTGGCCTAAAATTTTGGCAAGTTCGTGTGATGTGGAAGCAATACCTTCAAAGTATTGATGTTTCTTAAAAATATTCAACGCCCGTGTGTAATAGTCTTTTGCTTCAACATATTTATTCCGTTTGTAATGACAAAGGGCAATCCGGTTCAACGCCTTACCCGCTTCGATATCCTCGTTATTAGTTTGATGAATATTATACAATCGGGTAAGGTATTCAATAGCTTTTTCGTGTTGGTTTAAGTTAATATAAGCATTGCTTAACAATTCAAGGGCCGTATTTAGATTTTTTGAATCGCCCCCTTCTTCGGCCAATATCAATGCCCTTGCAGCAAACTCAACTTGTTTCTGAAATGAAATTGAACTATACAATTTAGATAATTCTATACAAATAGAAATTTTTTCTTCGGCAAGAAGATCAAAACTCAGAGAGTTATATAAAACATTTTCGAGGCTATCTATTTTACGTTCGTTTTTGATAGGAACGGCAATAGCTTGAAACACAAATAGAACTCCCAGGAGGGAAAAATATGTTCGTTTATGATAGCTCAATGACCCTAATAATATTGTCCTATATAATTTTAAATAGTTTGAACGAATTTTTTAGGGAATAGTTTTGAGAATTATGTTTTTACGATTTATAGTTTAGTTTTAAAATTACTGTTGGGCCGGTTTTGGCAAAGAAAAATAAAACCAGCTTCCTGCACCAACTTCACTTTCTACCCATATCTTACCACTATTTTTTTCAATAAAATCTTTACATAAGATCAATCCCAGGCCGGTTCCTTTTTCCTTATTAGTCCCTTCTGTCTGGAACTTTTGATCAACTTTGAAAAGTTTCTTTTGATTTTCTTTTGAAATACCGACACCTGTATCAGCCACCATAAGCTCAATATTATTTTCGTTGCACTTGCATTTAATTTCAATTTCTCCATTAATATGAGTGAATTTGATAGCGTTTGAAATTAGGTTCAGCAAAACTGTTGAAATCATATTTTTATCAGCGAAAACAACTATGTCATCATCCATATTAATATTGATCTTTATGTTTTTGTTGGCGGCATTTTGATCGGTAATTGAAATAACTTCATTTATTAATACTGAAATTTTAATATTTTCTTTTACGGCTTTAATTTTCCCCAATTGATTTCTGCCCCATAGCAGTAAATTTTGAAGTAAGGAATAAATCCTGTCACCAGATGATTTTATCTGAACAATAAACTCTTTTCTTTCTTTTTCATCCATTTTTTCATAATCCTCGATCAATAAATCAGTAAGTCCCAGCAGCGAATTGAATGGGTTTTTCAAATCGTGGGCAATAATTGAAAAGAATTTATCCTTTGATGCATTGGCATCCTGTAGATTGGAATTAAGTTTCTCAACTTCGTGCTGTTGGTTTTCAATTTCCTTATTTTGAATACAAAGCTGTACATTCAATTTCCTATTTTGGAGATACCTTAATCGTAAAATGATAGAAAGTGCAAGTGAACCAAACAAAATAAAAATGATAAACAACATAATCAGTTTCTGTGTTTTAATCTGAGCTTTATTAAGCTGCTCATTATGTTTTAATTCTTCCACCTCTTTTTGTTTAACCGTAAGGAAATATTTTGTTTGTAATTCCTCCGTTTTCAATTTCCTTTCTTCGTGGCTTATATGATCGCGGCCATTAATATATTCGTTAAAGCACGCATAGGCTTCTTTATAATTTTCAAGCTGGGCATATACGTCAGCCAGCTTCTTTGAGTAGGTAATTAAGAAATATTTATAATTTATTTCTAAAGCAATTTGGTGGCCCATATTTAGATAATAAAGAGATTTATCATAGTGTTCAAGATTATAATATATTTGTCCGAGTTCAGCATATGTTTCAACCAACGACTTTTTATTATCTAAATCCTTAAACGATTTCAACGCCTTTCTTTGGTAGTCAAGCGCTTTCATATAATCACCCTTTAAATTGTATGCTTTGCCAATATTATAAGCAACCTGGGCTTCTAGTTTTGCATCATTCGATTTCTTACCGATCAATTCTGCTTTGAAATAATATTCAAGTGCCTGGTCATGCAAAGAATTTACCAGAAAAATTTCTCCAATATGACAGGTTGTATTCACAATTGAATTTATATCACCAAGCTCCTGATACAATTCAAGGCTCATTTGAAAATTGTCTCTGGCATTTGTAAAGTCTCCCAGTTCCTGATAAATAGAGCCCAAATTGAAATAAATACTGGCCATACTTTCTTTATCGCCAATTTCTTTACAAAAGCTTAAAGCCTCCTGGTTGAGTGTGAGTGCTTTGTCATAATCCCCCCAATGACCAACTATCACAGCTATACCTTTTAATGCTCGTGCAATTCCAATAAAATACTGATTTTTTTTGAATATAAGTAAGGCTCTTTCATAATAGTCTTTTGCTTTGATATACTTACTCAGTTGGTAATAATTATGACCTATGCTCAACAAGGTATTTGCTGAATTAATTTCATCTTTTTTCAGGCTGTGCAGGATAAATATCCTGTAATAATAGTCAATGGAACTTTCAAAATCGCTTACTTTAAATGAAGCCATAGCAAGCATTTCAAGGATTTCTTTTTGCAAGCTATCTGCGTCAATATTTGTGGCAATGATCAAAAGCCGTTTTCCATACTCAATTTGATTTTCATAAGATAATCCCTTGTAAAGATTTGTAAGTATATGACAATTTTTAATTAATTCACTTGAAACTTTATCGCGGCCAAATGTATTGTATACTTCCTTCTCAATGCTATCAACACAGGAATAAATTTGAGAAGAACAAGAGTCGTATTGTGCCTTTAGTCCAACAGAAATAACAATTAATAGGAATATGGTCGTGCACCCTTTCATTTTGAAGATGGTTATCTTGATGTCCATTTTGTACGTAATTTTCCTTGAAGGGTTTTAAAAATTATTACATTTTTTCTATTTAACTAATTGATTTTAAAAAAAATACAACAAGTACTGGCTTCCAATATATTATTCGTTTTTACATATATAATAATTTTACCTGATTTTAAATTCATTAAACAATAAATGTATAAAACCTATCGGTAGGCCTGAAATATTTCGAAAACTAAAAAACATAATTGAACAGAAACGGAGATGGTTTTCGAAGTCAATTATCAGATAATACTGTTAAATGGGAGTTAATGGGGAATTACTTAATATCAACAACATATGATATTGCAGTTCATATCATGGTATAAATCAAAATAGAAAAACTAAGAAAAAATTTAATTAATACAAAGAATTTATAATAAATCACGGAGTTTCGGCCAATTTCAGAAATCG
>JAWKKL010000037.1:0-35470 GCA_041393275.1 Bacteroidales bacterium
AGTTTCCCAGTTTCCCTGCAAATACCATACGTTTTGTTTTCAATCCGGATAAGGGCATTTTCCAATGAATTGATAAATTTTTGCTGCCTTGCGGCAAGCCGGCTGTTTTCTTCTTTTGATAAAACCTGGTATCCTTCTTCCAATACTTTAAACGTCGGTGAGGTATCAGCTGTATCGTGCTCATTGGCATGGGAGTAGGCATCCATTAACATTTTAAGGTCTTCCCGGGCATTATCCAGTTTATCCAATATGATATTGCGGAATTCTTCCAGTTCTTCATCAGAATATCTTTTTTTGCTTGCTCCTGCGTTGTTTTCTTCCTTTGTCATAGCCGTGTATATTTTAGTAAATAAATTTTAACGAAATTTAGTTAATTATGTTTTTCAATAAATATGTTTGTTGTAAGATTTTCCGCGAGTTCAATTTCAAGTTTATCATTCATTTCTAACGCTTCGGAAAACGTTAATGATTCAGCAAGTGTTTCTGAACAAATATAGTCATAATTATTCATCGCTGCCACTTCGAGATCATCCTTTTTTTCGACAATTACCTGAATTTTATCTGTTACTTTAAAATCCTTTTCTTTACGGATGTTTTGTATCCGGTTAACAAGTTCCCTGGCGATGCCTTCATATTTTAGTTCTTCCGTTATGGTAATGTCTAGCGCCACTGTCAGTGGGCCTAACGAACTGATAAGCCAGCCCGGAATGTCCTGGGTCAGGATTTCCACATCTTGTAATGAGACTTCAATGGTTTCATCATCAATGTCAAAATTGATCAAACCATCCTTTTCAAGTATTTCAATATGCGATTTATCAAAGCGGCTGATTTCATTGGCGATCTGTTTCATTTTTTTGCCATATTTTGGCCCGAGGGTTTTAAAATTTGGTTTCACCTGCTTTACCAGCATACTATCGTCCTCCATAAACTCAATTTCTTTTACATTTACTTCGGATAATATTAGTTGTTTAATAGCTGCCACTTTATCTTTAAAGCCTCCATTAAGTACCGGCATCATAATTTTATTTAACGGCTGGCGCACCCTGATATTTGTCTTTTTACGAAGCGATAATACCATGGACGAAATCTTTTGTGCCAGTTCCATCCGCTCTTCCAGGTCTTTATCAATCAACGATTCGTTTGCTACCGGGAATTCGTTAAGATGAACAGAATCGTAGGGTAATTTACCGGTGATTTCATTCAGGTCAACAAAAATTCTTTCGGTAAAGAAAGGGGCAATGGGTGATGATAAGCGGGCAACAACATCCAAACAGGTATACAATGTTTGGTAAGCCGAAATCTTATCAAATGTGTAATCCCCTTTCCAAAATATCCTTCGGCTCAGGCGCACATACCAGTTGCTTAAATGCTGATCGACAAAATCCATGATAGACCGACCTGCCTTTGTGGGTTCGTAATCATTATAATACTCATCTACATTTTTGATAAGTGTATTTAGTTCTGATAAAATCCAACGGTCAAGTTCTGGCCTTTCGGAAGCTGGTATTTCATCCTCAGAATAGGTAAAACCATCGATGTTGGCATACAATGTAAAAAAAGCGTATGTATTATAAAGAGTGCCAAAAAATTTTCTTCTCACTTCATCAATGCCGGCTGTGTCGAATTTTAAGTTATCCCAGGGCTGTGCATTGGTTATCATATACCAACGTGTTGCATCGGGGCCATAGGTTTCGATCGTTTCAAACGGATCCGCAGTATTACCCAATCGTTTCGACATTTTATTGCCTTTGGCATCCAGTACCAGCCCATTAGATACACAGGTTTTAAACGATACCGAATCGAACACCATGGTGGCAATGGCATGAAGTGTAAAAAACCATCCTCTCGTTTGATCAACACCTTCGGCGATAAAATCTGCCGGGAAAAAGTGTTCAAAATTTTCTTTGTTTTCAAACGGATAATGGAATTGTGCATAAGGCATGGCGCCAGAATCAAACCAAACATCGATGAGCATGGGTTCACGAACCAGTTTTTTCCCACTCTCCGAAACCAGCACGATATCATCTACATAAGGTTTATGAAAATCGAAAGTTTCATAATTATCTTTTGAATTATCCCCAGGTGTAAAATCAGCCATTGGATTTGATTCCATATAACCCGCTTCTATAGATTTTTCAATTTCCTTTTTCAATTCTTCAGCCGATCCAATGCATTTTTGTTCTTCCCCATCTTCGGTCATCCAAACTGGCAGAGGGACGCCCCAGAAACGCGATCGTGATAAATTCCAGTCAACGAGGTTTTCGAGCCAGTTGCCAAAACGGCCGGTTCCAGTTGCTTTGGGTTTCCAATTAATCGTATTATTTAGTTCAATCAATCGATCTTTAAAAGCAGTCGTTTTAACAAACCACGAATCTAATGGATAATAAAGAATGGGTTTATCAGTACGCCAACAGTGCGGGTAAGAGTGAATGTATTTTTCAGTTTTGAACGCTTTGTTCTCTTTTTTTAACTTAACGATGATATCTATATCAACAGAGTCTTCCGTCCCTTCTTTATAAATTGGATCGTATTCCGATTTCACGAACCGACCTGCAAATTCTCCCATGGTTTCAATAAACTTCCCTTGTTTATTCACCATTGTCAGCGAACCGATGCCGTTCTCTTTGGCTACTTTGTAGTCGTCGGCACCAAAGCTTGGGGCAATATGAAC
The DNA here is from genome assembly GCA_041393275.1 of Bacteroidales bacterium. Lineage (GTDB taxonomy): Bacteria > Bacteroidota > Bacteroidia > Bacteroidales > JAADJA01 > JAADJA01. Next base: position 2,672 of record JAWKKL010000037.1, read on the forward strand.
GATCCCTGTTCCATCATCTGTTGTAACAAAATCGCCGGCCAGCACCTCAAAGGCCTTACCATCCTCGGGTTGGGCATAAGGAAGCAATTGTTCAAAATCGATTCCAACAAGTTTTTTGCCTTTAAATTCATCAACTACTGCAAATGGGATTTGTTTTTGTCCCGGTTCATAATCAGCTAATGATAAACCTGCATTTTTTTCAGGGAAATAATTATTCAATAAATCTTTACCTAAAACTACTGTGATTGGTTTATAGGTATATGGATTGAAGGTTTTAACCTTTATATAATCGATCTTTTTCCCAACCGCCAGGGCAGTGTTCGAAGGCAATGTCCAAGGGGTTGTTGTCCAGGCAAGAATAAACAAATCGCCATGCAAATCATTAAACAGGAAATTTGATTTTTCGTTTTTTACAATCTTAAACTGGGCAACTACCGTATTGTCTTTAACATCCTTGTAACATCCCGGTATGTTCAATTCATGTGAACTGAGACCGGTTCCGGCTGCAGGTGAATAGGGTTGAATGGTATGACCTTTATATAATAATCCTTTGTCGTATAATTGTTTCAATAACCACCATACAGTTTCGATATATTTATTATCAAAAGTAATATAGGGATTTTCCAGGTCGACCCAATAGCCCATCTTAACTGTCAGATCGTCCCACATATCCTTATATTTCATCACCTCTTTCCTACAGGCTTTATTGTAATCTTCGATGGAAATTTTGGTGCCAATGTCTTCTTTAGTAATTCCCAGTTCTTTTTCAACACTTATCTCTACCGGTAGTCCATGTGTATCCCATCCGGCTTTCCGTTCTACCAAAAATCCCTTCATTGTTTTGTAGCGGCAGAAGATATCCTTAATGGCGCGGGCCATAACGTGATGAATTCCCGGTTTCCCATTGGCTGATGGAGGCCCCTCATAAAAAACAAAGGGGGGCTGTCCTTTTCTTATCTCCACACTTTTTTCAAAGGTGTTATGGGTTTTCCAGTATTCACCAATCTCATTCCCTATTTGGGTTAAATCAAGATTATTATATGCCCTGTATTTTTGTTCCATGTAAAGTGGAAATTTCTATAAATCCTAAAAAGTGTGCAAAGATATAAAAAATATTGTTTCACGCCAGACAAATTAATATCCAATAGTATAGGAATCAATGTAAGGGAGGTGCAGGGGAGAAGCCTGGAATAGGAAATTTAATGAATAAAAAAAGCGGCACCTGATGGTACCGCTTTCATTCTATTATTTATGAAAATTTATTCGATAACAATCCGCTTAGAAATCCTTCCGTTTTCAGTTTCAATCTGGAATAAATAAATTCCGGCATCTAAATTAGAGGTATTTACACGGTACATAGTACTGTTCATCGTTTCTGAAAGAACAACCTGGCCGGCAAAATTATAAACCTGAACTGACATTATAGTATAGTCAGATTTAACTGTGACAACATCGGTTGCCGGGTTTGGATATAGGTTTGTAGCGTTAACCAGGTGTTGGTCAATACCCGTAATTACATCAACTACATGGTCATTAGAACATTCTGATTCACCTTCTTCATCGTAAACAGCGGTAACACAGTATGTATAAACTCCAGTTACACCAATATTATCAGTATAAGTGGTCAGTTCTGTGAAATCAAGTAATGCAGGTGATCCTGAATTTAATGCACGGTATACATTGTATCCCAATAGTGCTTTGGTAGACTTATTTGCATCATAATTGGCATAAGTTTCCATAACTTCATCTTCCGTCATTCCGGAAGTCCTGAAAGGCATTCCTTGATTAGCCGGAGCTTCAACAGTTGGTGTAAATTTTGCCTTTGATTCAGTTGAAGTAATCGTAAAATTATCAATCTTCATCCAGAACCAGTCTGTACATTCTGTATGGTGGAAAGCAAAATAACAAGTATTACCGGCATAGGCACTCAGGTCAATGGTTACTTCTGTCCAATTAGCGGGAGTAGTACCTGACCACAAAACTTCTAAAGTCGCTTAATGCAGTTCCGGTAGTTGATAATTTAACATAATAGAAATCATCAGCATATGCAGGATCCTGAGCATCATGGAAGTATGATAATTCAGAGGTTGCCCCAATTTGAATTGCTGGTGTAATTAAATAATTATCCGGGGTTAAAGGACCTGCCGTGTTATCATAAGAAGCACTTGTCATACATCCGGTTCCTTCGTAAGCGTCAAATCCAAAACCTTGCTCAATGGTATTGATCCAGTTAAATCCGTCACCGTCATTATCAATAGCCAACCAACCGGTAGGTAAAGTACCTCCTTCAAAACCTTCGAAGAAGTCTTCGCCGCTACCACTTCCTGGTGCCCACCAGTTCAATACAATATCATTTCCTGCAGAAACCATATCCGGTCCTGTGAGGTTTGTTGGAGGGGCCGGAGGTTCTGGTATATCTCCTGTAAAACAAATATCATCAAAATGTGCACCTGGAGCCGCTCCGCCAGTACCAGGATTAGCATAATAATTGCAACCACCCAGGGTATTGGGACCAACATTACCAAAAGTACCAAGAGTCCATTGGTGTTGAGTAATTAAATTACCATCAATATAAAATTCGCACAGGTCATTGTCAAGGTCAACAATAACTTCATTAAAATACCAGGTATCATAGCTAAACGCAACAACTGCTGCATCATCTGCTCCGGCATCAATATGGATCATTCCATCATCATCGTACATCATCTGAATACCCCAACCTTCTGTAATACCGGGAGTAACATCTTTCTGTAAGTTCCAATAACCGGTGGTACCTGTTGGTACATATATATTATTGCTATAGCTATATACGCCTGATGTAATGGTTGTTGCATTAAAAAGTTGCAACAGGTCAGTAGTTCCTTCAACCAATATCGAATTAGATGGGCTTACCGAATACATGTCAGATACGGTGGCATCTTCAGCTGTTCCGGGCTGGCCTGACCAGGTTGTCCACAATCCTCCTAATTCACCGGCAACATAATCACCTGGGTTTAAAGCATCAAAGTCTTCACACTCACCCGGAGGATTTGGATCACTATTGGTAACAGTTTCTGATAAACAATCATTGGAAAGATCTTCATCGCTTGCGAGCATTGTACATGCTTCAATCATATAATCGCCATAGTCAGAAAGATCGGCAGTAGCTGCAAATGTATAATCATAGGTATCGTTTGCCATAACGGTAACTGACACTGTTTCTGTAACCATTGTGCCTCCATCAAGGGTAAAGCTAACATCAAAACCACTTTGGTCGTTAGTACCAAAATTAGTAATTTTAACTGTAACTGGTTCAATACCAAGATCAAATCCTGAAACGGGGGAAATGATTTGTGTTATTCCCAAATCGTTTTCAGCTTGTGGCCCTGTACTTCCATTAATAATAAATGGAAATCCATTAGGTGTTAATGTTCCGCCGTCAACGAAAGCTGCCCAGCCTGTAGAAGTGTTTTGTAATGCGTTACCTGTTGTAGGTTCGCCTACTATGGTAACCGGAGGAGCCCACGGACCCGAAGTTCCTGTACCACCTACCTGCCATTGCACCCAGTAGGTTCCTGCACTTAAAACAAGGCCACTTGCATCAGCAACGATTTCCATAATCGGGCGGTTTTCGGCAGGTGCAGATTCCAGTACACGCCAAATGTTTGTCCAGGTTGTTGAAAGCATAACATTGGTTGTCATGTCGCCAAAGATTACGGTTCCACCGGCCATAGGACTGTCGTCCCAAATCTGGAAACGGACATCGTTCAGGGTTGAAGGTGGGCCAGAGCCGGTTTGATAACCATAAAATGTAAAGCTTTCAATAGTCCAGCTACCGTCTACTGTGAAATCGTCAGCAACGCTATTATTATTGGCAACTTGGAAACCTGCTCCATAGGTACTCATTCCAAGAGAGGCATCCTGAAGTTCGCTGTAGTCTGAACCTCCTGATCCACCACCAGGAATTGTTATAAGGCCTCCATTGTCCCACAGAACCTCTTTTTCTTTGTTTGAGGTAACAATTTTTTTGTAATCAAAATCCGATTCAGAGAGTGTAACAGGTACAACACCCGGTTGAATGTCTTGTGTTAATTGTTCTTGCATCTTTTGCAAAGAAGGGGAATCATCAGCTTGAAACGATTGCCCCATTGCCAGCACAGATATTAACATTACCGCCAATATTGTACTGAAGGGTTTAGTAAATCTACTCATAATAATTTAAATTTAGTTAAAAAATGATTATATAATTTAATGTGTTTCTGAACAGCAAATATAGATATATTTTAATAATTACAAGAGAATAAGGGATAATTCTACAAAAATTAATTCACGGGTAAAGGTAATCATTTTTTTAATGACATGAATTCCTTTTTCAAAGTTGCTTAGAAAGTTTTTTTTGTAATAGCTTTTGTTAAAATTTATTTAAAAAACTTACCCTGCCAGGTGTCTTTTTCTTCCATGGTTTTTTCAATTTTGTAATTTACTTCATCATTTCGTATGATGCCCCAATTTGGGCCAGACAAAAAGCGTGGAGGAACTTCGCCGGTAAACCGTTCAATGATAAGCTCAGGATTTAATCGTTCAACAAACCGAATAATGAATTCAATATATTCTTCCAGACTAAAAAGATCAAAGTCTTCAGGTTTATTTTTATATTGCTGTGCCATAACCGTATCCCTGATAATTTGCAATTGATGAAATTTAATTGTACCCAACGGAAGTTGCGACAATATTTCAGCTTCGGCAAGCATCTCCTGACGACTTTCACCGGGTAATCCAAAAATTAAATGAGCTCCTGTTTTTATACCATATTCATGTGTTTTAGTAATAGCCTTTACCGATTGTTCCCACGTATGCTGCCGGTTGATCCTTTGCAGGGTTTTGTTGTAACACGATTCAATACCATATTCTAAAATGATATAGTACTTTTTACTCAACTCACTAAGCCATGCAAGCTTTTCATCATCAATACAATCGGGTCTTGTACCGATAACTAATCCAATAACATAGGGAAAAGATAAGGCCTCATTATACTTTTTTATTAATTCCTCCAGCGAAGCATAGGTATTGGAATAAGCCTGGAAATATGCTAAATATTTGTTTGCCCTACGGTATCGTCTTTTATGGAATTCGATGCCTTCTTCAACTTGTTGCCTGATGGATTTAACAGGTTGGCAATAGGAAGGATTGAACGCATCATTATTACAATAAGTACAGCCTCCTTTTGCCAGTTTGCCGTCCCGGTTTGGGCAGGTAAAACCGGCATCAACAGAAACCTTTTGTACACGCTCACCAAATTGTTTTTTAAAATATTCGGAATAAGAATTAAACCGTCGCTTATGTCCCCAGGGGTAAATCATCAAAATTAATTGGTTCTTATTAATTACTTAAAAAGGCTGTCCGAGAAGCATTTATCGCTTTTCAAACAGCCTTTTATAAACTTCAGATTAATATTATTTAGCGACCCTTTCAAGCCATTTTAGCATAAATATCATTGTTCCCATGGAAATAACACAAACCACAACAAATAACCCCCATGTCATCCAAAGTGGAACTGTTTGGTATAGTATAGCTCCAATAAATAACAACTGGTTTCCTAAAGCTGTTGCGCCTAACCAACCACCTTGCATTACTCCTGGTATTGTGGCGGAGCAACTTTGGATACGAATGAAATACCTAACGGACTGATAAACAGCTCTGCGACAGTTAATATGAAATAAGTTCCAATTAATAAAAATGGAGTCACTTTCTGAGCGTCGTTTAGAGGAGTTCCACCGGTGGAGGGATCAATAGATTCGTACATTGGCAATCCAACTGACACAAAGGACATCAAGACAAAAGCACTGGCTGCTATAGCCATACCGATGGCGATTTTTTTCGGTGTCGAAGGTTCTATGCCCCTTGCGTTAAGCCATCCGAAGAATCCAACTATAATTGGTGTAAGGAATACAACAAAGAAGGGATTCATTGATTGGAATGCCTCTGCTGATAACTCCCAGGAACCGATTCGTAAAAGTGTATAATCGCGTGCAAAGAAAGTTAATGTCAACCCGTTTTGGTGGAATGAAAACCAGAAGAAAATAACGATACCAAATACAGCAAACAAGGCGTACATCCGCTGTTTTATTTCTTTAACACTCATTTTGATTTCTTCTTCTTCTGAGTGGTCGCTATTATCGCTTTTTGCTGAACCTTTTGGATTTGGAAAATATTTCTTGTTAATCATGTAAACCACAAATGAAATGGCCATAGCAAAGATCGCGGCGGCAAAAGCATAATGGAAACCTGTAGAGAAAACATTAAGATATTCATTTGCGAATGCTGTCAGATCAGTGATTGTTGTTCCACTTGCTGCATTAGCCATAAGTTGAAATTTACCAGCGGCTTCGGTAGATATTGTCCCTCCTAAATGCGAATGACACAGCGCAGGAAGTTCCGCATTGTAGTGGAATCCATTGTTTTGAAGCCACCAATTTCTAATGCCAATAGCTGCAAATGGAGCAAAAATAGCTCCTACATTGATGAACATATAAAATATTGAAAAGCCTGAATCTCTTTTACTTCCAAACTTTTTATTGTCGTACATTTGTCCAACCAACGCTTGAAGGTTTCCCTTAAATAATCCATTTCCAAAGGCAATTACAAATAAACCCATACAGGTGAGTGTTAAATATAAGGCCATGTTAGGTACTGGTGTTGGTGTTGGAATTGCCATAAGTGCATAACCCAGTGACATTACAATTAGGCCAACCATAATGGTTCCTTTGTAATTTCTTGTTTTGTCAGCGATTACACCCCCAACTAAAGACAAAATATAGATCAGGGCATAAAATGTGGCATAAATATAACCTGTATTGGTCCCATCGAGACCAAATTTTGCCTGAATAAACAATGATAAAATTGCCATCATCGTATAAAACCCAAACCGCTCTCCCATATTTGCAAGGGCTGCAGCAATCAATCCTTTTGGATGTCCTTTAAACATAATTTCTTAATTTTTAATTTATTTCCCACTTTTTTGAAAGCGTACAAAAATAGATAAATTTATAAATCCGCCAAATTTGTTTTAAGCCTTCAAAATCAACCTGAATAGGCGGGTTAAAAATATTTTCATAATCTTGTAATAAAATTATAACCCCTTCGTCTTGCTTATTGAATGACAGTTGAAACGTTTAAAATAGAAGTGCTTCCAATGAAGAACAAACTGTACCGGTTTGCACTTCGGTTGTTACGTAATGTGCAGGAATCGGAAGATATTGTTCAGGAAGTCTTTATCAGGCTGTGGGCAAGAAAAGACAATATTAAAGAGTACCGGAGTATTGAAGCGTTTGCGATGACAATGACAAAGAACCTTTGCCTCGATAAACTGAAATCTAAAGCGCACTCAACCATTCAACTAACAATTAAACATGAGGAAGCAGATGAAATGACACCTTTTATTGAAGTGGAACGAAACGATGCATACGATAGGGTAAAAAAACTGATTGACCAATTGCCCGAGCAACAGCGAATGATCATTCATCTGCGCGACATAGAAGGATACGAATACAACGAAATAGCTGATGTTATGGGAATAAGTGAAAATACCATCAGAGTGAATTTGTCAAGGGCCAGAAAAAAAGTCCGCGACATGATGATAAAAAAATACAATTATGAATTTACAAAGAATTGAACAGCTGATCGGGAAATATGAAAACGGCGAAACATCGCTGACCGAAGAAAAGGAGCTAAACGTTTTTTTCAATCGAAAAGATGTTCCTTTTGAATTTCGTGCTTATAAAGATATGTTTGAATTTTATAAGGGAGCAAAGGAGGAAATATTGCCCGATGTGGCATTCGATGATAAAATCATGGAAATTATAGCCCCCAAACCATTAGTTAATAGCAAAAAAACAAATGTTCGGTTTATCTATATGGTTTCGGGTATTGCAGCTTCCGTTATTATATTCATTGGCATTTACTTTTTTTCTTTCAACCCGGCAAATCCTGGCGGAACATACAATGACCCTGCCATTGCATATGCAGCCACAAAAGAAATTCTAATGAAAGTATCAACAAACATGAATACCGGTTCGGAACAGATGTTGAAAATCAAAGAACTGGACAAAGGCCTTGACGATCTGCAAAATCTTAGCGAGTTTGACAAGGGAATAAAAAAGATGAAAAAAATTTCTGTATTGGATAAATCAAAAGATATCATAAAACAAAAAAACATTTAACATGAAAACACAAATTTTAGTATGGATTACACTGATAGTTGCAGGAATGGCCACTGTCAGCAATGCGCAAAGTCCCGCCGATGCCCTGTTTGATAAGTATTCAGGCATGGAGGGTTACACCTCGGTGTACATTACTCAACATATGTTTAGCCTGTTTGCCAACATTGAAACGGAAGAAGATGAAGAAGGATTTATTGACCTGGTGAAAGGATTGAACTGTATCAAAATTATTTCGGTGGATGAGGAAAACGCTCCTGAGTTGAATGCCCAGGTTAATTTTTATAATGAAATTATGAAGGATTTCCCCAAAGGAAAATACGAAGAGCTGATGGTCGTTAAAAAGAAAGATCAGGACATTAAATTTCTCATTTATAAAAAAGAAGACAGGATAAATGAATTGCTGATGATCATTGGGGGCAAGGATGATAACGCGCTGATAAGCATACAGGGGGATATTGACCTGAAAACCATTTCAAAACTCTCCAAATCCATCAATATAGATGGCATGGAAAACCTTGAAGAGATTGAAGAAAATGAAAATAAATAAATTTATAAATCAATAAAATTAATAAACCATGAAACAATTATTGTTCAAAGTTACGTTTATGTTGGCGCTTATTCTGCCAATAACCGGTTTTTCACAATCCAGCAAAGTGGCCGGACTATTCGATAAATATTCAGGAACTGATGGATTTACAACGGTCGACATAAACAAAGGCCTTTTTGAATTGTTTGCTGAAATAGAGGCCGATGATCCGGAATTTGACGATTTTCAAAAAGCCATTGAAGGACTGGAATCAATGCGGCTTATTGCCTATTCAATTAATGAGCAGGAAGGCGACGAAAAAACCCGCGAAAGTTTTATAGCCGAAATCAATAAAACGGTTCCGTTCAATGAGTATAAAGAATTAATGGTGGTGAAAGACAAAGATGCGAACATCAATTTTTATGCAAAAAGTGAAAAGCAGATCATTACTGAAATGCTAATGATTGTAGATGGTAAAAATGAGGCTGTTTTATTGAGTTTGTTTGGTGTAATAGATTTGAATTATGTAGCCAAACTTGGTTCTGCCATGAATATGGGAGGCATGAAGTATTTAGGTAAAATGCAAAGTGAATAAAAAAATAAACAATCATGAAAAAATTAATAATTCTTACAATCTCCTTTTTATTATTCTCTGCTGCCGCGATTTTTGCCCAGGCAAACCCATTGGATAATTTTATTGAACAATATTCAGGTGAAAAAGGGTTTCAGTATCTTGAATTAAAAACCAATATGATTCCCGGCGATGAAAATAATGAATCAGCGGAGGAAAGGATGATTTTTTTAAAAATGGTTTTATTCAATGAAAATGGATCAACAAAATATACCGCCACGGACATTCACAGCGATTTTTTAAAAAAATTCGACAAGGAAAGTTATGTCGGCCTTGTGGATATAAAAAGTTCAGGAGACCAGGTGGAGCTTTTAGTGAAAAAGGAAAATCAAATGGTTACCGAATTTGTCATTTGTATTTGTGAAGAACAGGAAACTACACTGATAGCTGCTTCGGGCAATTTCGATTTGAAAAACCTGGCAAAATTAAGCAAATTTAAAGATTGCAAAGGGTTGCATATTCTCGAAAAATTGTGCGAAGAATAATTCGCCTGACGTTATTTATACATAACCTGTCAAAATTATTGACAGGTTTTTTTGTGCATGAAATTTTTACGTAGGTTTATGGTATAATTTAAATGTAAGTTGAACAACACGTTAAAATTTAAAAAAGACCTGCAATACTACAAGTTTTGCTTTTATGGGTTTTTTAAAAACCTTCGTTTTTTCGAACCCTTTTTCATCCTTTTTTTCCTCGAAAGTGGATTGACTTACCTGCAGATTGGTATTATATACAGCCTCGGTGAAATCAGCCGCTACCTACTCGAAATTCCTACCGGAATCCTGGCTGATGCTATGGGCCGGCGAAAAACCATGATTGCCTCTTTTTCGTTTTATATCATTTCGTTTCTGTTCTATTTTTTTGGGCATTCATATTTTGTTTTTATTGTGGCCATGATCTTCTATTCAATGGGCGATGCTTTCAGGACGGGTACGCACAAAGCCATGATTTTCGATTATTTGAAAATGAATAAGTGGGAAAATCAAAAAGTATATTACTATGGCCATACCCGGTCGTATTCTCAATTGGGTTCGGCTTTGTCGGCGTTGCTGGCAGGCATATTTATATTTTTTACCGGTGTCTACCGAACGGTATTTTTATTTGCCATAGTTCCTTATATTATGGATTTGGTTCTGGTTTCCTCTTATCCAAAAAAGCTTGATGGAAACCTTATCCGGTTTGAAAAAGGAAAAGTTATTGCCAATTTCAAAAAGGTATTTCTCGATTTTTTTATTTCCCTTAAAAACTGGAACATATTAAAGGGAATCCTCAATGTATCGGCGTTTACCGGCTATTACAAATCAATGAAAGATTATCTTCAGCCTGTTATCCAGGCGTTGGCTGTTTCAATTCCTGTATTAAGCATGATTGATGATAAGCAACGGACAGCTGTTCTGGTAGGTGGAATTTATTTTATTATTTATCTTCTCACCTCATTTTCGGCACGTAATTCAGGACGATTTACTTCTATTTTTACTAATCTTTCGCGTCCTATGAACTTGACTCTAATTCTTGGCCTTGCCATTGGAATCATTAGCGGGCTTGCTTTTGAACAGAACTTATTGATAATATCCGTGATTTTTTTAGTCTTTATTTACCTTATCGAAAATCTGCGTAAACCGACGGGCATTTCTTTTATAGCCGAAAATTCAAACCCAGATATACTGGCGACAACTCTTTCGGCAGAATCCCAGACCCATACCTTAATAGCCGCCCTGATTGCCCCACTACTGGGTTTTCTGGCTGACATCTTAAGCCTGGGTTATGCGATCATGATTATTTCGGGTATTTTGTTATTGTTAAGTCCGATGGTTTTTCTAAAAAATAAAGGATAGAATTAGCATTGGTCATTCGTACCTCAGCGATTCGATAGGATCGAGTTTGGCCGCTTTGGTAGCTGGTAAATAACCCGAAGCAATGGCTACAATAAAACAGAGCCCAATTCCAACAAACATCCATATCCAGGGAATAATAAAACTGCTGCCGATAATCCAGGAAAGAATATTGCCGATAACAATGCCCAATATAACCCCGAGAATTCCACCAATTTGAGCAATCACAATCGCTTCGGTAAGAAATTGGTTTTTAATGGTTTTTTTCCGGGCACCGGCTACTTTTCGAATACCGATTTCCCGGGTGCGTTCAGTTACTGAAACCAGCATTATATTCATTAATCCAATAGCTGCTCCTAGCAAAGTAATGATGCCGATAAAAATTGCAGCATATCGGATATATTTCAAATTTTCGAGCAGCATACTTACAAGACGGTCGCTTTTCGTAATTTCAAAATCATCTTCCTCGCCCAGGGGTGTTCCACGGATTACTCTGAACAATCCGGTAGCTTCGCCAATGGCCGGGTCAAGCAAGGCGGGATTTTCGGTCATAATATTTATGGTATACGACCGGTCAGGCCTTGAAAAATATTGCCTTACATTATTTAATGGCAACATACAATTTCGGTCTCCCGAAAAGCCTATGCTTGATCCTTTCTCTTTTAAAACGCCAATTACCCTGTACTTTCCGGGGCCAATAGATATAATTTTACCAATGGGGTCTTCCTTATCTTTAAAAAGTTGTTTTTTTAATTCACTGCCCAGGATCACCACATGCGAGCCATAGTAAACCTCATGCGTTGAAAAATTCCGGCCCTCAGCAATTTCATTCCCCGACGTGATAACATAGTTTTCATCCGTTCCGAGAACGGCTACATTGGGATTCGTTTTTTCAGATTTATATTTTAGGGTGGCAATGTGGGTAGCAAAAGTATGGACGGAAGTTAATGCCGGAAAGGTAAAATTTTCTTTCATTTCCATCGCTTCATCAAAAGAAATGGGTTCATAATACCTTGCCTTTTGTACATTGTTCCCAATCTGAATCCGCATGGACCGGTTTTTAATGTTGAAGGTATTGCTTCCCATCATGGTAAAATTTTCCGTAAGGAAAAATTTCAACGAATCTATTGAGGTAAGAATTCCCACTAATGCCATGATACCAAAGGCAATGATAAGGACAGTTAAAATGGTCCGTAACAGATGCGACCGTATTGATTCAAGGGAAATACGGATATTTTCTGAAATAAGGCGTGTCATTTGCTGAAATCTACAAAAGCAAAATTAACAAATTTATGGTTGGGTTGGCTTAAATAAAGAAATATAACGAAGAGATACAAAACGACCAGAATACAACAGAAATACTAAGGTATAATATGATGTTACTATTTTTAGAATAGTACTTTTTGGCAAGGAATGTTCCCAGTGGTATGGAAAACAGTACAGGGGTAAGCAGGATAATTCCAAAAAAGCCATAGTTTTTACGCATGTTTATCAATACCTTGTTTTTGCGCGTGAATTTTTTCCTGTCGGGTTTTTTACAATCTCCCGCTTCCATTCTTTTCCTTGCTTCTTCACCACCAAAGTAAGAAATAACAAACGGGCAATAAATATTATATAACCCGATTAGCCATTTGCTAAGAAAATAAAAAAAGAAAACACCGGCAATTCCTCCTACTGTTGTAAAAAGGACTGTTTGGAAATAAGTAAACCCATATCCAATAGAAAGCAGAGGGGCAAAAAGAAATTTTACTCCGCTAATCAAAACAACCTGGATCAGTTTGAATGTACTTATTTGTGTAATAAATATCATGTATAAATTAATTTCCTGTTAGTAAACGTTTTTTCCATTAAAAAGTTGAGCTTATTTATTGACTGTTTTTAAAGCTATAACATTATTTTTTGGAATTTATTGGACGGCCATTATTAAAAATAAAACTTGTTTTATTTTAAAAAATTATGGGGGGCAAAAGGAATTTATTACAGCGTGCCTTCATGAATTATTAATTGTACTTTGGTTTCAAAGTTTTTACTACTCTGTTTTGCTTCCAAAAGCAAGATCGCCGGCATCGCCAAGGCCAGGAACAATGTAAGCCTGGGCTGTTAATTCTTCATCAATGGCGCCGGTCCAGATACACACTTTTCGCATGGGCAGCTGACGCCGTATGTAGGCGATTCCTTCGGTGCTTGCAATGGCCGAAACAATGTGCGTATAAGCCGGAGTTCCGTGGGAAAGCAAAGCTTTGTAGGTCGCCACAATGGATGCGCCGGTGGCCAGCATCGGGTCACAGATAATGATGGTTTTATCTGTTATATCAGGGCAAGAAACATATTCGATCTGAATGGAGAACTTTTCATTTTTTTCAACTTTCCGGTAGGCGGCAACAAATGCACTTGACGATTTGTCGAAAACTTTCAAAACCCCGTCGTGTATGGGCAATCCCGCACGCAGGATGGGAATCAGCAGCGGATATTCTTTTAACACCGGTACATTGGCTGTACCAAGGGAGGTCAATACATCCGATGGTTCATAAGCCAGACTTTTGCTTATTTCGTAGGCGGCGATTTCGCCAATGCGCGACATATTAAACCTGAACCGCATATTGTCCTGCTGAACTGAAACATCCCTGATCTCAGCGATGTACTGGTTGAAAATTGAACTTGTTTCACCTAAGTTTACGATCATGGTATTTCGATTTTTGGCATGTTTTGTTCAATGGCTAAAGTATGAAATATTTTCCAATAAATGGAAAATCGAAAAAAGATTGTAAATCTTATCGTTTTAGTAATTTTTTAATTTGGAAAAGTACATTATGAGGGAATGGTAATTTATTAATAACCAAATGCGGATAATATATCTCCACCGATCCGAAACTTTTATAAAAACGGGCCAGATTTTTATCGTTTGAGCCTTCAAAGTCGAGGGTTAAGTGTTGCCCGGCATGTTCCCTGATAAACGAATCAATCAAAAAGGCCATTGCGTTTAGTTCTCTGCCCTCTTCGGTTAACCCTGAAAACAGAAAAATAACTTTTTTCATGTTTCTGATAAAAATAACTCCGGCACACAAACTATTGTTTTTAGAATACACCCCATAGGTCACCACCAGCCCTTTATAAATTCCTTCGTACGTCAGCCGGGCTAATTTCTGATAAACCCCGTCATCTAAAGTGGGAATTCCTTTGCCCCGGTTTTCCCTGAAAATCCTGATAATTTCTTCCGGCTTAACACCTTTCGTTACCGTAAGCCCGGCTTTTTGCGACTTACTGATATTTCGTTTCAGGTTGGTAGAGAAATCCCGTGAAATTTTTTCATACGAATTGATAAGGTCCAACTCATGGTTCAGCCAGTTTTTAGCTTTGTATTTCGAATTGGCGAGGCTGTTCAGGGTGTTCAGGTTAATTTCAACAAAGTGGAATTTAGCCGGCATGTTTTCAATAAAATGAATGACGATCTCTTCGTTTAATCGGGTTTTAGAAAAGATGCCTAATTGTTGGGTAAAAACAGGTTGGTATAAATAATAAATCCCATATTTTTTTCGCCAGGTAAGCGGAAATACTTGTTCGTAATCATTTTTTACCAGGGCATCCCAGTTTTCAGCCACCGTATTCAAATACCAGCTTTTGGCGTATACCATGCCGTTAAACGCCTTGTCAATACATTCGTCCCAGCGTTTTTTATCGATTTCGTCGTATGTGAGGTATTTTATCAATCTTCTGATTTTAAGGGAGTGCCGTTTCAATCATCTCTTCATATACTTTTTGCCAGCCCGTCCATCTTTTCTTATCGCTGAGCGATTCATTATGCCATATGGGAATAAATGTGCCGTTCACATCTTTTACTTCTTTAATCAGTGACTTAATAATTTCCAGCGCTTTATCAGCGGATGTATTCATGTAATCCCTGAGCGTCCCTTCCATAAACGTAAATGGGTGGATGCGGAGTTTTGTTTCAGCATCAAGGTCAAGGTCGTAAAAATTAAATGGGCTGCAAATACTTGCCCTGAAGCCCGGTTGCGAAGCAAATCCCATGGAATAATCGTCGGTAATGTCAAGATTAATAAGATTCCTGTAAGTCGTTGGCAAGCGGAGCATTAAAAAATGTTGCCGGCTTTGGGTAATTTCCCTGTTCAGCACTTTGGACAGCCTGTTAATCTCTTGTTTTAATTGCCCGGGAAAGTGGTTTGAATTATATGACGGATGGATGCCCACTTTTGAATAATCCGCCAAAGGATTTTATCAAAGTATGAAATTTCCGGTTTCGAAAAGAGATGCCTTTATCGTTCAGCCCGTATTCAGCGAACAGGATAAAAAAATATTGAGTCGAGTTTATATTTTTTATGTATTGAAAGCAAAAAATCGTACGTATCGAACGGATCAGGTTCAGTTCCTGCCAATACTCTTGTTCTTAACGAAACTTCTTTGAAATCAAATTTGGACAGATTGTTTAGCAAACCGCCCACAGTCCTGAAAACCCCTTTTTGTTTGTATGCCCATGCCGCATCAATATCAATGGTTGGAATAAAATTTATAAGGTTTAACCGATGGCTTAAATTCCGGGAAATGTTCAGATAATAATTCCCCAAGATGTTTTGCCCAAATATTAACCAGGGGTTTAGTTAAAAATTCCTTATTCCAGGCAAGGCTTTCGCAGCTCCAAACCGGCCGTATCAGTTTTTCTTTATAAGGGAGATATTCTTCATATCGCTACGAGGTAAAGGCAGCGGTAAACATATTCGAAGGGTAAAGTTGCCTGATGATAAACGGGAAAAAAGCAGGCAGGCTGTTGAAACTTATAAATGTTAAGTCTTTTGTGCGAGATTCCCCTGTTCGAACAATAACTGATCTGATTCGGAAGAATAATTCATCTTTCAGCGGATTTTTTTTGTATAACTGAATTTCACCTTCGAATGCAGCAAATTCATCCCGGTTGGTTGTCAGGCTGATTTCTGTATTCAACAGTTCATGATCATCAGGTGAAATATATTTCACCCGGTTTGCTATTTTATCCGTATAAATAAGGATCATCCTCAAATAGTAATCATTATTGACAATTAAATTTAAAAATCAAAACCAGAAACCCAAAACTACTTATCATACCATCCGGCGTACATATTATAACTGTCCGCGATCCGGTTTATTTCCCCTTCGAGAAGTGCCGTATCTACCGATTTTATTTTTTTGGCCGGCACACCAGCATAGCACTTGATTCAACAATAGTCCCTTTTGAAACGACTGCACTCTGGCAGCAATTATGGAATTGCTTTCAACAACCACGTGATCCATTAAAATGGAACCCATGCCTACCAGTACATTATCGTGAATAGTGCATCCATGAACAATGGCGTTATGCGCTATGGATACATTGTTTCCAATGGTTGTTGAGGGCCTTTTGGTAGGGTGCAATGCACAACTACCCCATCCTGAATATTTACTTTGTTCCCAATCCTGATGGCATGTACATCACCACGAACCACGGCATTAAACCAAACGCTTGATCATCTCTCCCATCACAACATCACCTGTTATGGTAGCATTGTCAGCCAAAAAACAATTTTTTCCGAAAACAGGCGAAATACCTTTTACCGATTTTATAAGAGCCATTTTATGCTAAACTTTACAATGAATACTAGAGGCCACAAAAATACAAAATCGTGTGGTTCTATCTCCGGGAATTCATTTTAATGGGTGCTTTTGCAGGATAATCAATGGAATAGTGCAATCCGCGACTTTCCCTGCGTTGTTGGGCCATTTTTATGATGAGATACGAAACGTTGATCAAATTCCTGAGTTCGCATATAGGGACACTGATGATGGAGCGGTTATACAAATCCTCTGTTTCTTTGTTTATTATTTCCAGCCGGGTCAGGGCGCGGGCTAATCGCAGGTCCGACCTTACAATGCCCACATAATTCGACATGATCATTTGCAATTCACGGGTGGATTGGGTAATCAATACCATTTCTTCATTCAAAACTTTTCCTTCAGCATCCCAATCCGGAATATCATTGCAAAAATCAGAATCAGCCAGGGTTTGAAACTGCATCTTGTGATGCCCTGTGAGAAAAACAGCTGATTCGAGTGAGGGAGTTTGATGTTGTATGATTTGCTCCATGCAATCCTGTGGAAGCACATTCGCCGGTAGCATACAAATTTAGTATGGAAGTGCGCCCGTATTCATCCACTTTTATCCCTCCGGTAAGGTAATGAGCAGCCGGTACAACCGGAATCTTTTCCTTTAATATATCAATCCCGATGCTAAGGCATTTTGCATAAATCGTTGGAAAGTTTTTTATGAGTTCGTTTTTATTTAAACGGGTAGTATCCAGGTAAACGTAATCATCCGCTTTGTTTCAATTCCTTGTCGATGGCGCGTGCAAATATCCCGGCCAGCGATTCACGGAATCATACTTTTTCATAAAATCTTCTCCGCTTCGGGTCCGAGTACTGGCGCCAAATCCGCGTAATGCCTCTGAAATCAGGAATGACGGCTTTTCTTCGGGATTGTAAAGCGAGGTGGGGTGAAACTGGACAAATTCCATGTTTTCGATGGTGGCCTTTGCCCGGTAGGCCATGGCTATTCCGTCGCCGGTTGCAATTTCAGGATTGGTTGTTGTACTGTAAACATTCCCGGCTCCTCCTGTTGCAAGCAGGGTTTTTTTAGCCAGAATTGTTAATACTTCGCCGCTTTCAGGGCATAATACATAAGCCCCAAAACATTTTATTCCGGGCGTTCCTCGCGAAACCCCGATGCCCAAATGGTGTTGCGACAATATTTCAATGGTGAAATGTTTTTCAAGCAGTTCGATGTTGGGGTGGTTTCTTACCTCTTTCAGCAAGGCCCGTATGATTTCCGATCCCGTGCTATCCTTGTGATGAAGAACACGGCTTTCCGAATGCCCCCCTTCTTTTCCGAGCGAAAATTTACCACTTTCCGTTTTATCAAACTGGGTTCCCCATTCGATAAGTTCTTTCACCCGTTCGGTGGATTCTTCGATGGTTATTCTAACGATTTTTTCATTGCATAATTCATCGCTGGCAATGAGGGTATCCTGAATGTGTTTTTCGGGTAATGTATCAGGTGGAGTACATTACGGCAGCTATGCCACCCTGGGCATATTTTGTTGCCGTTTCATCAGCTTTGTCCTTTGTTACCACACATACTTTCCCATATTTCGCCACTTTGAGGGCGAAGCTTAATCCGGCTATTCCGGAACCGATAACAAGAAAGTCAACTTTTTTGTGCATGAGATATTGTTACAATGATTTTTCCGGCTCTTTCCCACCAAATAACATTTTTACAGGATTTTCCAGCATCTCCTTAACATTCACCAGGAAAGTAACCGATTCACGGCCATCAATGATCCGGTGATCGTACGAAAGGGCAACATACATGATGGGATGGATTTCAACTTTGCCATTTACGGCAATGGGCCGTTCAACAATATTGTGCATTCCTAAAATAGCACTTTGCGGAGGATTAATGATAGGTGTAGATAACATGGATCCAAAAACACCACCATTTGTTATTGTGAAAGTTCCACCTGTCATTTCATCAATGGTGATTTTATTTGTCCGGGCTTTGTTAGCAAGTTCTTTTATGGTCAATTCAATTTCGGCCAGCGACATTTGCTCGGCATTTCGTAATACCGGCACCATTAAACCTTTTGGCGAGCTAACAGCAATCCCAATATCGGCATAATTATAATAAACTACTTCGTTGCCATCAATCTGTGCATTAACACCCGAACAATATTCAGTGCCTCTGTAACTGCTTTGGTGAAAAAGATAAATCCAAGAACACCATGTTTTTCTTTAAAAATCTCCTTGTATTTGTTTCTGATCTCCATGATGGTGTCATATTCACCTCGTTAAAGGTGGTAAGCATAGCCGTTTCGTTTTTTACAGAAACCAGCCGTTGGGCCAACTTTAACCTTAATGTTGACATTTTTTTTCTTTCTATATCACGCGTACCACCCCATGATGATGGTGATGAAGAAACCGAACTTGATGTTTGACCTCCTTTTGACAGAAAAAAATTCCACATCTTTTTTACCCACCCGGAATCCTTTCATGAAGCTTATAAAAATCTTCAGAAACATTGTTTTCCTTTCATTAATTTTTTGGCAAGCGGCGAAATATTCAGTTCCGTTTCTGCGGGGGTTTGTTTTATTTTTTCCGGGACTTTTTCTGCAACAGTTTCTTTTTGCTTAATCTCCTTCCTTTTGTTTCCTTTTCAGCAATTGCTTTGGGTGCAGTTGCTTTTTCGCCTTTAATGCTGGTATCAATAGAAGCACAACATCATCAACAGCGACGGTATCACCCTCCTGGGCCTGAATTTTAATTTTACCGTTTTCGGGTGCAGCAATACTCAGGTGGCTTTATCCGAATCAATCTCCACAATGTCCTGGTCTTTTTCTACAAAATCGCCATCGCCAACCAGCCAGGTGGCAATTTGAACTTCGGTAATGGATTCTCCGGGGCTTGGAACTTTAACGTCTATCATCATGAGTATAATTTCTTGTCTTCGATATTAATTATGTAAATCAGGTTCAAAATTACTGTTTTACCATTTAATTATAAATGTTTATTCGCTGAGATGGATTTACTATCAAGTGTATCTACATTCAATTCCTCAATTTCCTTTACAAATGATTTCCATTTATTACCAATGCAAACCATTTTGCATTCTATATCCACGTTCGGGCAAATGCACTCTTGAAATGTTTTTTCAATGATCTTTCGCTGGCGAAGGAAATGAAATTTACTTGACCCGGTTGCCGGGCTTCCGCTGGCAGGCCGGGCGATAACTTTTAGCGGGACTTCATGGAATTCCAAATGAATAAATGGCCAGGCGCCCATATTATAGGGTTCTTCCTGCACCCAAAGCCAGGTTTCTGATTTCGAATATTTATCAATAATGGTTTTTAATTGTTTCTTCGGAAGAGGAAACAATTGTTCAACCCTTACGATAGCCACCGTTTCATTTTTAATTTTTTCTTTTTCTTCGATTAAGTCGTAATATATTTTTCCTGTACAAAAAACGACTTTAGTTATTTTACTTGTATCTGCTGATATATCGTCATAAATCTCACGGAAACCACCCTTTGCCAAATCGGCTACCGATGAAACGCACCGGGGATGACGCAGTAGACTTTTTGGGGTAAAAATAATCAGTGGTTTGCGGAAGGGCCTTTTAAATTGTCGTCGCAAAACATGAAAAAGATTTGCTGGTGTTGAGCAATTTACAATTTGCATATTGTACTCAGCGCTCAGCGTCAGAAACCTTTCCACCCGTGCACTTGAGTGTTCGGGGCCCTGCCCTTCATAACCATGAGGCAAATAAATAACGAGGTCATTCATTACATTCCATTTATCTTCGGCACTGCTGACAAACTGGTCGAAAATGATCTGAGCCCCATTGTTGAAGTCGCCAAACTGGGCTTCCCAAATAGTTAGGCTTTGCGGTGTGAGACATGAATAACCATATTCAAACCCCAAAACGCCGTATTCCGATAACGGGGAATTATACACTTCAAAACGTCCCTGTCCGTTGCCAAGTTCATTTAATGGCACATATTCCTCTTCCGAATCTTCAATTTTCATTACCGAATGGCGATGCGAAAATGTTCCCCTTGCGCAATCCTGGCCACTTAACCGTATATCAACTCCCTCATTTAACAGAGTGCCATAAGCTAAAAGTTCACCCATGGCCCAATCGAGTTTATCGGTTTTTTCGAGCATCTCCTGCCGGTTTTCCTGCAAACGGACAATCTTTCTGAAAATCTTTTTATCGGCAGGTATTGCGGTTATTTTGCGGCCAATTTCCCGGATAATCTTTTCATCAACGCCCGTGTCAGGGGAAGAATCAAAATCCTCCGGTTTTGCCTTTCTTATATTTTGCCATTTTTGCTGAATGAAAGCCATATCCATTTTTTCTACCTGTTTTGATTCCGCCAGATTGAATTCAAAAACTTCGTTATAATGGGCAGTAATTGCATTTAATTCAGTTTCATTGAATAACCCGGAAGTGATCAGCTTTTGCCTGTATATGGTCATGGCATCGGGATGCTTTTCAATAAATTTGTAAAGAATAGGCTGCGTAAACCGTGGTTCATCTCCTTCGTTATGCCCGTATTTCCTGTAACATAAGATGTCAATAAACACATCGTTATTAAATTTTTCGCGGTATTCCATAGCCAATTGTATGGTGTATACCAGGGCTTCCACATCGTCGCCATTTACATGAAAAACCGGGGCCAGTACAGTTTTCGCAATATCGGTGCAATAGGTACTGGTTCGGGCATCCAGATAGTCAGTGGTAAAACCCACTTGGTTGTTAACCACAAGATGGATGGTTCCACCGGTTTTATATCCGGTAAGCCCTGCCATTTGAATCACTTCATACACAATTCCCTGGCCGGCAACCGATGCATCTCCATGAAGCAAAATGGGAACGACTTTATCAAAATCGCCATTATAGTCTTTATCAATTTTTGCCCGTGCAATGCCTGTAACTACCGGGTCAACAGCCTCCAAGTGCGAAGGATTGGGGGAAAGTGTTAATTTGACTTCCTGGCCTTCAGTTGTTTTGCGGTCGGAAACAAATCCCATATGGTATTTTACATCACCCAGCAACGATTCATCCTCAAATTCTTTTCCTTCAAACTCACTGAAAATATTTTGAAACGGTTTCTTCAGGATATTGGCGAGAACGTTTAGACGTCCCCTGTGGGGCATGCCAATGACAAATTCTTTTGCTCCTAACAAAGCCCCTTTTTCAATAATGGCATCCAGGGCAGGGATCAACGACTCGGCCCCTTCCAGCGAAAACCTTTTTTGGCCGGGAAATTTTTTATGAATGAAATTTTCGAACAGTACGGCACGGCTTAAATGTTTGTAAATATACTTCCGGTCTTCAAGTGTAAAGTTGTAAGTGTTTTGCGAACTTTCCATTTTATCCTTCAACCATCCATGTATTTCCGGGTTCCGGATGTACATAAATTCAGCACCAACAGACTTGCAATAGGTGTTGTGAAGATGAGAAATAATATCTTTTAGTTTTGCCTTTCCAATTCCGATTTCATTGCCGGCCTGAAATTCTTTTGTAAGGTCATCTTTACTCAACCCAAAATTTTCAATATCAAGATTAGGTTTGTACGTTCTCCGTTTCCTTACGGGGTTTGTTTCGGTAAAAAGATGCCCTCTTTGCCTGTAAGCATTTATAAGGCTTATTACTTTGAATTCAGAAGAATATACGGTTTCACCCTTAGCCTGCTTAGAATAATCCGTGCGGGCAAATTCGAAACCTTCGAAAAATTTTCTCCAGCTTTCTTCAACGTTTTCTGGATTATTTTGGAACTCTTGGTACAATTCCTCGATTTGATCAGGATCTCCACTATTTAACCAGGAAAATTTATCCATACAAGTAGTTTTTGAGTATAGAAGTGCAAAATTACAATTATATTTTTTGACTTAATAAGCGAATTCATGGTAATTCTATGAAAGTAAAGTCTGAAAAAGGAAAAATGTTCAACATAACTTCCTTTTATTTTACCATTTGTTTTAGGGTTTCTTAATTATTTTAAAGGTTGAAGCTGATCCCTTGTCATCAGTAAGATTTAGTAAATACATACCACAGTTAAAATCACGTGTTGAAATGAGTAAATTTTGATGCCCTGCGACATGTATTGTTTGCGAATAAATTAGACAACCGATGATATCGGTAAGTTTTATTGTAAGTTTAATGGCATTCTCTGGATTAACAATCAAATTCAACTGATCTTTAACAGGGTTATTAAACGATACATTAGTACTGCTTTCAAGGTTATTTGCAAAACCTGTTTCATCGTCTACCACCAGGTCAATAATGACGGGCAAATGATCCGACATACCATATAAAGCATTCAGTACATCTGAAGGAACGGTGGTATTATTAGGGCCCGAAAGGAGCGACTGGTTGTAATGTAGTCCATCCTGACCCACTGCCCAATACGATCCATCGAGGTATTTTATTTTTTCCGTTCCATCCTGATTTCATCGGAGATCAAAATAAAATCAAACCGGTCGTCCATTCCTCCTCCCGAAGCACAATTGCTGCTAGTATGTGTTGACTGGGTATGTACTCCTGCAAAATAGGAATTACTGTTCCAGCTTCCGATTTGATTTACAGGGTCATAAAACCTTACCGCTGCATTGGGGTAATACAACATATTCTGAAACGCCGGCTCGGAAGCAGTGTAAATATTAAAGTCGCCACTGAAGGTGTAATTTCCTGCCGCACTCGAATTGTTCAGATAATTCATCAACTGATTGACCTCATAGCCCCGCTCTTCCGGCTCATCTCCAGCCTTTAAATGGGCTACAGCACAATTAAGAAAAATGTCCTCCACATTTCCGGAGGTGTTGACTCTAAATTTCAGAACATCAATATCGCGGTAATTTGTGGGAAGGGCTGTATTGCCCAGCAGGGTGAATTTCTGTGTATTGTAATACACCTGGTTCATAATTGGTGAATTTGAGGAGTTGGGTAAATAAGGCCTGGTAAAATAATTTATACCACCAATATTCAAAACATCGGTTAAGATCAGGTCGTGGTAAAATTCATCATCCGATATTTCATTGACGGTAATGATGTCGGGCTTTACGTAATCAACAATTACTTTCAGGTACTCATTTTTATCGTTGACATTGTTGTTGGTGGATGTGCAGCCGCTGAAGTAATTTCCATAATTCAACAGGTTATAATGCATCAACCGTATGGTATCCTGTCCAAAGACAATTTGATAAGTAACTAATAAAATGAAAATGATTCCCTGTCTCATTCCCTAATTTTTTTTGCAAATATACTGACTTTAAGGTGAAATCAATGAAAACCTGTTTTTTCTATTGTCAAAGTTAAATCTTCGAATAGAACTCATTAATCAGCCTTCTTAAAAAATGGTGGATAAAAATTCAAAAAGGCTATGAATCCCGTCCTGATTTATTTATAATTTTGGCCGGTTATCCATAGAAAAAGTACAACCAACATGAGCGAACCAGAAGAACTGGAGAGTCAACATAAAAAAGAGGAGAATTCTGCCCCGGAACAAGAGCCGGAACATAAGACAATTCATTTATCGGGCATGTACAAAAACTGGTTTTTGGATTATGCTTCGTATGTTATTCTTGAGCGGGCTGTTCCGGATATTTTAGACGGATTAAAACCGGTTCAGCGTCGTATTCTTCATGCCATGAAGGAAATGGATGATGGCCGCTTCAATAAGGTAGCCAATATTATCGGGCAAACCATGCAATACCACCCTCATGGCGATGCTTCCATTGGTGATGCACTGGTACAATTAGGCCAGAAAGATCTGTTAATTGAAACCCAGGGAAACTGGGGAAATATCCTAACAGGCGACAGCGCAGCGGCCTCAAGGTATATTGAAGCAAGGCTTTCGAAGTTTGCAAATGAAGTGGTTTTTAACCCGAAAACAACAACATGGAAATTGTCTTACGACGGTAGGAAAAAAGAACCGGTAGCTTTGCCGGTTAAATTTCCCCTGCTGCTTGCCCAGGGCGTTGAAGGGATAGCTGTTGGCCTGGCATCAAAAATACTTCCGCATAATTTTATCGAATTAATTGATAGTTCAATTAAAATCCTGCAGAATAAAGATTTTGAATTGTTTCCCGATTTCCCTACCGGTGGGCTTGCCGATGTTTCGAAATACAATGATGGATTGAAGGGTGGCCGCATCAGGGTTAGGGCAAAAATCAGCCAAAAAGATAAAAAAACGCTGGTTATTACTGAAATTCCCTACGGAACCACCACCACAACGCTTATTGATTCAGTAGTTTCGGCCAATGACAAAGGAAAAATTAAAATCCGCAAAATAGATGATAATACGGCAGAAAATGTTGAAATAATCATTCACCTTGCATCCAATGTTTCGCCCGACCAAACCATAGATGCATTGTTTGCTTTTACCAATTGTGAGGTTTCAATATCTCCAAATGTCTGCATCATTGATAATAACAAACCACGTTTTTTAGGGGTGAAAGAAATTTTAGAAATTTCTACAAACAATACGGTTGACCTGCTAAAACTGGAGCTTGAGATTCGAAAGGCTGAATTGCTTGAACAATGGCATTTTTCTTCTCTGGAAAAGATTTTTATTGAAAAACGGATCTATCGAAAAATAGAAGAATGTGAAACCTGGGAAGAAGTTATCACAGTTATCGATAAAGGATTAAATCCATATAAAAAACTTTTTCACAGAGAGATAACAAGAGATGATATTATCAGGTTAACAGAAATAAAAATCAAAAGGATTTCAAAATATAATTCTTTTAAAGCCGATGAAATTATCGAACAGATTGAAGCTGAAATAGAAGAGGTAAATAATCATCTGGAGCATTTAATTGATTATTCGATCAATTATTTCAGGCAGATAAAGAAAAAGTACGGAGATGGCAGGGAGCGCAAAACCGAATTGCGGAATTTCGATACCATTGAAGCTTCACGAGTTGCAGCCGCAACACAAAAATTATATGTCAACCGAAAGGAAGGTTTTGCCGGAACCTCACTTCGAAAGTTCGAATATGTTTGCGATTGTTCAGATATTGACGATATAATAGTTTTCCGTGCTGACGGAAAATTTATGGTAACCAAAGTATCGAGTAAAACTTTTGTTGGTGAAAATGTTATTCACATAGATGTATTCAAGAAGAATGATGACCGGACAATTTATAATACCATATATCGCGATGGTCGCAAAGGCCCGGTCAGGGTAAAACGCTTTGCAGTAACGGCCATTACCCGCGATAAGGAATATGATATCACCAAAGGCACCGAAGGATCAAAAGTTTTATACTTTACTGTAAATCCTAACGGTGAGGCAGAAATTGTAAAGGTATTCCTGGCCCCAAAACCGAAATTAAAAAAGCTGACTTTCGAATTCGATTTCAGTGAGTTGGATATAAAAGGGCGCGGTTCACAAGGGAATATCCTGACCAAAAAGAGTGTCAAAAAAATTGTGAAACGCGAAGAGGGAATCTCCACATTGGGAGCCATTGATATTTGGTTTGATGATACGGTAAAACGCCTGAATTCGGATGAACGGGGAATTTATCTTGGTGCTTTCAAATCGGACGATAAAATACTTACCATTCAAAAGTCGGGCTATTTGAAACTGATGACCTATGAAATATCCAATCATTTTGAAGAGGACATGGTCTTGATTGAAAAATTTGACCCGGATAAGATCATTACGGTCATTTTTTGGGAAGCTTCGATCGAAAAGTTTTATATTAAGCGGTTTCAAATGGAGGATAACAATATCCTGAATAAGCGCATTGATTTTATTGGAGATCATCCTGATAACTATATGGTGGCTTATAGCCTGGATTATTTGCCCCAGGTTAAGATTAAATTTGATAACTCAAAATTTAAGAATCCTTTGGATGATGAAATAATCAATGTGGATGAGTTTGTTGGCGTAAAAAGTGAAAAAGCAAAAGGCAAACGGATTACCAATAAAGCCACATCGTCGGTTGTCTTTATTGAACCTCTGCCTTACGAAGTACCTGAAAATGGTGAGGAAGACGCTGAATTTGAAAACTCAACTATTGATCCTGTAATCGAAAATAACGAAGAGTCTTCGGATCAGGTCGATTCAGGAAAAAAATCAGCAAATGAAACCGAAATAGTATTAAATAATGACCCTGAAACACAGGTTATCAAAAAGAAGGAAAAAACAGGCCAATCAAAAAAGGATGACGACACGGCTGCATCTCAGATGGAAATAACTTTTGATTAAGTAAATTAAAATTGGCGAAACAAAAAATTTAAATTTCACAGCATGAAAAACAATGGGGTAATTAATGTATCTGAAAGTGTAAAATGGATTGGTGCCCTAGATTATGACATCGTCACTTTTGATGTTGTAATGGAAACCGAATACGGTACTACTTACAATTCTTATTTTATCGATGCCGATAAAAAAGTGATCGTGGATACCGTTAAGGAAAAATTCTGGGATTCATACCTTGAAAAGCTCAAATCAGTCACCGACCTGAACAACATAGATTATATTGTTGTCAATCATACCGAGCCCGACCATTCGGGCAATATTCGCAATTTACTAAAAGCAGCCCCTAATGCCGTGGTGGTAGGTAGCGGCAATGCCATTCGTTATCTGAAAGACATGATTGGGCCTGATTTTCCTCACATGATCATTAAACACGGGCAAACCCTGAATCTTGGAAATAAATCCTTGCAATTTGTTGGTGCACCTAATCTCCACTGGCCCGATACGATTTACACCTATTTGCAGGAAGAAATGATATTGTTCACTTGCGACTCATTTGGTTGCCATTTTTGTCATGAAGCCATGTTTGATGATGAAGTTGGAAATATTGATGATGCATTTAAATATTACTACGATGTTATCCTGAAACCATTTAGTAAGTTTATGCTGCGAGCCATTGAGCGGATCAGACCCCTTGATATAAAAATACTCTGTCCTGGGCATGGGCCCATATTAAGATCGAATTGGAAAAAGTATGTTGATCTTTCTGAAAAATATGCTGAAGACGCAGTTAAATATCCAAAAAATCACCGGGTATTTATTCCGTATGTTTCGGCTTATCATAAAACCGGTGTTATTGCCGAAAAAATCGCTGAAGGAATTTTGAGTGCCGGCAATATTGAAGTGGAATTGCAGGACATCGAAAAAGCATCTCTGGGTGAACTGGATGAGCAAATTACACGAAGTTCGGCCATCATTGTCGGATCTCCAACCATCAATCAGAATATATTATTGCCAATTTATAAACTTTTTGCCCTGATAAATCCCCTGCGGGATAAAGGGAAAATGGCCGGTGCATTTGGTTCGTATGGCTGGAGTGGGGAAAACAAACAAATGATAGAAACCAACTTAAGAAACCTCAAGCTTAATTTATTTGAGGAAGGGATATTTGTTAAATTCACCCCTGACGAAGATGAAGAAAAACGTTGCCTGGCCTATGGGAAAGCATTTGGGGAGGCCCTTCTTTACCAGGGTTAAATAGTGGAGAATTTGTATCAAAAACAAATTTAATTTATCATACAGCTTCCCTTTCCAAATAAGTTCAAGGCGTTTTCGTTTGAATGATTATGAATTTTATGCGTCAATTGCTATATTTTATTTTATTATCAGTTATCTTGTCGTCGTGTTATGCCGAATGGAAAATGGCGAAAGGGTATATTGAATCGAAGCCGGAAATAGCCATAATGATCCTGCCTGCCAATTATGTGTTTAAGAAAAATCAGAAAATTGATAATCAAAAAGAATTACAGAATTTTTCGGAACTGGAAAAAGATTCTGTATTGATGGCAAAAAGTTCGTTTTTAAAGGAAGTTTCGGACTCAATTTTTCTTGAACGATTTATAAACAGTATGTATACCGAATTCGAAAAATTGGGTTTTACCGTTTATACCGAAAACTACCTGGATAGTTTTTTATTTGTTCAGACACCGGCTTATATTTTTAATATTGCCCAAATTGAACTGGAAGAACTTTATACGGTATATGAAGACCAACAGGATTTTGGCGACCTGACTTATTATAAAAACTTCGACCTGAATGCCATCAATTACAACTTTTGGTTTGAACTTAGCGAGTTGAATGATGAAAAAGAAAACACCAAATTGTTTTTTATTTCTGAAACCATTAATGACCAGGTTTATGGCTATTTTACTGAAAACATTTTTACAGGCGACGTGAAATACAAATACAACATTACGGAAATAGATATGGATGTAATTTACAAGTATTGCACTATTTATGGCCGGCGCCATGCCGGATATACCTTTGATTACATTATGAACAAATACATTACCGAAAACTGGCCGCCAAATAAAAGAATACCCTATTATATGCATTATAATCGTGAAAACAGTACCCTTGATATGACATGGGAGGAAAAATTTATTTCGATCGAAGAATGAGCTAACCCTTTTTAGCGTATGAGAAAGTTGAAACTCCTAAGTAGTTGGGGTATCGCATTGAAAGCGGATATTCCTTTTTAATCCCCCAAACTTCGTACGTTTTACTGCCGACATTTTAAAAATCTCTTTAAACCTAATTTCGTCCAATACTTTCCAATCAGTTTTGCGCATTTTTAGCAAATCTTCAGATAGGTCAAACTCAGGTTCGTTATGTGGTTCTGAAAGTCGGTTCCAGGGGCAAACCTGCTGGCAAATGTCACAACCAAATATCCAATCTTTAAAATTTTCTTTCAACTCTGCCGGGATTGATTCACCCCGGTGTTCAATGGTCCAGTAAGAAATACATTTTTTGGAATCAAGCTCATAAGGTGTTAATGCATTTGTTGGGCAAGCCTCAATGCAGCGGGTACAACCCCCACAATGATTAGGAACTTGAGAATCATTATAATCCAATTCAATATCAGTAATTATTTCCCCAATAAAAAAATAAGAGCCTTTTTCTTTGGTTATCAGGCAGGTATTTTTCCCAATCCAGCCTAAACCTGCCCGTTTTGCCCATGCTCTGTCAAGGACCGAGCTGAGTCGACAAACACCCTGGAATTATTTTCTCCTGCTTTCGAACTAATATATTCAAGAAGTGATTTTAATTTCTTTTTTAGAACAAAGTGATAATCTGTCCCATAGGCATAAGATGAGATTTTAAAATTATCCTCTTCAGGCAAATAGTTTTTGGGTGTATAATTAAACAAAACCGAAATAACTGATTTAGCGTTTTCCAGTAGTTTGCGGGGATCTGTCCTTTTTTCAAAATGGCCTTCCATATATTTCATGCCGGCGTGTTTTTCTTCTGAAAGCCATTTTTTTAATCGTTTAGCATCTTCAACCAACAAATCTGCTTTGGAAATCCCACATGCATAAAATCCCAGTTCAAGAGCTTTGTCTTTTATTTTTTGTGATAAATTTTCCACCGTATGGTTATTTCGGGCAAACCGATTCAATAAGATTCATCACTTGCTGTTTGTCGTTTTCCCATATCGCCAAAGATAAAGCTTTCTGCAAATCGGCACAGGATTCCTCATTTTTTGAAGGTTCATCAATGTTATTCCACGATTCAATCGAGCATCAAAATACATCGGATGAATTGATAACGCCTCATCAAGACATGTTAGCGACTTTTCAAGATCACCTGTTTGACGATAATTAAATCCCAGGCTGCACCAGGCAATATAACTTTTAGGATTGAGGGATAGGGCCATTTTAAAGTCACTAATGGCTGGACCGTAATTTTCCTGAAGACTATAAATATATCCACGCTGTTCGTAAGCCCGGCGAAATTCAGGATTAATTTTAATGGCTTCAGAATAGTCAGCCATTGCTTTTTCGTAGTCTTTTTCAACTTTGTAAGCATTCCCGCGCTGCGTCAGGACAAAAGCATTTTCCCCGTGAACATTCAAAACATGGTTCCAAAGTGTAAAAACTGTTTTCCCAGGTTTTTACCTGCTGGAAGCTCAGGAATCCGAGTAAAATTGTATAACCAACTGCAGAAGAAATCACGATAGCTTTTACCCTGGTAAATGTAATGATCAAATAATTAGCTCCCATGAATAACAGAATAAAAATTCCTATGGAACCGGGATATACATATCGGTCAGAAGCCAAAACAGGAACACCCGGAGGTATCAAAAACAATCCTGTATTAAAAATGAAAAAACCAATTGCCCAGATCACCTTTTTATTATGGCGAAAAAACTTGAAAATTATCCAAACAGTAAAGAGAATTGCAACTATCGAAAATATACTTTCAACTATTATGCCCGAGCTTAATTCTTCCGGCATGGGATTATAAGTCGTTAGATTAATTGGAAATAGCAAGTTAACCACGTAAAAAACAAATGCTTTGCCGGCAATGAATACCCTAACCGACAAAGAAAATTCTGTTGTATTGACAAGTGAACCATATTGTTGATGAAACCACAGTGTAATGATTCCGAATAAAAATGATAATGCGAAAAAGGGCATTTTTTCTTGTAGGTTTGCTTTTATCGAGATATTCCTTTCCTTTACGTAATCTGTCAATACGAGAATTAGAGGTAAGGTCACGGCTGAAGCCTTTGAAAATAAAGCGGTAATAAATAGAATAAATACACCATAAAGCAAGGTTGTTCTTTTTTGAGCAAGATATTGGATATAAAGATTTAGAGCAGATAAATAAAACAATACAAACAACACGTTTTTGCGTTCTGTTGCCCAGGCCACCGACTCAACATGCATAGTATGTACGCCAAATAATAAAGCAGCGAAAAAAGCAATTTGATGATTTCTGAACAGATTTTTAATCAACCAAAAAACAAGCAGTGAATTAATAAGATGTAAAAGAAAGTTTGAGGTATGAAAAACAACCGGGTCACTGCCATTCACAGAATAATCAAGTGCCAGTGATAAAAGTACAAGCGGTTGATACAAACCCAAAAAGGGTTGTGAAAACCAGGCAGAAATATTAGCCAGGGAAAAAGACTGGATCAGGGGATTTTGTGTAATGTAAACATCATCATCCCAGTTGACTAAGCCATTTTGAAATAAGGGAAAATAAGACAGACTGGTGGCTACCAGCATCAGTAAGGGAAAAAACCATAATTGTTGTGTAATTCTCATAAACCTGACTAAAAATCAAAAATAGTATTAATCCCGAATTTGAACTAATTTAGCCCGATATGAATCATTGTGTAATTTTTAACTCATAATACGTTGTGGAATCCTTTCTTTACAATTTGATAATAACAATGAACAATCGAAATTAATAACAATATACAAAGTCTTACCTATGAAAAAATGCTTATTTATTTTATTCCTCTTCCTGATTGGTTTTTCCTGTCAGAATGCACAAAAGAAAAAAATCGCTGAAGAAAATCCAAAAGGAATAGTTGATACCCTGGCACAGGAAGTGGTAGAAGAAACCCGTCGTTCGTGGGAAGCCTATAAAACCTATGCCTGGGGACACGATGCACTTTCACCTATTTCAAAATCATATGATGACTGGTACAGAGAACCACTTTACATTTCTCCAATAGATGCTTATAGCACCCTGCATTTAATGGGATTGAAAGAAGAAGCCAAAGAAATAGAAAATTACGTTGTTGATTCCCTTGATTTTAATAAAAACATTGATGCTAAAATATTTGAGGTAAATATCAGGATTTTAGGCGGATTGCTTTCGATGTATGAACTTTCCGGAAATGAAAAGGTACTTGAAAAAGCGGTTGATTTCGCTGATCGGATGATGCCAGCCTTTGAAACCAAAACCGGTATCCCAACCTATTGGGTCAACCTCAAAACCAAGGAGATAAAAGGTGATACGGTAAATGTAGCAGAAGCCGGGACCTACACATTCGAAATGGGCATTTTGAGTTATTTTACAAAAGACCCCAAATATTATCAAGCGGGGAAAATGGCAACGCTGGCCATTTACAACCGGCGGTCGGAAATTGGGTTAATTGGTGATGTAATTGATGTGAATACGGGCGAATGGGTTTCAACTGTCAGTCATATTTGTGCCGGGGTTGATTCCTATTATGAATATTTATATAAAAGTTATTTGTTGTTTGGCGATCCTGAATTGGGTAAAATATGGGACGAAAGCGTTCAAAACA
>JAWKKL010000038.1:0-35019 GCA_041393275.1 Bacteroidales bacterium
GTAGCCGGTCTTATTCAACACCTTCCCGCTCGAGTTCCGGCTCAAGTAGCAGTGGTTCACGTTCTTCATCTTCAAGAAGTTCAGGGGGTAGAAGGTAATTTATTTAGCATAAGTTCAATGATGAGCTATAAATAAAATGACTTAAAATGAGAACGTTCAGCTTGTTAATCGTTTCAATTGTATTTAATTCTGGATTTGCCTTTGCTCAAAATGAGGTAGATGCCTTAAGGTATTCGCAGACTTACTTTGGCGGAACGGCCCGGTATATGTCAATGGCTGGATCCTTTGGTGCGTTGGGGGCTGATGTTTCTACTATCGGATCGAATCCAGCGGGATTGGGCCTTTTTAAAAAATCAGAATTTTCTATTACACCGGGATTTTTTATTGGTCAAACAAAATCCGATTTTAATGGATCGCAACGTAGTGATTCCAGGAATAATTTTAATTTAAGTAATTTTGGAATGGTCCTTACCTCTGAATCCGGGGGTAAAAGCAATTCATTCCTAAAGCATTTTCAATTTGCCTTTAGCTACAATCGCATCAATAATTTTAGTAATCGAATGTTGGCGGAAGGATACAATAACCAAAGTTCGATAGTAAACACCTATGTTGACAATGCAAACGGTATTCATTATTTGGATATAGAAGAGAATTTGTATGGAATGTACTCTTATGATCTGTACCCCGCCTGGTGGACGTATCTGATTGATACATTGCCTGGTAATACAACTTTATACAGGGGTGCAGTACCTTATGGTGCCGGTATATATCAGCGGAAAGAACTGGAATCGTGGGGATCAATGAATGAGTATTCGTTGGCTTTGGGGGCAAATTTTGGTGATAAAGTATACCTGGGAGCTTCCTTTGCATTTCCAACTATTCGGTATTATGAAATATCATACTACAATGAAATTGATGTTAACAATGAAATTGATGATTTCAGGAGTTTATCTATTTATGATGATCTGCATACTTCCGGTTCGGGGTTTAATATGAAATTCGGAGTAATTGTAAGGGCAACCGATAATATTAGGATTGGAGGGGCCGTACAATCGCCAACTTGGTATAACAACATGAAGGATTATTGGTATTCTGAATTCCGTACAGAATTTGATAATAATGATGTGTATGTGCAGGGTAGTCCATATGGATATTATGATTATGAGCTAGAAACTCCCTGGAAGGCTACTGCCGGTGTTTCCTTTATATTATGGAAAATGGCATTGATTAGTGCCGATTATGAATACATTAATTACACAAAATCAAATCTTAGAGGTTATGATTATAGCTTTTATGACGAAAACACCACCATTAAGAACTTATATACCGAAACCCATAATATCAGGGTGGGAAGTGAAGTTAAATTTGGATATTTTGCAATGCGTGCCGGATTTGGCTACTACATGAGCCCCTATGCAAATAATATAAATGATGGTGAACGGTTATATTACACGGGAGGTATAGGGTTCCGGGACAAGAACTTTTTTGTTGATCTCGCGTATGTAAGATCGAGTAGCAAAGAGGATTATTATTTTTATGGGTCGGAAAATGTTCAAACTGAACCTGTAAAAAATCACCTAATAACCAACAATGTACTTTTAACCCTGGGTTTCAGGTATTAAATTTGAAATTAAACCCCCAACCTACAATTTATCCTCTATTCGGTTCAGGCCGGCTTTAGCTTTCTGGTCAATACTATTTCGATATTCTTTGTTTTCCATCGACTGGGCAGCTTCATAATAATATTCAGCTTTTTTATAATCGCCTTTCTCTTCAAAAATATTTCCCAGTTTTAACGCAGAATTGGCCGCGTAATAGTATTCTGATTTAGAACCAAGTAAAATAGTTTTTTCATAATAGACAATGCTCTCGGGGGTTTTTCCCCATTCATGATATATTCTGCCAAGGCGGTATGCGTATTCCAATGAATCGCGGGCATTTTTCAGAAAATTTGTTTGGGTGTTTTGAGTTAGCTCTTGCATAGCTTTTTCAAAATAGCCTCCATCAAACAGAATGCGTGCTCTTAACAAATGAAAGTTTGGTAAAATATTTTCTTCCGCTTCACGCTCTGCCTGCTTATCAGCATCTACAATGTTATTGCCATATTTCTTTACCTTATCCATGTACTCGCTGTACTTTTCAGTATTTCCATGAACAAAATAATTCCAGGCAATTTTTTGATATGCGTCTTTAATGTAATTTATTCCTTTAAAGTTAATCACATATTTAAAAAAGTAAGAATTTGCATCCAAATCCAACCTGTGAAGTTTAACCAGGCCATTTAAATAGTCGAGGTAATAAAAAGGGTAATATTCAGAAGATATTGGCCTGTTTTCAAGTATCCGAATGGCATCTTCGTTTCGTCCGCACGACATATAAATTCTTGATAAGGCGTAAACCGCCAGAGGATTTTGCAGATTGTTGTTGTCTTTTTCAATGATTTCCAGGTATTCGAATGTTTTTTCCTTACTCGACATCAGGTTCATTTGGATAAAACTGAGATAAAAAAGGCATTCTGTTTTGTAATGGCTATATTCATCTACAACCAGCGAAATATTAAGTACTTCCAGTATTTCGTTTACCCCTTCATCAATTGTCCCTTCAATGCCTACCATTTTTTTAGCCCAATTATAATTGTCAGGAATGGTACCAATCATTGTATGGAGGAGGCCTAGATTTATCAGGTTTGGTAAAAAATCAGGAAACTCTTCACGGTTCTTTTCAAGTTGTCTGTAGGCTTTATTTATTTCAAAAGTGGCTGTAACATATTCTTTGAACTTAGTACGGGCAACTGCCCACTGGAGATAAACCTGTGCCAGGCAGTACCGGTAATACGGCGAATTTTCATCGCCATTTTTCAGCCGGTCGATGATATCATCCTTTAATTCATCATACAAATCAAAATCATTCTTTTCTTCACCAATAAAAACAGTTAAAAAATAAATGTAGTTATCAAGCAAATAGGGAATATTGTTTTCCGGATGAATAATCTTTTCCTGTTCAATTAGATTTTTCCCTTTTTCAAATTTTAGGGAAATAATATTAGAATAGGCATTTCTGCAATTTTCATTAAAATCGTAATTGTATTGTGCACTGACAGTTACAAATTGCGTAAGAAAAGTAAATAAGATAATTTGCCGAATCATGATTGCGCTATTGAACTATAAAAATAAAAAAAGAGGGGCAATTATCAACACCCCTCTCTTGTACGGCAAATATTTTTTTTAGTTTTCGTTGTTTATCATTTCTACAATTTCCTCGTCAACGAGTATCCTTCCACAGTATTCACAGACAATGATTTTTTTATGCATCCGAATATCCATCTGGTGCTGGGGCGGAATCTTATTAAAACAACCTCCGCAAGCATCCCGCTCAATCTGCACAACGGCAAGTCCATTACGGGCATTTTTGCGAATCCGTTTATAAGCTGTAAGCAAACGGTCTTCAATATATTTCTGATTTTTTTCGGAACTATTTATTAATGCAATTTCTTCTTTTTCCGTTTCTTCAACGATGTCCGTCAACTCATTTTTTTTGATTTCACATTCTTTTGCCGTTTCAGCCAATTCAGCTTTGGCATTTTCTATCTCATTAGCAATTAATTCAAGTTTTTGTTTGAATTCACCAATTCTTTTTTCGCTAAGTTGCATTTCCAGCGTTTGAAATTCAATTTCTTTCGAAAGTGAATCATACTCCCTGTTATTCCTGACATTCATTTGCTGTTTTTCATATTTTTTGATCATGGTTTCACTTTCCTTGATCGCATTTTCTTTTTCAGCTATTTGTTTATTCAGCAATTCAGTTTCTTCAATGTAATTACTCACCCTGGTTTCCAATCCTGCTTTTTCATCTTCCAGGTCCTGGACTTCCAACGGTAACTCTCCACGGACTATCCTGATTTTATCAATTTGAGAGTCGGTTTGTTGTAATTTATATAAGGCAATCAATCGTTTCTCAACAGTTATTTCTTCTTCTGCCGATTCTTTGACTGTTTTTTTTGCTTTATTATCTACGTTTTCTTCTGTTTTTTTTGCCATAATTAATTAACTTATAAGTAATTAACCGAGTTTGTGTTTGTTTCCGAAATAAGGACTGCAAAATTAGAAAAATTTTCTTTTAAAACACTATAAATTAATTCTTTTGCAAATTGCTCACTTTCGTAATGGCCAATATCGGCAATAATTATTTTTTTATCCGCTTCAAAAAAATCATGGTACTTAACATCACCAGTCAGAAACACATCTGCGCCGGCACGAATGGCATCCTTAGTAAGAAAACTTCCTGAACCGCCACACACAACTACCCGTTTAATTTTTCTATTAACGAAAGGGCTGTGCCGGATACATCCCGTTCCGGTGATTTTTTTAACCATTAATAAAAAGTCTTTAGCATCCATAGCATTTTCAAGCTCACCTATTTTCCCCGCCCCGATTTGGTTTGATTGATTATTGAGCGAATAAATGTCGTAGGCAACTTCTTCATATGGATGGGCTTCAAACAAGGCCTTTATAATTGTCGTTTCCATGTAAACCGGGAAAATTGTCTCAATCCGGATTTCTTTTTCGTAATGAAGTTCACCTTTATTTCCAACAAAAGGATTGGTTTCTTCCGAACCTCGAAATGAACCGGTTCCTTCAAGGTTAAAACTGCACTTATCATAATTTCCAATATTTCCGGCCCCTGCTTTAAATATAGCCTCTCTTACCCTTTCCGCTTCATTTGTCGGACAAAACGTAACCAGTTTGCGAAGTAAATTGCCTTTTGATGAAAGAATTTTTGCGTTACTAATTCCTAACTTTTTACAAAGAATGTCATTTACCCCAAATTCAATATTATCGAGGTTGGTATGAATAGCATAAAGTGCAATATCTTTTTTAATGGCTGTTTTAATGATACGCTCGGTAGAATTTTTATCAGTGATGCTTTTGAGTCCTTTAAAAATAACCGGATGGTGCGAAATGATCAGGTTGCATTTTTTTGCAATTGCCTCCTCCATCACTTCTTCAGTCAGGTCGAGCGAGATTAAGACTCGCGAGATTTCCTGATCTTTTTCTCCTATTAAAAGTCCTGAATTATCATATGTTTCCTGTAAACTGAGCGGGGCAAACTTTTCTAATAAGGCAATAATTTCAATTAATTTCATAAACCAATGATTTCCCGTAAAAATACAATAAAATTCACTCCTAAAAGGTTGTTCGGGTGCGCAAACTTATTGTAATTTTATGCGGTGGCAATTTTACGCTTCATATTACTTCCATTTAGTTTTCTTTACGGTTGTTTAAGCTGGGTAAGGAATAAATTTTTTGATTGGGGAATACTTCCATCGAAAGCGTTTAATTTACCCATTATTTCAGTGGGCAACCTTTCGGTGGGAGGGACAGGTAAAACACCTCATGTTGAATATTTGATCAGGTTATTAAAAAAAGAAAACAAACTTGCCGTTTTAAGCCGTGGCTACAAGCGGAAATCAAAAGGCTTTGTGATGGCTGATGAGAATTGTGGGATTAGTGAATTGGGTGATGAAGCATTTCAATTAACCAAGTTTGATGATATACTTGTTGCTGTAGATGAAAAGCGGGTTCATGGGATTAAAATGCTGACACAACGCAACAAAAATCTGGATGCTATTATTTTAGATGATGCATTTCAACACCGTTATGTAAAACCCGGATTATCCATTTTACTCACAGATTATTATAATATTTACAAAAACGATTTTATGTTGCCATCAGGGAATTTGCGTGAATTTACAACCGGGGCAAAACGGGCTGATATAATTCTTGTAACAAAATCGCCCAAAATAATTTCACCTATTACGCGACGAAATATTTTAAAAATGATTAAACCAAAAGATTATCAGCAATTATTTTTTTCTCGTATAAAACATGGTAATTTCTCCCCGATACCTGGTGTTGATTTTATTCCTGCAAAGGAATCAAAGATTTCGTTTATCCTGCTATTTTCTGGTATTGCAAATACCTATCCACTCGAAGAATATTTAAAAGGTAAATGTAAAAGACTGGAGATTTTTTCCTTTCCTGATCATCATCAATTTACAATTTCGGACCTTGAAAAACTGGAAAAAAAGTTTAATGATATCTTTGCAAAAAAGAAAATAATAGTTACCACTGAAAAGGATGTAATGCGGTTACAGTTTCCTGAATTGAGAGAAAAAATAAATCACCTTCCCATTTGTTATGTGCCAATTGAAGTGGCCATAAACAAGAAAGACAGAGAAAAATTTAACCAGATAATTTTGAATTATGTTGAAGCAAATAAATGAAACCGTAAATTATATTAAAAATAAAATTGAGCTTAAACCGCGTATTGGGATTGTGCTGGGCACTGGCCTTGGCGGCTTAGCCAAAGAAATAAAAAGTATGGCAAGCTTACCTTACAGTGAAATTCCAAATTTTCCATTATCTACAGTCAAAGGCCATGAAGGAAGGCTAATTTTCGGAAACCTTGGCGGGAAAAGTGTAGTTGCCATGCAGGGCCGTTTTCATTATTATGAAGGATATACTATGCAGGAATTGACATTCCCCATTAAGGGTATTAAAACAGTGGGAATTGAATTATTTGATCCTTTCTAATGTTTGACCGGTGGTGTAAATCCTGATTATGCCATGGCGACCTGATGATCATAAAAGATCATATTAATTTGATGGGCAATAATCCATTGTTGGGACCCAACGATGAAAATGTTGGTCCCCGTTTTCCGGATATGAGTGAGGCCTATGACAAAAAGATCATCCGTCATTTTACCAAAATTGCACGCCATCATAATGTCCATTTCCAGACAGGGGTTTATGCTGCCGTTAGCGGGCCAACTTTTGAAACACCCTCAGAATATAAATACATCCGTGTAATTGGGGCCGATGCGGTTGGCATGTCAACCGTTCCTGAGGCTATTGTTGCCAGGCATATGGCCTTGCCGGTATTTGCCGTCTCGGTTATTTCGGATTTAGGTGTGGAAGGTAAGATTGTAGAAATTTCGCACCAGGAAGTGATTGAAGCGGCTTCCGCCGTTGAGCCCAAAATGACCTTGATCTTGAAACAGATGATCAGTGAGTTAAAGCTTTAAATCAAATTCAATTTAAGAATTATAAATCTAACTCCGTTTGGAGTTTGATGCTGGTAGAATATAAAAGATTTCTTGATGCGCCGCAGGTGCATCATAGCTTATTCTTCAAAAACTTTTTCAGTAAAATTTTCTGCCCAGGTAATTAATTTTTCACGATCCTGTTCGCTCAATTTTGCTTCAGGATGAAGGGGAATATAAATTTTCATTGGCATGGAGCCATCTTCAATTTCTTCGGCAATTTCATCGAGGATTTTGATTTTATCTTTTTTATCAAGACGCTGCCAATGACTAAAATCAAGCTGGTATCGACCTTTGTTTATATCGCGGGCAACCAG
Source organism: Bacteroidales bacterium (assembly GCA_041393275.1). Lineage (GTDB taxonomy): Bacteria > Bacteroidota > Bacteroidia > Bacteroidales > JAADJA01 > JAADJA01. Next base: position 7,420 of record JAWKKL010000038.1, read on the forward strand.
CCACGATACCGGCGCCACATATGAATACCACGGAAAATTGGTTTCCTGAGAATGACAATCATAACAGGCATTTCGGATCATGGTACTAACTTCTTCTGTAACCTGGTTTTCGGTAAAAAAATCAAAACCCTCAGGAGCTTTATTTTCAGGCCGGTTGTAAGGGAAAAACTGGATAGCAATAAAGGCTCCCAGAAGTATATAGAAGATGATCTTACCAATTTTTTTCATGATGGTACTTTATATGTTAGCTCTTATTAAATTGAAAACAAATTAACCGGGAAAAGCAACATACTCGTAAAATATTATTTCATCATTTCCTCAGCAGTTGACTCAGCCCATTCTTTAAGTTTTTTAGCTTCGTCTTCTGTTAGGGCTTTGTCAGGATATTTTTCAAGGAATTTTTCCGGAGGCATTTCATTTTCTCCAATTGCATCGGCAATATCACCTAATGTTGCTACGATCTTAGCTTTTGATAATTCAGGTAGCATATCCCACATGAGTTTTTTCTTTGATTTATCATTCTGGGCATCCACATTATGGCATCCAAAACATGATTTATCAATAATTTTTTGAATGTCCTCAGGGTAAGTTAGATTGGCCTCGGGATTGGCAACGACAAGTGGCTTTGGGTTTTCTGCCTGAAAGCCGGTAATTAAAAAAAATACAACAGCAATAGCGGGCAATACAACAAATATTTTTTTCATTTTTTTAAAGGTTAACGTTGTTAAATTGAAAACAAAATTAATCTTTTTAAATTATATATAAGAATTTGCATTTGAGATTTTATGTTAATAATCTGTAAAATCAAGGATTTTAACCTTCCAGTTCCCATCTTTAACTTTATGTTTTCGTTTGATGAGTGGTGTTAATGCTACTCCCCCAACAATCAGCGAACCGCTAATGATAAGTGCTTCATTCGATACTATTGTTTCCTCCCTACTGATGGCACCATTAAATACAGTCAAAACCAGGTATCCAGCCCCTGCAAGTATACTTAGCTTTTGCAAAAGCGAAAAGCCCCATCTTTCGCGATACACCGCAGCAATATTTTTTAGGAAGACCTCATAGTCACGGATGTAGATGCTAGAGTCGGAAATATCCCAGATTTTTCCTTTGATGAGGGTATCAAGTGATTGTACCTGAATTCTGATGTGTTGGCCCGGTTTATACTGGATAACCCTTTTGCCAGGTTTTTCAAGTACAAAAATATTTTGACTTTGGAGCGACATTCCAAGTCCAATCACAAGAATTAATATAAATGTAAAGCGACGGTTCATTTTTCTATTACGAAGGTAAGTTATTCTTTTTGTGAAGAATGAATTTCTGTTTTAAAAATTGTTAAACCTCAAATTTATTAAACTTCTGTAGTAGCATTTTGTAACTTTGCACCAAAGCCTTCATATGTTAAAAAGGATAGTTTGGTTTTTTCTGTTGTTAATACCTTTAACATTTTGTGTTCAAAAAAAAGATGATGGTGTAGCGGTGATCAAAGGTCAATTTACTGAATACCCGGAGCAATTGATATACTTCCAGGAACTGGAAGTAAAAAAGACAATTCCGCTTGATTCTGTCAGGACTGATGATCAAGGAAAATTTGTTTTTAATCTGCATCTTGACGATGTGGGATTTTATCTGTTGAAAACCGGCCCAACTAATCACCTGATTCTTTTGATTGAGAAAAATGAGAATATGGAAGTTTTTTCATCAAACATTGACTTTTTTAGTGGTTACGAAGTTAGCGGTTCGCCTGGCTCTGAGCTTTTAGCAGCATATAATGATTTCATGTTTAAACAAAAATCCCGAATTGATTCCATAGGAAAAGTTTATAATGAAAGCAAAGGCAGCAAAGATTTTCTTTCCATTAAAAATAAACTCGATTCGGTTTATTTATCAATTGTTGATGATCAGAAAAAATATATTCAGCATTTTATTAATAAAAATCCCGGTTCCCTGGCTTCCCTGATTGTTTTAAACAGAAAACTGGGCATGGCCGAAGTGGTGGATGAAGTGGCCGATTTCAGGTGGCTATTTATTACGGACAGCTTGTTATCTCAGAAATATCCCGGGAACAAACACGTTCTCGATCATCATCAGCGGGTGAAAGAAATCCAGACAAGGATTTTTGACAATTACCTGCTCGAACAAAAACTCAAACCCGGTCAGAAAGCACCGGATATTGTCTTACCAGATACATCTGGCAACCCTGTTTCATTGAAAAGCTTTACCGGAAAGCCAATGATCGTCTATTTTTGGGCTGGATGGAATGCGGTTTCAAGGCAGGACAACCGTAAACTTGTTGCACTTTACCCCGAACTTACTGCTAAGGGATTCGACATTCTTGGTGTTTCGCTGGATGAAAATAACATTGTTTGGAAAGGGGCCATAAAACTGGACAAACTTCCCTGGAAGCAGGTGAGTGATTTGCAGGGCTTAAACTCAACAATAAAACAAGATTTTCATGTCCCTGATGATCTGCCATATTATTATCTTTTGAATGAGGAATTGAAAATTGTTTCAAAAAACAATCAACTCGATTCTATCCTGATAAAATTGGATGAAGTATCTTTATCAAATTAATTATTAAAAATAGTTTTGACAGAAAAATTAAATAATAAAAAAGTCTATTTCGTTTCGGATTGTCATTTCGGTGTACCGGATCATGAGAAAAGTCTTGTGAGGGAAAAATTACTTATTCAATGGTTGGATGAAGTAAAAGGATCAGCATCGGAAATTTATATTATGGGCGATCTATTTGAGTTTTGGTATGAATACAAAACCGTTGTTCAAAAAGGGTATGTAAGGTTATTGGGCAAATTTGCCGAAATTACTGATAGGGGAATCCCGGTTTATTTTTTCAGGGGGAACCATGATGTGTGGGCCTTTGACTACCTGGCCGAAGAATTAAATTTTACGATTTATCCCGATACAATTGTCAAAGAAATTAATGGAGTGAAATTTTTCCTGGGGCATGGCGATGGGTTGGGCAAAGGCGATAACGGCTACAAATTTTTAAAAAAGGTATTCCGCAATAAATTAAACCAATGGTTGTTTCGTTGGATTCATCCCGATATCGGGACAGGCATGGGCCTTTACTGGTCGAACAAAAGCCGCGTTGCCAATGAAAATGCCGGGCTTGAAGCGGTAAATGATGCAGGTATTGAACGTTTGACCGGGTTTTGTAAAAATGTGTTGAATGATGACCCTGACATCAAGTATTTCGTGTTTGGCCATATTCACAAACCCAAGGTCGTTGACCTGAATGACAAATCAAAATATTATAGCATTGGCGACTGGATAAAATACTTCTCTTATCTTGAGTTTGATGGAGAACAACTACAAATAAAATATTTCAAAAAATAAGTTTAGACATATGAAAACTAGAATCTTACTCTTGAGCTTTTTGGGCATTATTACCATGGCGGTATTTAGTCAACAACACCAGGGTTGTTCACACAAAGTTTCATTTAGTCAATCCTGGATCAGCGATACCCTCGATGCCATTAGCTATACCATTTACCTAAATGACATTGATTTTACAAACCAGGAAATTGAAGCCCAAACCGATATTTTGCTAGCTTCTAAAATAGATGGTCTTGATGAACTTACCCTTGAATTACAAGACCTGACTGTAGATTCAGTTTTTATCGATGGCGAACAGATATTAAATTTTACTCATGAAGGATTTTTTTTAAAAGTTTCACTTCAAAATGTAATTAATACTGCCGAAACTGTTACAGCAAGCGTTTTTTATCATGGTGCCCCTTTTCATGAAGGTTGGGGTGGATTTCACTGGTCAGGGCAATATGCATTTAACCTGGGCGTAGGATTTGAGTCCATTCCACACAATCTTGGGAAAACATGGTTTCCCTGCATCGATGACTTCCAGGACAGGGCTACGTATGATCTATATGTCACCGTTGAAAACGGAAAAGATGCCGTGTGCGGTGGCCTGTTGCAAAGTATAACCGATAATGGAAACGGAACATCAACATATTACTGGACACTGGCCCAATCTATTCCAACTTACCTGGCTTCGGTGGCCGTGGGCGATTATGCAAAATGGACCGACACCTATAACGGTGTGGTCGAAGATATTCCTGTAGAAATATGGGCCAGGCCTTCAGATTCAGGAAATGTAGATGGCTCTTTTCAAAACCTGAATGCTATTTTAGCCATTTATGAAGATAAATTCGGACCTTACCGTTGGGATAGGGTTGGTTATGTCGGAACAGCCATCGGCGCGATGGAACATGCCACCAACATTGCCTATCCCCATTTTGCCATAAACGGAGGCCTGGGAAATGAATCCCTGCTTGCCCACGAACTTTCGCATATGTGGTTTGGTGATAATGTTACTTGTGCCTCGGCTGAAGATATGTGGCTCAACGAAGGCTGGGCTGTGTTTGCCGATGGGTTATACCAGGAATTTTTATACAGCCGTGAACAATACCTTGATTTTATTATGACAAAACATAAAAGCGTAATTCAATTTTGTCATACATCCGGAGGTCTTGGAGCTTATTTTCCGGTAAATCAGGTACCGCAAGAACATACCTATAGTACCATAGGTGTCTACGACCGGGGTTCTACCATTGCCCATACATTAAGAGGGTATCTCGGCGATGAAGTTTTCTTCGACGCGATGGCTGGGTACAATGAATATTTTGCCTATAACTATGCTTCATCGTATGACCTTCGTGATTTTTTAACAAGCCATACAGGAATTGATCTGGCGCCCTGGTTTGATAACTGGGTGTTTAATGCTGGAACCCCTTTTTATTCCATTGATTCCTTTTCTGTTTATCAATCACCTGTTGAGCCGGAAGTTACGGTATATATGAAACAGAAACGGCATGGGCCTGAATTTATCGGAAACGGCAATAAAGTGGAATTAACATTTATGGATAATAACTGGAATATGGCGTCGGCAGAAGTAAGCTTCGATGGCGAAACCGGAAGCGCTGTTTTTTCTGTTCCTTTTACGCCCGATTTTATCATTCCTGATTTTAATGAATTACAATGCGATGCCACAACAGATTTAAAAAGGGTAATTAAAGAAACCGGTACTTATCCCAATTCAGGCACATTTTGTGATCTGGAAGTAGAATCGATTGGAGATTCAGCATTTTTGTGGATAGCCCATCAATGGGCGCCACCCGATCCGTTAAAAACGCCAATCCAGGGATTGACTTTATCGGATTACCGTCACTGGCGCATTGATGGTATTTTCCCTGAAGGGTTTGATGTTACGGGTGTTTTCTGGTATAACGTCAATACCCACCTGGATGACGGACTCGTCTTTAATAATGGTGATTCGCTGGTTATTTTGTACCGCCCTTCAGCAGCCTATGACTGGCAATTTCTTGATTTTACAAAAATCGGCCTGTGGAATATCGGGAAACTGTTTGTTGAAAATATGCAACCCGGCGAATATACCCTGGGCGTTTGTGATGATACCTTTGTTGGGACAAAAAAGGTGAAAAATAAAACCGGTTTTAAAATTTATCCCAATCCTTCAAGTAATGGGTTTACAATTGAAACACATTTTGCCGGAACGTTAAAATTTTATGATATAAATGGCAAACTGCTTCAATCGATATCAGTTGAAATGGGAAATGGCACAACATCCTGGAATCCTAAAGATCTTGAACTGGGGACCTATTTTGTCCGGTACATCTCAAATAAAAACAAAATGATTGGCATTGAGCGCCTTGTTTTAATCCAATAAAAGTTTTGATATTAAAATGAATCCTTATTTAAATTCCCTGGCTATATTTTTCGAACAGAACCAAAATGCTGAAAGGGTTGTTGCAATGAAAAAGTACATGAAGGGCCAGTTTGACTATTTTGGGATTCCTTCACCTAAGCGTAAAGAGATTGTAAGTGAATTCTACAAAAAGAAGGGTAAACCTTCCGAAGATATGTTGGAAGAGGTGGTGAAGAGTTGTTGGGATCAACCCCAGCGTGAATTCCAGTATTTTGCCATGGAGTTGTTGCAGAAGTTTAATAAAAATGCCGAAATCTGCCGGGTTGACCTCTACGAATATTTGATATTGAGTAAGTCATGGTGGGATACCATTGATTTTATAGCGGCAAACCTTGTGGGTCCCCATTTTAAAAAATTCCCTGATTCGATTGTCCCATACACCGAGAAATGGATGGATTCTGGCAATGTTTGGTTACAGCGCACAGCCATTCTTTTTCAGCTTAAATACAAGAAAAACACCGACCTTGAATTGCTCGATAAATATATAAATCAATTATCCGGATCGAAAGAATTTTTTATCAATAAAGCCATAGGCTGGATATTACGTGAATATTCAAAAACCGATGCCAGGTGGGTTAAAAATTATGTGGCAGAAAATGAATCAATCCTGGCCAATTTGAGCAAGCGGGAAGCCTTAAAATGGCTCGATCGACAATAATCTCAAAATCTGACAAAGTATGAAAAAACTAATTGGATTTATTGCCATTTTAAGCTTAATATTTTCCGCTTCAGGATGCAGTGGCGATAAAAAAGTATTTGAGGAATACCAAAAATTCGAGAACCTCAGTTGGAACCGGTTTAATATTTTAACATTTGAAGTGCCCATTGATGACTTACAAACGGGTTATAATATTTATTTGAATATTCGCCATATCCCCGAATTCACACTTGCCAACCTGCATATAAACTTTACCTATACCATGCCATCGGGCGATATGCGCTCCACCGACAAAGAATTGCGGTTTTTTGATAATGATGGTATTAATAAAAGCAATTGCCTTGGTGATTTATGCGATATTGAATTTTTGTTAAGGAATGATCTTCGTATGCAGGAACCGGGCAAGCTGAAAGTGGAAATTGAAAATAAATTCTCAAAACTTGAATTACCTGGGATAATGGAAGTGGGTTTGATTGTTAAAAAACATAGGAAAAAGTAAAAATTCCCGGTCTCCCCTGAATGCTTCAATAGACTTTAATAATTGATCTTTGAGCGAAGACGCTCAACGAGGCCTAAAGAAATAATTAAACTTTATTCTGTACTTTTATCAGCCAAATAAATTCAGAATGAAAAAAGAGAAAGAACAGGAAAAATTATTATTTATTTGCAAAGCCCTGTGGTTATGTAATGAAAGAAAGTGAACTTAAGGATGTCTGTCCTGCTTGTGGTTTGCCTAAAAAGGTTTTTGAGCATTATAAAGAAAGAATGTCCCCAGGGAGGAGAAGCATTTTGAATTTAGATCTACATCCAATTGCCGTTCACTTTCCGCAATCAGTGCTTGTATTCTTATTACAAGCTTTATTATTAAATCTTGTTTTCCCAACCTTTGTTCCTGAGGTATTGATTGGCACGGCGCGTTTTACCGCAGTTATTTTTCCGTTTGTAGTATTTGCCGCTTTTTTAAGTGGACTGATTGATGGAAAATTGCGTTTCAAATCAGTAACAACGCCTATTCTAAAAAAGAAAATTATATTTAGTTCAATTATGTTTGTTGCTTCATTGTTTACGCCATTCCTTGCCTGGGATGGAATTGACGATACACAAACAAAGCTGCTGTTGTTACTGTCAGGGATAATTGCAATAATTTGTGCTATTGTATTAGGTCATGCTGGTAAAGGATTGATGAATATTGGCATGGGTGGTGCGGTGAAGATTTGGGGTTGGAAAATTTGATAAAAAGTTAAAAGATACTCAACAGACAAACTTATTAATTTCTGGAGAGAGTCTCTCTTTGCCTTAGGATCAGCACGATAAATACAAAAGTTATTCATATTTTAGCACATTACAACATCTACAACATTAAATAATTACCGAATTTGAAAATAAAATATTTTGTACTATTCATTTTTGTAAGTTTTCTATCCTGTGATACCGGTAGCGAGGAAAATGCCGAAGATCAGAACAAGCAACAGGACATTGTAATAGCCTTCGATGAGGCAAAATTGAAAACGATCGATGGCAAGGATTTCCCTTACAGAGACAAAATGCTAAACAACATACTTTACAATGATACAATAAGAGCACTAAACAAAGATGAAATACTGGATCTGCTTGGAGAGCCTACCAGAATAAATGAAAACTATCTTTATTACATGATTTCTCAGACACGACTGGGTTCCTGGCCTTTGTCAACGAAAACCCTGGTGATTAAATTTGCTGAGGATAACACTATAGAGTGGATAAGGGTCCATGAATAGAGAAAACAGAAATAGTATGGAAATTTCAATAAAACTTTACCACATAGGGCATTTTTATGTGAAACTTCCCAATTTTTTTCATGATCAATTTTTGAGCAATGACTTTTAAAGTGAACTGGAATTAACTAATTTACGTGCTCCGGCTGCCTTTTATATTTTCTGAAAATCTTGTACTCAACTATAAAAGTGCCAAAGGGAAGGAGCGAAGCAAGAATAACAAAAAAGGTAGTTTTGAAACTCCAGCTTAATTTAAATTTTACAGGAATAGTTGCGATGATGTATAATATAAACAGCACACCATGGATCAATCCGATTTCCCAGGTGGCATGCTGATGTCCTCCAATATACTTCAAAGGTACGGCAACACCCACCAATAAAATGAATGATAATCCCTCCAAAAATCCTATAATCCTCAATCGGCCTAAATGGCTAAAAAATAAATGCATGATTCCAAAATTTTGGCAAAAATAAACAAAGGGGTGGATCTGGATTTAATAATGGATTCGATCCTTGTTTCAGAGATTTAACTTCAATGCTCTATAATGAACAATGCTAATAATATTTTGATAAATAACGATTAGAGGATTTGAAATAAAAATTTGTATATTCGCGCTACAAAATATAGGTTCATAAAAGATTGAAATATAGACTATTATTGAAAAATTCTCAGCATAACAGAATTAATGATAATTTTGAGCCATGAAAATAGCAATTAAGATACTTGGGATATATTTTCTGTTTGCTTTTGTCTTCCATTTGCAACTATTTGCACAGGAAGATACAAGCGTAAAAAAACCCTTAAAAAATACCGTCAGGATTAACCTTACCAACCCTATTTTTTTTGGAGACAATTATTGGGTATTTGGTTATGAGCGGATTGTGATGCCAAATCAATCCTTTTCCATAAATACCGGCCGGTTTTCAATACCAAAATTCGTTTCTATAAATACCGGGGATTTGGACATCCAGAAAGAATATGAGGACCGGGGAATTCATGTATCTGCTGATTACCGCTTTTACCTGAAGAGTGTGAATAAATATGATGCACCGCGCGGGGTGTATGTAGGGCCATACTATTCATATAATTATTTTAATCGCGAAAATAATTGGACATATACTTCTGAAACCTTCAATGGAACAATAACCACCGATCTGACGTTAAATTTTCATACCATTGGGGCACAACTCGGATACCAGTTTGTTCTGTGGAGACGCCTTTCAATTGATATGATCTTATTAGGGCCAGGAATTGGGATTTATAAGGCCAAGGCAAAATTAGGAACGACCCTTACACCTGAGGATGAATCCGAGTTTTTTCAAAAGCTCAATGAGTTGTTGGGTGATAAGTTTCCGGGGTATGATCAGGTGATAAAAAGCGGAGAATTTGAAACGAAAGGTTCTTTCAATATTACCAGCCTCGGTTACCGGTATATGATCCAAATTGGGTTTAGATTTTAATTTTTTTAGATTTCGATTATGCTTTTAATGGTTAGCCAATAGGGCTTTTTCAATATAAATGATTGGTAAATGTTCGCTGGTAATTTTAAGAAATCAAACAATTTATATATCTTAGTGTTTAATAAAAAAACAATCAAATAAAAAAGTAAATGAAAAACAAGAATTATTATTTCATTGGTATTGGGCTTAATTATTTCTTTTGGTATTCGTGCCCAGCAAAAAACAAATATTGAAAAATTAAATCAATTATCTGAGCAGTTTTCGGAAGATTGGAAATTGAAAGAAGCAAGGGTGATTGAATTCGCTCAGGCCAATAACCTGGACGTTCGATTTAAAACAGAGGATGGCCGGATAATCCAAATGATTGATGTAGAAGATGGCAATCCTGTATATGTAAGCACATCAAATCTTGGGGCGGCCATAACAACACGGGCATACGAACTCTGGGAAGGGGGGAGCACCGGTTTGAACCTGACCGGCGAAGGATACAATAAACTGGGTGAGTGGGATGGAGGAAAAGTAAGGGTAACCCATCAGGAATTTAATAATACCGGAAGTGCCCGCGTTACTCAAATGGATAATACAACGGGAATTGTTGATCATGCAACCCACGTTGCTGGAACATTGATAGCCGGAGGTGTAGTTTCAGATGCCAAAGGGATGTCGTATAAAGCAACACTGAAGGCATGGGACTGGAATAATGATCTATCGGAAATGGCTTCGGCTGCAGCTGCCGGAATGGAAATTTCAAACCACTCTTATAGTTTTGGAGGCGGATGGGATAATGGTACCGGTACATGGGTCTGGGGAGGAAATTCCAGCATTTCACCAACGGAAGATTATAAATTTGGCTTTTATGACAACCTCAGCCGGCAAGCCGATATCGTGGCTTTTAATGCACCTAATTATTTAATAACAGTGTCTGCTGGAAATCAACGTGGCGAAGGGCCATCCAATGCCGGACAAAACGGCAATCCGGAAATTGATGGTGGCGAAGATGGGTTTGATTGTTTATCGAGGGGATATTCTGTTTCCAAAAATGTATTGACTGTGGGGGCTGTGAGGGAGACCCTAGACTATAACGAACCGGGTGATGTGCTGATGAGTTCATTCAGCAGTTGGGGACCCGCTGATGATGGAAGGGTAAAACCCGATATTGTAGCTAAAGGAGTTGATGTTTATTCTTCAGTTAGCAATTCAAACACCGCGTATGATTCTTATAATGGGACTTCAATGTCCTCGCCAAATGCTGCCGGAACAATGGCACTATTGCAACAACATTATCAAAACCTGAATGGCGGAATACCTATGAAGGCTGCTACACTTAAAGGACTTGTAATTCATACGGCTGATGAAGCCGGGCCTGATCCCGGCCCCGATTATATGTTTGGATGGGGATTGGTAAACGCCGAAAGAGCGGCAAATATCATTACAAATGACCAGGGCCAGAATGTAATTGACGAATTGGTGTTATCCGCTGGAAATTCGTATAACCGCGATATATATGTCCCGGATGGAGTTAATGAATTGAGAATAACCATTTGCTGGACTGACCCTGCAGGAATACCCGTAACACCTCAATTAAATCCATTAGATGCAATGTTGGTCAACGACCTGGATTTAAAAGTAATAGATGGAAATTTAAATTCATACTATCCCTATAAATTAAATCCACTTGATCCGGCAGCGGCAGCAACGAATAATGAAAAAAATGCTGTTGATAATGTTGAATTGATCAGTATTATTAACCCGGATGAAGGAACTTATACAATTGTTGTCGAACATGATGGAGCTTTACAAAACAATGAACAGGCCTTTTCAATTATTATCAGCGGAATTGATGAATATACTGTTTTACCTGAATGTTCATCCGTTTTAACAAGCCCGGATGACGGCGCTTCCGAAGTTATAATTAACCAATGGATTTCCTGGGCCAGTGCAACCTTTGCCAGCAGCTATGATATTTATTTCGGAACCGATGGTGAAGGCCTCGTTACTCCAACAAACATATATAATGGTGAAAACGTATCGACAAATGGATTTTCATACCTTATGGATATTAATACCACATATTATCTTAATGTGATTCCACGAAATAATACCGGGACTGCAACAGCTTGTGATGTTATATGGTCGTTTACTACCCTCGACGCCATAAGCGAATTCCCTTATGTTGAAGGAATTGAGGGTATCATTGCACCTGAAATTCCCGATTTATGGAATACGCAAAATTATTCTGAACTGGAATGGCTAAGTACCAGCATCACCTCAAATTCGGGTAATAATGCTATGGGTTGTTATAATTCATCCGGATTGATTGAAACAGAAATGGATAATTGGTTTGTTTCCCCGCCATTCGTTGTTGAATTAGGCCTGGCATATCCTGTTTCGTATTACCATCGTAACTTTCAGCCCACTCATGAAGAAAGTCTTTCATTGTATTGGGGCAATTCGCCAGAGTCATCTGATTTGACAAACACGATTTACGAAGGGCTTAATTTTACAGGATCGGGATGGAATATGGTTGAAGTTCTTTTTGTACCTGAAGAAAGTGGTGTTGTATTTCTTGGGTGGCATGCTTCAAGTCCTACCGGATTTGGTGTTTTCCTTGATGATATTACCGTTGATGCAGGGATTCCGGTAAACATTGATGAATCCTCATTTGAAAACCTTAAATTATTTGCAAATAAGGGAACCCTTAATATTCAAGCCGGTGAAAAATGGACAGGGGCTGAACTACTGGTAATAAATTTAATGGGGCAGGTTGTTTTTAAGGGTGAATACGTTCAGCCAACGACTATTGATTTGAATCAGCAAAATGGAGCAGGTTTATATTTTGTTACATTGCGAAAAGATGCAGATTTTGTTACTAAAAAGATTATTCTTACCGGAGAATAATTAAATTTATTTAAATCTGATTTTTAATACATTGGGCCTACGAAAATATGCTTAAAACATATTGTTTGTCCTTTTCCAACTGGAGTTTAAGGTCGTCCAGTGTATTAAATTTTTTTTCATCCCTGATACGGTCGGTAAAGAACAGGGTAAGGTTTTGCCCATAAATGTCTTCGTTGAAATCAAAAATATGTACTTCGGTTACCAGGCCGTTAATTCCCACCGTGGGCCTGGTCCCTATATTTCCCATCCCTTTATAGAATTTCCCGCTAAGCTCAACCTTGCAGGCATAAACACCCCCTGCCGCAATTAATTTGTCCTTATCTTCTACATCCAGGTTGGCTGTCGGAAAACCAATGGTACGACCAATTTTATTTCCTTTAATTACAGTTCCTGAAATGCTGTATTCGTACCCCAGCATTTTATTTGCTTTTTTTACATCGCCTTCCCTTAAAGCATTCCTGATTTTAGTAGAGCTAACCGCAACACCTTCAACAAACTGTGCTTCGATTTCTTCAACCTCAAAGCCAAATTTTTGCCCAAGCATATTTAACTGGGCGTAGTTTCCTTCACGGTTTTTTCCAAAATGATGATCGTATCCAACGATCAGTTTTTTTACACCTATTTTATCCACTAAAAAATCCCTGATAAAATCTTCGGATGAGGTTTGAGAAAATTCTTTTGTAAACGGAATGACGATCATATGATCAATCCCGGAGTTTTCGAGAAGATTCAATTTTCGTGATTGGGTGTTGATAAACCTAAGCTCCGTTAAATTTGAGTTTAATACCTGCCGGGGATGTGGATCGAACGTTACCAATATGGTTTCACCATTGTTTTCACGGGCAATCTCCTTCATTCGTCTGATGATCTTTTGATGCCCTACATGCAAACCATCAAACGTTCCAACCGTCACCACCGGAAATTCACAACCGGCATAATCCAATACATTCGAGTACTTCTTCAATTATCGCTATTAAAATCTGATTAAAAAATTTATAGATACTTTTTAATTAAACCGCAAAATTATTAATTTTGAACTATAACTTAGTCATTGTATCCGGGCCTTTTATGAAAAAACCGCTTAAATACGCTTTATTAACAATCGTAAGTTGTTTTTTGTTAACCGCCATGAAAAATTTTGCCCAGGTTTCAGAAAATTTTTCTGACGGAAATTTCTTCGAAAACCCTGCCTGGTTTGGCGATACGGCCATGTTTAAAATTTCCACTAGCAGTGCCATTCCTGATGAAATGAAACCCGCACTGCAGTTGGATGGTTCGGATTCGGATACCTCCATCATGTATTTGGCGAATCAACTGATTGAAAATACAGAATGGAAATTCTGGGTAAAACTTTCTTTTAATACTTCAGCCAATAATTTTGCCCGTGTTTATTTGGTCTCGGACTCGCCAGAACTTAAAGGGCCTTTGAATGGCTACTTTCTCCAGATTGGGGGCGCAAACGATAGCATTGGGTTGTATAAGCAAACCACAACTTCGGAAGAATTAATCATTCAGGCAGAAAACCTGTATAGCGGAAACTCAACTAATCTTTTTCGTTTTAAAGTTTTGAGAGATGGTACGGGAAACTGGCAACTGTTTGCTGATATTGATGGAGGCAGTAACTTTTTGCTTGAAGGAACCGGGTTTGATGATACATTTTTAACGACCTCTTATTTTGGATTATATTGTAAATATACATCCAGTAATGCAACGAAATTTTATTTTGATGATCTGTTTGTTTATGAAAGTGGCAATGATACCATACCACCTAAGATTACATCGGTTTCAGTTTTGAACCAAAATGAACTTTTGCTTTCTTTTTCGGAAGAAATTGAGCAAGGTTCTGCCGAAAACTCATCTCATTATTTCGTTTCAGACGTTATTGGAAACCCGGTAAATGCAGCATTAGATGCACAAAATCCAACCCGGGTAATTTTAACGTTTGAGAATTTTTTCTTGCCCGGACTCAACTATTTATTACTGGTTTCAAACATCAGCGACCTTGCAGGAAATATCATGGTAAACGATACCATCGGTTTTATTTATTTTGAGAATAGCCCGGTTGAGCCATTTTCAATCCTGATCAATGAGGTCATGGCCGATGTCAGCCCATCGCCTAATGGCCTCCCTGAATCCGATTATATTGAACTATTTAACACAACATCCGATACCATTAAACTTGCTGGTTTCCGGTTAAAACCACGTGAATCAGCCGACCCAATACTGATACCTGAAACCACCCTCTATCCTGATAGTTTTTTGATTTTGACAAGTAGCACGGATACAAGCGAATTTTTAGCATTTGGGCAGGTCGCCGGGCTTCCCGGATTTTCATTGAATAATGAAGGGACAATTATATTGAGGAATCCTGCCGGAGAGCTGATCCATTCAATTGTATACGATAAATCATGGTATCAGAATGCTGACAAAGAGGAGGGAGGCTGGTCAATTGAACAGATTGATCCGTTTCATCCCTGTTCGGGGAAATCCAACTGGACTTCATCTATAAATGAAAGTGGAGGCACACCCGGATACCGAAACTCTGTGGATGGTACATGGCTTTCCTATCTGACAGTTTTGTCGGTTGAAACACATAACAATCATGCGGTAAAAATTCAGTTTTCACATGTGATGGATAGTTTGTCCCTAACAAATCTCAATGCTTATTCAATTGATCAGGGAATTGGAAATCCGGAAAGTGTATATTTGGATGAAATTCTCTCCGACTATGCCATTCTTGAATTTAGTGCAGCTTTTGATACAAATATAGTGTATCATTTGTCGTTGACAGATACATTATTTAATTGTTCAGGCCAGGATTATTTGAGCACCGGTACATACGATGTAATTTTGCCCGCTATCGCAAAACCCTTTGAAGTGGTGATTAATGAAATAATGTTTGATCCCGAACCACCTGTTGGCCTGCCGGAATTCGAATTCATTGAAATTTTCAATACAACCGGGCAATACCTGGATATTAAAAACTGGATACTGGAAGTTGGAACCGTTCAAAAATCCATTCCTGATTTTGTTATTGAACCTAATGGATTTACCATTTTTACGGTTGAAGAAGCAAAATTTTTATTCAGTCTGTACGGCTCAACGTTTGGGTTTTCGAGTCTTGGGTTGAGCAATTCAGGGGCTACCTTAAACTTGAAAGATCAAAATGAACAAATCATTTGTTCGGTTTCCTATTCTCCGTCATGGTTAGGCGATACTCAAAAAGAAGGGGGAGGCTGGTCGCTGGAACAGATTGACCCTTTTTATCCCTGTGCAGGCGAAGGAAACTGGTCAGTTTCAATAAGTGAAAAAGGAGGAACACCCGGATCGATAAATTCGGTTGATGCCCCGAACCAATTAGTACCTTTAATTGAGAGAATAATTGCTAACTCAGTTTCATCCGTTGAAGTGTATTTTAACCAGGCAATGGATAAAAGTAGTTTGTTAGAACCAGCCGCCTACAGTATTGATCTGGGTATAGGAAATCCATCAACCGTTGTTCCGGGGGATGAAACCGGCAAAAAAGTGTTACTCTATTTAGAAAATAATTTAGTTACAAAAACGCTCTATACCCTGTCGGTTGATTTAACACTGGAGAATTGTGTTGGTGTTGAAATGCCGGAAAGTTTTGAATTTACTTTTGGCGTTCATGAACCGGCGGTGCAAAATGATTTAGTGATCAATGAGATTTTGTTTAATCCGGTGGGAAATGGGGTAGACTTCGTTGAAATTTATAACAGATCAGATAAAATTATCAATATCTTCGATCTTGCACTGGGCGATGTTAGTTTAGATCAATTTGGCAATAGCGATACAAGTTACAAAACGGTATCTGATGAAAGTAGACTGATTTTGACGGGAAATTATCTCGTATTGACCACAGACCCTCGCATTGTTAAGGATCAATATCATACTGAAAATCCTGATGGGTTTGTAAAAATGGCCTCTTTTCCTTCCTATTCAAATACATCCGGCAAAGTGGTTTTATTAAAAAAATCTGGATATCTGATTGATGCCATGGATTATGACGAAGCCATGCATCATCCGTTATTGAGTACTGTTGAAGGCGTTTCACTGGAAAGAATACACTACGACAGGCCCGGAAAGGACGTCACAAACTGGCATTCTGCTGCGTCAGCATCGGGTTATGCAACACCTGCCTACCAGAATTCACAATTCACCAGCGAAAATCCTGAATCGGGAGAGGTAACTGTTGAACCTGATATATTCTCGCCGGATAACGATGGATACAATGATGTATTAAATATTCATTATTTATTTACGACTCCTGGGAATACGGCCAGTATTGCCATTTATGATGCCGAAGGACGATTAATAAATTACCTGGTTCAAAATGAGATTTTAGGAACTGTGGGGACCATCTCATGGGATGGACGAACAACAGACAATCAAAAGGCGAACATTGGAATTTATCTGATTTATTTCGAGGTGTTTGATTTAAACGGAAATGTTAAAAAATATAAACGAACGGCTGTATTAGCAGGGAAGATTTAATCAGTTTCAGATTTTCCTGAATTTTCCTTTGTATTAAAGATGTTCATTGTCCTGACAAGTCCAATGGTAACAAAACTTTTTACAATGTCAACCGCAGTAGTAATTTTCGGGAGTAAAATCACTTCTTCTTTTTTTGTCCATTTCCCCAATACATAGTCAACCTGGTAACCCTGGGCAAATTCATCGCCTATACCAACCCGTAAGCGGGGAAAGTTTTGTGTACCTAATGTTTCAATAATATTTATCAATCCGTTGTGGCCACCATCGCCGCCTTTTATACGAAGCCGTAAAACACCGGTGGGCAGAGCAATATCATCCACAATAACAAGTAAGTTTTCGAGGGGGATTTTTTCTTTGTCGAGCCAATATTTAATTGCTTTGCCGCTCAGGTTCATATAGGTTGAAGGTTTTATGATAACAAGGGTTCTGGCTTTAAATTTCATTTTCGCCATATCGGCAAGGCGGTCGGGTTTAAACATAATTTTACCTGACTGGGCCAACGCATCGGCGATAATAAAACCGATATTATGGCGGGTATTTGCATATTCATCGCCAATATTTCCTAAACCTGCAATAAGATATTTCATATTGAAATGATCGAAAAGTTCAAAAATACGATATTATTAAAAATAAAAATTCCAAACGTAGAAAACCACGTTTGGAACTTTTATCGGTCGAAATATTATTAATTTCCTCCTTCGGCTTTTGCTTCGCCACCTTCAGCTTTTGCTTCGCCGCCTTCTTCTTCAGCAGCTTCTCCTTCAACTCCTTCTTCTCCTTCGGCTCCCTCAACTTCATCAATGCCCATTCCGGCACCACGTGCTGTTTTAACACCCACTACTTCTGATCCGGGAGGTTCTAAAAATTCAAGGTTTGGGAAAGAAACATCCTTAACTTTAAGGATATCTCCCAGTTCGAGTTTACTGATATCAATGTCGATATAATCCGGTAAATCTTGTATTAACCCTTTAACCAAAAGTTTTGTTCTTTTTTTACGAAGTTTTCCGCCTGCCAGAACGCCCGGAGGATTTCCATTAAAATGTAATGGGATTCCAATGGTCACAGGATTTCCAGGTAATATGGCCAGAAAATCGGCATGTAAAATGGCATCTGTAACAGGATGATATTGAATATCCTGAAGAATGGCATCGAATTCCTTGTTATCTATTTTTATTTTTAAAAGGTAAACTTTCGGTGTAAAGATAATCTTTTTAAAGGCTTTTTCTTCCATCGAAAAATGGTACTGCTCCTTACCGCCATAAAGCACACAAGGGACTTTGCCTTCCCTTCTGATTCTTTTAGCATCTTTTTTCCCTACGTGCGCCCTGAGCGCACCGCTCATTGATACTGTTTTCATGTTATTAAAATTTAATTAGTAATTATTGTTTACTTCGCTTTAAATTGATAAAGCGAACTAATGGATTTTGTTTTTAAAGCTCGTTTGATAACTTCTGCAAAAAGATCGGCAGTTGATAAAACGGTAATTTTATCAAGGTGTTTTTTAAGCGGAATTGTATCAGTTACCACAATTTCTTCTAAAGATGAATTTTTCAGTTTTTCGTAAGCATCTCCTGAAAATACAGGATGTGTACAAAATGCCCTTACACTATTGGCCCCTTTTTCCATGATGAGGTTGCCCGCTTTTGTAATTGAACCTGCCGTATCAATAATGTCATCCATAATAATAACATTCTTTCCTTTCACATCACCAACCAAATCCATTTGTGCAATTTCATTTGGTTTTGAACGCTGTTTATAACAAATTACAAATCCGGTGTTAAGATGTTTTGCATAAGCAGCAGCACGACGTGTACCACCAGTATCCGGGGAGGCCATGATCAAGTTTTCCAGATTCATGGATTGAATATACTTTGTGAAAATAGATGAAGCATAAATGTGGTCAACCGGTACATCAAAAAATCCCTGGATTTGGTCGGCGTGAAGATCAATGGTTATTATTCTTTGTACTCCTGCGGCTGTTAACAAATTGGCAACAAGTTTTGAAGCAACCGACACGCGTGGTTTGTCTTTTCTGTCCTGACGTGCAAGTCCAAAATATGGAATAACAGCAACGATGGTTTTCGCCGAAGCCCTTCTGGCAGCATCGATGAGCATTAAAAGCTCAAGCAGGTTATCGGCTGGTGGAAAGGTTGACTGGACAATAAAAATATCCCTGCCCCGAATATTTTCCTCAAACGATGGCTGGAATTCTCCATCGGAAAAATCTGTTACAACTACGTTACCAAGAGAAATACCGTAGCTTTCAGCGATTTTTTCAGCCAGGTATTTAGTTGCCCTTCCAGAAACAATCATTGCTTTTGATGCCATCGTATAAACTTATAGTGGGTTTTCAATTTTGCCGCGAAATTACTATTAATTTATTATCAATCAAATCAAAATACAAAAGGATGCGGAAAATTTGTATGATAAGAATTATTTACGATTAAAAAATATTACTTTTGCAACGCCAATTTTACAAATTTCAGCCCGGATGGCGGAATTGGTAGACGCGCTGGTCTCAAAAACCAGTTCCTTCTTGGAGTGCCGGTTCGACCCCGGCTCCGGGTACAAAAGGCATCAAATTATCTTGATGTCTTTTTTTATTATTCAACATGTTTCTTGAAATTACTGCTATGACGGGTAGGGCATTCTCACCCTGGTTTTCGAGGTGTGGAGAATTTTACTGTAGCTCTAAAATTCTTATTGCAATAAGGTTTACAGATTTTTTGTTTCAAAAATGCGATCATTACAACTTCTTTTCTTCGTATAAATTCCCAACATCCGATAGGGTCATTACATAGCGATTCAATTCCTTATCCCTGACAATCACTTCGTATTCAACCATGTTGCCTTTGTTTCGCATCACGGCATTCATGATTTCACCTTTGGCTTCCACTTTGTTTTTTATGGGTTCGGGCAAATAACCTTCCGGCAGATAAAGTTTATATTCAATGAGGTTTCCGGTTTTATCGAACATGGCAATGTGTTCAAGGTTATCTTTATAAAAGATGGCCTCAAAATAGTCTTTTTTATTGTACCACTCAACATTTATAGCATTCTCAAAGTTTTGGTTAAAAGCCTGTAAACAGACCTTTGTCGGAGAAATGCCGCTTCCTTGAAACACTTTTTTCAGAAAATCCTTCATTGTTTATTTTACTTTTTATGTGGACGGTAAATATGCCACTGGTAACAAATTTTAGCCGTGTAGAAATTTTTCAGTATATAAATAAATAACCCGTGTCCGGGCTCTTTTTAATCTCATTTTTGCTGCATCTTCACTGATCCTAAGGGCAGTGCCTATCTGTTTCATTGACAGATCGTCCTTGTATTTCATCAGCAACAAAGCTTTTTCTTCAGGATGGATCAATTCGAGTATAACAAGTAACTTTTCATAGGTAATGTCTTCGATGGTTTCTTCCGTTTCATCTATGATTTCCGGAATTTCGTTGTCACGGCTCCAGTTCGGATAATGCAGTTTCTTTTTTTCCCGCAAATAATCAATGCAATGATTGTAGGTGATGGAATATAACCATGAAGAAAACGAAGATTTATGTTTAAATGTTGACAGTTTCTCAAACGTTTTTATAAAAATATCTTCGGTCAATTCTTCGGCTATAGTCCTGTTTTTTACAAAGCTATAACACTTGTCAAGCACTTTCTGGTAATACCGTTTATATAGAATTTCAAAATATTTGGATGAATCATCAACTTTATTGTTAACTTGATTGATCAATTCATCATCCTTTAAAAAGATTAAGTCAACCGCCTTCATAGTCTGTCTTAAAAATCCCCACAAATTTAATATTCTTTATTGTCAAGCGGTATTTATTTACTATTCAACTGAAAATTGGCCGAATAAAAAACTTGCAGAATTTTTGTTACTTATTTTTACTTTGACGTCATAATACCGAAAAAAGTTAAACTAGTGAAGCACTCATATTTACAATTTTTTATCACTCTTAAAAAGAATAATTTTAATAACAATCGATAAGTTCAAAAAAAAAACAATTAATGAAAATTAAAATGAAACGTAAATTATTAGTAGGATTAACAGTATTAGGATTGGCAACTGTTTTATTAACAAGTTGTTCGAAAGTGCCCCAGGTTGAAATCGATGCGGCAAATGCAGCAATTGAAGAAGCAAAATTAGCCGGAGCGGAAATGTATGTACACGACAATTATGTTGCTTTACAGGATTCAATGAATGCCGTGATGGTGTCTATCGAAGCTCAAAAATCAAAATTCTTTAAGAATTATTCAACTGTTAAAGAACACTTATCAGGAGTAAGTATGTTTGCCCAGGAGGTAAAAATACAAGCTGAAAACCGAAAAGAAGAACTAAAGGCTGAAATTCAGAATACAGTTGCTGAAGTTAGTGCCTTAACTGAAACAAACAAACAATTGGTAACAGAAGCTCCCAAAGGAAAAGAAGGAACATCGGCTTTGCTGGCAATAAAAGATGAATTGAGCACCATCGAAGCATCAATTAATGAAGTAAGCACCATGCTCGCAAATGGCGATTACTTGCCAGCACTCGACAAAGCCAATGCAGCTAAAGAAAAAGCCACAGCCATTAATACCGAATTATCTGAGGTTATTGCCAAATACAAAGGAGTTAAAGGAAAAAAATAGTGGATCAGGTAATGTGGTGTATGGAACATACCCCGGTTGCATAACAATCGGGGTTTTTTATAAACAGGAAATTGAGCTGAATGATGAAGAAACGATGGTGGTGGATCCTTTCACTTGTGTTGATATTACTCAGTATGTTGACGTTTGCTTTCTTCCAAATAAAAGAACCTCCCCTGGCTGAAATTAACCAGGCAAGGCGTAAACTGGCAGAAGCGAAAAAGTCGAAATCCTCAGAATATGCCCGTGAACTGTTTCAAAAGGCAAGCCTGTTCTACGATTCGGCCAGTAGTGAATGGCACAATCAAAATGAACGGTTTATCCTGTTCAGGGATTATAAAAAAACCCTTGAAAATGCTGAGAAGGCCACCTTGTTGGCAACGGAAGCATTGGGGGCTGCAAAAACAAAAGCTTCGAGCGAAAAAGATTTGTTGGGCCGTCGGATTTCAAATCTTAGAAGCAAGGTGCATGATTTTGATGTGAAGTACAGAAACTTTCCCTTTAACAAAAAGGAAAGAAACGACCTTGCGAAATGTAAATTGCTTTTAAATGAAGGCGATTTTGCTTTCAAACAAAACAACTATCCCTCGTGTAAATCAAAAATTGAATCGGCAGAAACCTTAATTTCAAAGCTTCATGAAATTTATAAAAAAAGACTTGAACATTATTTCAGCCATTACCCAAAATGGCAAAAGTGGGTAGATCAATCCATAGCCTTCTCGGGCAAACAAAAAACCTATTGCATTATTGTAGACAAGTTTGCGAGAGAGTGTTTGCTTTATAAAAACGGAAAATTGCAACAATCCTTTGAAATAGAATTAGGCCCATACTGGATGGGCGATAAAATGCAGCAGGGCGATAAATTTACCCCGGAAGGTTTATATAAAATTGTGACTAAAAAGGCCAATGGAAATACGAAATATTACAAAGCTTTTTTACTTGACTATCCAAACGAAGACGATAGAAAGCGTTTTGCGTTAAACAAAAAAAACGGGGTTGTTAAAAAAAATGCCAACATCGGCAATCTGATTGAAATTCATGGAAACGGAGGAAAGGGAATAGACTGGACGGACGGGTGTGTGGCATTAAAAGATGCGGATATGGACAAATTATACAAAGCCTGTCCCGAGGGGACAAGGGTTACCATTGTCGGTTCGGTTAAGCCATTAAATAAACTATTTTAAACAGATCATTGATTATGAAAAACCGGAATTTACAACCGGAAAAACAAGTTGATAAACCAATACAAGAGAAAAGTCAAAAGCCCGGTCTTCAGGAATTTTTAATAACCAAAAGCCAACATCTTTCACTTTTCTTTAAACGAAACTATTTTATCATACTTTTTATCATTTTTGTTATAGGTGTCCCTGTATTAACCCGGTTTGTTCTGATTCAAACGAATTTTTTCAGCCCGAAAGAAATTAATATCAGTCCTGATAAATTTTTGGAGGTTCAGGCAAAGATCATTCCTGAAATCAGTATTCTTGATAAGAAATTGGCCATAAAAACCCCCAAATCATACTATCTGATCATCAATAGCACATCCAACGAGTTTTCATTGTACAAGGGTAACCAGCTTGTGAAAACAGATAAGTGCTCAACAGGTAGCTATATTTTACTTAAAAATGACGAACAACAACAATGGATGTTTAAAACCCCAAAAGGGGAGTTTAAAATTCAGGGGAAGACCACCTCTCCTGTTTGGAAGAAACCCGACTGGGCCTTTGTTGAAGAAGGGTTGCCAGTCCCCTCATCAAACCATCATACCCGTTTTGAATATGGGGTTTTAGGCGATTATGCGCTGAGTCTTGGTCATGGATATTTGATTCATGGAACGTTATACCAGCGTTTCATTGGATTGCCGGTAACCCATGGGTGTATAAGGCTGAACGATGAAAATCTTGAACTGGTTTATAAATCTTTGTCGGTTGGTTCTAAAGTATATATTTATTGAGCAAAGTCAAATGAAGCGTTTAAAAAAAATAGCCGGGGAAATAAAAATGCTTAGCCTGTCAAAAAAAATACATTACCCCTTGCTGCTTTTAATTTTTGTATTTCTTATGAGGATTGCGATTTCTCCGTTATATAAATGGAGGGAATTTGAATCCAAAGCTCAGCAAGATTCGACCTTTATGGCAGGATTTGATACGGCATGGAACCACCGCGAATTTTCGGATATGGTAAACGAACGAACCTACAAACAGGCCATGCTTAAACTGGCTGAAAAAGATTCTATACAGTTAGCCATAAACCTGGTTGACAGTTCCGTGAATTTATTCATAAATGGTGTAAAGATCCACCAGTCGAATGTAAAAATGTTTGAACAAAATCAGCTCCTTAAAAAATTACCGGTTTTGACTTATGCTAAGATTTTTTCATTGCCGCTGGCTGTAAATTCTCAGGTATCAACCATAGTAAAAGAACCGGTTGTAGTAAGACAGGCACCGAAAGATCCTGAAGAAGCGATGCAAAATGCGTGGCAGCCCGATACGTTGATCCAATATCCGGCTTTTCTGCTGCTAAGGCTCAATTACGGAATAGACCTGATATTTGAGCAGGATCAACATCCCGGCTTTTATGAAAAATGGATAAAATTCGGGTTTTACAAAGAAATTTGGAAGGAGCGGGTAATAAAGGCTATTACCGGCTTTTTTAAAGGGAAAAAACAGGAGTACTATCCGGCCATTACCTTATATCTACCCGCTGATGATATTCGGGTAATTTACCGTGCCCTGCCTCAATTTGCGTATACCGTGATTTATTATTAACCCTTATGAAAGCCTTGTTAACTATTGGAATGCTGGTCTTATCAAATACATTTATGACCATAGCCTGGTATGGCCACCTGAAATTTGTCGAATTTAAATGGTTCAACAAATTGGGTTTGGTTGCGATTATCATGATAAGTTGGGGAATTGCTTTGTTTGAATATGCATTCCAGGTTCCGGCAAACCGCATTGGGTTTAAAGAACATGGCGGCCCGTTTTCATTGATTGAATTAAAAGTTATTCAGGAGGTCATTACCCTGCTTGTATTTTCCGCCTTTACCTTACTTGCATTTAAAACCGAAACATTCCGATGGAATCACATCATTGGTTTCACATTCCTGATCCTGGCCGTTTATTTTATTTTCAAAAGTGAAGCTCTGTAAACTTTGTTATTATAGTTGAATTGAATAGCACCGATTCCTTTTGTTTTATATTTTCCTGTAAGAATTTGGATATGAAGTTTATATTGGTGGAAAATATTATTTCAACATTTTATTGCCTAAAAATATAAATGACGTTATTCCTCCACGAATCCTATTCTTTTCCTATATTTGTACTTTAAACCTTTTGGCAGGGAATTTAAATAATCATTGATCCATGAAGAAACCATACTTTATTGTTACACTATTTGTTATTATATCGTTAGCCCTGTGCGGTCAAACAGTGCAATTAAATCTTGATAAAAAACACATTACCGAAATTAAGCTGTGCACTAATACAAGTTCAACGGAAATTCCGGAAGGGTATTTCGAATTGACCGATTCGGTTTATTTTGTGCTACGTTCGAAAGAGGGGGATTTAAGCAAAGGTGATTTTAAAGATTTAAGTGCTTTACAGTTCAGCCAGGATGGTGAAAAAAAGAAAATCAACCGCCTGTCTCCTAACCTGGATGACAAAAAAAATATAACCAGTGTTTTGCTGGTGGTGGCCCGTTCGGTCATCGACATAACCAAACCTTTCGAATTTTTATATGAAGAGGAATATAAATCGGACTTAATGGCTATACCTGAAAGATACTGGCCATATTACACCCAATTTATGGATTACTACGAAAAAGGAAAAGATTTCATGGATAAGCAGCAATATATTGCATCGTTTGACCAGTTGAAATATATCATTTCCGAATCGGAACATGCTGTTGAGTTTACAAAGTTTTCTAATTATTACAGGGTTTACAATGATTTTGTGCCCGACATTATTACAGGTTATCAGAAAAAGCAAATGGCTAAACTTGAAAACCTCCAAAGTAAGTATGGTTCCAATGACCGTATCGTGCTTGATGAATTAGAACAGGTGAGGTTGGCAAAAGATTCGGTTATTCTCGTAAACCAGATTTTTGAACCCTTTACCGGATTACTGAACAAACCCCTGAAGAGTTGCGGTTGAGCCATAAAAAGCTGATCGAAGATTTCGAAGAATTTTACAATGCCACTTATGTAAAATGGAAAGTTTCGGTGTTAACTGTCATTGAGTCGGGTTTTTATCGTGATGAAAATAAATATGAAGTGTTTATCGAACTGCTTGCCAGGCTGTTGGTATATACCAACCAGGTAAACGTGATAACGGCATATGATTCTATTGATGTTTCACTTATTTCGGACAGTGTAAACCAGGTGAAATTTTTATCGTATCATATCCGGCTACTGGAGAATATGAAGTTCGAAAACTGGAAAAATGAATTTATCACCGTTGTAAGGCTTTTGAATGAGGAGATAAAAATAAACAACCGGATACTCGGATCACAACATTTATTTAACCTGAGCATGATTTTGCAAGAAGAAGACCAGCCGAACTATTATATCATTAACGGATTTAATGAATTAGTTAAAGGCGAATTTATTGCATTTTCCGAAAATATCCAAAAAGCCATAGCAAAATGTACCGATAAAGAAATGATGTATTACCTCGAATTATGGATGTTTTCTGAAAGATTAAGAAATGAAGACCCCAATCCCCCGATGATAGACGCATTAAACAGCGGATTAGTATTTGAGGCAAAGAGAAAATTGAATGATGCCCTGAAACAATATGAGATGGCCATACGCCTGGGTAAAAATGCGTTACCCTATTTTTTAATAGGCAGGATAAAATTAGACCACTTTGAGGATATTTATGTAGCCGATCAATATTTCAATGATGCCATTCAAATTTCTCCTGATTTTGCACTAGCCAGGATTTATCACATCGAAATCCTGATAATGAACAAAGAATTTGCTCCCGCATTAAGTGAAATTGAAACAGCCTTAAAAATACCACACCTTGCTATTTGGTATATCTATTTCCTGAAGGCCAAAGTTCTGTATAGTATGGGGAAATTCAAAGAGGCCCTGGCTATTGTTGAGACCAACTTTAATACTTTTAATGCAAATAATTTTGAGCAATATATCCTGTCGGGCGATATATACCTGGCCCTTAAAGATTGTGAAAAAGCTCGTGAGAATTATTCAAATGCGGGCAAGATTGACCCCAATAATGCCACTTTCAGTTCCAGCATGGAAAATTATCATAATCAATGCAAGAAGTAAATTTTGGGAATTATCTGCCCTGGACATTCATGACGCATCGAAATCCAATGGTGGCACTCCGATAACCATATTTTTCCGAATGACGAAATGAAACGGTGCACTGTTTTTCATCGTCCATTAAAGAACCCCCCCGAAATACTTTATTTTCGCCCGATGCCGGCCCGTCTGGGTTTTCTTTTTGGCTGGTAGTATAGTATTTTTCATCATACCAGTCGTTACACCATTCAGCCGCGTTGCCTGTCATATCGTACAGGTTTAATTCATTTTTTAATTTCTGGCCAAACTTGTGAAGTATTTTATCAGAATTGTTTTTATACCAACCCACATCCGAAGCTTTTTTCGATCCGCTAAATTCAAAACCCTGGCTTTGGTTTCCACCACGGGCAGCAAATTCCCACTCGGCTTCGGTGGGTAGTCGTTTTCCGGCCCAGCTTGCATAGGCTGCTGCATCATTCCAGGTAATATGTACAACCGGGTTATCGAATTCATTAGCACTTACTTTTACCCCCAATGCATTGTACCGCCAGTTTATGTTATCTGTTTTAACCTCTTCTCCCTTTTTATCATACAATATGCTCCAACCATCGCGTTCGGCATCAGTAATGAAATTGGTTTCAGTAACAAA
>JAWKKL010000039.1:0-34636 GCA_041393275.1 Bacteroidales bacterium
GGAACTGACTATTATTGGCAACTTTTCTCTTTCACAATGTCATGTGGAAAGTGTTTGTGGATATCTTTCAACACCTAATGCTGTTACCGACATATACCTGAATGCTGATGGCTGTAAAAGCGAAAATGAAATTTTGGATTTGTGCGTCAGTGGAGAAGAGGAGATATATGATTGCAATAACTCATTTTATTTTTATCCTAACCCGGCAGCAGATATCATTTATTTCGAAAACTTTCATTCTAATTGCGTACTAAAGTTTTATGATCAGTCCGGTCAGTTATTACGAACTGAAACATTGCCGCATTCTGAATTGGATATTTCTCCGTTCGATCCCGGGCTTTATTACTTTGAGATTTTATCGGCAAAAGAAATAATCCGAAGAAAACTCATTATCAAATAGTCGAATCATGAAAAAATTAAGTGTTGTCCTATTAACCATATTAACGTTTAACTCATTTACTTATTCACAAGGTTGTTTACCTGAAGGTATCACATTTGCAACCCAACAACAAATCGATGATTTCCAAACAAATTATCCGGGGTGCACGGAGATTGAGGGGAATGTAGAAATTTATAGCTGGACCGACATTAATAATTTGAATGGATTAAATGTCCTGACAATAATTGGCGGGGATTTGTGGATTTTTGTAAACACTGAACTCATTGACTTAACAGGCTTAAATAATATAACTTCCATTGGCGGAGATTTGACAATTGCTGATTGCGAATCATTGAATAGTTTATCTGGCCTGGAAAATCTAAGCTCACTTGGGGGCGGGCTTTCAATCCATAACCTGATAAGCTTAAATAGCCTGGCGGAGTTAAGTAATTTAACCGCTGTTGGAGGTGATTTGCAAATCGAATACAATTTAACACTTTCAAATCTTGTTGGGCTACACAATATAACCCAGGTAAATGGCGGTTTAAAATTCGCCCATAACAATAGCATGATAAATTTAACCGGACTTGAAAACCTGAATACGATCGAGGGTGAACTCTATTTTATGTGGAATGACAACCTTGTCAGCCTTGCTGGCATCGGCAATATTGAAGCAGCTTCTATTGATAGCCTTGTGATTGTTTTTAATCCATCCTTGTCTGAATGCGACGTAGAAAGCATTTGCAACTATCTTGCCAGTCCCAATGCGATAACAGCAATTGGTTTTAATAATAATGGCTGTAATAATGCATTTGAGGTGCAGCAGCATTGTTTAACAGGAAAAACGGTAATCTACTCCCAGGCAGAATATATAAATATTTTTCCCAATCCTGCGAAGAATGCTGTTACAATCATTTGTCCAGAAGAAATGGATATTTTAGATTTTAAAATTTATGATCAAACCGGAAACCTGGTTTTACATAAAGAATCGACTACTCAGAGCATTGATATTTCAACCATACAATCCGGATTGTATTTTGTGGAAATTGAAACAGAAAGAGCAATAGTCCGAAAAAAACTCATCATCAATTAACAATAGACCTTCTGTGTTTTTTTCAACCTGAAAGGTCGAAAAATATTTTACCTTTATAAGTCATTAAAAATTTACCTATGAAAATTGCCGTTATTGGGTTTGGCGCTGCTGCCATTGGTTTCCTTGAAAAATTAAAAAACAGCCAGCACGAAATTCATGTGTTTGAAAAAAGCAAAGACATCTATTCATCCAGCATTTCAGGCATCCGCTCCGATGGAAAATTGTTTGTCTCGAAAGAGATGGGCGGTGACCTTGACATTGACCTTGGCCTACAAAAAAAACTGGTTGATTTCTGGCTCGAAAAATCGGGTAAAAATGAATACGAAACCGGCAGCTCGTTCGCCAATATCGAATTTTATAAAAAGTTTTATGAAAAAGGGTTTCAACCCATCCTCTCTGACTTTTTTCACCTGGGCACCGATCAGCTAAAGGAAGTGTTGTTCAATATTTATGAAGATTATAAAACTTGTTCAAATATTCATTTTCATTTTAATAGCCCGGTAAGCAAACTGGAAAAAGAAGGAAAAAAATTCAGGATTGATTATAACGATATTTTTGACAAAGTGATCGTAGCTGTTGGCCGGAGCGGCCACAAACTCATTAAAACCATCATCAAAAATTTTCCGGAAATCGTTGTTGACAACACCACCGTTGATATTGGGATCCGCTTTGAACTGCCCGACCACATTGTAGAAGAACTTAACCGGGAGATGTATGAGTTTAAGGTAAAGTACAAAAGCAAAACGGGGTACATGGTCCGTACGTTTTGCAACAACCCGTCGGGCTATGTGGTTACAGAAAATTACGGTGATTTTAAAACGGTTAACGGGCATTCGAAATTAAAGGAGAAAAGTAAAAACACCAACTTTGCAATCTTAACAACTGTGCAATTGACAGAACCTTTTAATGATCCGATCGGATACGGGTCGAACATAGCCCAAATGTCAAATATCCTGGGAGGGAACAGGGTGATCCTGCAAACTTACAGCCATTTTGTAAACTCGAAACGGACAAAAGACCTGTATCGTGTGAGGCCAACACTTCATAAAAAGGAATACATCCTTGGCGATATAAACCTGGCCTATCCACGGAGGATCATCGAAAGCATCATCGATTTTGTGGAGAACCTGAATGAAGTGTTGCCTGGCCTTGCCCATCCCGATAATTTGGTTTATGCACCGGAAATAAAGTTTTATTCCAACAAATTAAATAACGGGGTTTTTGACAACCTGAAATTTGTGGGCGATTGCTCAGGCCACACCCGTTCGATTATTTATGCTACAGCACACGGTTATCTGGAAGCGGAAATATTAGTCTAAATTTATTTAACACAGAAACTTCAATTTTTAGTTATAATAAATCCTATTTTTGTTTGAGATTTTGCGCCTGTGGATTTGACAACATTCTCAAATATTTTGCTTCCGTTTATTGGTGTGGTTTGTACCAAACCAGAATTCCTTAAAAATAAACGGATTCCAAAAAATGGCAATTGGTTGATCGAGCCGGACCATTGGCAAGTTGAAATCTCACATTTCGGGTTTAAACCAGAAATTTACAAACAATTTTTAATACATTAATACAAATCATTATGAGAATTACTTACATGGCCTTACTGATAAGTCTTTCCATCCTTCTTACCGGGCTTACAGCAATGGCAAAAAAAGGGAAAGAGGATGAAAAAAAATCCGATACCATAAAATCGGGAGATGTCAGTGGTTTAAAATTCAGAAGTATAGGCCCTGCTTTTACTTCGGGAAGAATTGCCGATTTTGCAGTGAATCCCTACAATCATTCCGAATATTACGTGGCGGTTGCTTGTGGCCACATCTGGAAAACTGAAAACAACGGAACTACCTTTAAACCTGTGTTTGATAACGAAGGTTCATATTCCTTAGGTTGCCTTGCCATGGACCAGCATAACCCGAATGTCATCTGGGCCGGAACAGGAGAAAACAATCATCAGCGGGCCCTTGGTTACGGTGATGGAGTGTATAAATCAATGGATGGCGGGAAGTCATGGAAAAACATGGGCTTAAAAGAATCGCGCCAGATCGGGATGATCGCCATAAATCCTCAAAATTCAAACATCGTTTTTGTGGCAGCCGAAGGTTCGGCATGGGGCCCCGGAGGCGAAAGGGGATTATTCAGAACAACAGACGGGGGATCGACCTGGGAAAAAGTTCTTGAAATAAGTGAGAATACGGGGATAAATAATGTGGTTATTCATCCGCATGCGCCAAACGTAATGTTTGCCACGTCGGAACAACGCCGCCGGCATGTTCATACAAAAATCGGCGGAGGCCCCGAAAGTGCAGTGTATAAATCGGTTGATGGCGGTATCACCTGGAATAAGACTAAATCAGGATTGCCGGGGGTGGACATCGGCGGCATGGGCATAGCCATATCTCCGGTTAGCCCTTTCCCGATTTATCTGATTGTTGAGGCTGCGATGGAAAAAGGGGGATTTTTCAGATCGACGGATGTGGGCGAAACATGGGAAAAAATGAGCGACCATTCAAGCAGCGGCCAGTATTATAATGAGATTTATTGCGATCCAGTCAATCCGGATAAGGTATATTCCATGGAAACGGTGTCTAAATTTACCATCGACGGAGGTAAAACCTGGAACAGCATAGGCAATAACGACAGGCATGTGGATGACCATGCCTTCTGGATTGACCCGGAAGATACAAACCATTTTATGATTGGTGGCGATGGAGGCGTTTATGAAACCTTCGATAATGGCAAACATTACATTCATAAAACAAACCTGCCTGTTACCCAGTTCTATCGTGTGGCGGTTGATAATAGTATTCCGTTTTACTGGGTTTATGGCGGAACCCAGGATAACAGCAGCTTTGGAGGGCCTTCACGAAACCTGAACAGCGATGGTGTAAGCAGTTGTGAGTGGGTCACTACCCTGGGCGGCGATGGATTCTGGCAGGCTATCGAACCCACGAACCCTGATATTGTATATTCCGAATACCAGTATGGGAATATATACCGGTATGACAAGCAAAGCGGAGAGTCGATCAATATCAAACCCCAACCGCGAAAAGGGGAGGACTCCTATAAATGGAACTGGAATACCCCTTTTATCATCAGCCCGCATTCACCCACCCGATTGTATATGGCTGCTAACAAAGTGTTCAGGTCGGATGACCGGGGCCAGTCATGGACTGTTATCAGTGATGATATAACGGCCCAGATCGACCGGAATACATGGCCCGTAATGGATCAATATTGGAGTATCGATGCCGTTGAGAAAGATGTATCTACCTCCTTGTATGGAATGGCTGTATCTTTAAGCGAGTCACCCTATCAGGAAGGAATAATTTATGTCGGGACAGATGATGGCCTGATACAGGTAACAGAAGATAACGGATCAACCTGGCGCAAAATGGAAAGTTTTCTTGGAGTGCCTGCCAACACCTATGTCAGCGATATACTTACCTGTAAGTTTTGCGATCATTTGGTATTTGCCTCGTTTGACAATCGCAAGCGTGACGACTTTAAACCATACATCCTGAAAAGCAACGACAAAGGCAAAACCTGGGAATCCATTGCCGGCAACCTGCCAGAAAACGGTACGGTTCATTCCATTGCACAGGATCATGAAAATCCGAATTTGCTGTTTGCCGGAACTGAGTTCGGAATATTTTTTACCACCGATATGGGCAAAACCTGGACGCAGTTAAAATCAGGAATTCCAACCATTGCAGTGCGCGACATTGCCATTCAGGAAAGAGAAAATGATCTGGTCCTTGCAACTTTTGGACGCGGCTTTTATATCCTGGATGATTACAGCCCGCTTCGCAAAATCAACAGGAAAATGCTGGTCACTACAGCATTCATATTTCCTATAAAAGATGCTTTAATGTACGTGCAAAAACGCCGGGGCGGTTATGGGAGCGGTTCCAATGTGTATATTGCTGATAATCCTGAGTTTGGGGGCAACATTTACCTATTATATAAAGGAAGCTCCAAAAACACTTAGGCAGGAAAGAAGAGAAAAGGAAAAAGATTTATTTAAGGAAAAGCAACTGATTCCCATCCCTACAATGGACGAATTAAGGCTTGAAGAAGCAGAAGTAAAACCCCATTTAATTTTTACCATTACCGATGAAGCCGGAAATGTGATCAGGAAATTATCTGAAGGGATAAGTGATGGAATTGGCCGTTTGAACTGGGATTTACGGTTCGCTAATACCCGTCCGGTTAGCATCAGGGATGGCAAATACGATCCAACTTCCATGGGAGGTAGTTTTATGTACGTTCTACCGGGCAAATATTTTGTCAGCATCTCACAGGTGGTACGGGGAGAAATTACCCATTTGGCAGGGCCGGAATCATTTCATGTTGTGCCTTTAAACAATGCTACACTTCCTGCTGAAAACCGCGAAGAGTTAGTAGCATTCCAAAAAAATGTAAATGAATTGAATCGGATAATTGGCGGTACCGAAAGCTTTACTGAAGACTTGCTTGACCGGGTACGGCATATCAAACAGGCCGCACAGCGTGCCTTAAACACCACACCCGAACTTATGGTCATGATTGAGAATGTTGAAAAGCAACTGGAAAATATTTTATGGAAATTCAACGGGCAGGAGCCCAGGGCATCGCAGGAAGAAAACTGGCCTGCGCCTCCCTCGATCAACGACAGGCTGGGAGCCATTGTCTGGGTTCACTGGAGATCTACTTCTGGGGTTACCCAATCGCAACGCGATGCGTTTGATATTTTAAAAGAAGAGTTTCCGCCAATGCTGGCTGAAGTGAAAACCATTTATGAAACCACCTTGCCTGGCATCGAACAGGAACTTGAAACCATAAATGCACCCTGGACACCGGGCCGTATTCCGGTTTGGACCCTGGACTAAAAACAATGCTAACCTGGATTTATAAATTTGTATTTATTTCGTTTGTAAATAAGCTGTTAAGCAGAATGTTAAAACCTTTCAGGAGACTGCTTCCTGAAAGGTTTCATTTTCCGGTATGCGGTTTTTTTAGATTAAGGATCAGCCCCTCGGAGTTTATTTTTATGGAAGGGCACTATACCAGTTTTATCACCCGAAAGTTATTTTGGAATGGGATCAAAGGATTTGAATACAATTCAGTAGTTATATTCGTTTCATTGATTAAAAAATCCAATGTGTTTTTCGATATCGGAGCAAACCTCGGATATTATTCGTTATTGGCAGAAAAAATCAACCCGGCCCTGAATATATTTGCATTTGAACCTTTTTCGGATGCAGTTACAGCCTTTGAACGAAATATTAAAAGAAACAATTTTAAGAAGATTCAAATAATACCCGTTGGATTATCGGATAAAACCGGGGAAGATACCTTGTTTTACCGGATCAATGATGATTTTCCGGAGGGTCTTCAGTTGGCCGGAAATAATTCGATGGTGAATTTCAAAGACAACCGGAATAAACAAATACAGATAAAAACACAAACCCTGGACTCCTGTGTTGGAGAACTTCAGATAGATGCATTGGATTTAATTAAAATTGATACCGAAACCACCGAATTTATCATTTTATCAAATGGGATGAAAACCATTCAAACGTTCAGGCCGGTAATTTTATGTGAGGTATTGCCCGGCAACCATGAAAAAAAGCTGGAAACGTTTTTTATTTCGCTCAGTTATGTTTTTTGCAGGGTTGAAAAAGGGGGTGTAATTTTGTTACCAAAACTTGAGGTAGTGGGTGATGATGAAAACGATTTTTTCTTTGTACCTGTTGAGAAAATTGAAATTATGGATCATTTTATTATGAATAAAAATAAATGAACTAAGAAATGAAGATTAGTTTAGTCATATTAATGCATCTTATTTTCCAATCGTGCATTTTTTCCGAACCTCCTCAAGGATCAAAGCCCGATAATCCGGGTCAAATATTAACAGGGGCAGATCAAACAGAAAACTACCTGCCACTGATAAAGCATCAGAATATTGCCATCGTGGCTAATCAAACTTCACAAATCGGCGGGGTCCATCTTGTTGATACACTTTTAAGTTTGGGTGTAAACATTAAAAAAGTATTTGGCCCGGAACACGGGTTTAGGGGCAATGCTGCAGATGGACAATTGGTATCAGATAGTGTGGACAAAAAAACCGGACTTCCCATCGTTTCACTCTACGGTAAGCATAAAAAACCAACACATGAAGACCTGGTTGAAATTGACCTGGTGATTTTCGATATTCAGGATGTGGGAGCGAGGTTTTATACCTACATTTCCACGATGAGTTATATGATGGAAGCGTGTGCGGAAAATGGGGTGGAAATGATTGTTCTGGACAGACCAAACCCGCATGGCGATAATGTGGATGGCCCGGTCTTAGAAAAAGAGTTTTCTTCATTTGTTGGTCTGCATGAAATTCCGGTTGTTCACGGCATGACCGTTGGCGAGTATGCTCAGATGGTAAATGGGGAAGGATGGCTTAAAGATGGAATAAAATGTGACATAACCATTATCCCATGTAAAAGCTACAATCATAAAAGCCGGTATGAACTTCCGGTTGCGCCATCGCCAAATCTTCCAAACAATATTGCCATTCAACTTTACCCTTCGCTATGTTTTTTTGAAGGGTCAATAATAAGTGTTGGGCGTGGTACTGAATTTCCTTTCCAGGTAATCGGCCATCCTGATTTTGGCATTGGTAGTTTTGTATTTACGCCTGAGCCAGTCCCAGGGGTTTCCAACCACCCCCTGTATGAGGGTGAAGCCTGTTATGGCCAATCATTAGAGGGTTTTGCACTTAATGTTTTGCCTAAGGATAGGCGATTGCATTTGAACTGGTTAATTGATTATTATTCATACTTTAAGGATAAAGAACCGTTTTTTACCAATTATTTTGAAAAATTAGCCGGCACGGATAAACTCCGGGAACAGATTGAAGCAGGTTTGACTGAAACACAGATCAGGGAAAGCTGGCAGGAAGGCATCAATGCCTTTAAGGAAATCAGGAAAAAATATTTGCTGTATCCGGATTTTGAATAGTAAGGCCTTGTGCATTGCACACCAGCTTTTTGTATCAAATTGCTGAAAATCGCTTTTACTGTGAGGCTGTATTCGAGGCCCGTAGCGCCTATGCTGAAGCTTCGGCGTAAGCATATACAAGGCCCGCCTGGTTTACACTGAGCGAAGCCGAAGTGTACAGTGGTGTGAGAGGCGATCCCCAGCTATTATTAGTCGGGGCCAGCTACACGATTGCAGCCAGTTATATTTTATCTCCAAAAAAGAATGCTAGTTGATTTAATTCATTCCAATATCTACTGTCACTTTATTAATCTTACCGGTAAACTTATTTTCACCCTCTTTGTAATCATTCGTCACGTTGGTTTCATTGTCTGTCCCTACATCCACGCCTTCATCTCCTGAGTAAGCAAAGGGTTGTGTTTTGGGGATGTAACCTTCAGCTACCTTCATACCATCGACAAATAATGCGCACTTTCCTCCTGTTGCCGGTTTTGGCTCGTCTACAATAAATTCATACTTTATTTGGTGCTTACCGGCTTCAATAGCTTTGGTTGAGGCAATATTGGTATGCACAAGACCAAAGAAGTTGTAATCATGATGCACCCTGCCATTTTTCATATAAAGAGACCAGCCACCAAACCTGCCGGCCTGACAAATAATAACACCATTGGTATTGTCATCATTCAGGACCACTTCAGCAACCAGAGTGTAACTTTTATTCTTGTTGTTGATGAAGACGTTCTCCATAATTCCTGTCATCCCCTCATAGAGAGTTAATGAAGTGCGATCTCCCATGATGTCGCCCCTACCTGCAATTTCTGCATTGAAACGTTCCACTCTCCGGTCATCAATGGGCAGTACATGATTTTTGATGGCTTCTTTCATGAACAAATCCTGCAGCTCTTTTAGTTTTTCGGGATTAGAATCTGCCAGGTTATTGGCCTGTGAAAAATCTTCATCTACATGATATAATTCCCACACGTCATTTTCAAGCGGTGGTAATTCAGTCATTAACCAGGGTATCGAATGCCGAGTTGATGCCGTCCATCCTTCGTGGTAGATGCCCCGGTTACCAAACATTTCAAAATATTGAGTGGTGTGTGTTTCAGGTGCACTGGCATCATCAAAAGAATAGACGAAAGACGTACCGGCAAATGGTGTTTGCTCCGTTCCATTAACAGAAGTCGGGAACGGCAAGCCAGCGGCTTCGAGCACCGTGGGCGCAACATCCGTAACATGCGTGAATTGCGAACGAATTTCACCTTTTGAACTTATACCATCGGGCCAGTGCACCACCATACCGTTTCGCGTGCCTCCAAAATGGGAGGCAACCTGTTTGGTCCATTGAAAAGGGGTATTGGTGGCATGTGCCCAACCAATGGCAAAATGCGGAAATGTGTTCGGTCCTCCCCAGTCATCAATATGATCCATCATTTGCGAAGCTTCACCAACAATTCCGTTTAATGCCATCATTTCGTTATAGGTCCCTTCCGGCCCCCCTTCTGCACTCGATCCGTTATCACCGATCACATAGAAAAATAATGTATTATCTAATTCGCCCATTTCTTCCAGTGCTTTAACCAGCCTTCCGACTTCATGGTCCGTATGTTCAGCAAAAGCGGCAAATACCTCCATTTGCCGGGCAAAAAGTCTTTGTTGCTCCGGGGTTTGGCTTTCCCATGATGGAATTTCTGCCGGTCGTTCCGTTAGCTGGGTATTCTCCGGTATAATTCCCATGGCTTTTTGACGGGCAAAAGTTTCTTCTCTTAGGTTATCCCAACCCTGATCAAACCTGCCTTTGTATTTTTCAATATATTCTTTGGGCACATGGTGCGGTGCATGCGTTGCACCGGTAGCATAATAGATGTAAAATGGCTTATCGGGTGTCAGTGCCTGTTGCGCGTTTACCCATTGAATGGCCTTATCGGTCATATCGGTCGTAAAATGGTAGTCAGGGCCCCGCTCCACTTCAACGCGCACCGTTCCATCATATATGGCAGGTGCCCATTGATTGGTCTCGCCACCGATAAATCCATAGAATTTATCGAAACCGGAGCGGGTCGGCCATCTGTCAAAGGGTCCCGAAACGGAAGCTTCCCAGGGAGGTGTTTCATGGTATTTCCCAAACATGGCCGTGCTGTAACCATTCAGCCGCAATATTTCAGCAAGTGGGGCAATGCTGTTCGGACGAATACCTGTATTACCTTGAAAACCGGTTGCAAGTTCCATAATGGCTCCAGCATTGTTTTGATGGTGGTTTCTACCCGTCAAAATGGCCGTACGTGTAGGTGAACAAAGGGCAGTTGTGTGAAAACAATTATACCGCAATCCTTCATTCGCCAGTCTATCTGCGACAGGTTCATTTATCGGCCCTCCAAAAGAACTGGCTGCACCAAATCCCTGGTCATCGATTAAAACAATAACCACATTGGGGGCTTTTTCAGGTGCTTTTACTTCAAACCTGGGGGGAGGAGTGGCATTGCGTGCATCGAGTTCTGTCACTGCTTGATATGTTGGCTCCTTAATGGGGAGAACAGTACGGTCCAGGTCATCTGTACGTACTGATTTTGTTTCGCTTTTTTGTGATGTTTGATTGCAAGCCACTGCTAAAAGCAAGGTGACTGCAATAAAATAAGTGCCTAAATTTTTCATTTTTACTAAATTAAGTTTTCTGAATTATTATTTCAAATCATTATTTGCATTAATATCAATATCCACCGAATTTTATTAATTGGCTACACCGTCAGTTCGTCAAATGACCTCCGTGCTTAATTAATAACAGATCAAATTTAAGCCTTTTTAAGGGATGATAAATATTTAGTTGTATTTGGTTGAATAAATTTTATGCTTTAATTCAATGATATTTTCTTCCTATTGCATGTTTTTGTTCCAGGAAATAAAAACTTCCTTTTCCAGGTACTTTTTCAGTTCATTTTTTTCTAATATATTCATTATCTGGCGAATATTATAAACCACGAACATCAGACCCACATCGGTTTTGAATAGCCCAACCTTTTGCATTTACACCAGCCTTTTGAAACAAGTTGCTGAAAATCGCTTTCGCCGTCGCTAAATCAAATACCCCTTACGACCCAAATTACATAAGTACAGCTCCTGCTTTATAATTAATATTTTTTAAACTGCCTCACAAAATCGGTAGGTTGAAAAATAGAAATTTTATTCTAATTTCCTGGTTTTTTAGCTCAGTTCTTTGTTGGCTTTTCGTATTTTATTTTTTCCGTTTATAATGATTTTGTGTTACTTGATTTAAATATGTTTTTGTTCCAATCAGTTCAAATTTCAGTTCGTTCGGAAGTTCAGAGAATAAAGAAGAGCCTCCACCTAATATAATCGGAATTGTTGTAAGCACCATTTCATCAATCAAATCCTCTTTCAGAAAATTCCTGATAGTTGTTCCTCCATCGATATATAATCTTTCGTGTCCTTTCGCGTGAATTTGCTCTAAAATTTCAGTTAACGTTCCTTTTACTAAATGTGCTTTGCCCTTATAAGATTCAGGTATTTCTTTTAACTTATTACTCAATACATAAACGGGTTTGCTATATGGCCACGGAACATCAAATCCTATTACAGTTTCAAATGTTGTTCGTCCCATCACAAGTGCGTCAATTGTATTGGTGAATTCAACAAATCCCATATCGTTATTTTCTGGGTTTGGAATTGACTGTAACCAATCGAGTCCACCATTTTTGTCAGCGATATAGCCGCTTAAACTTGTTGCTATAAATACACTATTCTTTTTATTCATTTATTCTTTAGTATTTTTTTGTCAATAAAAATGCAAATCTAAAGGTAGAGGCAGATTGCGTGGTAGCTTCCTGTTAAACCGCTATAGTGTTTGAGCGGGTTACTAACCTATATACTTACCACATCCACTGTCATTGAATTAACCAAAATGTTGTGTGTAGTATTAATTTTCAACTTTCCAAATTAAAGAATTTTTCTTTTTAATAAATATTTCACATAAAACTTATCATCTCGACAAAATTTTATATGCCAGTGGAGGAAATAAAAACGCAATAAGCAAGAAAATGCGCATTTTGCTTACGGTTAATATTTTTCGCTCCTTTTCTAACTGAGGAATTATGCGCTCAACAAGTTCTTTAGCCGACATTTTAGACTCGGTTCTTCCATCCGTCATTCCGGTATCAGTAACAGGTGGAATAAATTCCAACACATTAATAGGTGTATTTTTAAGGCTATAACGTAAGCCAATAGTAAAGTTTCGCATAGCTGCTTTACTAGCACTGTATACCAATCCGTCTTCTTTTGGGAATGCTCCTAATCCCGAAGTTGTATTTACAATTAGTGATTTCTGCGAATTATTTAACTGCGGAATTAATAGTTGCGTCAACAAGATCTGTCCGGTTACATTTATTGTTATTTCTGCGAAATTTTGTCCAATGGAATAACATTCTCCAAAAAGTTGTAATTGAATTGAACTCCAGCATTATTAAAAGGATATTCAGTTTTGGGAAGTTATTTTGAATTTTAATGGTTGCATTCTCAATCTCTTCCTGGTTTGCCATGTCACAAACAATAGTTTTAAAACCTTCTTTTTCAAGTTCATGGAGTTTTGTTTTGTTTCTTCCTAAAAGGATAACCTGGTTGTCAAGCTTTAACAGTGCCCTGCCAAGTGTTAGTCCAATTCCGGAAGACCCACCAGTAATAAGTATTGTATTTTTTGTAAGTTTCATGGTTTAAGTTTTAGATAAATGATATAGTTAGAAGGATGGCAAAAAGACCAATCGAAGCCGTTTTTTGAATATTCGTTAATCGCCCTTGCTTTGAGCTGGTTACGTTAAAGAGAAGGAAGCTTAATGCTAAGAGCCAGCCTAATTGAGCTGTATGGACAATCATATTTATAGGTCCTAAGACCGAAAATACTCCACCAAATTGTTCCATGGAATAAATTAGCATCCCAATACCCAATCCTTGTCCGATCCGAGCCATATATTTTGGAAAAAGGACTCGCTTTGCTAATAGAGAGGTTGAGAATAAAAACATCCACAGGAACTCAAACCAGAAAGCAAAATTTTCACCAACCGATACACCTGCATACAAGTGGAATGAATCATATATAACACGAATATTTTCTAATTGAGCTGGCGATGCATTGGCCACCATTTGCCCAAGGTGTTCCATCAAAAATGGCCATCGAACGAATCCAAGTGAGGCGGTCAATCCAAATAAAACTCCAAAAACCATTGCTAAAAATCCTGATGTAGATTCATGGAATTTTAATGTTTTGAAAAGAAGTAATACAATGGTCATAAAGCTTATACCTGTTAGTGTAAAGAGGTAATATGCCGGCACAGTAAAGGCTTTGTTTTTGTGAAAAAGCCCCAATGTAGTTTCCATGTTTTCCCGGAGAATATCGGGGAAATCAAATGTGTAAATCAGGATGACACCTGCTGTAAGCATCATTATAATGTGAATGATTATCATCCAGCCTGTTAGTTTAATTTCTTGTGTTTTCATTTTTATTGATTTTAAATTACTGAAATCGATATTCCACCCCAATGTGGAATACCTTGTACATGTTGGTCACGCTGGACTTGAACCCTTCGTCCATCTTCTGCTTCAAGCTATTTTGAGCGGTATCTGAAAGATTGGATGTACCTCCAAATTCGTAAGAAGGCGTCGGGTATTGACCCCACGCAGGTGTCCATTCAAACCCGGCAGAGAATCCATTTTTGAAATTGTACTGATAACCCAGCCCTAATGCCAGTCCCCATCCTGCTGGCCGGGTCTGCTGTATTAGAATTGTTCCTGATACGGGTTCTCCGGCAATGTCCCTGCTCTGGTCCTCAAAAAACATGGTTTCAGTATCCTTGCCATTGAAAACAATACCACCTGATAGATAAGGCCCATTTTTTAGTGGTGTGTATCTGATCTGAAACAGGAATCTTTGAGCCACATCTTCTGACGAACTGACTAGTCCGTCAAGGTCTGTAGATTTGGCATTGAAGGAAGAACTTCCCCGGCTTATCTCATCTTTGAATTGGTAAATTATACCGGCATAAATTTTTTCATTAAATTGATAACCAATGGTTATGCTTGGCTTAAAACTACCACCGGTTGGAAGTTCTCCAAGTCCAAAGCCGATCTGCCAGTAATTGCTTAGTTGTATTTCACTATTTTGAGCATTTCCTGTAGCCACAGAAAGCAATAATATGATTGCGATATGTATATTAATCTTTTTCATGATCTATTGCTATTAAGAGTGAAAAATTCGAATAAAAAGCCTAATGAGTTGAATTAAAATTGCGCCGAAAATGGTGTTCATCAACAGCATAACTGCTGTCGCTCCTGCTACCCCCAGGTGTTTAATAGCAAGGCTGTCGCCTATACCAGTTTCTCTACCAAACAGCCTGTTAATAATAACCCATGCATTGAGATGTTCAGCTTCTGCACCAAGAATGTAATCAATAATGATCATGATACATAAACAGGCAATTGCTGCAACTGCATAAATCATAAAAGGATAAATAAATAGTGTTTTCATATTGCATAAGATTAAAAGTTCATTGCAAAATTGCAGTGAGCGATTTTCCTATGCATTAACATATGTTAAGGAATGAAATCAGCTTTTGGCTAACTGGGCTCTGATTCTGCTTAGCTGTATTGGAGTGATTCCCAGATAGGAAGCAATATGATATTGTGGTATTTGGTTTTCCAAACCAGGGTACTCATCACGGAATATTAAATAATTAGTCGTGGCATCATTTGTAACCATTTGAATATCATGCCTCTCCTTATTTATCCATTCCCTCTCAAGAACTCGTAACATGAAGGACTCTAAACATTGGTGTTTGGAGAAGAGTTCCCTGAATCCTTTATATGAAAACCGTATCAATTTACTTGGTAAAAGAGCCTGAAAAGATAACCGGGAAGGTGCATCGGATAACAAAGCAGTTAGCGGAGTAGGGAACATTCCGGGGATAAAAAAAGTTTTATTGTATTCGTTTCCTTCTTTATTGTAGAAAACCCGAACCACCCCATCTAATAGTATGTAGCAATAACTAACCCGTGAACCTTCTCTGACCAAATACTCATTTCTTTTTAAATCCAGTGGTTCAAATAAGGATTGAAGATCAATCCAGGAATCCTCCGTTAATGGACTAATGCTTTTAAAAATATCGTATGTTTTCATAGCGTCCATAATATGACACACAAAGTGT
This sequence comes from Bacteroidales bacterium, assembly GCA_041393275.1. Lineage (GTDB taxonomy): Bacteria > Bacteroidota > Bacteroidia > Bacteroidales > JAADJA01 > JAADJA01. The sequence continues at coordinate 15,659 of JAWKKL010000039.1, forward strand.
TGCCGGAATGAATAGGGTGGCGTTTCAAAGAGTGCCAGTATCAGTCTACAACAAACATAAATAAAAGCTCAGACCTGCGCATACTACTGACTGCCAAATTATTTATACCGGCTGATGTGCGTTCGTGTGTACTAGTTACTAATATTTCATTCAACTTTTAGAGCTGGTCCGACAACTTGCATATTATGGTCGGCAAATACTTTTGAAATTTCTTCTTTCGATGGAGGAGATGTCCATTTGTCAGTAACAGCAAAGAACTCTTCCATTTTACCAGCAGGCAAATAGGAAACAATCATTTTACCTATTTCTGTAAGTTGAATAAATGCATGTTGAACTTTTCGTGGAAGAAAAATTGTGTCGCCTGATTTCATTTGATATTTATCCTCACCTACCTGGAACAAATATTCACCATCAACCACATAGAACCATTCATCTTGATTCGGATGAATATGCAACGGAGGACCCCCTTTAGGAGTTAAACCAGTTTGTTCAAAAACTGCTAAATCATTTTCAGTGTCTTTACCAGATATTTTAACATCAAGTGTATTTAGAGTTACACCTTTCATTTTATAGTGAATACCAAACCTGGCTTCACCAGATTTTACTTTAAATCCTTTGCCTGTTCTTGTCATAACAGTGGGTATCATTTTTGCGATGAGCGTCAAAGGGTAAAGTGCAAGCATTGTCAAAATAAATTTTCCCCGCTTCATAACTTCTCATTTTTTTGTTAATACTCCTCTTATAACAAAATTATTCAATAAAAGTTATTCTGGGTATTCAATCGTGATGAGAGCATGACACACTAACGTGTTGCGTATATGACACGTTGCGGATTTTTTATCATAGGGCTGGTTTGAAGCTGTATTTCCCCGCAATGTGTTATCATACGCTGTTGCCAACCGTATCTTATTTTTTATTTACTCTTTCTGCTTGCCATACTTTAACTAATCCGTAAATAAATAATCCCACGAACAAGATTTTAAATAGACCACCTTTGAGAATCTTCATTGGATCATTTATTCCAATTAGAGTGTATAAAAAAATCAAAACAATAAACCCTAATAGCAAAGCAAAAAATGGTTCTTTATATGAGTAAAATCCAAATCCGATTAATACTGCACTATAAATAAATGGTAAGAACACAAGTGAATTATCTTCAAAAACAAAATAAGCAATTATTGATATTATAAAGTTAATTCCTCCTATGAAAAAAAGAACTCCTCTTGAGTACTTTGCACTTTTTCTTCCTTCTTTAATTGTTTTATTCTTTTTGATTTGGATTGCCATAAATTTCTGTTTGTCATTCTCTGCACCTTGAAAAGGATATCCACATTTGCAATTTTTTGGTGCAACTTCAAAACCATCATAACAATTTGGACAATAAATTTTATTCATATTCTATTCTCACTTTTATTTACATAAGGTTACCAACGGTTTGCCAATATGGCCCGTAGCCGTTTCTTTACTCTTATTTTCTTTGATGTTCCTAGTGTTCAACTTTACAATTCTTTTTCTTAATGACCCAAATGCGGCCATGTGCTATAGGTGCTGTTATGTGCTGCTTATTATTATTTTTCTATTCATATTTTAAATTTTCTACTGGGTTTGTCAAACTTGTATGAATTGCTTTAATTCCAACGATTCCAAATACAAAAACTGATGATATTATGCCGGAAATCAAAAACAACCAAAAATTCTCCATTAGTGATATTCTAATTGGAAAATCCTGAAGCCATTTATCAACGAATAAATAGGCCAGAGGCCAAGCAATGATATTTGCGATAATAACAATTCCCAAATATTCAGATAGATAGAATTTTATTATATCGATGGTATTTGCCCCATGCACTTTTCGTATTGTAATCTCTTTACTCCTTCGTTTTGCCAAAAACAATGTTAAACCCAATAATCCTAATGTAGATATCAGGAGAGTGAATAATGTATATATTGTAATTGAATTTCCAAAATTTAAGTCTGCTTTATAAAAATTACGAAGTTCCGGTTTTATAATTTTATATGTGAAAGGATGAGAAGGAGCAATTTCTTTCATTTTGCTTTCGAGGAATTTTATAGTTGCTTTCTGATTTTGTGGGTTGACACGAAGAATTATTGAATATATGCGGGTTGGATCCATGGTAAAAATTGATGGTAGTATTTTTCTACGAAAGGAATGTACGTTGAAATTATCGACAACGCCAATTATTCTTCTATCTCCGATCTTTTTACCTATCGGCTTTTTTATTCCAAACTCATCAACTGCCTGCTGGTTAATTATGATTGAAGAAGTCTGGTCAGTTGGATACTCCCTGCTAAATGCTCTTCCTTCAAGGATATTGACATTTAATGTTTTGAAAAAATTATAATCAATAAGATAACTTTCAAAAGTTACTTCTACAGATGGATCGTCCACCCTGGCAAATTTAGAGTATGAAGCCGCTTCTGTTGGAGGTGCAGTTGAAGCACCGGATATTGAGATGATGTTGCTGTTTTCAACAATGGAATTGAGATAAACATCATATTCAGAAAAATAATCCAGATCAAGATAGACCACAACAAGATTTTCAGGATCATAACCAAGATCAGAATTTAAAGCAAAATTTACCTGCTTATAAATAAAAAAGGAGTAGATAAGAAGGACATTAAAAACAATCAATTGAAAACCGATCAGTATTTTTTAAAGTCAAATTTTGAAGTTTGGCTGATCACTTTACTTTTGATCATTTCAATGGGATTTAAAGGGTTACCTGAAATGAAATGTATAGTCCTGATAAAATCCCGATTATCAATGCTAATCCAATAAACAATATGAAAACCTTTAATGTATTATTACCCAAGTATATTACTTTATTCATTAGAAATAAATCGGAGTGGTCTTTGAAAATAAATACAAGGATAACTGCAAACAAAAGAGAAAACAATGCGACCAACGTTGATTCAATTATGATCTGCACCATAATGCTTTGTGTGCTGATTCCAAATACTTTTTTAATACCTATTTCTTTGTGTCGAAGAGATAATCTGGCTGTTGTAATAATGATATAATTGATGGAAGCAACCAGTAAAATCAGTAAAGCTATTGCAGTAAAGACATACAAGTCAGATATTTCACCCTTTTCTATAAAGTCATTATGAATATCTTGCGAAAACAAATAAACATCAGTAAGTTTCTGCAAGTAATATTTGTAATCCTCCAGTCCCTCAATACTTGAAATCAAATGATCCAACTTTGAATTTGTCCCAACTTCAGAAGCATCTTCTTTGAGTAATAATATCAGGTTGATTTGATCGAAAGACCATGATTGTATTGTTTGTTCTAAGTTGGAATAGTCCTTTCTGAACATATTTAGGTAGAAATCCGTATTAACTATAAAATCAGCCTGAAAAGTGGAATTTTCAGGAAAGTTCTCCATTATTGCAGAAACCCTCAATTGCTGTATTTTTCCCATCGTACGGATTTCGAGCATTTTGCCAACAGGGTTTGGTTCATTAAAATATTTCACTGCCATATCTTTTGAGAGTACTACAAGGCTGGGTTCCGATAGAAAACTTTCCGATTCTTTTGATATGAGAGGAATGGTCAGGATGTCAAATATTTCCCGATCAGCGCAATAGAACTGTCTTTCATCAACAAACTCATCATCTTTATTAACAAATACTCTACCTATAACACCTGGAATTATTGAGTACCTGGCTACAGCCTCAACCTCTGGGAAATCTTGTTTCATTTTCGTAGCAAGAATATATGGAACCAGTGGTTGCCTAAAGTTATCATAAATAATATGATCACTAATTACCCGATATATTCTGTCATGTTTCTCATGGCATTTATCAAAGTCAAGCATCCTATTTACATCTGATAAAAGGAAAAAGCCAACAAACATTGCTGATGCTAAACCAAAAATGCTCAACATTGAATAGAAACTGTTTTTCCTTATTATCTTAAACCCAATCTTAATATGGTAAAAAAGCATTTAATTGATACTTTTTTGCTTTTAATTTAACAATGTGGTTGTTCTGTCTTTTTCCATGAGTTGCACATAACGGCCCCGCGATATAGCCAGTTGGCGCTTGTTTCGCAGGATGTTTGTTGATTTGTATGTTGTTGTTTCTTTCACGTCTTTGTCTTGATGAACGGGATGCGCCAATAGGCTATTATCGCCTGTTATGGTGCGTTTTAATTTCAATTGTTTTTGTTATTTTTTTCCAATGATGTTTTTCAAGTTTGGGAATTACTGCACTACAAACTTTGTTTGTCTGATTACCATCTCTTCATTATAAACAAAGACAAGATAAATTCCTGGAGTCCAATCGCTGATGTTAATTATATTCTTATCATTATGTAGTTCCTGCTGGTGTATGATAGATCCCAGCATGTTCTGAATAACTATGTACTCGTAACCGGATTTTGCTCCAGCACAATAAAAATTAATTATTTCTCCACTTGCTGGATTAGGATATACCAACATCATGTTTGGTCTTTGCGACATTGAAAAGTCATTTTTAATTCCAACATAAGTTGATTCAATGGCTCCCATGTCGGGTGCAATTCCTGTGTATTGTCCGGGTTCTAGTTCCAGTAAAGCTTCACCCTCCCATTCAAAATAGTCAATACCGGAATTGATGCAGGGCGAACCGGCCTCCAACGAAAAGTCCTCATTGACAGGATCTATAAAAATCGGATCCTCATTAAAGATATTACCTCCGGCATCGGTCAGTCCGGTAGGAATAGCATTTACCTGTAATAAATTATTAGCAAAAACTACCGTATCATCTGCATCATATAGAATTAAACTGTTGTTTCCAAAAATGATATTATTGATTATATAAGGTTTTGCATGCCAGTCGCAATATATACCGAAATAATTATTATTCACGATTGTGTTGTTAGCAATCCGGGGACTTCCATTGCAACTGATTCCTGAATTGCTACCGTAAACAATATTTCTGAATACGAAAGGATTGCACCGTGTAATCTCAATTCCACCCCACAAGTTATTACGGACCACGTTCCCGATTATGGTATCGAATGACTCATAAGAATGAATTCCCTGCAATTGTTCTTCAATTAAATTATTCTCTATTATTATCGCAGAGGTATGGGAAGTAATTCCATCTTCAGAATTATCAATTATAAGTGATGATGAGACTTTCCCCGATGATTCAAAATATACTACACCATCATTATTATTTCTGATTTTATTTTGATTAAGGCTAACTTGTGAACCCCAGGCAAACACTCCTATATAATTGTTTGAAAGGTTTGAATTTTCAATTGAAGCCTGAGAATTTTTAAATGTCAACCCTCCTGCATAGGTTTCTCCGGGTATTAATTCATCTCCTATTGAACTGCATTTTTTTACAGAGCAATAGTTCATTAGGGAAGTTTCCGAAACATTTTCAAAGTGGATTCCGCCCCAGTATCCTTCTCCATTAGATGTAAAAGTAATTGAATCGGTTTCCGATCCAACTGCGATCAACTTTCCGTATGACTTGATCCAACCGATATCCAAATACTGAATTATAAAGGCACTGTCGTTGGTGGATGATTTGAACTGAACCTGAACTCCTGGTTCAATTGTAAGGATTGAGTCGACAGGGATTGTAGCCAGCCCCATAACTATGTATGGAGATCCTGCCATATTCCATACTCCGTAAATTTGTGTACTATCCGGAATAGAGTCTGCTAAAACATATACCGGACATATGGAAAATACGGTAAATACAATTGCAAGGTAAAATGATATTCGCTTCATGTTTTTGTTTTTTAAATTCTGACTAACGTTCCCAGGATAAGTGCAGTAGCGGGTTGGTTACCTGTCTCTCTGTTGGCTGGGTACGATATTTATTAATTTCATTTAATTCCACGTTTGCCGGTATTGCATTTATCCTGTGTTGTATGCAGTTTATTTTTTTATTATTATTTTTTCTTTACCTGTATTTGAAAAAACTATAAATTCATCATTTATTTCAATTTTTTCAAGTCTTGCCAATAGGTTTCTAAGAAATATTTCAAAGTCAATCAATTTTTTTGGTCCTCCAACCTTCGTATATGGTCCTGCTGCTGAAGATTCAATTTTATCACCATTAAGATTAAAAAATATTCCAGCTCCATTAACAATCTTTGTGCTTAAACTGTAATCGAAGTCTTCACTTCCGGCGTACTTTCTAATTTTGATAAATAATGGATTTTTTAAAGAATTTATGGACTCAAGGTCAAATGTCCTAAATTCAGAATGCTGATCAATTCCTTCTATTTGGATTACCGTGAAGTCTTTATTAAGTATGGACTCAATTTTATTCTGGGCAGATAAACTAATTGAACTGAAGATTAATGAAATTAGTAAAATTCGTTTCATTTTATATTTATTAAATTGCATAACGTTTTGCGGCTATGGTGCGAGTCGCATTTTTACTTTGTATTTTCTTAATATATGCCATTTTTATGTTTTACAATAATCTTCATTAATAGTATTAATTGCGGCATGCACTATGAGCCGCTGTTACATGGCGTTTTTATTTAAACATTAGATTAAGATGCTCCAAACTTCTACTTATTTCAAAATAAAATCCTTCAATTCCAAATTCATTGTCCTGTAGTTTTAAATAATCATAACCGTTGGTTGTAAGACTTTGCTCTCCTCCAAAACCAAATCCTAGAGCATTTAATAAGTCATATTCATGCGAAACATATATTACATAAAATGCACTTTTTTCACTTATTCCATCGCCTGAACTCATAATTGCATCTATTATCAATAATGATTTATAATTGTAAAGATTTTCAAGGTCTTTGTTTCCAAGACTATAATATGAGTAATTCAAATTGTTTATTGCTCTTAAGTCAAATGGTTTTTCGTCAAGTATTAATTTTGAAAATTTGATAATTTCTTTGAAATCAAATTCAGTTAATGTGTCTTTCTCATAAAATACTTTCAAACTATCATTGTATGTCGAACTGCCATAAGGGGAATAATCATCTTGAAATGAAAATCCATAATATAAATGTCTTTTTTCATTTAAGTTGAATGTTGTGTCTCCATTTAGATATCTATCAAATAAATTTTTGTAATAAAACTCCGATTTTTTCTTTTTTATTTCTTTGCTAATCTTTTTATAGTTAGGTCTCTCAAATTTCAATTCTTGCGAAAATGAATTTGATATAATAAAAATTGTAAAAATTGAAATTAATAGTCTTTTCATAAGTATTCTGTTTTTTCAAATGCCATATAACTAGTGTATATAGCAAACTTTTGTTGCGAAAACCACCCCTATAGGGTTTTATTCGCAAACTTTTGTGTTTTTTCAGGGTTAATTTTTTCTTTATTTATTTTAAGGATGTTCATCCATCAGAATGTTGGTGTTGCCAAATAATTAACATTTGTTTCGTTCTTCAGGCTTCCTGGCCTGCTTTTTTTGGTTCTACTAAAATAAATCATTTTATTCCTTCCCAAAACCTCTGGTTGTAATTTATTCCGGTTTTAAATAAGGCTCTCTTTTCGCTCCGTTTACCGGCCGGATTTTTAAATACTCCCGCAGGAAAAAAAAATAAATACGTATCTATTGATCAATAAATACGTATTTATTTAAAATTTCCTTAGCATCCATTCATCAATGGGTCAGCATCCATTCATCAATGGGTCAGCATCCGTTTAAAATTACTTTAGCATTCGTTTTTTATACATCCGGTTTTTCCCTCTGGAATGGCAGGGGCAGCCTTGTTATCCGGACTTAATGGTGGTCACTTATTTCACAATATCCGAAAACTCCCCCCGCACTTGCTGGTCTTCATGCGTTAGCTCGACTAGCGGGCTTGTTTCGTTCATCATTTTTTTTTGAGTTTTCAACCTATTTTATACCGGTACAATCTCAGCCTTTAATCCTGCTTAATTCCCTTCGCTGCTGTACAGGTAATCCTCAGGTTTTTGACAATGCCTTCCACCCATGTATGATATTCCATGCAGGTTTTTTAGTTTATACTTTAGGCTCTTATTTCAACATTATACAAACTTAATTGGAAGACACAAGTCGCTACTGTATAGATTACAATCCCCATAACTTAACGAACCCCTATGTACGAGAAACGCCTGGTTTACACTGAGCGAAGCCGAAGTGTACGGTGGTGTGAGAGGTTCTCTCCATCAGTCCTTACTGGCGGGGCAGCCTACTAGATTATAGCACGCTATCTTTTAATCAAGTTATCCAAATCAATATTTATCTGATTATGGTATCTCTCAAACTCTTTATTTCTCGGAGATTGTCGAACTAATTCTTTCCAAAGAGATTGTGCTTTACTGAAACAAAGTTTTGCTTCTTTTATGTTTTTTAAATTATCCCTGTGAAAAACACCAAACCGGGCATACGAAATCGCCAGTCCGTTTTTAAATGACACATTTTGCGGATAGGCTTCATAGAGTTCTTTTGATAGTTCTATATCCTTTTCGAAATAGGTCAATGCCTTATCCAAATTGCCAAGGGCGGTGTGCGTTTCACCGAGTTTTGAATACGAAATCGCCAGTCCGTTTTTAAAATCTTCATTATTTAGATCTGACTTTTGCAATTCTTGAAAAATGGTATTCATTCTATTGTACACGGTTAACGAAACAGTAACATCGCCAGTATTTGTATAATATTTTCCCAAACTTTGATTCAAAACAGCTATCGCCTCGTTTTCATCAGGTATTTTATTTACAATAGACTCAGCATAGTTGACCAATAATTGAGTGAACAAAAATTGGTCCTGGTGCAGGATGTCATCACCGGAAAGATGACTGCTTAACTTTTCAATCATCGCTTTGCAATCAGTGAACAAACGGTCTTTTTGGTTTTCATACGCCACATCTTGTATTACCTGGTTTACTTTGAAAAGCATTTCCTTGTTGTTAAAATCAACCCATCCTTTTTGGGCAATACTTAAAAGATTCGTTTTAATATCCTGATCAGGGAAGCTTTGTTTCAGGAAATCAAAAGAGATTGCTTCATTAGGCAATAAGGTAAATACAGAAATCATTTGTTTTTCTGCTTCATTAAGCTCTGTAAAATCATACATAGCCATTACAATATCTTCCGGTTTTTCCACTCTCAGCTTGTGGCTATTTGCCTGGTATGAAGTGCTTATTTTTTGACTTTTACTCAATTTAAGCAAACTTTGATGCAGATCATCGGCTAACTGCCTCAGATTATATTGGGATTCCAGCATGTTCAGTTCTCTTAAATTTTTAGCCAGCAATTCTATAATCAGTGTATTGTTGTCGATATTCTTTATTATCTCTTTGAGCAGTTCATCCTCTTCGTTATAATGGTTTGGATAGTGCTTTTTAAACAGCTCTATAGCAAAAGGTTCAGATAGCCCCTCAACTTTAAAACAGTGAACATCGTCAAATTTAGTTATTCTTGTGGTAAGCATTAGATGAAGATTACTGCACCGTTTTAATGCCAGATAGTTTTGTTCCAGGTCATTTAACTCATTGGCGTTATCAATCACAAGCAAAGATGGTTTTTTAAGGTTTGCCAGCTTTGTGATGATAATCTCCAACTGCTCATCGATTGTCAGTTTGTTTTGGTCAGGTGAGAAACCAAGGTTGTCTTTAAGCCTGAGTAATGCATTTGCAATGCTTTTTTCACTTAACAGCCATGCAAGATGCTCATATTCGTTCTTATAATTGTGGTAATACCGGGCTGCAAGTGTTGATTTCCCAATTCCACCATGACCATTTACAAGTAAAAGGAGGCTATCTCCATTAAGTATTTCTTTTCTTAAGTTTTCCAGGTCTTTGTCCCTGCCAATGAAAATATCAGGCTTAACAGGAGGTTGAGTTAGTTCGTGAGGGATTTTCTCAAACAAATTAATTTTGTATTCGATGTTTGTGATTTTGTCATGGCCAATATTATCGCCTGTTCCGGTTCCGTTATAGGACTGGTTTATTGAGTAGTCGGTTATGATACTATTGTCAATGTCCTGATATGTTTTACTGTTCTTTCCTGTGTTCTTTATGGTATTCGTTTCATCAGGTATTAAAATGGTTTTGGTCTCACTATTTAGTGCTTGTTTCCAAACAAAATAAAGCGTCACGATTGCTACCAATAAAGTGAAAATAATCCAGAATAAGGTATATGACAAACCAATACTGTTTGAGAAATCAGTCATTGATTTTTTAAAATCATCTGGCATAATTTCAAAAAGGAAATTCAATAAAAATCCCAGAATCAAAACTACTATGGTTAAAACAATGGCTTTATTTTTTTTCATATTCTGCTCATGAATTGGTTATGGTTTTATGTGTTATAAGCCGTTTTATATAAAAAATTCGTCCTTGTAGTCTTTAAAAATTTGTCCAATGGATTTCAATCGTGTTTGGTTATTAATTAATTCCATTTCGTTAAGTCTATATATTATCGAAGTCTTTGAAACATTGAATAGGTAAGCCAATCTCTTTATTATCTCATTATAGTCTTTAACATTTTGATATTGGTCATCAAGATATATTGTGCCTCGACTTTTATTAAATTGGTCCTGAGATTTCCAGACGTGGGCAAGAAATTGTGCTTTAGGTAATACTATAGATGCCGCAAAATAATTTGCCTGCCACTCAATCCATTGTTTAGGATTATTCAGGTCATGTTTACCTGTTTTGAAGTTATATTCTGAATCCTCAAACGTGTTGTAAAGTGTTTGCCCAATTGAAAGCCTTTGGTGCAAAGTATAATGACCAAACTCATGAGCCAAAATAAATAACTCACGATTTGTGTTTCGAACTGAAGTATTCAATCCAATTGAATTACTGCTAAAGTCACACGAACCAAGAATCGAACCACCGCTAATATCAGTGATACTTATTTTAAATTCGTTCTTTAAATATTCTATAAGTTTTTTAGCCGAAAGTGTATATGCCTCTGATAAAATTTTTGAATCGATTTTCTTTAACTCACTATTTGCAATTTCTTCGATACTGTCTTTTGATAATTTATCAATTCCGAAACTTACTCTATTATTATTAGTTATTAAGTGAAAAGAACTTAATATTTTTTTATCAATTAGTCGTTCAATATGTTTCGTGCCTTCTACCAAAAGATTTCTGTCAAGTGTATCTGATATGAATGGAATTATATGTGATTCCGTTTGTCGTGATTTTCTATGTAAAATGATTTTGTAGTCGTCACTGGATTCTCCTTCTATGACCATCATGCCTGTTGATTCAGCGATATTGAAACCTCCCTCCTGAATAGGGGAGTTAGAAATAAAGATTCCTTTAACATTTACTCCTGCAACTTGCATAATTTTACTATGAAAATCTTCAATTTTACTTACAGGAACTCTTTTATAATAATCTTTGCATTCGATAATGTAAAGTAAGACGTATCTGTTTGCGTTAGGCGGCCAAACTTCTATTGTTAAATCAAATTTTATTTTCTTTTTGCGAAGAGATGAGTAGTACTCCTTCTTTTGAAATATTTTTATGTACTCGGTCATATGACCAAGTTGTTCCTCCTCAATCAATTTTTTTATAATGTCGAGGGATTTTGACTCGAATTTGTCTCCAATCTCTACTGTATTTAATTTTGCTGCCAATGTGTTTCGTGTTTAATATGGCTTATAACTCGTTTATATATCCACCTTTATCATCCATTTACAACTTGTATCCGTCATAGGCTTAATCTGGTATATTCCTGTAAAACCTTCCTTTATCCAAATATAAGCAAGTGTAAATGTGTTAAAACAGATTGGAATGGATCATTCCCGTATTAAAAATGTTAATCGTTTACAACCGGCTTTCTTCATTATCCTTTTCCTGCAATTTTTCGAAAATCGAAAATAAAAAAAATATTTTGAATACCTGTCAATTCTCCATAATATATACCGGTTTTAAATAAAAAATACGGCCTTCTAATGGCCTGGCGTCATCCGGTATGTTTAACTTTTTTATTCCGCCCTAAACCCTTACTTTTGTCGCTTACAATGAAAGGTAGGCCGTACCGTGCCATCAGGGTATTTCCTGAGTGGCAGGGATGGAAGATGCCTTCTGAAATAAAAAAAGGTCGAAAAACAAATACAAATCATGAAAAACATTTTGTTTACAGGTTTATTTTTCCTGGTTTTGCTGAGTGCAAAAACCCAGGATTATTCGGAATTGTTTGAAAAAAACGGGGAAATTTATTTTAAAATAGATATCCCGTCAGATAAAGGGATGGCGGAATTGACAAAAATCATTTCGATTGATAACCGCCAGGGCAATGTATTATGGGCTTATGCCAATGAGCAGGAATTTTCAAAGTTCCTGGAATTAGGATATAAATACGAAGCCCTTCCCCACCCAAATGAAGGGTTTGATCCTGAAATGGCCACCGTCGAACAAATTCAGAACAGTGATGCCCTGAATTATTATCCGACTTATGATGCATATATAGCCATGATGCAACAATTCGAGGCAAATTATCCCACGCTGTGTGATTTGGATACGATTGGATTTTCAGTGAATGGAAGAGCACTTTTGGTTTTAAAGATTTCAGATAATGTGCATACAGATGAAGCAGAGCCTGAATTTTTTTACACATCAAGCATGCATGGCGATGAACTCACAGGCTTTCCGCTGATGTTAAATTTGATTGATTCCCTGTTGTCTCAATATGGCTTAAATACAAGAATCACAAACCTGGTAAACAACATAGAAATTTATATCAATCCCCTTGCAAACCCCGACGGAACCTATAAAGCCGGAAACAATACCGTTTCAGGAGCAGTGCGATACAATGCCAATAATGTTGATCTGAACAGGAATTTCCGGGATGTAATTAACGGACTCAACCCAAATACACAGCCTGAAACTTTTCATTTTATGGCTTTTGCCGAAAGCAGGCACTTTGTGATGGCAGCAAATTTTCATGGAGGAACTGAAGTGATCAATTACCCCTGGGACCATAAATATGCTCTTTCGGCTGATGATGCCTGGTGGCAGTTTGTCAGCCACGAATATGCAGATACCTGCCAGGCCCATTCTCCATCAAATTATATGAACGGCTTTGATGACGGCATCACCAATGGAGCCGACTGGTATGTTATTGACGGCGGAAGACAGGATTATATGAATTATTTTCACCAGTGCCGCGAAGTGACCATGGAAATCTCTGATGTGAAATTAATATCTGCCTCGCTGTTACAGGCGCATTGGGAATACAACAGGCGTTCGTTGTTAAATTATCTTGAGCAATGTCTTTATGGGGTAAGGGGCGTTGTAACCGATGCTGTTTCCGGACAGCCAATGGAGGCAGAGGTATATGTCCTTTCGCACGAAATTGATAATGATAGTTCATGGGTTTATTCGGACCCTGTGACTGGAAATTACCATAGGTTGCTTTATGCCGGAACTTATGATATCCGCTTTTCTGCACCTTGTTACGAAGACCGGGTATTTTATGGAGTTTCCGTTGCGAATTACAATACCACAACACTTAATGTTCAGATGAACCTGGCTGGAAATTCAACGGATTTTAGCGCAAACAAAACCAACCTTTCAATTAGCGAGAGTGTAAACTTCAATGACATCTCCTGTGCTAATGCCATTAGCTGGCAATGGACGTTTGAAGGGGGCAGCCCATCAACATCGGTTTTGGAAAACCCGGTAAATATCCAGTACAATACGGCGGGAAGTTTTCAGGTGAAACTGGTGATATATAACGGTGTAAACTATGATTCCATCACTAAACAAAACTTTATTACAGTTAGCGAAGAATACTTCATGACTGACGGAACCTTCACCAATTGTTCCGGACTTTTTTACGATTCAGGCGGGCCTGACAACGCCTATTCCAATTATGAGGATCATGTCCTGACTTTTTATCCTGACAATCCAAATGGCAGTATAACAGCCGAATTCACCCTTTTTGATATTGAATACCAATCAAGTTGCAATTACGACTGGCTTCAGATATTTGACGGGCCAACTACGTCAGCGCCCCTGATTGGAGAGTTTTGCGGAACAAATTCACCCGGCACCGTATATTCGACACATACCACCGGCTCTTTAACCTTTGTATTTCATTCTGATTATAGTGTGACCGGGCCGGGTTGGTCGGCCATGATAAGTTGCGAAATTGACCAGTTTGGGCTTGACCTGAAAGTTTTCCCGGAAGGCCCTTATAATGGAACCGGTTTGAATTCAGGAATGCAATATGTGCCGTTATTCCAGCCTTTCAATGTGGCTCCATGGAATTACCCGGGAACAGAATCCGTTGTTGCTGTTCCGGCAAATGTGGTTGACTGGGTACTGCTTGAACTACATGATGCGTTCAGTGCTTCCGCTGTAAATTCCGGAACGAAAATAGGGGAAAAAGCCGCTTTCCTTATGACAGATGGTTTTGTTAAAGAATTGGATGGAGTTACGATTCCGGTATTTGATTATTCCGTTTCAAATCAACTTTTTGTTGTATTACGACATCGTAACCATTTGGATATTTTATCAGCCATTCAACCCTTAAATATTGCCGGAGATTATGTGTATGATTTTACGACCGGATCAGATAAAGTGTATGGAGGAACCGATGGGTGTAAAGAAATTTCACCGGGTATTTGGGGAATGATTGGCGGCGACGCCAATGCTGACGGAACCATTGATGGATTCGATAAATCGGATCGCTGGGAAAATGAAACAGGCCTTCCGGGGCTATTTATCATCAGATTTAAATTTGGACGGCGAATCGAACAATTTGGATAAAAACGAAATCTGGTTGAATAATTCCGGAAAAAGTTCGCAGGTGCCTTACTAAGTTTATTTAAGATTGAACGATGTTGATATGGCAATTGGAACAATTCCCATATTCACTAAGTCCGCGGGCAGATGTGGCAGGATATCCGCTGCGTTCAACAACCAATTGTTTGCAACGCTTGCAATAGGTGTTTTGTCCCTTTGTCGAATGTAAATTTCCAAGGTACACATAGGTAAGTTTTTCTGAGGCAATTTCATAAAACCGCATCATCGTTTTTTCGGGGGTTTGAGGTTCATCCATTTTGAAAACCGGGTAATACCTTGAAATATGAAGAACCGTATCCGGGCCTAATTCCCCCTCAATCCAATCCACCATTTGTTTAAATTCCTTTTCATTATCATTTTTGTTCGTGATCACAAGGTTGGTAATTTCGAGGTGGCGCCCTGATTTCCTTATTTTTTTCAGGTTTTCCATCACGGGTTTTAATTGTGATGATGTTTGCTTTTTATAAAAATCTTCATTAAACGCTTTCAGGTCAACATTAAAGGCGTCAATAATATCCAATAATATAGTTAGCGGTTTAGGGTTGATAAACCCATTTGTAATCATCACATTTTTTAGGTTGTTATGCCTAGCTAGTTCAGCTATATCGAGCATGTACTCAAACCAGACAGTAGGTTCACAGGTATAAGCAATACCGATATTATCTTCCCGTTTTGATGCCAGTTTAATGATCTCTTCCGGTGAGGCAGCAGTCAATCCAAAAAATTCCTCTGGCCCGGTTTGGGATATTTCATAATTCTGACAGAATTTACATCGCAGGTTACAGCCAATGCCTCCTACCGAAAAAATTGTCTTTCCAGGGAAAAAATGATACAACGGTTTTTTTTCAATGGGATCGAAATTTAGCGAACGTTGCCGTAGGTTTTTGCCATAAGCATGCCATTTTCATTTTTTCCTGACGCGGCAAATCCGGCACTTGCCTCCCTTATTTCTGCACTCGTGAGGGCACAAAAAGCATGTTAATTTTTCATTGATTTCGTATAAAATAATGCTTCTTTCATTCGTAAAAATGTATTCTTAGTAAAAGTAACAATTTTTTGCCGATTCTTTTTTTTCGTTAATTTTACACACTTTAAATACTGGCCTTTTACATTGAAAAATCCAAGAGTAGCAGTCGTAATTTTAAACTGGAATGGAAAAGACTTCCTGGCAAAATTTTTACCCGATGTCATTAAGCACAGCCAGGAAGACGCCGAGGTGATCATTGCCGACAATGCGTCAACGGATGATTCAGTTGAATTTCTGAAAAAAAGTTTCCCAACCATCCGGATCATTTTAAACAACGAAAACGTTGGTTACGCCCAGGGGTATAATGAGGCGTTGGCCCAAGTTGATGCCGACTATTATGTGTTGCTGAATTCTGATATAGAGGTTACCCGGGATTGGATTAAACCCGTCATATCGTTGATGGAAAAGGATAATCAAATAGTTGCCTGTCAGCCCAAACTGGTTTCGTTTTATGAAAGAGAAAAGTTTGAATATGCAGGGGCATCGGGCGGTTTTATTGATAAGTACGGTTATCCTTTTTGCCGTGGCAGGCTGTTTCAGTCGCTTGAATATGACAAAGGCCAGTACGATGACCCGATTGAAGTTTTTTGGGCAACCGGTGCATGTTTATTTATAAAGGCAGCAGTTTATCATGAATTAGGCGGATTGGATAACCGGTTTTTCGCCCACATGGAAGAAATTGACTTTTGCTGGCGTTCAAAAAATGCCGGTTATAAAATCATGGTTTGCCCCGAATCGAAAGTGTATCATGTTGGGGGCGGTACCCTGCCTAAAAAATCATGGAAAAAAACCTACCTCAACATGCGCAATAACAACATCATGATGTTTAAAAACCTTCCATCCGACAGGCTGTTTCCGGTATTTTTTTCAAGGTTGATATTAGACGGTGTGGCGGCCATTAAATTTTTATTCGATGGAGGTATCATGGATTTTTGGGCCGTTATAAAAGCACACTGGAAATTCTTTGCATTAATTCCTCAATTGAAAAAAGAAAGAAAATCGGCCAACCTTCAGTTTACTTCCAATGTTTATCAAAAAAATTTGGTGATTGAATATTTCATCAAAAAGAAAAAAAAGTATTCTGATCTTGACCCAAATCAATTTAGCTAAAACTTAATATAGCCAGGCTGTACGAATCCAACCCAAATCCAAAAATGGATCCTTTGGCATGGGGGGCAATATGTGAAATATGACGGAATTCTTCACGGGCAAGAATATTCGAGATATGAACTTCAACAACCGGTGTTTCAATGGCCTTAACAGCATCGCCTATGGCCACAGAAGTATGGGTATATCCTCCGGCATTTAAAATGATCCCGTCTACCTGTCCGTTTGATTCTTGCAGTTTAGTTACGATCTCACCTTCAATATTGCTTTGGAAATACAAAAGTTCGATGTCGGCAAAATCGTCCTGAAGTTTAATGAAAAAATCTTCAAATGAAATATTGCCGTAAATATCTGATTCCCGCTTCCCAAGCAGGTTCAGGTTTGGCCCGTTGATAATTAGTATTTTCATACACGCAAAGTTAGAGTATTTCAACAAATAATAAATTTCTTGTTAAATTTACACTCAATGAAGAGATCTCTAAATATTGAATTTGTTAGGGCTGTAAGGGATTTTATTTTTCTGCTCAATAATAATTACCCCGAACGATCGGTACTAAAATTGGTTGGAGACAAATACAAATTAAGCGGGATAGAGAGAACCATGTTGTATCGTGGAGTAACTTCAGAAAAAGAATCAGGTTTCCGGAAGTCTAAATTGGTTGCATCAATACCTGATAAAAATGATCTTTTACATATAGATTTTTGCAATCAGCTTTATCATATCATTAGTTACCTTAAAGGAAACAGGGTGTTTATTTCAACGGATGGCGTTGTAAGAGATGCCTCAGAATTTCATGGAAAAAAGATTCATCCGGATTTAATAAAAAAGTCAATTCAGTTGTTTAGCCATTATATTAATTCCAACATCCAAAATCGACGTGTAATTTATATTGACAATCAAATAAACATTTTTCCAGAAATAATAAACCAAATAGAGGACTCTGATGTGATAATGGATAAGAAAACCATTGTACATCCTTCGTTATTTGTTGATAAAGAATTGACATCACAAACTTCCGGGATCGTTGCTACGTCCGATTCACAAATTATAGATAACACCAATTTATATGTTTTTGATCTTTCAAGGAGTATTCTTGAATTTCATTTTCAACCCGTTTTTTTCAATTTATCTTCAATAGTGCGCTAAAAATTTTTACTTTTGCCGTGTCTATTCAAGTAGGGGTGCCCTAAAGATTTTAGATTTACGATTTACGAATGACGATTTACGAATTTCGTTTCATGATTAAGTCTAACATCAAACATGAAAATACGGGCTGAGATCATACTCTTGAACCTGATCCGGGTAATGCCGGCGTAGGAAAATGAAATTTACTGATCGAGAATAGCAATTCCTCCTGCTGGATGATTTTAATGACTTTTTAATTTAAAATTATTGCCATGCAAGCTATTTTTAAAGTTATTTTCATTTTTGTTTTTTTGAATCCTTTCATGAGTTTTTCCCAATTCCAGCTTTCGGGAAGGATAACCGATAAAGCTGACGGACAGGCGCTGGTTGGTGCACACATTGTGATTAATGATACCTTATTGTCAACTACTTCAACCATTGGTGGGAATTTTAAATTTGAACAAATTCCTGCCGGCAATCATGTAATTAAAGTTAGCTACCTGGGTTATAAACCAATAATTGTAAGTTTTGATTTTAAATCTGATCAGGTTATTGATTTTGCCCTGGAATATACCGCTCTTATGAGTGATGAGGTGATTGTTAGTGCCTTCAGGGCGGATAAAAAATCTCCAACAACGTATTCAACTGTCAATAAAGAGCAAATTGAACTGAACAATACGGGGCAGGATTTACCCTATATACTTCAGTTAACACCTTCTGTTGTTACTACATCGGATGCAGGTGCAGGCGTTGGGTACACTAACATGCGTATCCGTGGAACCGACTTAACCCGGATCAATGTTACAATGAATGGAATTCCAATTAATGATCCCGAGTCACACAGCGTTTATTTTGTCGATCTGCCTGATTTGGCGTCTTCTGTTGACAATATCCAGGTTCAGCGCGGTGTGGGAACTTCGGCTAATGGCGCTGCTGCTTTCGGAGCCAGTATAAATATTTTAACAACAAAACTGCGG
>JAWKKL010000040.1:0-33679 GCA_041393275.1 Bacteroidales bacterium
ATGATATCTTAGCATATCCATAACACCTACAGCGGGCAAGGCTACTTTAAATAATTCAGGACGCTGAATCATACAAGCCCCAACCAACAGGCCACCATTGGAACCCCCGGCAATGGCCAGTTTTTCTGAAGAAGTATAATTGTTTTGAATAAGATACTCAGCTGCAGTGATAAAATCATCAAAAACATTCTGTTTACTCATTTTTATGCCCCCTTCGTGCCACTCTTCTCCATACTCGCCTCCACCACGTAAATTTGGCATTGCAAAAACAAATCCGTTTTCCAGCAAAACGAGGCGTGTAATACTGAAGCTGGGTGTTAAACTAATATTAAACCCCCCATACCCATAAAGGTACGTTGGGTTCTTGCCGTTCATAGGTAATCCCTTTTCGTGGACAATAAACATGGGGACTTTAGTGCCGTCCTTACTTGTATAAAATACCTGTTTAGTCTCATAGGCGTCCACGTCAAAGTCAATCTCCGAACGGGTATAAACTTCTGAGGTATTGGTTTCGATATTGTACTTGTAAACAGCAGATGGGAAGGTAAATGATGTAAATGAATAAAATGCTTCATTGTCATCTTTTTTCCCGCTCATCCCCGACATGGAGCCAATGGTGGGAAGATGCAGGTTATCAATGAAATTTCCTTCATAATCATATAGATAAGCCACACTTGCTGCATCTTTCATGTATTCTGCAACGATTTTACCGCCAATGAGTGAGACTGATTGCAATACTTCTTCTTTCTCCGGAATAATAATTTGCCAGTTTTCTGTGGCCGGATTTAGCGGATCAACCAGTACCAGTTGCCATTTGGGCGCATCCTGGTTGGTCATGATCAGTAATTTATTTTCCATATTGTCAATGACTCTATATTCGTTATCAAACCCCGGAGCTACCAGAACAAAGTCCTGTTGTGAGCCATCGAGTTTTTTTGCCCATAAAGATGTTCCGCTTGTGCCTTCGGATTCCTGCAAAATAAGGAAGGATTCATCCTCCGTGGTTCCGGCATAATAATTCCGAAGAGCAAATTCAGGATTTTCATAGATTAAAAGGTCTTCGCTTTGTGGAGTTCCAAGTTTGTGATAATACACCTTATGAAATTCATTCACCCCTTTCAGGGCTTCACCTTCTTTTGGTTCATCATAACGGCTGTAATAAAAACCGTCATCTTTCCATGAACTTCCCGAAAATTTAATCCACTGAAGATGATCATCAAGTTTCTCTTTTGTTTCGACATTCATGACAAAAATTTCACTCCAGTCGGAACCGGATTTTGAAATGCTGTATGCCATATATTTGCCTTCTTTATCAAACTCCAGTCCTGCCAAAGCTACTGTTCCATCCTCAGAAAAGGTATTTGGATCAAGAAATACTTCAGGTTCGGCCTCCAGATCGGTTTGCTTGTACATGACATACTGGTTTTGCATCCCATCATTTTTAAAGAAGAAAAAATTATTTCCTTCCTTAAAGGGTGTCCCATATTTTGGATAATCCCAAATTTTTTCAAGCCTTGACTTAATTTTATTTCTGAAAGGAATCTGTTCGAGATAACCGAATGTAACTTTGTTTTCTGCAGCCACCCAGGCGGCAGTTTCTTCCGAATTATCATCTTCAAGCCAACGATAAGGATCCGGAACATTGGTGCCAAAATAATTATCTACCGTATCAACTTTGTTTGTGACCGGATAAGGATCGGGAGTAATTTTTTTCATTTTTTGTTTTTGTTCGCAGCTAAGCAATAATGCAAAGGCAGGGATAAGAAATAGGGGGATTAATCGTTTCATGAATGTTAAATTTTTAAAATAGTTTGAAATGATTTTTGATGTAATTCTATATTTGCAGCTAAATTAATATTATAAAATTACGCAAACAAAAAAGAGACAATTAAAATGGGCCATAAAATTAAATCAACAACTTTATACAAATACGACCTGGTACTGAAAAATGCCAATGCACAAGAACTTGATTGGAAAAAACACAAATTCAGCTATACTGAATTTGATGAAAACCAAAATATTGTATGTGAAATTAAATATAACGAAGATGGTGAAGTAGATGAAAAAAACATCAACAAATTTGATAAAAAAGGCAATCTTATTGAAGAACTGTCTTATTTAACAGAGGATGAAATTGCCGAACATAAAACCTATGAACGGGATGAAAAAGGAAATGTGGTAAAAATTTTTAAACATTACCAGGATGGAGAAAAAGATACAATTAATTTTATAAGAGACCAAGCAGGCAAGATTCTTGAAAAAATCACCATTGATTCGTATAATGAGGAAGAGGCCAGGGAAATTATTGAATATGCCGGCGAAAAAGTGATTTCAAGAAAGGAGTATGAATACGACGAGTTGGTTGTAGAAGAAAGTTATAAATATAACGAAAAGGGAGTATTGATTGAACTCACCCGATGGACCCACGAAGACGAAGATTCAAAATATAAAAACATTTACGATGATGAGGGTAATATTTATAAAGCCCTTAAATATAATTTGAAAGATAAACTTATTTCAAAAGCCGAATATTTTTATAAGGATGGAAAGCTTGCAGAAATTGCTGAAGAATCGCCATATGGCAAAAATATTACCCGCTTTAATTACGATGAAGCAGGGAATGTGGTATTACAAACTGAAGAAAACGGAGCCGGAAAATTAAATAATAAAGCCATCCGGAAATTCAATGAACACAATGATGTGTCTGAAACCGAAGTCTTCATTGACTTTCATGGCAAAGGGATCAATCAGCATTATGTACTAAAATATGAATATGAATACCTCTGATTAATATTACGTAACTTGTTTCAACATTCCATTTATCCTTCTGAAAAAAAACACTAAAATTTTCGTATAAATTAATTAAATATTCAACACGAAATTCAACAACAAATTGTTAATAAAAACCTTGATTTTTAAGCACTTTCATTATATTTATTTGCTTAAATTTTTGTACTTTTGTAATCCTTGAAAATTTCATTTTTAATATAGTAGAAATATGACAGCTGAAGAGAAAAATAATATCTCACAAAATAGTTATAACGAAAATAATATTCAGGTACTCGAAGGCCTTGAAGCGGTGAGAAAAAGACCCGCCATGTACATCGGTGATGTTAGTTCCAGGGGGTTGCATCACCTGGTTTACGAAGTTGTTGATAATTCAATTGATGAAGCGTTGGGTGGTTATTGTGATGATATACAAGTGATCATTCATGAAGACAACTCAATTACCGTTACTGATAATGGCCGTGGAATCCCAACCGGAATGCACGAAAAAGAAAATAAATCGGCCCTGGAAGTTGTCATGACCGTGCTTCATGCCGGTGGTAAATTTGACAAAGGATCCTATAAAGTCTCAGGTGGATTGCACGGTGTAGGCGTTTCCTGTGTAAATGCATTATCGAATGTGTTAAAAGCAACCATTTTTCGTGAAGGCAAAATATTTTACCAGGAATATCATAAAGGAAAACCGGTTGAAGATATTAAAGTTATTGGTCAAACCGATAAAACAGGCACAAATATTACCTTTATTCCCGATGACACAATTTTCAATGTTTTAAAATATGAATATAATATTTTATCATCACGGCTTCGGGAACTCGCCTTTTTAAATAAAGGAATCAAACTTACCCTAACTGATGAACGGGAAATTAATGAGGATGGCAGTTTTCTCTCGGATACATTTTTCTCAGAAAATGGGTTAAAAGATTTCATTGAGTACCTCGATGCAAATCGTGAGAAGTTAATGCCTGACCCAATTTTAATTGAAGGTGAAAAAAATGATACGCCGGTTGAAATTTCGATGCAATACAATACCTCATTTGCCGAAAATCTTCATTCGTATGTTAACAATATTAATACGCATGAAGGCGGTACCCACCTTAGTGGATTTAGAAGGGGGCTAACACGTACATTAAAATCCTATGCTGAAAAAACGGGTATGACCTCAAAACTAAAATTTGATATTTCAGGTGATGATTTCAGGGAAGGGTTAACAGCCATTATTTCGGTGAAAGTCGCTGAACCCCAATTCGAGGGACAAACCAAAACAAAACTCGGTAATTCGGACGTAATGGGTTCGGTTGACCAGATGGTGAGTGAGCACCTGTCTTATTACCTTGAAGAAAATCCAAAAGAAGCAAGAACCATTGTCAATAAAGTGATCCTTGCTGCTACTGCCCGTCATGCCGCCCGAAAAGCAAGGGAACTAGTCCAGCGAAAGAATGTTTTGTCCAATACAGGTTTACCAGGCAAACTTGCTGATTGCTCAGAAAAAGACCCTTCCCAATGTGAGATTTACCTTGTTGAGGGTGATTCTGCAGGGGGTACGGCCAAACAAGGGCGCGACCGTCGCTTTCAGGCAATTTTGCCACTTAGAGGAAAAATCCTGAATGTTGAAAAAGCCATGCAGCATAAGATTTTTGAAAATGAGGAAATCAGAAATATGTTTACTGCATTGGGTGTTTCTATTGGAACTGAAGAAGACAGCAAAGCACTAAACCTAGATAAACTAAGATATCACAAAATAATAATCATGACGGATGCCGATGTTGATGGAAGTCACATCGCTACTTTACTATTGACATTTTTCTATCGGTATATGCAGGAACTTATCGAAAACGGCTATGTTTATATTGCAACACCACCTTTGTACCTCATTAAAAAGGGAAACAAAGAAAGATACTGCTGGACGGAAGAAGAAAGGGTACAAACACAGGCCGAATTTTCAGAAAATGGAACAGAAAAGGGATTACACATTCAGCGATACAAAGGGTTGGGTGAAATGAATGCCGAACAGCTTTGGAATACAACTATGGATCCGGCTTTTCGAACATTGCGGCAGGCAACCATTGAAAATGGGGCAGAAGCGGACCGAACTTTCTCAATGTTAATGGGTGATGAAGTACCTCCCCGGAGAGAATTTATCGAAAAAAATGCCAAATACGCCAACATCGACGCTTAAGATATTATCCAATGGAATTGATAGAAAATAGTTTTTATCAATTCCAAATTTGATTTTTTTTTCTTTTTGAAACAAATCCTTAAGTATTTCTAAATTTGGGAATTGTGAGAAAAATTGAAATTTTCTGCTTTTCTCTTTTCTTTTTACACTAAAAATTTCTGAAACAAATAGTTAAGTTGTTTCGTACTACTCCCATATTTGTAGAAAAATAAATTTATTAAAAGTAGTTAGATGATATTTATTCAATGTGAAAAGGTCTTAGGGTTAAATGAGTTTTGGAACTCCTTTAAGCTCATCTTCGCAGAATAAAATATTTTCTCATTTTGGGAAACATAAAATTTTTTGTAAATTCGAAACGTAATCGCTTAATACATGAGCCCATTTAAGATATTTGTTGTTGAAGATGATCCACTTTACGGCGAGATGTTGAAATACCATTTGTCGCTTAATCCCGACAATGAGGTTATCAAGTTTGAAAATGGGACTGAATGCCTTAAAAACCTTCACCGGCAACCCTCATTAATATCATTGGATTATTCACTGCCCGATATTTCAGGATTCGACGTAATTAAAAAGGTTAAAGCCTATAATTCCGACATTCCTATTGTTGTTGTCTCAGGCCAGGAGGATGTGGCAACGGCCGTTGCTTTGTTAAAAGACGGCGCCTACGATTATTTTGTAAAAGATGAAGATACCAAAGAGCGGCTTTGGAATACCATTAAAAATATAAAGGAACGGATCGAATTAAAAGAGGAGATCAATGTATTAAAAGAAGAAATTGGTAAAAAATATGAGTTTCGAAAAATAATTAAAGGTAATAGCCCGGCAATACAACAAATTTTTAAACTCATTGAAAAGGCAACAAATACAAATATTACAGTTTCTATTTATGGAGAAACAGGAACTGGAAAAGAACTAGTTGCAAAAGCCATCCATTATAATTCCATCAGGACTAAATATACCTTTGTACCCATTAATGTTGCAGCGATTCCCAGCGAATTGATCGAAAGCGAATTTTTTGGTCATGAAAAGGGAGCGTTCACCGGAGCCAATTCCCGCAAGATTGGTAAATTTGAAATTGCCAATAAAGGAACTATTTTCCTTGATGAAATCGGGGAGATGGACATTAATATGCAAGCCAAGCTATTGCGGGTAATCCAGGAAAAAGAACTTTACCGTGTAGGCGGCACGAAACCTATTAAATTTGATGCACGTGTAATTGTTGCAACTAACCGTAACCTGGCCAAAGAAGTGGAAAAAGGAAACTTCCGCGAAGATCTTTATTATCGCCTTCTGGGCTTACCAATCGAGATTCCGCCTTTACGATACAGAGGCAATGATATTCTCATACTGGCCAAATTTTTTGTTGACGATTTTTGTAAGGAAAACAATATGCCGAAACTTGAAATATCAGCTACGGCACAGGAAAAATTGTTGAAATACCCATTTCCCGGCAATGTCAGGGAGTTAAAGGCGGTAATGGAATTGGCTTGTGTGTTAACGAATTCCAATTCAATAGAAGAGGAACATATCAGCTTTAATTCGACCAATGCAAAAAGTGATTTCCTTCTTGAAGAAGATTCATTGCAGGGATATGTTAAGAAAATCGTTAAATATTATTTACAGAAATACAATAATAATGTTTTGGTGGTGGCCAAGAAACTTGATATTGGAAAATCCACCATTTATCGAATGCTAAAAAATAATGAAATATAATATAAACAAATGGTAAACAATCGTTGTTTTTAACTGTACACTGAATTACGACGAGTTCAAATTTTCCATTATTTAAATAATTAATACCAAATAGAGAATACAACCAATACTAAACCATTTAATAACAGGGCTTTGACCTAATGGTACAAAAGTTGCAAACGAGTTGGTTGAACGAAAGAAAATATCACGCACAAATAAAATTAAGTAAATGGATTCAAAAAGATTATTCGACCTGACAAACTTAGCGGAAATGCTTGGAGATGATAAGAAGGCAATTCTTCAAATGGTAAAGATTTTTCTGCAAGCCACCCCAGAAAGTTTGAATGAATTAAATAAGTGCTTCGAAAAAAATGATCTTCAAGGTGTAAGTAAATTGGCACACAAACTTAAATCGTCTGTTGATATTTTCGCAGTGAAAGATATTAAACAAGAAATTCGTAGGTTAGAAAATAATACCCGCGATAATATTAACCTGGATGAAGTACCCGAATTAGTTGCAAAAATAAACCTGATTTTGTCAACTACCATTAAACAAGTGGAGGAAGAAAAAGAAATTCTTGCCAAACGCTTATATCAAAACGAAGACGCTGCAAACTCCTGATTATAAAGGAATATTTCCATGTTTCTTAGGCGGATTTGATTTCGCCTTGTTCTGTGTCATTTCCAATGCCTGAATAATTTTAAACCTCGTCTGTTTCGGATAGATGATTTCATCAATATAACCCAAAGCTGCTGCTTTATAGGGGCTGGCAAAGGTATTTTTGTATTCTTCAACCGCCTTCTTTTTATCTTCCTCTCCCAATTTATCCCTAAAAATAATATTTACGGCCCCTTCAGGCCCCATCACAGCAATTTCAGATGATATATATGCGTAATTTACATCTGCCCCAATGTGTTTGCTCGACATCACATCGTACGCACCACCATAAGCTTTCCGGGTAATAATAGTTACTTTTGGTACTGTGGCTTCCGCAAACGCATAAAGAAGTTTGGCCCATGTTTAATTATTCCGCCAAATTCCTGAGCTGTCCCGGGTAAAAACCCAGGGACATCAACAAGCGTTACAAGTGGAATATTAAAAGCGTCGCAGAACCTTACAAAGCGGGCTCCTTTTATGGATGAATTTATATCAAGCACTCCGGCAAGGTAAGCCGGTTGATTGGCAACAATTCCTACCGGTTTACCAGCAAACCTTGCAAAGCCAATGATAATATTTTGTGCATAGTAAGGCATTACTTCAAAGAAATTATGTTCATCGACCACCGTCTCAATAATCTCTTTTATATCGTAAGGTTTATTTGGATCATCAGGAATAATTGTTTGAAGTTTTTCGTCTTCCCGATGAATATCATCAGTGCAGGGTTTTACCGGCGGATCTTCCATATTATTTGAAGGGAGAAAACTGAACAACTCCCTGAGCATCATCATGGCATGTTCATCATTTTCAGCTGCAAAATGGGCCACCCCACTTTTGGTATTGTGGGCCAGGGCGCCACCAAGATCTTCTTTTGTAACTTCTTCGTGAGTAACTGTTTTAATGACATCGGGGCCGGTGACAAACATATAACTTGTGTCTTTAACCATCATAATAAAATCGGTGATGGCCGGGGAATAAACCGCGCCTCCCGCACAAGGTCCTAGAATGGCCGAAATCTGAGGTATTACCCCGGAAGCAATTGTATTTCTATAAAATATGTCGGCATACCCGGCGAGGCTTTCAACGCCTTCCTGGATCCTGGCACCACCCGAATCGTTTAGCCCAATTACGGGTGCCCCCATTTTTAAAGCAAGATCCATTATTTTGATAATTTTATCGGCATTCGCTCTGCTTAAAGTCCCTCCAAAAACAGTAAAATCCTGAGCAAAAACGTATACCAATCGGCCATCTATCTTCCCATATCCTGCTACAACACCATCGCCAAGAATTTTATTTTTATCAATTCCAAAATCAGTAGCCCGGTGGGTTACAAATTTGTCAACCTCAACAAATGTTTTTTTATCTAATAGATCTTCAATTCTTTCGCGGGCGGTTTTTCTTCCGGCATTATGCTGCCGTTCAATTCGATCTTTACCTCCACCCATCTCAGCCAACCGGTTACGCTCTTCAAATTGCTTGAATTTTTCTTCTAATGACATATTGGTTAATTTTTTAAATTTAATGATTTATTCAACAATAACGAGGGGTTGGTTTCCATCAATGGTATCGCCTTCTTTCACTTTAATAGCTTTTATTACCCTGTCTTGTTTAACTTTGTACTCACTCTCCATCTTCATGGCTGATACCACCACCACTGTATCCCCGGCCTTAACTTTGTCGCCAACCCTGACCGGGATCGAAACGATTTTACCAGGCATGGGTGATGAAATTACACTGCCATCATCCAGGTCCTCATTTTTGCGGCTTTTCAGGTATTTCGCTTCCGCATCAAGTATATCTACTTCATAGGAATTATATAACGTGTTGATAGAATAAGTTTTTGGAATCTTGCCCGGGACAAGCTCAACGTTGTAAGATTTATTTTTATACAACATTGAATAAACCCCTTCTTCAACCATTAAAAGGTCTACGTCGAATACATTTCCATCGATTGATATTTTGTGCATATTACCTACTTTTCCGAGTAACTCCACATTTACTGATTGCCCATCAATATTTATTTCAAGTGCCATGAATTTTTCATTTAATTGTTAAAAACGCAACATTGATTTTTTCCTGTTGCATGATTTCCATCCATTAATTTCGCTAGCTGGTGATCCAACAGGTTTAACTTCGGCCAGTTTTTTATTGTAATCAACAAATGCCGCTATGATGGCCATTGCCTTACAATCGCCTTTACATTTATTTGATTCTTCCAGGTATTTTTTATTTTTTTCAATAAAATGGGTATTGTACGATCCTTTCATAAAATCTGGTGTATTCATAATTCTTTCAAGGAATTTTATGGTTGTTTTAACACCGGTGATTTTATAGGCAAATAAAGAACGTTTCATCCGGGCTATCGCTTCATCGCGGGTTTTTCCCCAAACAATTAATTTGGAAATCAACGGATCATAATAAATAGGAATTTCATATCCTTCGTACACATAACCATCATGCCTGACCCCAAAACCAAGCGGTTCGGAAATATGTTTTATCAATCCAGGGCTGGGCATAAAATTATTATCGGGGTCTTCAGCATAAATACGGCATTCAATGGCATGGCCATTCTGCGAAAGGTCTTCTTGTTTATAGGTCAACTCTAATCCGTTGGCTATATTTATTTGTTCGCGCACCAAATCAATTCCAACTACACGTTCAGTTATCGGGTGTTCAACCTGAAGACGGGTATTCATTTCTAGGAAGAAATAATTGAGATTATCATCAACAATAAACTCAATGGTCCCAGCACCGGAATAATTTGCTGCTTTAGCAACGGCGACGGCATGTTGTCCCATTTCATTTCTGATCTCAGGGTTCATCAGGGGGCTGGGTGTTTCTTCTATCACTTTTTGGTGACGCCGCTGAACAGAACATTCGCGTTCGAACAAATGGATCACGTTGCCATGGTTATCAGCCAGTACCTGGAATTCAATGTGGTGAGGAGATGAAATATATTTTTCGATGTAAACAGCATCATTGCCAAAGGCAGCTTTAGCTTCAGATTTAGCTGCTTTTATTGATGAAAGAATGGTTGATTCGTCTTTTACCAAACGCATTCCTTTGCCTCCTCCTCCTGCTGAAGCTTTTATCATCACAGGCAGTCCAATTTTTTTAATGGTTTTCACCGCTTCATCTATATCTGCAATAGGCTCAACTGTACCAGGTACAACCGGAACGCCAGCCTTGGTAATGGTTTTCCGGGCGGTAATTTTATCACCCATCGTAGAAATTGAAAATGCGGATGGCCCAATAAAAATGATTCCTTCTTGTTTGCATCTTTCAGAAAACTCAGCATTCTCTGATAAAAATCCATAGCCTGGATGAATGGCATCAGCTTTACTTTTCTTGGCTGCATCAATGATTTTATCAATCTGAAGGTAGCTTTCGGAAGATGGTGATGGGCCAATGTGGTAAGCCATATCAGCATAACGTACATGCATTGAATTTCGATCGGCATCGGAATAAACGGCAACGCATGCGATTTCCATTTCGCGGCATGTCCGCATAATACGCAAAGCAATTTCACCCCTGTTGGCTATAAGTATTTTTTTAATCATATAATTTCGTGCTTAGATTACCAGATTATATTTGCTGATATACTTTTTGGAATAGATCGCCATTTCGACATCTCTAATTTAGAATGTGTAAAAGTAAGCATTTTTTTTATTTCTGATCTTCGATAAAAAGGAAGATGCTAACAGTGATAGTTGGAAAATTGTTTGTCCTTTTTATGGATAAGCGTTTACAAAAGTTTATGTTCGAATTGGTTATTTTTTTTACCTTTCCAAAAAATTTGAGAATTACATGTTATACATATGAACCCAAGTATTTCGACCCAAATAAAAGTGATTGCTATTCTTTTGGCTTTAACTATCTCTTTTGGTTGCCAGCAAACAACATCCAATTATTTAGAAGAAACCCGGGAAGAAAAAGAAAACCGGATGTTATGGTGGAAAGAAGCTAAATTTGGTATGTTTATTCACTGGGGCTTGTATTCGATCCCTGCCGGTGAATGGAAAGAAGAAAAAAATCATGCCGAATGGATCCGAACGACAGCGCAAATTCCTCTTGAAGAATACGATCAATTTCTTGATCATTTTAATCCTGTGAAATATAATCCTAAACAATGGGTAAAATTGGCAAAAAACGCCGGGATGAAATATATTGTAATCACATCAAAACACCATGATGGTTTTTGTTTATTCGATTCAAAATTCACTGCGTTTGATGTTTTATCAACGCCATATGGAAAGGACCTGCTTGATCAACTGGTTGAGGCCTGTCGGCAGGAAGATATGAAAATTTGCTGGTATTACTCTATTATGGATTGGCACCATCCCGACTACCTTCCTCGAAGGAATTGGGAAGAAGGTCGCACCGGCGACGGGGCAGATTTCGAAAAATATATTGCCTATTTAAAAAATCAATTAAAAGAAATTGTAAAAAATTATGGCGACATTGGCGTCTTGTGGTTCGATGGGGAATGGGAAGAAACATGGAGCAATGAATATGGTAAAGATATTTATAATTACGTTCGAAACCTTCAACCCAGTATTATTATAAACAATCGGGTGGATGTTGGCCGATCGGGCATGGCAGGCCTAACCAGGCCCGGTGAATTTGTGGGTGATTTCGGAACTCCTGAACAGGAAATTCCTGCTACAGGATTACCCGGTGTTTATTGGGAAACATGCATGACCATGAACGACCATTGGGGGTATAATAAAAATGATGAGAATTGGAAATCCACAAAAGAATTGATCCAGAAATTAGCAGACATTGCTTCTAAAGGGGGTAATTTTTTACTTAATGTTGGCCCAACAGCTGATGGGTTATTCCCTCAAGAAAGTATTATCCGTCTTCAGCAAATAGGTTCTTGGATGGATATTTATAGGGAATCGATTTATAAAACTACTGCAAGCCCGTTTAAGGAGTTAGCATTTGGTAGATGTACCCAAAAAGCCACAAGCATCGGAACCCGTTTATATTTTCATGTATTTGATTGGCCTGAAAATAACAGGCTTAAAATACCCGGCATTTATAATCAACCTCAAAGAGCTTTTTTACTTTCCGATCTGCGTCATGGTCGATTGGAAATCACTCAATTAGAGGATGGTTTAGAAATTATTCTACCAGCTTCGCCTCCAGATACAATAAATTCAGTAATTGTACTCGACATCGAAGGCAAACCAGATATTAACCATCCACCTGAAATTCATTGCCCCCATGATATTTTTGTTGATTTTATTTCAGTAAATATATCGGCCTGTTGCGATCAATGCGATGTTTATTATACGCTTGACGGAAGGCAGCCTGATTTGAACTCGAAAAAAGCAACTGGCCCGATGATTTTAAAATCTTCGGCAATTGTAGCTGCAAGGTGTTTTAGAAATGGAAAACCGGTGAGTGAAACAGTGCATAAAGAAATTAAACAGGTTCAAACGTTGCCGGCAATTGAACCGGGAGTTGTAGTTCCCGGACTATATTGCAAATATTTTGAGGGGACATGGGATTCGTTGCCTGCTTTTGAACGAATGGAACCATTAAAGAAAATGGAATCCGTCGATTTTGACCTGAGTCTTCGAGAACACGATAATTATTACGGTTTCCTGTTCGAGGGTTATATTGAAATTACCGAAGATGGGGTCTATGACTTCTATACAGATTCTGACGATGGAAGCTGTTTGTATATCGATGACAGTCTTGTGGTTGACAATGACGGGCTTCATGGCATGAAAATGAAAAGAGGTGCAATTCCATTATCGAAAGGCTTACATAAAATTAATGTGAAATTCTTCGAAAGGGATGGAAACGATGAGTTGAAAATATATTATAAGGGGCCTTCATTTGAGAGGAAACCACTTCCATCCAACATCCTTTATAAAAAGGAAACAAAAAAAGCCCCCTAATACTGGAGGCTTAAAAATTATTTTTTTAAGAATCTAACTATTCATTGAAATTAGAAATTCTTCATTGGTGTCAGTAAACCGCATTTTGTCTTTCAGAAATTCCATGGCTTCAAGTGGATTCATATCGGCCAGGTGATTTCTTAAAATCCAAATACGTTGTAATTGTTCTTTATCAATAAGCAGGTCTTCACGCCGCGTACTTGATGCAACGATATCGATAGCGGGATAAATCCGTTTATTGGATAATCTGCGGTCGAGTTGGAGTTCCAGGTTACCGGTTCCTTTAAATTCTTCAAAGATCACTTCGTCCATTTTCGATCCGGTTTCAATTAGGGCAGTTGCAATAATTGTTAATGAACCTCCATTTTCAATTTGCCGGGCAGCACCAAAAAATCGCTTGGGTTTTTGAAGGGCATTTGCCTCCACACCACCCGAAAGTACTTTTCCTGAAGCGGGTGCAACTGTATTGTATGCCCTGGCAAGACGGGTGATTGAATCCAGCAGGATCACCACATCATGGCCGCATTCAGTCATTCGCTTAGCCTTTTCGAGTACAAGATTCGCAATTTTAACGTGCCTGTCGGCGGGTTCATCAAAAGTTGATGCTATAACCTCAGCGTTAACACTTCGTTCCATATCGGTAACTTCCTCGGGCCGCTCATCAATTAGAAGTACGATTAAGTAGGCTTCGGGATGATTTGCCGCGATGGCATTTGCAACTTCCTTCAAAAGAACCGTTTTTCCTGTTTTTGGCTGAGCCACAATCAATCCCCTTTGTCCTTTTCCAATAGGGCAAAACATGTCGATGATTCGTGTTGATACGGAATTCTCACGATGGCCTGTCAATCTGAATTTTGATTCAGGGAATAACGGGGTCAGAAAATCAAATGGTATCCTGTCGCGAACTTCGGATGGGATTCGTCCATTTATCATTTCAACTTTGATCAATGGAAAATATTTTTCGCCATTTTTTGGTGGCCTGATGCTTCCTCTTACGGTATCGCCTGTTTTTAGTCCAAAAAGTTTTATCTGAGATTGCGAAACGTAAATATCATCCGGCGAATTCAAATAATTATAATCAGATGATCTGAGAAACCCATAACCATCCTGCATTATTTCCAATACACCCTCACTTGAAACAAGGCCTTCAAATTCGAATGAAAATTCATCTTTTTTCTTGTCTGGTTGCCTTGTATATTCTTTTTGTGAATCTTTATGCCGATCCTTTTCTTCCTTTTTTTTGGGTTCGTAATCTTCTTTGTTACCTGATAACTCTTCGCCTTCAAGTTTGCCCAATTCAGGTTTGTGTTTGATTTCTTTATGTTGCACAGGCGTCTCATCTTTTAGGGGAGTGGCTATTTGGGCATCATTTTCTTTTGAGATGGTTTCCTTTTCAGTTTTTTTATTTGGATCGGTAAAGCCATCGGTTGAAGCTACTTTTGAAACCTCTTTTCTAATTCTGCGTCGTTTGTTTCGTCCTTTAGTATCAACCTCTTCCTTTTTAACAGTTTCTGTTGATGGGTTTAGGGCCTGATGATCAAGAATCTGATACACCAATTCTTGTTTTTTAAGACCTTCATATTTTTCAATATTCATTTCACGGGCTATCTCTCTAAGTTCAGCCACCAGCTTCCCATTAAGCTCAATAATATCGTACATGGAATTTATTTTTTTATTTTAAGAATTTAAAATGCAAATAACATTTAATTTTCAACTTTGTCTATAAGGGAAATTTTATATTTATGGTCCAGTGCCTTCTCGACTTTTCTTACCTACTAAATGCTATGAGATTAAAATGTGTAATCCGACTGGGGATAAAGAACGTTGCAAAAGTATATAAAATTATTAAATAACAAGCTTTTTAACAAAAATATTTTGTTTCATTCAGATTTTGGATTTGCCTGGTTTTTATGATGATAAATATCAAGGGCTACGAGTATTGCCATAAATCCCCATACGGGAACTGATGCTTTGTCGGTATCTAAAAAATTATTTAAAAATCCATGTAAATAATAACAAATTAATCCCAGCGTAACAGCCAGGCTTATCATTCTCACTTCTTTTTCCTTTGACCGTTGATATACTTTTAATCCTGTATAAACCGAGAAAATAAAAATCAACAATATAGAAATTGATCCCAGTACGCCGGTTTCGGCAAGCGGGCCAATATATTCACTATGGGCATTTCCCATATCCCCGGCATTGGTACTGATAATTGTTTTTTCTTTGGCCCGTTGGTAGGGTGCATATAGGAATTGATACGTGCCGGGGCCCCAACCCCAAAATGGCCGTTCTTCAAACATCCTTATAGCTGACTGCCATCGATTGATCCGTTCGAGGTTTGAGGCATCGGATGTGATATTTGTAATAGACTGAATGTGTTCTACAAAATTGGCCGATGAATCCTGTTTATTTCGTTCGAGTTGATCAATAATTTGCTGCTGAAACAGAAAAAATAATCCGAAAAAAACAATGGCTCCGATTAGTACCCATCTAAATTTTATTTTTAACATCACTAATCCCCAAATTCCGATAACTGCTGCAAGGCTTAACCAGGCGGCCCGGCTGTATGAAAGTACCAGGGCAATTAATAAAATTGCAGTAATGGTAATAGAGATAAACCGGGTACTCGACGAATATTTTTTATCAAAACCAAAAGCCAGAATAACCGGAATATACATTGTTAAAATTGCCCCATATGCTGTATGGTCGTTGTAGAAGGGCCGCATAACCCAATGTCCTGAATCTTCATCAAGGCCAAAACTAACATGTCGGGAAATTGTATAACCAATCACAAACAATAAACTGATAACATATAGCCAGACAAAGGATTTAATATTGTCCGTTTTTTTAAACATCAAAATGATAAAAAAATAAAACGGTATGATAAACCACAAGCGGGATATCACAAATTTAAAAGAGACTATCGGAATTTCACTGGTAATGCTGGTAAATATGAGCCAAATCAAATTTACAAAGATCAATACTGTAAGTGGATGTTTTAATATTTGTGTATCGTATTTTCCTTCGTAAAGCAGTTTAAACAGGAAAAACACAACCACCCCAAGCATAAGCGGTTCCGTTGGTATAGATAGGCCAAACCCCATTTCCATGTCGCTGATATTTACAGCAAAGGGCGTAACAAAAGTAATAAGCAAAATAATTTTGTCTACGGCAACAAAATAAAGAAGCAAAATAATTAGTGCAACCGGGAGCAGGGCACCCCACATTTTATGATTGACAACAAGATAAATATTGGCCGCAATAAACAGCGTACTCAATAAATAAACCCATATAAGTTTGCTTTTTTCAGTCAATTCAAAGTAATGTTGTGGGGTGAGAAATTTAAGGACTTTTTGACAATCCTTTGTAATTCTCTAATATTAGAATTATAATAAAAGCAACAAAAAAGGAGGCCAAAGCAGAAATTAGAACGATAAGCCACCTGATTGGATATGCCTTTTTATCAGCCGGAAACGGTTCAGAAATTAAATTCACATAAGTAAACTTGCGGTCGTAATCCATGTAGGCCTTTTCATACTCATCCTTCATATTACTGTATTTGGATGTTTCAGAAATAATAAGATTTTGAAGAATAAGCATTTCTGCCCCTTTGGCTTCTATGTTTTCTTTCAGCTTACTTACTTCTTTATTATTTACATAAGAAGCCCCGTTTCCATCCATTGTTTTAAGATAACCTTTAGTAATTTGTTCTGATTGTGCAGTATAATCAGTTAATCCATATTCTGTACTCAATTGTGTAAAACGAACATTAAGGCTATCAAGGTAAGCTTCTTTTTTTGTTAATGCACGCTCAAACATTGCTACCACTTCGCCAAATTTCTCTTCATGCATCAATCGCACTTTTTGGTTATAATAATATAAGATGCTTTGCACCATATCGCAGGCCAATTGAGCATTTTTATCATATACTTCAATATTAACACCTTCGTATGGTGTTTTGCCAATCCTCACGTTTTGATTGTACTCGTCCATGAGGGTGGTATAGTAATATTCATAATTCCTGTCAATTTCGTAATGTTCAGGAAGGTTGAATTTTTCGACAATGCTATCAGAAATTTCTTTCGATTGAAGAATTTGCAACATTTGTTCTGTTTCATTTTCATCAGAATAAGATGCAATATTCGATGGATAAACAATTGCAAAAGATTTGAATTTCGGTGTAATGAATGTTTTTCCTGAAAAGATGGCGAGCCAAACCCGCCGCAAGGATAACAATGACGGCCAGGTGAAATTTCCACTTAAGCAGAAGTTTCAGCAAATTAATTTGAAAAAATTGACTCTCCATATCTATTTTAATTTTTATTAACGAACTCCCTTCTTCTTCCTTTTTTCGACTTATTTCAGCCTTAATCCCTGAATTTATACCAATTTTTTTTGTTTTTTCCGATTTCCTGAATCCCTGAAACAAGAATCCGAAGTATTTTTCGATGTCGAGAAAGCTTAAGTCTACTTCATCGTTTTTTTTTTATTATACTCCGATAAACTATTTAGCACGGCCAATATTAACACGGCAAGTATAAAAGCTGACAGCGTTGAAACAAGAACAATGATCCAGCGAATTGGATAAGATTTTTTTTCGGCCGCATATGCACTGCTAACAACAAATTTTTGAGGCAATACTTCCTGTGCGTCTACTTTTGCTTCCTCGTATTTGGCCTTAACTTCACTAAGCTGTTTTTTCTCATGTTCCAGCGCATCCCTTATCGAAACATAAGGACCTCCGTATTTTGCCAAAATTTCAAGTTTCGACTCTAACGCATCAACACCTGCTCGGTTTCCTTTTGCCAGTTCAATGGCCAATTGCTGGTTTATCATTTCGGCTTGCGATTCGTAGTCGTGAACACCCAATTCCCTCAAGCGGGTAAGAGAATCTTCCATAACCTGAATTTCATTCTTTAATTCAAGGTATTCTGACTCAACAATCCCAAAGGCTTTTAATGCGCGCTCTTTTTGCATGGCATTTTTTGTAGAATCGAGCAATTCGGCAATATCGTTAGCAATTAAGGCTGCAGTATCGGCATCTCTATCCAAAACGGAAATCTTAACCGCCATAAATTCCGTTCTCCTGAATTCAATATTGTTTTCGTAAGCTTTAAAAAGTTTAGTATTTTTAAATTGAGAATCTTTGTTGATGTCATAATGTTTCATCAGATTATATTTTTCAATAATCTTATCCCTTATCTTATTTGAATTAAGGATCTGAAGCATTTGTTCGGTCTGTTCCTCTTCACCAAATTGCATGACATCCTGTTTTTCGCCTGCATTTTTTGATAATAATGCTTTTGAAATTGAACTGGTAGAAGTGGGGAACATGATCACCGTAGATTTGAACTTCGGTACGATAAACAAGGGCGATGAAATAATAATACTTGCAACTAAAGCAATTAGGGTAACAATGGTCAAAGGTTTTCGCCATTGATATAGAAAAACAAGGAAATTTGTTGAATCAAAATCTTCATTGCCTTTCACGTTGCCTAACATATAATTTACTGTTGGAATTTAAGAGGCGCAAAGTTAGAAATTTTTTAATATCACACCTTTTTTCGTTTTATTTAATAAAAGCAACCCTCTCCCGGAAATGAATTTAACTAAATTTGCAAAAAACAAATTTAATTGAAATTTGAACATTTTATAGCCAGCCGGATGTTTCTGAATAACAAGGCCAATTTTTCCAGGCCTATTGTCAGGCTTGGAGTAATAAGTGTGGCCCTCGGCCTTTCTGTGATGATCATATCGGTTTCAATTGTAACGGGTTTTCAGCAACAAGTGAGGGAAAAAGTGATCGGATTTGGTTCGCATATTCAAATTACAAGCTATGAACTAAATTCATCGTATGAAGGCCACCCGATTTCTGTTAACCAACCCTTTTACCCGTGGCCTGAAAGTATTGCCGGGGTAAGACATATTCAGGTTTTTGCAAATAAAGCTGGCATCATTAAAACCAATGATCAAATTGAGGGCATTATTTTTAAAGGTGTTAGCAACGATTTCGACTGGTCGTATTTTGAGAAATCCCTGATTTTTGGAAAAATTACCAGGGTTGTTGAAGAAAATCGGACGGATGATGTGATAATTTCTAAAAGTACTGCAACCAGGCTTGGTTTGAGCGTAGGCGATGACCTGAGGATGTATTTTATCAACAACGACGAACTGCAACCCAGAGGCCGGAAATTTAGTATCACCGGAATTTTTGAAACTGGCCTTGACGAGTTTGATAAGTTATTTGTGATCGGCGATATTAAACATGTTCAACGGTTGAATGGTTGGACCGATGACGAGATAACCGGTTTTGAAGTGCTGATTAATGAGTATGACAACATTGATAAAATGGGTGAAGTTGTGAGCAATGAAATTGGATATGATCTCCATTCGCAAACCATCAAACAACTTCATCCTCAAATTTTTGAATGGCTAAACTTACATGATATGAATGTTGCTATTATTATTGCATTGATGGTCCTTGTTGCCGGTATCACCATGGTTTCGACCTTGTTGATCCTTATCCTTGAAAAAACAAACATGATTGGCATATTAAAAGCATTGGGAACAAAAAACAAAAGCGTGCGGCAAATTTTTTTATACAACGCCACATACATCATCGGCAAAGGTCTTATTTGGGGAAACGTTATTGCTGTTTCATTTACAGTTTTACAGCTGAAATTTGGTCTTTTCAAGCTCAACCAGGAATCGTATTATGTTTCTGAAGTGCCGGTAAATTTCCAGTTATCTCATTATTTGATAATAAATACTGGAACCTTGATAGTTTGTACACTGATGTTAATTATTCCAACCTATATTGTTACCCGCATAAGCCCGGTAAAGGCAATTCGTTTTCAATAGAATTTGAATTATCGTGAAATCAAGTCGATATAAACCGGAAGATGGTCGCTGTATCCATCGTTGTATTTAAACCCAATATATGTTCGGAAAGGTTTTCTTCCTAAATATTTTTCATCATCTTCAAACAGAAAATCAGGAACAAATACTTCAGCACCTTTTGGTCCAATAGAAAAAATTGAATCATTCCATATCAAATTTCCCGACACAATTATTTGATCGAAAATATTCCAGCTTCCCTGGTATTTTAAGGTCCCCGGAGGGTCTCCCCAATTTTTTATGGTCATTAGGTTATATAATTTGGTTGCTGCTCTAATTAGCGTGTCTGGTTTTGATTCAAGGTATTTCAATAGACTTTCATCTGTTGGGTCGTCATTTAAATCGCCCATAATAATTATCTGCGAGGCCTGATTAACCAAAAGCAGGGAGTCAGTAAACGATTTTAACATTCCGGCTACAAAATTCCGGCTAGGTTGGGTTTTCATATAACCACCGTATCGTGATGGCCAATGATTGACAAATACATGAAGTGTATCCTTTGTCCCAGCCTTCCCCGAACATATAAAATATCCCTTGTTCTGCTTTCAGGATCAAACGGAAAACTAATATTGATTGCAACCGAGGTATCAACTGAAAAAATATCAGGCCGATAGATCATAGCAACATCTATCCCTCTTTCATCAGGCGACTCATAATGAACAATTTTATAGTTGAATGTCTTTAGGGGTGTATCATACACAAGCTTATTCAGGACATACCGGTTTTCAATTTCACACAATCCAACAATGGCTGGAGGTTCCCACTCCCCCACACCGATGATCACTTTATAAATGCGATTCAGTTTGGTGTAAAATTTATGGTTATCCCAATGCCGATCACTTTCAGGTAAAAATTCGTTGTCATTTGTCAATGAATCATCTTTTGTATCAAACAGGTTTTCTACATTGTAAAACATGATTCGGGCAGATTTTTGATCTTGGCCATTTGCATTAATTGAAATAATCAAGACCAGTAAAAATATCCCTCTTGAAATGAATCTCATAATTGGCTGTTTAGAGTGTTAGAAAAGCCAAACCATTTTTATGAAGTGTAAAAATAGTAATTTTTTTTCCTAAAAAGGTTATGGGAAATGAATTATTAATCTATACATTTGACCGCTAAATTTCAAACAGATTCAGTATTAGGTATGCAGAAGAAATTCAATGCTTACGAAAATTATCAGGCTACCCTCAAAGCCATCGGATACGTTCCGCGCAAGCAATCAACACAAGAAACCTATGACCGCATTGGGTTTATGTCAGGGCTGGAAGTTCACCAGCAATTAAAAACAAAACGAAAACTTTTTTGCAAATGCCCTGCGGGTATTTATCAAAAACCTGATGAATATGATGCGGAGGTCATCAGGCATATGAGGCCAACATTGAGTGAGCTTGGCGAATATGACGGAACCGCATTGATGGAGTTTAAAACCCGGAAGGAGATCATTTATCACATATCGAATGAAACCGCCTGTACCTATGACGTAGATGATACACCTCCTTTCCATATTGATATGGAGGCAATGGAAATTGCTATCAAAATTTCATTGTTATCGAAACTAAATATCGTTGGGGAAGTTCACATTACCCGGAAACAATATCTCGATGGAAGTATCCCGACCGGATTTCAACGGACAGGTATTATCGGTGTTGAAGGCGAAATTTACTTAAAACATAAAAAAATCCGTCTTATCCAATTGAGTCTTGAAGAAGATTCATGCCGCGAGGTATCAGACATTGGTCACACACGCGTTTACCGCACCGATCGTTTGGGTATGCCTCTAATTGAAACGGTTACTTATCCTGATTGTGTAAATCCGGATGAAGTGCAAGAGGCCTGTGATTATATCCGTTTTTTAAACCGAAGTACCGGACTTGTAAGAACTGGGATTGGTGCCGGACGTCAGGACGTGAATGTTAGTTGTCGTGGAGGCTCACGTGTTGAGATCAAAGGCGTTGCCCACACCAAATGGATCCCTGAGCTTACCCATAATGAGGCATTCAGACAATGGGCCTTATTGCAGATCAGGGAAAATCTTAAAAACATGATCAAGGATACCGATAAATGGAAAATGACATTTGTTGAACTGATTGGAAAAACCGCTCCTGAGGAAGAAAATATTAATGCCGCTTTTAAAAACAACCATAAAGTATATGCTGTTAACCTTCCTGGATTTAAAGGAAGTTTTTCTCATTTTACCCAACCCGGAAAAATGTTCGCTGATGAAATCAGCGATCGCTTAAAAGTAATTGCCTGTTTGGAAAAACCATTTATGATTCACTCCGAAGAATTAACGCCGGTAATGAAAGAAAAAAAATGGGAAAAGATTCAATCCCTGCTTGAGGCAAAAGAAGATGATGCACAAATTATTTTCTGGGGACCTGAACAGGATATTAAAACAGCTCTCGAGACCATTGAAGAACGCTGCCAAATGGCCTTTGACGGAGTGCCAAACGAAACCCGAAAATCCTTCGAAGACGGCACAACCATATTCGAGCGCGTACTTCCGGGTGCCGACAGGATGTATCCTGATACCGATACAGCGCCGCTTCCTTTAGCCAATGATTATATTGAAAGCCTTACGAAAGACCTGCCAACTGAAATCATTGACAGGTATCATCAACTCAAAAAATGGAATATTCCTGAAGATACCTATACCTATATTTTCAGTAAAAATTTGTATCCATTGATAGAACATTTGATTGTTGATTTGAAATTTGATCCGGTCTTCACCGGAACTTTTATAGGGCATACTTATAAATTTGTTGAAGGCCACTATAAAACACCTGACGATTGTTGCAATGAAATTATCATTAACTTATTTAAATACTTAAGGGAAAATAGTTTGCAGCCGGAACTGGCAAAATACATGATGCCTGTGATTTATCAACATCCCAAAATGGATTTTGACTCTGTGCTTGAAAGCATCAAATTCAAAAAAATTAAGGAAGAAGATATTATCTCGCTGATCCCTCTTTTAAAGAAAAAATTTCAGGAAACATGTAAGGTTAATACGCCTGAAAATGAAAGGAACTGGATCATGGGCCAGCTCAGCAAAAAAGCCATTGGCAATATGGCATTGAATAAATTAGCAGAACAATTAACGAAGTAAATGACAATAGCATGGATCAGGATATTTTTCAAGGGTATAAAGGCGATTCACTAGCGATCTTAAAGAAGTATAATGTAAGGGTTTGGGGACAGGCAGAAATAGAAACCACAAGAGGGCCATTCAGGGGTACCATTTTACCCCGATCGGAAAACGACGATGACCAGCACATTGTTTTAAAAATTGAAACGGGCTATAATGTGGGAATAGATGTAATAACCATCCTTAATATGGTTGAAACCGGTTATAAAAAAGCCAATTATAAAATTCCTGAAAAAGAATTTCCCTTTACACCGGGATTGCCTCATGTTAAACTCTTTGGTACCGGCGGAACCATTGCTTCCCGGCTTGATTATCGCACCGGCGCTGTTATCCCGGCATTTTCACCAGGAGAACTTTATGGCGCGGTTCCCGAACTGGCTGATATTTGCAACCTCGATACTGAAAAAGTCTTTGCCGTTTTTTCCGAAAACATGGGGCCTAAACAATACATGGCCCTGGCCAAAGCCATCGGAAAAGAAATCGAAAACGGAATTGATGGCATTGTCATTGGCCATGGAACCGATACCTTACATCATACCGGGGCAGCTTTAACGTTTATGGTTCAAAACTCACCTGTTCCAATTGTGTTGGTTGGCTCTCAGCGATCTTCCGACCGGCCCAGTTCAGATGCTGCCTTAAATCTTATGCACGCCATGACAACGGCAGGCCATTCTGATATTGCAGAAGTCATGGTTTGTATGTTTGGACCAACTTCGGATGAATATGGATTGTTGCATAAAGGAACACGCGTAAGGAAAATGCACTCATCCTATCGCTCAACCTTCCGTACTATTGGAGATACGCCCCTGGCAAGGGTGAGCCGCAATGGAGTGATCCCCATTAAAAAAGAATACAAACACCGACGCAAGGATCGAAATGTAAAAATCCTGCCCTATTTCCACCCAAAAGTAACAATGCTCTATTATTATCCGGGAATTCAACCGGATACCATTGATGCTTTGGTTGATGCAGGTTATAAAGGGATTGTCATCGTAGGAACCGGACTTGGCCACGTAAATAAAGAACTCTATCCGGCCATTGAACGGGCCCATGCTAAAGGCGTTCACATGTATATGACCTTGCAGACTATTTGGGGATATGTGCATATGTTTGTTTATGATACCGGCCGCGATATGATGGCCAAAGGCATTATCCCTGCCGGAAACATGCTCCCGGAAGTGGCCTGGGTAAAGCTTAGTTGGGCTCTTGGTCAGACAGAAGATCCGGAAGAAGTGAAAAAGATCATGTTAACCCCTATCAACGATGAAATCACTGAACGCGAACCTTACAACGGTTACCTGGTATACCAGGGTGGTGTTCCGGAGGTAGAGGAGTTTATTAAGAATGTGCATAAGTAGAAGTGGCAAAAACGAATATTCATTTTTGAAATAGCTGATTTGTTTAGATTATTAACTATACAACTTTGTATAATGCAAAAGGGTATTGCTATAAAGTACAGCAACCTGAACTGTTATTCACTTAGCACCGGCGAAAATCTATTATTTATTTTACTTGTTTGCCAGGGTGGTGGTTCTTAGGTAAGGGAATTTGTCAGGAATGCGCAAAAGTAGGAAGGATTTATATTAAAAGGTAAATCCACAGAACCTGTTTTTCGAACGTTATAAAACAAATCCCTTCATTGAATTGTTAACTATCAGGGTTAAGTCCTAGTAAAAGCTTCTCATCAATTGAAAAGGTGAAAATTATCCAGTGAGATATTTTTTTGTTATACTATTTTTCATTGCATTTATAAAAATGCAAGGCCAGGAAAACATCGACAGTTTAATTCAATCGTGGAATAAGCTGAGCGCTGAATATGTGAAAGAAAACGAAATGGACAGCGCTTGTAAATATGGTAATTGCTCTGTTGATTTGTTAGATCAAAATATTGAAAAAAACAAAAACAAACTCAAAGGAGAATCGCTGAATGCCATGAAAAAAAAGAAGGCTGAAGCCCTGAGCAACCTTGTTACTGCCTATGGCA
Source organism: Bacteroidales bacterium (assembly GCA_041393275.1). GTDB lineage: Bacteria > Bacteroidota > Bacteroidia > Bacteroidales > JAADJA01 > JAADJA01. The sequence goes on from JAWKKL010000040.1 coordinate 25,264, forward strand.
ATTCCGATAGGCTTGAACTTGCAACAGAGTGCTATCAATCAGCCCTGGAAATTTATAGGGAAATAAATGACCATGAGGGGGTTTTTCAATTGCATGTTCGAATGGGGCGGGTTTATGATTTACGAACCAGCTATTCCAAATCAATTTCCTATTATCAAAAAGCAAGATTTCAGGCAATGATTAACGACGATAAAAAAGGCCAGGCCCTTTGTTGTTATTTCATTGGATTAAACAACCGGTATTTGGGAAATTACTATGAGGCCCTTAAAAACCACCTGGAAGATTTACAAATCCAGGAATCCATTAATAATAAAGTAGGCATTGCCTCGGCATATGTAACCATTGCCGCTATTTTGGAACTGCTCAACGACACGGAATCAGCCTTTGAAAAATTGGCGGCTGCTGAATTATTGTACGAAGAAATGGGAGATACCATGGGCATCGCCATGGTATACAACGATTTTGGAAAAATTTATTATTCGCAGGGCGATACTTCAAAAGCATTGAAGTATCATCTAAAAGCAGCAGAATTAAGATCCCTTGTTTCGGAGCTCAATGGATTGGGAGCCTCAAATTTATACATCGCTAACATTTATAATGATCAACGTGACTATGAAAGGGCTTTGACCTTTCTGGACAAAGCTAATGACGCCTTTAATACAGCCTCAAATCCGCAGGGAGTATTATCAACTTACATTGAGTTCGCAGAAGTATTCCAGGAAAAAAATGACCTTGACAGCAGTTTAATTTTTCTTGATCAAGCAAAGACAATTGCCACTGAAATTATGAATTATGTTGGGCTGATTGACGTTTGTACCAACAAGGGAGAAATCCGGTTGAAGCAAAAGAATTATACATTGGCGGTTGAGGAATTTAACAACGCTCTTGCTATTGCAAAACTACAGAATAATCACAGTAAAATTTATCTTTTGAACACAAACCTTGCTATCGCCTATAAAATGATGGGAGATTACAAACGTGCCTTTGAGCACCAAAAGACTTCAATTTTTTATAAAGATTCCGTATTTCTAAATACCAATCTAAGCGCAGCGGTTCAAATGGATATGGAGTATAATTATAAAAAAGAAAAGTTAGAAAATGAGTTGCTTCAGGAGAAAAAGGAACAACTAAACCAGGCCAACCTTGAAAAGCAGAAAACGCAAAAAAAATTATTTTTCTCCGGTGTACTCATTTTTCTGATCTTATCCCTGGGTTTGTGGAGCAGGCTTCGTTTTATCCGCAAAGCCGGAAGAGAATTGCTTGCCAGAAAAGAAGAGGCGGAGCGCCTCCAGTTTGTTGCTGAATATGAACGTTCGCGAGCCAAAAACAGCGAGAAAGCAAAAGAACAATTCCTGGCCAACATGAGCCATGAAATACGAACGCCGATGAATGCTATAAAGGGGATGACCGATATTATCCTTAAAAACGATCATCCGGTTGAGCAGGATAAATACTTGTATGCCATTAAACAGAGTTCCGAAAATCTAATGGTAATACTGAATGAAATCCTTGATTTGAGCAAACTTGAAGCGGGTAAGATGGACCTGGAAAAAATTCAATTTGAACCGCTCAATGTCATTCATTCGGTTGAAAATACAATAAGGATCACAGCGGAGGACAAAGGGCTTGAATTAAAGGTTGAATTGAAGAACGACATTCCGAAATTTTTATGCGGTGACCCAACTAAACTTTACCAGATTTTAATAAATCTTGCCGGCAATGCTGTAAAATTTACAGATAAGGGTGGAGTGACTATCCTTGTTGAAACAAAATCCAATGACGATAAACAAGCCGTTTTACAATTTAAAATAACCGATACCGGGATTGGAATCCCAAAAGATAAAACAGAGGCAATCTTCGAGGTTTTTACCCAGGCCGACACAGCAACTACAAGAAAATACGGGGGCACAGGCTTAGGGCTTACGATTTGTAAACATCTGGTTGAATTGTATCAGGGCAGCATTTCAGTTGAAAGTGAATTGAATGGTGGAAGCACTTTCATTGTGGAAATCCCGTTTGATATTATCCCTGCTGAAAAACAAAAAGAAGACAAAGCGGTTACAGTTGAAGTAAATAATTTAAAAATTCTTCTTGCCGAGGACAATGAATTTAATTTAATGCTGGCAAAGGATGTTTTGGAAAGCGCCATAAAAGGGGTAACGGTTGATGTAGCAGAAAACGGCAGGATTGCTGTCGATAAAATTCAATCAGGAAGTTATGATTTAATACTGATGGACGTCCAGATGCCCGAAATGGATGGATATGAATCTACCAAAGCCATAAGGAAAATGAATGGGGATAAAGGCAACATCCCTATCATTGCCATGACAGCTAATGTTTTAAAAACTGAAGTGGATAAATGCTATGAAGCTGGAATGAATGGCTATGTTGCCAAACCATTTGACAGGGATGAATTGCTATTAAACATTAACCAAATCCTGAATTCTTCCAGGTCATTTTCATTATCTGAAAACAAACAAGACATTTAATAGTCTTTAGGGTGTGTAAATTTTAGTATTTTTGAATCTTAAATTTTATTTAATTAATATGGGCCAAAAACATATATTTATAGTTGATGATAATGAAATGTTTGCTGAGATGCTCAGGGATCACCTTAGCCAAAATCCGGCGTATAAAATTTCTGTATTTAATACCGGTGAAGACTGTTTAAGAAACCTCTATCAAAATCCTGATCTTATTCTGCTTGATTTTTATCTGAATGATAAATTTAAGGATGCAGCAAACGGGCTCAAGATCCTCGAAGAAATTAAAAAACAAAAATCACGGGCGCATATCATTATGTTGTCGAGCCAGGAAAGGTATGCAGTGGCGGCTCAAACTATTTCGAAAGGGGCGGAACAGTATGTAATTAAAGACAAAGATACGTTTAACAATATAGGTAAAATTTTAAGGTCAATTTTCTAACTCTCCTTTCGATCATTGATCAATATAAGACCTCAACTCAGCCATTCCTTTATTATTTATATCCACGGCTTTTTGCACAAGATGAAAAAGATCGCCCCTGTTTAACTTCTTTCTGCTGGCATTTTCTATTTCTATTAATTGTTCCTTAAGCCCTATTATCCCAACATAATCGCATTGGGGTTTTAAAGAATGTGCCCGTGAAAAAATTTCTTCATAGCTCAAGTCATCAAACGATGATACTAATTGGTCAAACAAACCAGGGGAAGTTTTTAAATGCATGCTGATATAATACTTCATCTTTTCGGGTTTTCCGTCAGTTAATTTTTTCAGGAAAGAAAGGTCAATTAAATTTGTATCTGGCTCCATGCAACGTTTTAAGTAAGTTGTAAAAAAATCAATTTGAATGAAAAGTAGTCGATTAGGAATAAACAAATTTTTATCAATAATGTTGGAAAAATTTGAATCAGCCTGAAGTTGGATATTACACAAACTTCTCAACCAACTCCACCAGCCTATGTGCATAACCCACCTCATTATCGTACCAGGCAACCACTTTTACCAGTTTTAATTAGAATAAAAATTGCAGAACTGATGCTGGATTTACCAGGTTGGGTTCCCCAGATGGATAAGCGTTGGTGAAATGTGCACCCTCGACAAATTTTTTAAAGAATTATGAATAATCAAAAAATTTATTTATCCTTAATTTATCCTGTAGTTGACTTGCTGAAGTTTTCTGTTTTTTTTAATTACTAATTTTTGTATTTTTGAATGCCATAACTTTATAACCGACATGAATAGGCCAATAATTCTATGCGTTTTATTGTTAACATTACTTTTAGCACAAAGCCAGCAATTTGATAGCATTGAGGAAGCAAAAAAATACAATTCTTCGGGATATGAATTTATGATGAATGGAAATTTTTCTGAAGCGATATACGAATTCAGCAAAGCCATCGAAGTGGATTCATCAAATGCAAACTACTATCACAACCGTGCCTACTGCTATAATGAAATTGATAGTACTAACCTGGCTATCACTGACTATTTGAGAGCCATTAAAATCAATCCTGACAATTATGAATTTTATTACCTTCTGGGGAATATTTATCAAAAGCACAACGAAATCGAGGTGGATACTTTATATTATTCAAAAGCTTTAAGCAAGATTAAGTCAAAATTAAATCCTGATACGTATATTATTCTATTCAATCGTGGCAATTGTTACCTCAAGGAAAACAACCTTGATCTGGCACTTTCTGATTATAACTTTTCTCTTCAATTAAACCCAAATTTTATTGCCACCTATGCAAACCGGGGGATTTCTAAAATTAAAATGAGTGATACAATTGGAGCTTGTTATGATTGGTTTATCGCAAAAGAAAATAAAATGTCAGAAGTATTGGAATATTATAACAGGTTCTGTTCCCGGTATGACTTTTTAGATTCAGTTCCCCCCTCCATGAAACCAATACCCGACCCGGCTTTCGAAACACTGGAGATTTCGCAAATTGATAAAACATACTCGGCAGATATTGAAAGAATGCCAGAGTTTCCAGGTGGAGATGAAGCCAGATTACGGTTTTTAAGAGATAGTTTGGAATATCCAATAGATGCAAGGTTGAAGGGAATTCAAGGTCGGGTTTATGTAACATTTGTTGTTGAAAAGGACGGTTCAATATCAGAAGTGAAGATTTTGAAAGGAATTGGATACGGGTGCGATGAAGAGGCTATCAGAGTTGTAAAATCCATGCCAAACTGGATCCCTGGTATTCAAGAAGGTAAACCTGTAAGGGTTCAGTTTAATATGCCGCTTTTATTTAAGTTAAGTAACAAAGGTGTTCCTGACTATAATTTCAGCAAAGGCGTTAAGTTAATGAAAGCTGAATCTTATGAAAAAGCCATTGCTAAATTTTCAAAATCTATAAAGGCGAAAGGTTCATTTTATAAGGAGTCTTATGCAAACAGAGGAGTCTGTAAATTTTATACAGGAGATTATGAAGACTCATTTAATGATCTTCAACATGCAATTAGTATAGGTGTAGAACTTTTAAACGAGGAAGTTGTTAAATTATACTTTCTAATTGCGAAGGAATATATGAATAGAAGCCTTTACAGTCGAGCCATAGAATTATACAGTGAAGCTGTAAAACTAACTCCGGATGACCCCGATATATATTATAATCGAGGAGTTGCATTTTCTCATTCTGGAGATAATGAAAGTGCATGTAACGATTGGAGAATGGCCAAATATTTAGGGTTGGAAAGTGCCTCTAATATTATCAATGAGAAATGTAGATAATTTGATAAATCTTTTACACTTTCTAACTTATAGTTAAATGACTAACTTACACAAACTTCTCAACCAACTCCACCAGCCTATGTGCATAACCCACCTCATTATCGTACCAGGCAACCACTTTTACCAGTTTGTTTTTTTCGCCCAACACAGCCGTTAATTTTGAATCAAATACCGCCGAATTTGAATTTCCGATCACATCCATCGAAACGATGGGGTCTTCGGTGTATTCAAGGATTCCATTCAGGTATGATTCTGAAGCTTCCTTAAACTTTGCGTTTATTTCTTCTATGCTTGTAGGTTTTGCAAGGGTGCAGGTTACGTCGGTAAGAGAGCCGTCGGGCACAGGAACACGAATGCCGGCCCCCCCGATATTTTTGGCGAGGTGAGGAAATATTTTAGTAACCGCTTTGGCTGCCCCGGTTGTGGTGGGCACAATAGAATAAGCCGCTGCCCTGCCCCGGCGCAGGTCTTTATGAGGCCCGTCAAGCAAATTCTGATCCCGGGTATAAGAATGAACCGTTGTGATAAATGCTTTTTCAATACCCCAAAATTTATCAAGGATCATAATCAGCGGAGCAACATTGTTTGTAGTGCAGGAAGAATTGGAAATGACCTTATCATTTTTATTAATTATATGATCATTAACTCCGAGTACAATGTATGGCACACCATCACTCTCTCCTTTAGCCGGCGCCGATATAATCACCTTTCCTGCGCCGGCATCTTCAACGTGTTTGATGGCCTCTTCTTTTGATGTAAAAATCCCCGTAGATTCAATGACGACATCTATCTTAAGATTTTTCCAGGGAAGATTCGATGGATTTTCCTCCGTAAATACCCATGACTTTTTGCCATCCACTTCAATGTGATTTTCATTAAACTCAACCGTGCCATTAAACTTTTTGTGGACCGAGTCATATTTTAATAAATGGGCCATGGTATAAGGATCCATCACATCATTGATGGCCACAATATCGAAACCGGGATGATTATGAGCTACCCTCATGAACATACGTCCGATGCGACCAAAACCGTTTATCGCAATTCTTATGTTCGACATATTTGAAATAAAATTACCCAACAAAATTATAATTATTTACACTCCACCTTATTTAGAATTATTATTTTTGGCGATCTTGGCCAAATAGATAATAAATTATTAATAAATACACATGGAAAATTTAAAATCATACATTGAACAAAACAAAGACAGGTTTCTGGAAGAACTTTTTGGATTGATCAGAATACCCTCTATCAGCTCACTGTCAGATCATAAAAACGATATGCTCAGGGCTGCTGAATACTGGAAAAACACCCTCCTTAAAGCAGGTGCCGACAAAGCTGAAATTATGCCAACGGCAGGAAATCCTGTTGTCTTTGGAGAAAAGATCATTGGTAAATCGTTTCCAACAGTTTTGGTTTATGCCCATTATGATGTAATGCCTGTAGATCCCATTGATTTATGGGACAGCCCGCCTTTTGAACCGGAAGTAAGAAACGGTAAAATTTATGCCCGCGGTGCTGACGATGACAAAGGGCAGTCGTTTATGCATGCCAAAGCATTTGAGTACATGGTAAAGTCTAACAACCTGCCCTGCAATGTAAAATTTATGATTGAAGGTGAAGAAGAAGTGGGTTCACCAAATTTGGGAAAATGGTGTGCCGAAAATAAAGATCTTGTTAGTGCCGATATCATCCTTGTTTCGGATACAGGTATGATCGCCCCCACCATTCCTTCAATCACCACTGGATTGCGCGGACTTTCTTACTGGCAGGTGGAAGTTACAGGCCCCAACCGCGACCTTCATTCAGGATTGTTTGGCGGAGCCGTGGCTAATCCGATCAACGTGCTGAGCAAAATGATTGCCGGGATGACCAACGAAAAAGGTCAAATTACCATTCCAGGTTTTTATGATGATGTTATGGATGTTTCAGCTGAGGAAAGGGCCTTGTTAGCAAAAGCACCCTTTAACGAAGAAGAATATAAAAAAGCCATTAATGTAGCTGACCTGGCCGGTGAAGAAGGTTATACCACCATGGAACGAACCGGTATCAGGCCTTCGTTCGATGTTTGTGGTATTTGGGGAGGATATACCGGTGAAGGGGCCAAAACAGTACTGCCTTCCAAGGCATTTGCTAAAATTTCAACCCGTTTGGTCCCCAACCAGGACAATGAAAAAATCTCCATTTTATTTAAAGAATATTTCGAATCTATTGCCCCAAAATCGGTAAAAGCTGTTGTTACCCCATTGCATGGCGGACAGGGGTATGTTTGCCCGATAGACTTGCCGGCTTACATTGCCGCCGAGAAGGCATACGAAAAAGTATATAACAAACGGCCGGTTCCGGTAAGAAGCGGTGGAAGCATACCTATAATTTCTACTTTTGAAGAAGTATTAGGAATTAAATCTGTTTTAATGGGTTTTGGCCTCGAATCGGATGCGATCCATTCACCCAATGAAAACTTTCCTTTGGAACAGTTTTTTAATGGCATTGAAACCATCCCTCATTTCTACCAGTATTTTGCTGAGATGATGAATAAATAGTAGATCATTTTAAAATCAAAAAGCCATGTTTTTCTTTAATTAACATGGCTTTTTTGATTTTCTGAAAAGCGATAGAACTTTCGGCATAATTTAAATCTTTTGTTTCTTTTATTTTATCAACAATTTTTCGGAATGGGTTTGTCCGTTATCACTGTATAAGTTCAAAATATAAATTCCTTCATCTATATCCGAAACATCAATTAAGGTTTGTGAAGCATCATAGGTTCCATGCAAAAGTGTTCGACCGACCGGTGAATATAGACTCCAACTCAAACGATTTTGTCGGGGATTTTCAATCTTAACAAATTCATCACAAGGGTTGGGATAAATTTTAACATTGAGAAAATTTTGTTCCCCGATTCCAATGTTTAGGTCAATCACAAAGGAGGTTGTAAATTGATTATTCGAAATATTTCGGTCAATCTTATTGTTTGGTATCCTGGAATGTAATGACAGCGGATAAATTATTGAAGAATCATTCCCCGGGATGCAATAACCATAGTCGTACATGGTTCCCAGGAAAACTTCAGTACTTGAACCAGGGGCAAGGGAAATATCCTGAAAACTGAAATTGTACGCATGAAATCCGCATATGCCCCAATCGTTTATCTTTGATCCTATTTTGCAAAATGAAACGGTTTCATTT
>JAWKKL010000041.1:0-33643 GCA_041393275.1 Bacteroidales bacterium
GCTTCTATTTTTTTGTATTCAGACTTAAAATTTAAAGCAATATTTTTTTGTTTGGCCAGCGACTCGAAGCCTTGAATGTAATTATTAACCAGTTTTACAATGTCTGTCTCTGAAGCATGCAGTTGCATATTACCGGATTCTAGCTTGGAAATAGCTAACAGATTGTTGATCAAAATTTGAAGTTTACCGGCATATTTTTTGGCAATACCAAGTTCTTTTTTATCTGCATCATCTTTAGTTTTTGATAGAAGCTTTTCCAGTGGGCCCAAAATCAATGTGAGTGGTGTTCGGAATTCATGGGATATGTTGGCAAAAAATCGTGATTTCAGGTGATCCAGTTCTTTCAGTTTTTCTGATTCCATATTTTTTAGCTCCAGGTCATGCAGCAGCTTTTGTTCCCGGATCAGGTTCGTATGTTCTATTCTGATCTTCCTCTGCCGGATAAACAAGACAGCTACAAGTGCAAGGATCAGTATAAATCCGGTCAAAGCGAAAAGGTAGATCCTGGATTGCTTGATGATCAGGGTTTGAACCTCATTTTCCTTTTGCAATATTTCAATATGCCTTTGGGTGCTTTCCGTTTCGTATTGTCCCTGGAGCATGGCCCATTGCCGGCGATTCTGTTGATTATAAATACTGTCGTTCCATTGCTGGGCAAGAGTTAAATGTTTCCATGCAGAATTATCATCTTTCAAAGTTGTATCAAGCCTGAAATAGAGCCGGTAGGTTTTCTCCATGTATGTTTTCAGGTAGATTTCGTTTTCCATTTTTTTATCTATGGATGCAAACATCTGATGGTTTTGTCTGGCCAGATAAACTTGACATAATTCAAGGGCTAATTCGAGCTGTGCTTTCACCTTTTCATATCTGCCTGTATTCAAATATAACTCAGCCAATCCATAAATCAACATAATCTTACTTTCCCTGCCTTCAAATTTGAAAATATCATAACACTTCAAAAAATACTCCTCGGTTTCCTGGTAGTAACCGGGTCCAAAAGAATAGTAAGCCTCAGCTGTTTTCAGGTAATTGTAACCTTTCCCAATAAAGTATAATGTATCCCAGATTTTTTGCGCTTCCTTCAAATAATTTATAGAGGAATCCAGAACCAGTCCTTTATAACTTTCCCCTATCCTCCTATATGTTTCCGCAATTGTCCAGATATCATGGTACTCCTTTGCCCGGAAAAGTCTTTTTCGAAGCGTTACAATTGCACGATCAGTATCCTGGATTTCAAGATAGGTATTGGCCAGATATTCTAATGTAAGAAGAATGAATCCGGTATCATTTAGTTTTTCAAAATTCTCAAGCGATTGCTTGTAAAATCTCGAGGCAAGATCATAAGAACCTGCATAGGCGTGTATGCTTGCTATCTGTGATAATAAATTCCCGACTTCGTAAAGCATACCTAACGAATCAAATATCCTTAGCGCCGACAACTGGTTGTTCAGGGCATCCCCATAGTTATCCATCGCATACTGGCAAATCCCTTTGTTATACAATGCCATGCCTTTTCCTTTCGGATAGCATATTTTTTTTGCCAGTTCCAGCGCATTTTCTGCATAGTAAAAGCTCTTCTCTTCATCATTCAATACATAGGCCAGTGCCAGGTCATTGTAAGCATCTATCAATTCAGTACCGGAAAGTTCCGGTAAGATTTGAAGTAGGCTATCCAACCTTATGAATTTTGTTTTATTAAATACCGTTACCATCACCTCTCTTGCTGTTTCGGGGATTTTGGTTGTAGCCCAGGTTTCAGCTTCAGCAATTGAAGTGGTAGCATATCCGAAATTTTCTCCTGTATGGTTATTGCCGCAATACCACATTTTGTAAACAGAATCTCCAATTGACTCTACTTGTCCGTAAGTTGCATACCAACTATCCCAGGCTCCAAGTTCCCCAGCTTCTAAAATGGGGTTCCAAGGATACTTGTTCCAGCTTACACCATCTTTTGAAGTTGCATATCCAATTCCCTGCATAACGTCATTAAAACCATAATACCACATTTCATATGATGCTCCATTGAAAATAATAGTACTTGCCACTACCCAACGACTGTCCCAGGTACCAGCCTTTCCAATATTCATTACAGGATTACCCTCAAACTTTTTCCAATGAAAGCCGTCATCTGAAGTTGCATATCCCACCCTGTGGGTTCTTGGCATATGATCAGCCACCCCTGTATACCACATGTGAAATTGTGTACCTTTTTGATCTGACAAATGCACATTAAACATCACTTTAGGTGTACTTACATAAAGTGCATCCCAATCGTCATCTTTCCCTGGATTTAAAACCGGTTCTGGATGTTTGGTCCAATTAATCCCATCCTTCGACCATGCATATCCAATAAAGAGATCTAACCAATTCTCTTTCGATTCCCCGGTGTACCACATATAATACATGGAATCTTTTTTCAAAACATTCACAACTAAAAAAGCATTATCCCACGCTTCGCCTTCACATTTGAATTTCAGTGGAATTCCATCGAATTTTTCCCAGTGGATGCCATCTTTAGAAGTTGCATAACCTACACTGCCCTGTCCTTGCGAATTTCTTTCCATTCCTACATACCATAAATGGTAAATACTATCCTCATGAATTATTGAAGGGCTAAATATTAAATAATCCCATTCACCACTTTCTCCGTGTTTAAAAACAGGATTACCCGGGTATTTGTACCAGGAGGTCTGGGCATCAGATAAACTAATCTGACATGAAAAGAATAATAAAATAGTGATTGAATAATAATATTTGAACAGATTGGTTTTCATAAAAATCTGTAAATATTGAGATAGGTAAAGATAATAAAAATGATAGAACGTATAAAACTTTAACCAACTGCAATTGAATTTCAGTATTGACTAATTATTCAAATACTCACATTTCAATTTATAATCTTTCTTGATTAATCTAAGATTTTAAAAAAATCCCTACATTTACCCCGTGAAAAAGTTGGATAAACTAAAAAAGCAACGGTACGAAATTTCGATGAGGATCATTGATCTGGAGGCGAAAATAAAATTCAAACCCTTGTCGAAAAACGAAGAAAAGGAACTTGAAATCCTGAAAATTAAAGAATCTGAATTAGACGAAAGAATAGAAAATTTATAGGTTCAAAAAACTAAAACCATGAATTATTACATGAGCAAAACCATCAAAGGAAACTTTGACGATACCATTGCCAAAGTTACCGAATTGTTGTCAGAAGAAGGTTTTGGCGTACTGACCGAAATTGATGTACGTAAAACCATGAAAAAAAAACTGGATGTAGATTTTAAAAATTACGTAATTCTTGGGGCTTGTAATCCAACCCTTGCGCTTAGAGCTTTCCAGGCCGAAGATAAGGTTGGTGTTATACTGCCTTGCAATGTCATTGTTATTGACCAGGGGGAAGGGAACATAGAAGTGGCCACCATGGATGCCAACAACATGATGGAACACATCGGTAATCCCGGTTTGAATGTCCTTGCTTTGGAAGCGACTGAAAGACTTACCAGGGTCTTGGATAAAATCAAATGATCTTTATTCTTCGCTAAAAACCACCGCTTCGTAAATATAAATTTCAGCCTCCTTCCAACCGTCCCATCCTATTCCTGCTTTATCGCGTGAGCAATGACCAAGAAACTCTTCTAATGTCCAGCCTGTTTCGGTGGCCACTTGTGGTAAAAAGGTTCCGGTTCTATATCCTTTCTTGATGTAAATTCCATGCCGCCCCAATTCAATCTCATCAATGGATTCAATGTTGATCATGGGGGTCAAAACAGAAATTTCTATTTCAATTTCCTTTAGTTCATCTTGAGTTACAGGATTAAAGCGGGAATCCTGCGTAGCGGAGGCCACAGCCATATCCTGAACTATTGTATAAAGTGGTTCATCGGCTGTAAACCTACCAATACATCCCCGAAGCTGATAATTTTTGTTTAGGGTGACGAAAGCTCCACAATGTTTTTTAATGTTTTCTGAAAAATCATTTTCATCAATGTCGGGAACCTGGCCGGTTCGTGTAATATTTTCAACCGTCGATCGTGCAATGCGAAGAAGGTCAGTTTTATCTTTGTCAGAAAGACTAAAACCTGTTATATTTAATTTACTTCTGCTTACAACAATCGAATGATAACCAACCACTCTTTCTTTATCCCCGAATGGTGTATCCCCAGAATTTTTGTATATGATTTTTTGATATGAATATTCTGGCTTACCTTCAGTTAAATAGATTAAGGAAAGCAAGGCTGACCAGCCACACGCACGGGTGGATAAATTTGCAACTTTATCATCTTCATAATCATTTATTGATTGCATCAGTTTAGCTGAGGAATTAGCCACAATTGCATCCCCTGTTTTTTTATCATAGAAATTAGCACTCTGATAATCCGGATAATGTGAAAATCGGAACTGATAACAAAAAGTTGTTTTCATTAAAATAAGGTCTGAGACTTTCAGCGATTGATTTTACAACTTTCGGGATTGTGTTCCAATTACAATAGGAACAATCTTTAAATCATTGCCCATTTTGTATTGCAAAAACGGAAGCTGGACCTCAATACTATGTTCGCCAGGATGGGCTTTTGGTTCATAGGAAAAATACTTGTTCCCGTTGATCAATGCCTGAGCAATATTCTGGTTTACATTCACAGTTCCTAAGGGCGTAATATAATTTCCCATAATATAAATGGAAGCCCCTTCGAAGTACGCCCTATGACTTGAAGCCAGGATAAATACATTATCAAATTTCCTTGAAAAATCAACCTGGTTATAGCTTGATGCGGCAACTTCGCCAGAAAAAACATACCCTGCATGAGGGGAAATAATGGCGGCAACATTTTCTGCTTTTTTGGGTTGAGCTTTTTCAAAAAGCTCTGTTAAGGTGGAGTTTAATTCATTTTTTTCGCCTGGATAAAACTGGCCTGCCACAGCCGGTTGTCTGTCGATTATCGCCCTGTCAAACTGTTGTTCATCTGCATCGTGTTGCGAATTACCCGCATTAGCCAAAAGAGATGTGAAAAAAATAACAAATATTAAACATTTAAAATCATGCATAATAATTAATTTCGTATGATTCAATATCTTTGACGTTAACAAATTTAAACAATGTCGATCAAAAACGAAAGAAATATCAGGTTTTCTGTTTTTGTTCTTGGGTTCACGACCATCATAACACAGATCATTCTGTTGCGGCATTTCCTGATGATCTTTCGCGGCAATGAATTGGTGATTGGTATCATCCTTGCCAACTGGATGCTTTTGACAGCTTTAGGCGCGTACATTGGCCCAAAAGTAAATCAATACCGGAACAAAACATTGTTATTCGTTACTGCCCATGTGTTGATAGGCATTTTGCCATTGTTGATGTCGCTTGCCATTTTTTATTTTCGAAATACGGTTTTTCCTCCCGGAAAAATGATCAACCTGATTGAAATTTATATTGGTTCACTGTTTTTGTTGTTGCCATTTTGTGTTGCCACCGGGGCTATGTTTACGATTTTTAGTTCTCACCTGTCAGGCTTGTTTAAGTCGGATAAAATAAGCGAGGTTTATTCAATTGAAGCTATTGGTTCAATTGCCGGGGGATTGTTGTTCAATTTCTTATTCATTTTTGTTTTTTCTTCATTTCTCACCTTAAAAATCTTACTAGTTCTAAATCTTACCGCAGCCATATTCATTTCGTTTGGATTTCATAGTTCGACCACTCCCCGGATTTTTGGTTTATTGGCTATTGCCTTTTCGGGCTTTATAATGACCCTCGACTTCAACCATGCTGCTTTTGAGAAATTATTCATTAACCAACATTTGATAAAGATAAAAGATACACCGTACGGGAATATTGTGGTAACTGAAACGGGTGGCCAATATAACTTTTATGAAAACGGAACGCCTTTATTTTCGACGGATGATGTGATAAGCAATGAAGAAAATGTGCATTATGCCATGCTTCAGCACCCTTCTCCCGAAAATATATTGCTCATTTCAGGCGGTATTTCTGGTACCATTGAAGAAATATTAAAGTATAAAGTTTCATCTATTGATTATCTTGAATTGGATCCGGCACTTGTAAAATTGGGTAATAAATATTCGTTGAATACGGCAAAATATAAAAAGGTCCAGGTGATTAATCAGGATGCCAGGCTATTCCTGAAAAAGACCAATAAGGAATATGATGTGGTATTAATTAATTTACCTGATCCGTATGGGGCACAAATAAACAGGTACTATACCATTGAATTTTTTGAAGAACTAAAACAACGTTGTTCTGGCTCTGCCGTTATAGCAATTAGTCTTTCATCTTCGGCCAATTATATGAATGAAGTAGACCTGCAAATCCATCGCTCGCTTTTTTCGACCCTGAAATTTATGTTTGAGAATGTTATCATTATTCCCGGCTTAAGAAATTACTTTATTGCTTCGGATGGAAATGTTCAATCAACCATCGGTGAGTTGACCACTTTGAAAGGTATTTCGAATACTTATGTCAACAAATATTACCTGGACGATAAACTTATGCCGAACGCCAAAAGAAAATCGTTGAAGAAATCGGGGATGAAATCTTGATCAATTACGATTTTTACCCGTTGTATATTTCCTGGAACTAAAACAATGGCTGCGAAAATTCAATATAAACTTTATTGTGGCTGCTGTAATCCTAACTTTTTTTATTGTCCTTATATTACCCCGTTTATCCACAAGTAAACCTGGGTTTATTTACCACCGGTTTTCAGCTACTTCCATGGAATTGATTTTGATATTTGCCTTCCAGGTAGTTTATGGTTATATCTATTTTATGGTCGGAATTTTTATTACTGTGTTTATGATAGGGCTGGCAGCAGGATCACTTTATTTCCAGAAAAAAATTATCATTCATCCCCGCAATTACAGTTTTATTCAATATTTAATAGGAATTTTTTGCGTATTAACACCCATTATACTGGTAAGCCTAAAAAATAGTCCGCCCCTTTCAATCGTCATCCATACGGTTTTTATAATACTGATTTTAGTATTTGGGATTTTCACGGGGATACAATTTGCACTGGGCAGCAAATTAAGCCACAAGCCAATAACCAACACCGCAGCAGCAGCTTATGGTTCCGACTTGCTTGGATCGGCAATGGGGGCATTGCTTGTTTCGGCATTCCTTGTTCCATTTTTTGGATTGATAAAAGTTTGTTTGATCATTGGCATTTTAAATTTTATTGTGGGTCTTTTAATTTTGGTTAAAAAGAAATACAATTAGAAAATTTAGGAAAACGTAATATTAATTATCATGGGATCCAAAATTTCGAAACGAAAATTTATTAAAAACAGTTTACTTGGCGCAGGCGCAGTAAGTTGTGGCCTATGCAACCTTAACTCTTTTGCCAATTCGTTTAATATTGATTTTAAAAATCAACGTCAAACAATTTCAGCCAATGACATTGATAAATGGACCATCGAAGCAAGATATTTCGTTCAAACCCCTAAAGGAATCAAATGTTTAATTTGCCCGAATGAATGCAAAATTTTACCGGGAGAGGAAGGGGATTGCAAGACAAGGATAAATATTGATGGAACATTGTATTATATTGCTTATGGGAATCCTTGTGCCGTGCATGTTGATCCCATTGAAAAAAAACCATTATACCACTTTTACCCGTCCACCAAGGCTTTTTCAATAGCAACAGCGGGTTGTAACCTGGCATGTTTAAACTGCCAGAATTGGGAAATTTCACAAACCAGCCCACGAAAAACTAGAAATTATGATTTATTGCCTAAAGATGTTGTTGACCAAAGCATAAAAAATGATTGCAAGTCAATCGCCTATACTTATTCCGATCCGGTGGCTTTTTTTGAATATGCATACGATACCGCCAGGTTAGCCCATGAAGCAGGAATTAAGAACGTATTGGTTTCAGCAGGGTATATAAATGCAGAACCACTAAAAGAATTATGCAAATTCAGCGATGCAGCAAATATCGACCTGAAATCATTTAGCAATGAAATATATGAAATGCTCAATGCAGGAAAATTAGATCCGGTATTAGAAACGCTGAAAATTTTAAAATCGGAAGGTGTATGGCTAGAGATTACAAATCTTGTTGTCCCTTCCTGGACTGATGATATGGATATGATCAGGAAAATGTGTACCTGGTTAGCAGAAAATGGATTTACTGATACACCCCTGCATTTTAGCCGGTTTCATCCCCAATATAAATTAACCGAACTCCCTGCAACACCACCTTCAGCATTGAACCAGGCCCGAAAAATAGCATTAGATTGTGGATTAAACTATGTATATATTGGTAATGTCCCTGGTACAGACGCCGAAAACACATATTGTCCGAACTGCAAAAAAATAGTTTTGGAGCGCAAAGGGTTTCACCTTTTACAAAATAAACTAAAAAATAATCATTGTACTTTTTGTAACGCATTCATTGCCGGAAAATGGAAATAATAACCAGGTATTTTTTTTTTCAAAATTAATAGTGATTTATACAAACCATTTGAAATTTATAACGTAAGAAGGACTATACATTTTAATATCTGCTTGAAATGACTGGATTGTAAAGAAATTGATAAGAATAAAGGGCAATACTAATTCATTCAAATCAAAGTTTAGAATCAGCTATTTGCGCATATTTTAATAATCAATTTTATTACTTTTGAAAACAGATAAAATAATTGAGATAACAGGGTAACCTTTTTAATTAAATAAGAATAAAGTAACAGATAGTGCAGGATTATTCAGTAGTTGAAATACTTGGGGGAATAAAAAAAAGAGACACTAGAGTTCTTGATTTTATTTATGGAAATTATTTTCATCAGGTAAGGGCTTTTGTAGTAAAAAATAGCGGCACCGTTGAAGATGCCCAGGATATTTACCAGGATGCTGTGTTGGTAGTATATCAAAAAATTGAAAAAGATAACCTGGCGCTAACATGTTCTTTTAAAACGTATTTGTATTCGGTATGCAGGCTGCTTTGGCTTAAACAACTGGAAAAGCGTAAACTGAAAAATCAGGTGGCAGAAGAGGCTGGATTATATGTGGAATTGCAGGAGGACTTATTCAGCATTTACGAAAGTAACGAAAGGTATAAATTATACCAGGATCATTTTACTAAGTTAAGCTTTAGCTGTCAAAAAGTACTTGAGCTATTTTTAGCAAGAATCCCATTAAAAGAAATAGCCGGGATTTTAGGATTTAAGAGTGAATTGTATGCGAAAAAGAAAGTTTCAGTGTAAAGAAAGATTGATACAAAGTATAAAAAACGACCCACGATATAAATCAGCAGGGCAAGAAATAATACTTAAAAAAACCTATCATGGATAGATCAACTAAAATAGAGGAATTTATTGATGGCAACTTAAAAGGTGAAGAACTTAAAAACTTCCAAAACCAGATGGTCATCGACCCGGAGTTAGCCAGGGATGTAGAATTAAGCTTTGAAATAAACAAAGCGCTAATGGACAAAAATTATATTGATTTAAGGCTAAAACTTGACAATCAAAGAAAAAGCAATTCAACTTCCACCACAGTATTAAATATACAGCGCGATCTATTTAAAATCTGGCACCTGGCCGCGGCTTCATTTGCCTTGTTATTGGTGGTTGGCGGGTTGTGGTATATTTTATCAAATAAACCATTTTCAACCGAGAGACTGGTTAGCAAATATTATAAACCGGCGCATCCAATTGGCCAGTTCAGATCATTTGACATTAATTCTGATGATGCATTTAGGGAAGCTTTTAATTTTTATCAGCAAAACGATTACAAAAATGCGTTAAAATATTTCACCACCCTTGAAAACCAAATTACCGCTAACTTTTACAGCGGAATTTGTTACATTGAACTGGAACAATTTAACAAGGCAATAACTTCCTTCGAATATGTGATAAATGATAAAGACAACTTATTTGTTGAACAAGCCGAATGGTATTTGGGCTTAATTTATCTAATGAATAACCAGAAAGAAGAGGCACTCAGTCAATTTACTTATATCTCTAAAAGCGATAGTTATTACGCCTCACAAGCAAAAGAAATACTAAAGTACCTTAATTAAGTTTTATTAATAAAAACTGTAAAGCAGGTTGAATATCAACCTGCTTTTTTTAGCTATCAAATTGAACTATTTATTTTCGGGTTGAACTGATTATTAAATTTATTAGTTCCTGTTCAATAATTGATATAGAAATTAAAACCCATTACCATAAATTTACTTTTTCTCTTATCCTCCTATTAAAATCAATTCCAGCTTTTCATTCAGGAACATACTAATCAATATATTTGGCCATAGATACATACAAAGTTTTCATCGATTTTCATTTCTTCAGGCAATATTTGTTTGAAGAATGGAAGGAATTGGAGTCTTTTAGTAGAAACTGCAAAATGCCATTTTAAACCTTAGTTAAAAAGTTTTTGAAAAAAATGAATGGATTTGACTAATTAGAATGACTTTTTTTTTCTTCTGATAATAAGAAAACTTAAAAGAACTAAAAGTAGTATTCCCCCAGTCAGGTAATAATACAGATAGCTGCTTTTCGACAAGGGAGCATTTTCACCGATTTGTACATACGCAGCCCAAAAGTATGGATGGGATTGAAGTTGGTTTGCATTTTCAAGATAGTTAAGTTTTGCTTTTTGAAGCGCCACATTCTTCGATTCACCTCGTTTCAGATTATTGTAAAAAGACGTAATAATTTCTGCACTTGAGATATCTTCAATTGCCCACAAAGTCATAACAATACCTGGTACTCCGGCGTATAAAAATCCACGAGCCAAACTCATAATCCCTTCTCCTTTGCTTATATTACCAACACCAGTTTTGCAGGCGCTTAATACAGCGAGTTCTGCACTTAGGTTAAGATTATATATTTCATAGGTATTCAAAAAACCATCATCAATTGTATCGCCATTTAACGAAAATACCAGTTTTGAATTTAACGGATCCTCATCATTGATAAGCGTGTGCATAGCAAAATGAAGTAAGTCAAATTTGTTGGAATTCGCTTTAAAATTACTTTCTGTGGCAAATTCACCTATCATTATTTTCCCATTAAAGGTCTCATGTATTTGTTCAACTTCTTTCAGGGAATGTTGCAAAGGAATTAAATAATTTGAGAGATTTCGTATATTTTGCATACCTGGCACATCCATATCTGAAATCGATTCGTAGGTTGGTGCTATTGCCAGTAATCTTTTATTATTACTTCTTTTTTTATATTTTTTAAACAACAAAGTTCCCGAATAACCATATGTAATGGAATGGTCCTTTATAAAAAAGTGCAGGTTTCTATAACCGTTTGTTTCGGCTACAGGAAATTCACTTATCAAGGCATCGAAACTTAAATATCCTAATACATCATCTGGAATTATTATCAGGCTTTTCTGTTTTTTTATCAACGGGTGATTTAATGTCAACTTTTCAAAAATATAAAAGCCAAGCTCTGCAAATGATTTGCTGCTTTCCTTTACATTGTCCATTTCGGGCAATTTATTCATGGTAGAAACAAAGGCTAAAACTTTATCAGAGAATCCTATTCCAACAATATTTTTAATGACTATCGAAGAATCCTGAGTTATAATATATGTAAACAAGACAGAATCAACCAGTTTGTATTCAATAAATGCTTCCCGCTGTTTTAAATTCTTTTGAATGTCCGAAGGTGAAGTAACATCTAAGTTATATTTAAGATCGTAATAATTTGGGTATTCGGTTTCGAGTTTTACCATCAAACTATCATACGCCAATTTTTTTCTGAATAAATTCTTTCGTACACGCGCAATTTTTACTGAATCAATTGGAGATTTTTGATTTTCATCATTAATTAAATTCTCATATTGTATGATCTGACTTTTTAATTTCTTTTCATTTTCACGCACTTCTATTGGTAAACTACCTATTTCCAGCGCTTCCATTTGCCTTACAGTAGCTAACAAGACAGAGGCTTTACTTTTTTCTGAATATTCAAAACTTTTTAAAAAATAGGTAAATTCGCCGGTTTTTTCATAAAGTTCCACTGAAGATAGGACAGCAATGTCATATAATGAACTGGCTTCTTCAGTCATTCGAAGTTTTGTTTTATCTGCACCAATCGATGACTTAATCCTTTCAAATAAAGCTATTCCTAATTCAGCGGTTTCAAAGCAGGCTTTCAGGTCAAGAATATCCATTGAAGATTTAGTGTAATAATTATACAATGCCCTCGATTTCAAAACGAGGCTAATATAAATATCTAGATTGTCTTCAAATAAATCCAAAGAAGGATTAGCCCTGTAATTGGTATCATTAAAATCACTAATCACTGCAATTAGTCCTTTTTGAGAAAACCGTATTGCATTTTCATAGTCACCTACGCTAAAATAATGCGATGAAAAATCGGACAATATTTCAGATACGATCCTGCTATTATGGCTATAAATAGCTATAAAAATATCATATGCCTTTTGAAAATAATATATTGCTTTTGCATGGCTTCCAACTAAATCACAATATCTACCATATGTACTATAACTTAAAGCTTTCTCAAAATTAAAATCATCACTTAAATTTTCTAAATCGCGAATAGCAGCTAAATTGTATGATTCAGCCAGATCATATTCTTCCAGATTTTGATAACACAAAGCCAGTCTCCTGTTGATTTGAAGTGAGGTGACAGGATCATTATCATTTTCGCCACTTTTTAAAAAATGGTCAATGGCTTCATTATATTTTTCAAGACTGTTGTATAATACTCCTAAATTCCAATGAAGAGAATACAATAAACGGTTATCGTTTTCCAGGTTATTTTTATACAATTCAAAAGCCAGCAAAGTATAATTCAAGGCTTCTTCAAAATTACTTAAAGAAGATAGCAACGATCCTTTATTATTGTAGATGGGTGCCAGGCCATAATAATCATGGCCATACATTTCAATGTATAGTTCTTCTGCCCTGTTCATATAGTTTAAGGCCTCATAGGGTTCACCCATATACAATAAAAACAAACCAAAATTTGCATTTCCTGCAGCCAGTTTTGGGTCACTTTTATTTAAAATTTGTTCCTTGATTTTCAGGGATTCACCTAAATAATACCTGGCACTATCGAACTCATTTTTATAATACAGTGTAATACCAATATTTTGATTTAAAGAAGCAAAAGTAGATTGAGACGGATTATCTCGTAGCCCTTCTATTGCAAGGGATCTACCATAGAATTTTTGGGCCTGGTCGTAGTTTTTTTCGTACAGTTCAATATTTCCGTTTAATTTATACAATAACACCAACAAACTATCATATTTTTCAGGTGGAATTGTGTCAATATCTTACTGAGCGAAAAACGCGCACTGTCAATCTTCGTATTGTATAATAGTGCAAACCCTAAAGCAATTGATCCAATAGGTAATCTTTGGATCATTAATTCCATTGTTTCTATTGATTGAATCTGCCAGATAACACAAATACAAAGCCGTATCTTTTATTGCCGACTGATTGATATATTGAAGTAGAATAAATCAGGTAATCTAGATATACATCCCAGTTTCCTTTTTGTTTTTCAACTTTCAAGCCATGTTGCAAAATAATTAAAGCAGTGTCAAATTTGATTGGGTAATTAAGCGCTGGACTTCACGAATTTGTACAGCTGGAATTTTTCGTTTTTTCGGATACCGGGGAAGCTTCACTTAATAGTGCCAATGGAAAAATAAAAAAACAACCAAAGTCGCCCAAAAACGATTTTTAACATAATTCTCATTTAAATATTACAATCCCAAATTTCATAGGATATTATATACCTTATACCAAAATTACGTTAAAAAAGTTTTAGAAATTTTAAACAATTAAATTAAGGCAGATTTTTAAAAATTCGATTTTATTAACTATATTGTTCCTACTTAGCCTGATTTTCAAAAAATTGGGATATATACAAAAGAAAGCCATAGAAAATATGACTTTCCTTAAATTTTAATAAAGACCTCTTCGCTTTGGGTCACTCACAAAAATAGGAAACTTCGAATTTAAATCGAAAAACCTATCAATTTTTCATTAATCAGGAATAAATACTCCATTAACATCACCAACGCCGCCGCCACCACCAATGCCATTCTGTGTAGGTCCATTGTTAGTTGTAATGTTACTTTTTGTGAGATTAAACTTGATGAGATAAATAACCCAATTGCTACCACTAAAATGGTGTAAGTAAACTTTTTCATAAAACTCTTTATTAATTAATTAAATGTAGTTAAAAAAAATAAAACTATTTTATAAAAAACAAAATATATTTTCATTTTGGGAATAATTTCTATTTTGGGAAGATTAAAATTAAACAAAGTAAATTATTTAAGACATAAGCCTAATATTCTGCATATCTGTATTTTATCAGAATTTTTACGTTGTTATCGTTTTGATTCTAAATTATATTTGGAAAATATTTTTACTCATCTATGGATCGATTTCAATAAAATAAACAAATTGAGCAAAGTTGATTTTATCCGCGTCGAAAACCTTAAGAAGTCAAAAATTTCAATATTACGGGTAACCTTTTATATTTTAATAGAATAAAGTAATAACGAATAATTATTCAATTCCCTTGTAGATGGAAAAAAAATAATGGAAAAGTACATGTCAAATATGGATTTTGAGCAGGAAATATTAAAAATGAAAACAGATCTTGCCCGAAAAACCGATGAAGTGAATAGATTAAAGTCTATTTTTCTTTCAAATATTTCGCATGAAATCAGAACACCTATGAACGTTATCGTAGGATTTTCGAATCTACTTGCAAATCCCGATTATAAACAAGATCAAAGAAATTTTTTTATTGAAGAAATAAACAAAAACAGCCGGGAGCTTCTTCGCATTATTGATAATATCATATATACTGCAAAATTCGAATCTGAAGATGTCAGCCCTGAAATGAAAATCTGTGACGTGAATTCATTAATAGATGAAATTAAATTACAGGTCGATAACTTTATAAATGATTACAATTTTGACCAGATAAAAATAAGGGTTATAAAAAAACCCGATAAAAGCAAAATTGAAATTTTTACAGACCCCGACAAACTTAAAGTTGCCATACTAAACTTAATGGAAAATGCTATTAAGTATACCATAAAGGGAACTGTTGATTTAGGCTATTCTGTTAAAGACGGCAAAGTAATTTTTTATATTAAAGACACTGGTGAAGGGATAGAACGAAAAAATTTGGATAAAGTACGTGAGAAGTTTTATCAACTTGAAAGCAATACCAGAAGTAGAAGAGGGCTTGGTGTTGGCTTGTCGGTGTCTGATAAATTAATTCGATTATTGGGTGGAAAATTATCGCTAACATCCACCCTCGGAAAAGGATCCTCATTCTATTTTACCCTACCTCTATTAGTTGAAAAGTCTGTATAATTCACAGGCAAATTATTAAAAGGCCACTTCAATAGAGTGGCTTTTTTTATTGAAAATTTATCAACCACTTAAACAACAACTCAGCGCTTTCTTGGTAATAATTATCGACCTAAGGTACGGCATCTTTATTCATGATTGTTGGTATACTTCGTGATAATCTCATTTCTTAAAGAAAGGAACATAGTGGTTACATCATCCATCAAACCGTTAGAGTAAACAGTTAAATACTGCTGCGCTTTTTCCGGGTTTTGTTTATATAGGTTCAAGGCTTCTTCTTCTATTCTATTCTGATCATCAAATAGTATTTTCTCAAATGGTTCTCGCACTGCTCTGACATCTTCGGAAATTTTTTGAAATTTCAGATTGGCCAGGTTGTCAACAAAATCAATAGCCCATCGAGCTGATTTTTCATCATATTTATTTGGATCATAGGTTTTGTAAGTTTCAGAAACAGACAAATTACCTGCATAAATAGGAACATAGGGGCTAAAGTACGGGTTATCGAGATAAACCCAATAAACGCCACCAATTTCATTGGGCAACCAATCACGCAATTGAAGTACCATTCCATAGTGTCCGCGATGCCGTGCCACCGGCCTGCGATACGTAAGCTGAAGTAATTTCCTGAGATCACTCCCGGCAAATGGCGTTGCCAATGGGCTTTTTTCAAACCCACCGTTATTGTCAGGCACAAGCCATAAAGGATCAGCCGTCATATCATAAATGGTCCCTTCAAACGTTGAGCGTTGAAACGCAATAATGTCCTGAACCGAGATTTTGTTTTCGGGGACTATTGAAAAAGGATAGATCGAAACTGGTTCAACGATTTGAAAATAAGGTTGAATACCTTTATATAGATTCCCGTCAATTGAGCGATCGGGCCATTCTTTCAGGTTTGGTGCAAAGGTTTGATGAAACAACCAGAATCTTCCGGTTGCATACTCTACTGGCAATGGGGTATACGCATCCTGCCAGATAAATGGCATTCCTGATTTAGGGTCATACCAACCCCGGTCAATCGCCTCCTGCTTGTAGTTTTTCGACACTATAAAATTTTCTTTATCTTTTTCATCTATTTGCTTAATAATACTCCAGTTTGGGATCATGGTAGCCTGATCTTCCGGTAATCGTTGAGCTGCCCAAATAGCACCGGGTTTCCCACTTTCAGGAGCCCAGCCAGGGCCAACTCCAAACACTTCAAATACCCATATTTCTTTCGTATCAGCAATGACGAGCGTTTCTGATCCGTCACCGCTGGAAGGAAGGAATCCGTATTTGATCATTATATCCCCAATGAACTGAACCGCTTCTCTGGCTGTTTTATAGCGTTGTAAAGCAAATATCTGGGCTTGTTCTATGGTCATAATCTGGCCACCGTTCTCTCGGGTGCAAATCAATTCATTTCTCTGGGCTGTTGTGCTTTCACCAATTCCCAACTGAAATTCATTCACATGGGAATACGCCGATTGGAAATATTTATATGTTTTTTCAACCTGGGGAATATACCCAAGAATGATTCCATCATCAGTCAGCGGCCTGTCTGCATCCTGAATTCCCCAATAAACCGGTGCCAAATCCCCTTCTTTAAAACGTTGTGACGGTACAACAAAAATTCTTGAGTCTGGTCCGGTATCTGTGTGCGAAATAATATTCGAACCATCGGCTGAGGCTTTTTTCCCAACAGCAATAATAGTGCAGGCTTGTGAACTTAAATAAGTTCCAACAACTAGTATAGCCAGGATTGTAAATACTTTTTGTTTCATATTAAATATGTTATTTGTTATCTGAAAATAAATCCATTTTTAAGCGGGTCTGCCGGATCAAACCAAAATTCATTTCGTCCGCTAAAATAAGCAGTTCCTGAAACTTCAGGAACAACAGCATGAAAAAGCCCAAACAAAGTTTCTTCTTTCACCTCAACATCCATCGTTGTCCCTAAAATACTTTCAATCGTAATTTTCTCCCCAATTTCTAATTCCCCTTTCGCAAAATGCAGTGCAGCCCTCGCGCTAACCCCCGATCCCGTTGCCGACCTGTCAACTTCACCTTCTGCAAATATGCAAACATTTCGGCTATGGTTTTTCGGATTCTTTGGTTTACCCGTAAAAATTGTTCCATACAAAAAACTCAATTCATCCTCAAATGGATGTTTAATTTCAAACTGATCCATCACAGCATATTTTATTCTCCTGCCATAATCAATCAATTTACCATAGTCGGTTTCGTCCAGTTTCAGTCCCAGTTCATTCGCGTCACAAAAAGCATAAAATGCTCCGCCAAAGGCAATATCAAATTTTACCAGGCCTATATTTTCAACAAATACTTCCTGATCGTTCAAATACAAAAATGAAGGAACATTCCGGAATGAGACCTTTTGCACAATGCCATTTTCCCGAAACGCTTTAGCATAAATTTTTCCCGGAGGTGCATTAATGATAAGTTCAGGCTCATTGCCCTCTTTTTGAATCATTCCTGTATCAAACACTAATTTAGTCAACGCAATGATCGCATGTCCGCACATGGTGCTGTAGCCTTCGTTATGCAAAAAGAACGTCCCAAAATCCGCGTCCTCCGTTGTCGGTTCCGTGATGATCGCCCCATACATATCAGCATGGCCACGGGGTTCTAACATGGTCCCTGTACGAATGAAATCAAAATTATCCCTGAAATACCTTCTTTTCTCCAGGATCGTTTCGCCTTTAATTTCAGGCAATCCATCGGTAAACACCCTCAAGGGCTCCCCGCCTGTATGCAGGTCAATCGTATTGATCTTCAACCAGTCTTTAGGCGGATTCCATGAAAAGTTTTTTAAGGATTTTACTCATGTCCCAAAATTAAAGAGAAACTTTGGTTAAAAGTCCTTTTTCTTTGGCTTTTCTATAAACCAGAAATGCCAGCATTTAGTCAATCATAGCTATTCCACCCGATTTAATAAAATGGCTATTATGAGTATGCCAAATTGTTTAAAAGCCTAATTCAATGGAATGTAAATCTCAGTCATCAGATTTTCAGGCTTGGTTTTGTCAGGCTGTTTAAATATTTCTCGAAACATGGAATATCCCTCAATTCTTCACCGCTTTCCGATAACCATATTCCATAAATATAATCATACGTTTTCTGAAAATAAGCATATGGACCTTTGTGCATGAAGATGGCATATCGTCCACCCTCAATGGTTTTAACGCCTACTTCCCCTTCAGGTTTTACATCTTTTGAAACTACGATGCAAGCGTCATATCTGAGCTTCCCGGCTTCAGTCAGGTTAGGGTCGTCATGGCTGATCCCAATAAATTCCGTGGCCCTGCCAAACAACTTGTTTTTTTCAGCAAAGGCGCACACCTTTTCCCAGGCTTGTTCAGTCCCTTGTGCTTCATAAGGCCCGATTGAATTTACATAAATCACTGTCCGCGATTTTAACTCTTTAAATTTTGGCTTCAGTTTTTTAATTTCCTGTTTTCATCTGTTGTAAATAATTAATAGTTTTTACTTCTGTGTAATGATCACAAAATTCTCCGGGGGCCACACCAAACTTCTTTTAAAAGCCTTGTTGAACGACGACGGTACATCATATCCCATGGTATAGGCAATGTCTTTTATACTCATGTTGGAATGCAAGATGAAATTTGCAGCCGTTTCAAGCCTTATCCTTACAATATAGGTCATAAGTGGTTCATTAATATGGGCCCTCATGATCCGGTGAAAATGATAAGGAGAAAAATAAGCCTGGGCTGCCAGGGTTTCAATTTCCAGCTTTTCATCAAGGTGCGTATGAATATAATGCAGTACCTTGTTTATCCGTTCAATGTAATCCTGTTTGGTTGAAATTTTACCGGCCATTACACAGTTTTTTAATTTATGAGTCAAAATTATATCTGCGGTTTCACGTTAAATTGTCCTCACTTGCTAATTTATAAATTGATTGATACAAAATTGTACTTTTGCGAAAATAATTAAACTGTTTTGACGCGATCCCAAACACATACCACTTTCCTGTTTATTTTGCTGTTGTTGTTATCTGCTTTGTCGTTTGCTCAAAAACCAACCAAAATAAAACTGGTAAAAGCCAACGAATTAAGGTACGACAAAAGCCTTGGCGATAAAGTCCAGCGATTAATCGGAAATGTTGTTTTAAAACAAGACAGCACCTTACTGTATTGCGACAGCGCTTACCTCTACGAAATCACCAATAGTTTCGATGGTTTTGGTAATGTCAGGATCAAAGCCTCCGATACCCTTAACATCTATAGCCAACTCCTCAATTACAACGGAAACACCAAACTCGCCGAATTGCATCACAACGTAAAACTGATTGATACGCGCGCAACCCTTTATACCGAACATCTTTGGTACGACAGAATACCGAACATCGCCTATTATTTAACGGGCGGAAAAATCGAAGATTCAACCAATACACTCACCAGCTCCAAAGGCTACTATTACACCGATCTGAAGGAAGCCTATTTTAAAGACAGTGTTGTTTTGGTCAATCCCCAATACACCATGCGAACCGACACCATGTTGTACCACACCGAAACCGAAGTCTCTCATTTCCTTGGGCCAACATTCATCACCAGCGACGACAACCTCATCTATTGCGAAAACGGTTGGTACGACACACGCAACGACAAATCCCAGTTCAACAAAAACGCATACTTCCAAACCAATGAGCAGAAGCTCGAAGGCGACAGCCTCTTCTACGACCGCACCCTTGATTTCGGTCAGGCTTTTCAGGATGTCGTTATGACCGACACCGTTCAAAACATGCAAATCCATGGAAATTATGGCGAGTTCAGGCGGCACGATGGGTTTTCATTCATCACCGGCCGAGCCATGGCCGTTATGATGGATAAAAATGATTCGCTCTATTTGCACGCCGATACCTTATGGATTTACTTCGATTCGGCGCAAAATGTCAAACACATGCTCGCTTACCACCACACAAAATTTTACCGGAAAGATATGCAGGGCATGTCCGATTCCCTCGTTTACAGCTTCGCCGATTCAACCATTTTTCTTTACAAACAACCCATCCTTTGGTCGGGCATAAGCCAGTTAACATCCGATTCAATACGCATCGCACTCGAAAACAATAAAATCGACACCCTTGCACTTCTCGGCTCCTCTTTCATTATTTCCATGGACGATACCATCAGCCAAACCACCTTCAACCAAATCAGGGGCAAAATCATGGTCGGTTATTTTAAAAACAACCAAATGGTTCAGGTAAAAATCTTTGGCAATGCCGAATCCATCTTTTTTATCCGCGAAGAAGATGGAGGGTTAACCGGCATCAATAAAACCTCCTCCAGCGATATGAACATCTACCTCAACGATAATGAAGTCCAGGTCATCACCCCCATCAAAAACGTAGATGCCCACATGTACCCGCACAACGGCCTTACTGATGAAGAACTTAAGCTCAAAGATTTTAAATGGATCGAAGGCAGGAGGCCATTAAACAAAGAAGATATTTTTATTTGGTAAAGTTTCATTTATTTCAACGAAACAATACATAGCCTTGTAATAACGCAATCATCACAACGGGTATCAGATACTTCACAAAGCTTTTTTATTCAATAATACCCCAATAATCCACCACCATTCAACATTAAATTGAACAAATACAACAATAAATTGCATAAATTCAACTCCAAATTGCACAAGTTCAACTCCAAATTGCATAAGTTCAACTTCTAATTGCACAAGTTCTACTTCTAATTGCACAAATTCAACTCCAAATTGCACTAGTTCAACTTCTAATTGCACAAGTTCTACTTCTAATTGCACAAATTCAACAATAAATCGTACGAAATATCTTTAATTGAAAGTATTGGTCACAAACAATCACTATTTAGCCTTGTTCGTCAGCACAAACCGGTTATATAAAAACAATAAAACCCCGGTAACGATGCCAATCCCGCCAAATATCAACCATATTTCCCCTGGATTGTAGGTAGCATAAAGAAGTTGGTTCAATTCCAGGGTAGTCATATCAAGTTTGGCAAGACTTTGCTTAAATAGTAGCCCATCATCCATATCTTTTATGTTCTCTGCTGTTTCATAACCATTAGAAATTAAAAAATCCCTCAAAAAACTATACTTGTCCGACAATGCACCATAAAGATTACCCGAAAGCAATCCCCCTATCAAATTGCCGGCCGCCAGCGGAAGAAAACTATACCCCATATACAAACCAACTTTATCAGGAGGGGCAATGCTGCTGATATATTCCTGTATTCTTGGCGAGCTGGCCATTTCACCAAACGCAAGTATAACAAGGCTCAACGCTACATACCAGCCATTCACATGAAAATAAAGTTGTCCAAGGCCAATCACAACCACAAAAATACCCCCCACCATAGTTTTTACCGGCCCTATATTTTTCATCCACCCCGACATAATCACCTGAAAGATAATGATCGTAAGCGCCGGAATATTGATCATCATTTCCGGCCTTACCATTCCTGTGCCTTCGTTAACTGAACCAAAAACGGGCTGTAAAAATCCAAGTTTATTGTATATCACCGTCGTATCCACCCATTGGGCAATATAAACAGGCACAGTAAAAAACAACTGCATATACATTATCCAGAATCCAATAATGATAACTAGAAACAAAACAAACCGCGTATCTTTTAAAACGGTTACCGTATTCGTAAGGATTTGTTTTAACGCATTTAAAACAGGCTCTTTCTTAGTTATATTCCTTTTAGGTTCCCGGTAGAAAAACAACAATACCAAATTTACAACGATCACCATCGAACACATAATAAACACATAGGTCCAGTTTATGTCCCGCATTTTTGAGGCTGCCCACGGGCCGATAAAGCCTCCGATATTTACGATCATATAAAAAATACCAAAACCCAGTGTTTCTGTGTTTTTATCTGTGGTTTTAGAAACCGTACCCACAATGATGGGCTTAAAAATTGCTCCACCAATCGCCACTACCAGGAAGGCAATAAAAACAGGCGCATACGCATGAAACTGACCCATGGCAAAATAACCAGAGGCCAGGGTAACAAAAGCAGCCAGCAACACTTTCCGAAACCCAAAACGATCGGCAATGGCCCCGCCAATGATCGGCAACAAATATAAAATAGCCGTCACAACCGCTTGCATTATTCCACGCTGTTCCTGTGTAAAACCCAAGCCTCCTTTCGATACAGGATCGGTTAGGTACACGGATAATACGGTAAACATCCCATAATAGGCCCATCGTTCAAAAAGTTCCATGCTATTGGCTACCCAAAATGTGCGGGGAAAGGCTTTAATATCTTTTGTTAATGACATATCTTTTATTTCTGATTCGCTAATGTACTAATATTGGCTATATTTGCAGTCTAACTAAAAAACAATTACAATCATGAAAAAGTTAATTTTTATTCTTTTGGCCTTTGCCATTATTTCCTGCGGGCCTCAGACCGCAAAAAAGGAAAAAAAACGAACCATTGCCAAATACTCCATCGAACAATTTTATAAAAATAAAGATGTTTATGGCGGTAGTTTTTCGTTTGACGAATCGAAGCTATTGGTAACTAGCAACGAAACCGGCATTTTTAATTTATTTTCTTTACCGGTTGATGGTTCTCCTGCAACACAAATTACCCATTCCACTGAAGAATCCATTTTTGCCATCTCCTGGTTTCCGGAAGATGACAGAATTTTATATTCGTCGGATAAGGGCGGAAACGAAATTTCTCACATTTACCTTATTGATCTTGAAGGAAACACAACAGACCTGACCCCATGGGAAGAATCCAAATCTGAATTTTTCGAGTGGGCCCGCGATAAGAAAAGTTTCTTTTTTGTATCAAACAAACGTGACGAGCGATTTTTCGATTTGTATGAAATGGACGTCGAAACCTTCACTCCTGTGTTGATCTATGAAAACAACGATGGCCTTAATGTAAGCAGCATTTCGGATAACAAACGCTGGTTAGCTTTAACAAAAACCATTACCACATCGAACGGTGAAATGTACTTGTATGACATGGAAACCAAGGCCTTGAAACATATTTCAGAGCACCAGGGCGACGCCGAATACAATCCCCAGTTTTTCGATTTAAGCAATTCCCATCTTTATTATAAAACCAATGAGAACAGCGAATTTCAATACATAGAATCGTATAATCTTGAATCCGGATTGAAGAAAAAAATATGGGGAACCAACTGGGATGTTTGGTATGTTTATCATTCCTATAACGAAAAATACAGGGTGATCGGTGTCAATGAAGATGGCAAAACTGTCGTTCATGTGTTTGTTTTGGCAACAGGAGAAAAAGTTGATCTGCCGGAGATCAGTGATGGAAGCATTTCCAGTGTTAATATCTCTAAGAGTGAAAATCTTATGTTGTTGACAATTGCAAAATCAACCTCACCCAACAACAAATACTTGTATAATTTCCAAACGAAAGAATTGATCCAATTGACAAATACGTTAAATCCCGAAATTAATGTTGAAGATCTTGTGGCCGCAAAAGTTGTTAGGTATAAATCTTTCGATGGGCTTGAAATACCGGCTATTTATTACCAACCACATAATGCTTCCGTTGATCAAAAGGTGCCTGCCCTGGTTTGGGTTCATGGTGGTCCGGGCGGACAGTCAAGGGTAAGCTATTTCAGCCTGATTCAATACCTTGTTAATCACGGTTATGCTATCGTGGCGGTAAATAACCGTGGTAGTAGTGGTTACGGAAAAAGTTTTTACCAGATGGATGATAAAAAGCATGGCGATGTGGATTTGAAAGATTGTATTTATGCTAAAGATTTTCTTGCATCAACCGGTGTGGTTGACACAAATAAAATTGGCATCATCGGTGGTTCGTATGGCGGCTACATGACAATGGCTGCCCTCACCTTTGCCCCGGAAGAATTTAATGCCGGGATAAATTTGTTTGGGGTCACCAACTGGCTCCGCACAACCCGTTCTATTCCTCCTTACTGGGAATCGTTCAGAAAAGCCCTCTACGAAGAAATGGGTGACCCGAATACTGAAGATTCTATTGCTTTATATAAAAAATCACCGCTCTTTTTTGCAGAGAATGTAACAAAGCCACTCATGGTGTTGCAAGGATCGAATGATCCGCGCGTATTGCAGGTCGAATCGGATGAAATTGTTGAGGCCGTTAGAAACAATGGCGTTCCGGTGGAATATGTGTTGTTTGATGACGAAGGCCACGGTTTTGTTAAAAAAGAAAACGAGATTGAAGGATACGGGAAAGTACTGGTATTTCTCGATACCTATTTAAAAGGGGTGCAAACAGAATAATATTTCATGACTTCATATGAATTGCCCGGGCCTAAAGGCCCGGGCAATTCATATGAATACAAAAAATAACCATGGGACTTACAAATAATGACATTCTAAAAAAATTGAGGGTAGCTCTGAAATTACGCGATGACGACATTGTGGAAATTCTACAACTGGTTGATTTTAAAATTTCAAAAAGCGAATTGGGAGCATTTTTCAGGAAAGAAGATCATCCCAAATATATGCCACTTCAGGAACAGATATTACGATACTTTTTAAATGGATTGATCATTTATAAACGGGGTCCCATGGAGAAAAAGCCGGTTGAAAACCCAAGGGAGACTTATTCAGGGGAACGAAAAAGAGGAAATCAATATTCAGCTAAAAAGTCCTTTAAAACTAAACCACGCTGACCCTTACTTTTTTCTTCTTTAGCTTGCTGTTGTTTACCAGTTCAATAACCTGGTCAGCTTTAGATTCGTGAATAGCCACAAAAGCACAATCCTGTTTAATCTCAATCGCGCCTAACTGATCTTTTGCAATTCTGCCTTGTTTCATTATCCAGCCGGCTATATCCCCCTTTGAAATTTTATCTTTCCGTCCACCTGTAATGTAAAGGGTTTTCCACGAAGAAGCAATTGGACGTAAGGCATCGGTTAATTCCTCAATGGCTAAATTTCTGGCAAAATCGGGCAATTCTTCAAGCTGCCATTGAAGCACATAGGCTGTTCCGTCATTATGCATCCGGGCCGTTCTTCCGTTTCTATGGATAAATTCCCGGTTCTTTAACGGAAGATGGTAATGGATAATAAACCGGATTGCAGGAACATCAATGCCCCTGGCAGCCAGGTCGGTGGCGACCAATAGCTGATGGGTTCCATTTCTGAATTTAATAAGGGTCCGTTCCCTGTCGGTTTGTTCCATACCCCCATGAAAACAGCCATGAGGAATATTTTTTTCAGTCAGAAATTCGCTGACCCTTTGAATGCTTTCTTTGAAATTACAAAAGACAATGCCTGGTTGGTTTCCAAGATGGTTAAGAGCTTTTACGAGGGTTTCAAGTTTATCTTTGTCAGGTGAAACAATCGCTTTGATTTTTAACTGCGGTAAACCGTTTTCGAGGTAGTTGATAATGGTTGGGTTTTTCAAACCGACAAAAGGTGGGACTTGAACACCTTGCGTTGCAGATGTCAGGATTCTTTTTTCAATATTTGGCAAAGCCTCGGCAATTTCTTTCATTTCGGATTCAAATCCGATTTCCAGCGATTTATCGAATTCATCCAGAACCAGGGTTTTAATAAACTGGGTTGAAAAGTTTTCCCGACGAATGTGGTCGGCAACCCTTCCTGGTGTTCCAATAAGAATGGCCGGTCTGTGTTTTATATCAATTTTATCCTTTGTACCTGAACGCCCTCCGTAAACAGCATTGGTTTTATAACCTGTACCCATCTGGTGGGCCACCTGTTCAATCTGGATGGCTAATTCGCGGGTTGGGACAAGGATCAGCGCCTGGATTTCAGACGATTCAGGATTTAATTCCTTAATAATTGGTAATAAAAAGGCCAGGGTTTTACCGGTTCCAGTAGGCGAAAGCAACACAATGTCGGAATTCGTGTGAATGGCCAGCCGGGCCTCTTCCTGCATGGGGTTAAGCTCTTCGATACCAAACTTATCGAGGATATTTCGTTGATTTTTTATTTGACTAGACATTTTGCAAAGGTAGGGATATAGTAAATGAGTGAATGAGTTTATTGGTTGAACTGGTTGAACTGGTGAATTGGTTCCTCCTATGGCACCCTTTCCGCACAAGGTTCACGATTTATAGTATCAGCTAAAGGCAGTTTAGAATATTCGAAAAAATTGACGAATTTTGAGGCTTTGATAAAACATGACGAATAAGATAAAACATGGCATCCTTAAGCTCAAAAAAGGGCGGGAAAAATCTGTATTGAACGGACATCCCTGGATTTTTTTGGGGGCTGTAAATGAACTGAAACAGGTGATTAAAAACGGACAACTCGTGAGGGTCCTGTCCGCTGATGATCAATTCCTTGGAATGGCTTCGGTATCGTTGCAATCGCAGATTCGTGCGCGTATGTGGACTGCGAAAGATGAACCCATAGATGAGCAGTTTTTTAATGACAAAATCCAGGCTGCAGTTAAACGCAGAAAATTGCTGTTAATTCCAGATAAAACCGATGCCTACCGGCTGATCAATGCTGAATCGGATGAATTGCCCGGGGTGATCGTTGATAAATATGCCGACATGCTTGTTTGCCAGTTCCTGTCGGCGGGTGCTGAATTTTTCAGAGAAGAGATCATTCAGGAGTTGAAAACAAGGTTTGAACCGAAAGTAATTTACGAACGCTCTGACTCAGAATCCCGGCTTAAAGAAGGCCTGGAAAAGCGCAGTGGACGGCTATTTGGTACACCTGGTGAAGAGGTAGTAATAATAACCGAAAATGGCCTGAAATACAAGGTGAATGTGGCAGAAGGACACAAAACCGGCTTTTACCTCGATCAGCGGGAAAACCGTAAAATACTTTCGGCCTTTACGCACGATGCTGAGGTGCTGAATTGTTTTTCATACACAGGTGGTTTTGGCATTGGTGCGCTGGCGGGCGGGGCAAGAATGGTAACCAACATAGATACCTCGGCAAGGGCGCTTGAACTGGCCGGCCAAAATGCCTCCTTAAACGGTTTTGATGCGGAAAAAACGGTGAACGTTACCGGGGATGTTTTTGTAGAGATGCGAACGTTCAGAGACCGGGGTTCGTCGTTTGACGTGGTGGTGCTGGACCCGCCTAAGTTTTGCTGAATCGGTATCGCAGGTGGGGAAGGCGGCCCGTGGTTACTCGGAGATATCAACCTGCTGGCGATGAAATTGGTAAGGCCGGGGCTATTGTTTACTTTTCGTGTTCTGGGCATATGACGCCAGGTTGTTCAGGAAAGTGGTTTCGGATGCGGCCATTGATGCCGACGGATGGTGCAGATAACACGGTTTTTGCAGCAATCGGATGACCACCCTATTGCCCTCCATTTCCCGGAGAACTATACCTTAAAGTTTGTGTGCAGGGTTTGGTAAGCTTACACTGTGGGTGAGGGTTTACTGATAAACAGTAGAAAAAAAAATGTGATTTTGTTAACCGGATGGGCATTTGGTAACCAGATGGGGACATCTGGTGACCGGAAGGGGTTTTGCCGGGACGACGCACGGTAAATGGGGCACATGTCGGGGAAGAGACTTCTTCAAGCGGGACGCTTGAAGCGATGAGGGTGATAAAAAAATTTATTTGCTATGCAAAAAAAACGGCAAAGAACGAACATTGACGTATTGCCGATGATCGATTCCAAAACCTGCCCAAAGATATTATTTTTGATCCGGGAAAAAACAAAATAACAATTTTTTAACACTTCGATTCTTCCGGATTAACTGTCATAACGCTATAAGTGTTGAATCTAAAAGTTTAGATTCAACTCTTTTTAACAAATATTTAACAAAAGCTTTTAGTTTTTATTTGTTACTTTGAAAATCATAATGCAAACCTAAAATAAACATTCAATACATATCATTCTTTTCAGTCTGAGGGGTTATCAATCATACTTCAGTTAATATTTTTATGTTAAACCTCAGTTTTACCATTATGATAAATTCATACCTGCATAATTTGAATCATAAACTTCTAATAATAGCAGCACTTCTCATGGTGCTTTTTAGCATCAGCAATACCTCCAAAAGTACCGGTCAGCCGGCATTAGTTGATAAACCAGATTACAGTCAGCATCCTGAACGGCATCAGAAAAAACAACAAAGTACCGAAAAAACACCTCACCTGGATTTTAGTATAACAGGCAACACCATGGAGGTTTCGCTTCTTATAAGAGGAAATGATGGCGAAGAAATTGTATCCGCCGGAATTTCAGGATCAACAGAATGCAAAGGCGATGTCATTTTCAAAGCATCTGTCCAGGCTCCAAATTCAGGAGATGTCAAAATTGAATATCCCGCCGGGAACACCCTGAGTTCATTTCCGGGCTCTTTACCCATCAAAGTGATTTACAAAAACATACCTGAAGGGAATTATACCCTTACCATTGAGGCTAACAATCCCAATGGGTTTCCGGTTGAAGAAGATCAACTTACCCTATCAACCTTCGTTGTGACATATTGGACCGGGGCTGTGAGTACAAGCTGGTTCAATGGTAGCAACTGGTCCACAGGGCTGGTTCCTACACAAAATGACGATGTGATTATTCCGTCAGGCACACCCTACCAGCCTGTTATTGCCGATGGTCAATATCCGTATAGCAGAAGCCTGTATATTCAATCGGGAGCCACCCTAACGCAATACGGGCAAAGTATTTTTTCTGTTTACGGTGACTTTAATTCCGACCAGGGTACATTTACTCAAGTGAGTCAGGCATTTATTTATTTTCGGGGGAATACGAACAATTCCTGGGATGATGACAATGAAGATGATACGTATCAATATGTAATTATTGAAAAAGGGACATCAAATTATCTGGCCATGTGGCAGGATATGACGGTGGAGCAATATTTTTTAATCAAGGAAGGAAATTTTCAAATCGATGCCACCTGGGAGCTAACAGTCACAGGTTCATCTTCCAGTGCTTTCAGAGTGGAGAGCGGAGGAAAACTTACCCTAACGGA
Source organism: Bacteroidales bacterium (assembly GCA_041393275.1). GTDB lineage: Bacteria > Bacteroidota > Bacteroidia > Bacteroidales > JAADJA01 > JAADJA01. The sequence goes on from JAWKKL010000041.1 coordinate 29,270, forward strand.
TGAATCAATAAATATAGTTAATGGAGATTGCACTTTTCAGGATGGCAGCCAGGCGAATGTAGGCGGGGGCACAATCAATTGCGGTGGTGATTTCACCATTGATAATAATACAAGTTATAATATCCAATTTAATGGGGGTGAACTTATCATGAATGGCAGCGGTACCCAGTCTATTGAGATGGAAGATGCAGGATCCTATATATTTAATATCATAACTGATAAACCATCCGGAACCTGTATATTAAATAGTGCCGCATTACAGGTAAATAATGATTTTACCATCAACAATGGTACGTTTGACGCAAATGATAATGATATTTATTTGTGGGATGACTGGACAAACAATGTGGGCCCTGATGGATTTATAGAAGGTACAGGCCGGGTGTCCTTTTATGGACCTGGATCAAACACACAACATATCTATTCAAATGAACAGTTCAATATTCTAGAAAATCATACTTATTCAGCAATAAATATTGATGGGGATTTAACAGTTGAATGCAATAGCTATGACTGGACAACGGGTGGTCTAAATATCTTTCAAGGAACATTTATCGCTTATGACCTTACTGATAATGGCATTTACGGTGATTACACGGTAACAAGTGGAGGAGAAATTTATTTAAGTCAAATTTCCTCCCAAACAGTTTCCCTTAGAGGAAATAACATTAGCATAACTGATAACAGCCTGTTCAAGATCACAAGTGCGAGCACTACTTATGGAAGTGGCTGGTGTATAAATGGCCCACTAAATCTTGAAATTAATACTGGCGGTGTGTTTGACTTCGATTGCCTTGGGATCACGATTCAGGATTATTATGCGTTGACCACTTCTATTTCCGATGGCACAATAAAAACAACCGGACGCTTTAATTGCCATACCAATGAATTTAATCCCACTGGTGGTACTTTTGAATTTTATGATGCTGGATCTAGTAGTACAAAACATATTGATATGTTTGCAGGCAGCAGTTTTCATAACCTACTGATAAACAAATCGGATGCTTACAATGAAGTGGAATTGAGCAGCGATATTGTCGTTACCAATGACCTGACTATCGCCAATGGAGTATTAAACTCAAACGGTTTTGACATTTATGTAGGAGACGATTGGACTAATATGGTAGGTTTGGATGGATTTATAGAAAGCACAGGACGTGTGGTTTTCAATAACCCGGGTTCACTTATTCCTCATATTTATTCCAATGAAAAATTTAATATTCTCGAAAATAATACCGGAAGTTACCTTAACATGGATACGGTTACCGTTGAATGTGACCAATATGACTGGACAAGTGGTGGTATATCTGTTGACTTTGGGACATTCACGGCTTACGACCTTTTAGATAATGGAATTTATGGCAATTTAACAGCAAAAAATGGAGGGGAAATATATTTGAATCAGGATAATTTTCAATATGTTTACCTTTATAGTCAGACCATAAATATATTTACTAATAGCCTTATTAAAGTTACGGGTGGATATAATATGAGTTATTGGTGTCATAGTAATCCGCTTAATCTTCATATTTATCCTGGAGGTGTTTTCGATTTTTTAGGCCCAGGCATACAATTGTCAGATAACCAAGCATTATCTACATTGTTTTTTCCCACCAGTTCCATAAGAACATCAGGTTGGTTTTATTGCTTCAGGGATGATTTTAACCCAACTGACGGTGCTATTGAACTATACGAAGGTGGAAATTCCGTGATATTTTTAGATTCCGAAAGCTCATTTCACGACTTGTTGATCAATAAAACGACCTCAGCTTATTTAACCAGCGATATTGCTATTTCTAACAACCTTACAATCACAAGTGGAGTTTTAAATTCAAGTTCAAACTGGGGGATTTTGATATTTATGTAGGTGGAGACTGACAAATACAGTTGGACCGGAAGGTTTTCTCGAAAAATGAAAACACGGTCATTTTCATGGTGACAATCCCAGCGATTTACTAACTGAAGAAACTTATTATAATTTAACAATCGACAAAACATACACCAATATTGATGTTCCCTGAAACATTTGAAGATGTTCTTGTAACCAATGATCTGCATATTATGGATGGAGTATTTGAAATGAATCCGCCATGTACTTTAACCGTTGGGAACAATATTACAATTGAAGAAACTGCCGGCTTAAATGCCAATGATGGCGATGATTTGTTTATTTATAGGAGGAAACTGGACGAATGAAAATACGGGTTATGACAATTATTTTGGATTCAATCCAGGGACTGGTAGTACGGTTATATTTAGTTCGGATCAACATGGCTTTATTACCTCTAATGCCCCCAGAAGACTTTGGAACCTGATTATTGATAAAGAAGGTAACCCAACATATTTTGGTTCGAACAGTGGTTTGCAAGTATTCGAATTTTTTGCACACCGATGGACTGTGGGACGATACAATCGCAGGACTTACGCATACTTTCCATGGTGATTTTGAGGTTTCATCAGGTGGATGGCCGATAGGGACATTGAAAATACACAGTCTTTGCTGGCTCAAATGATCAGCAATTTATCTACGATGGTTTTTATCCTGTCACTTTTATGGATGTAATTGTCGACAAATCCCCGGTTGATAACATGATTCTTTGTGACCCTGACCAATCAATGGCAAACAAAAACGGACAGAAAGATGGGGATAATACGCCAACTGTAAACATGATGTCGGACTTGCAACTATGGAATGGTGGAGAACTTACCATTAATGAAGGTACTTTGGCGGTAAACGGGAATAGTCTATTTGGTGATGGTAACTTTGAGGTCAATACAGGAGGGACGTTATCCTTAACCAGTAATTCAACATTAAAAATGGGTGATGGATCAGAGCTTAAAGTTTATGGTGGTTTACTCGAAACGATTGGGACCCCTGGCAACATGGCGCATATTACACATTATTCAGGATTCTATGATATTGACATAAATTTTGGTGGAACCATTAGTGCTGAATATACAATATTTGAGTATATTAATCATCCTGGTGCCGATAATGCTACCGGTATTGTTGACACAACGCATTCGTTCCATTATTGTACATTTCTGAACGGATCAGATATAGGTTCATTATTATCAATTAGCAATGACCAGATACTTACCTTCAATTATGTCAACTTCCCACAAATGGGTGTTAGCGAAAATAATATTCATAGACCTTTATTGGGTTTAGGTGAAATTAATATGGTAAATGCCACCGGATGTTTTCAGGGTGAAGATTTTGAATACGATCCGTCAAATAAAATAAACTGGACATATACCAATAGCCGGAATCTGGATATAACTGTTTTACTTGAGGGACCATTCAACAACTCAACTAATGAAATGAACACTGACATTAATAGTATTTTACCACTGAATCAACCTTTTGATTATACACCTTTAGGCAATTATTACACACCCCAATGGTTATTTCCCGGTTCACAAAGCGTAGTGGCCATTCCAAACCCTGAAATTGTGGATTGGATACTAGTGGAACTAAGGAATGCCTGGGATGTTAACTCGGCTGAATACTCAACTGCGATATTTACACATGCTGCATTTTTAACCAAGACAGGCCAAATAGTCGATCTTGATGGTGTCAGTCCTTTGACATTCACGTATTCGCCAGCTTTTAGCCTGTACGCGGTTGTATGGCACAGAAACCACCTGGGAGTCATTTCTGCTAACCCGTTAGTTGAGGATAACGGAACGTTTGTTTATGATTTTTCTTCATCCGCTGATCAGGCTTACGGAGGGACTGATGCGCAAAAAATGCTCTCTGCCTCACCCGAAAAATGGGGTATGGTATCGGGTGATGCGAATGGTGACAGTTATATAGATATTGATAACTCTGATAAAATATTGGTATGGAATATTTTGGTAGGTGAAAACGGTTACCTCGAAGCTGATTTTGATCTGGATGGCGAGGTTGACAACCAGGATAAGAATGAATACTGGCTGCCAAATTTGGGCACCGGAACTTTCGTCCCGTATTAAATATACCCCAATTAAAGTGAACTGATTGAAATAAGTTAGATTTCTAACTGGGCCATGCATTGTTGACTTAACGGACTAATTAATTCTAATGAGACATGCCGTGTGTGAGAGGTGAATCTTAGAAGCAAAAGAGTTATCCAAGCACAGCCCAGCCTGAGATATCCTGCCATGCAATGAATGTCAGTTAAAGAGATTAATTTTTCATTTGACCTTTATTAAATATAAACCGGCAACAACGCGAAATGATTACCAACAGTAAATATTATTTAATGTTGTTGATTGTGTCTCAGAATTTGATATTTTAAGATTAAAATTCATAAATGATATGATCCAAAGATCATGAAAAAAATACGCCGCGATATATTATCCCTGACGAATGGTTTATAAATGCTTGTC
>JAWKKL010000042.1:0-33524 GCA_041393275.1 Bacteroidales bacterium
TGGGTATAATGAAACGTACCACACACCTGAAGCAGGAATTTATGAATTAAATTTCACACTCGGAAATTATTACCTTTCTGAAATTACCATTGATGGAACCGATTATACAAACCTGGTATTTGAAGGAAGTATTGTTACTGAACTCAAAGGATTTGCTGAATTGCCTTTTATTAGCTCTTCTCTGCAATTACCGTCTGATAAGAATGTTTCCATAAAAATTGTAGCTGAAGAATATGAAGAAATTTCTATTGGAGCCCCTATGTTGCCATCGCGGGGAGTTATTTACCGGAACCAGGACCCAACAACCATTCCTTACGAAATTGCACCCGGTTCTATGCGTGATGAATGGTATCCCGGGCAATTGGTTACAAAAACTCAACCCTATATCATAAAAGATTTACGCGGAACATCTGTATATGCATACCCTTTCAGGTACAATGCCGTACAAAATGTTCTGCGGGTCTATTCCAGCATTACGGTTCAATTAGTTGAGGATGAAACCATTCCTGTTAATCCGTTGGCAGTGGAATCCACAACAATCCTTCGCGAGATGAATTCGGTTTATAAATCCTTGTTTATCAATTACGATGATGTTTCTAAAGATTTAACAATTGGTGAGTATGGCGATATTCTGGTGGTTTGTACCAGCCGCGATGAAGATGCGATGATACCATATGTTGAGTGGAAAATGGAAAAGGGATTTAATGTTGACGTTCTGTCAGTAGCCCCGGGAACTAATGTAAAATCAACGATACAGAGTGCTTATAATGCCAATAACAACTTAATGTATGTTCAGCTTGTAGGTGATTGGGCAGATATTAAAAGCGATATAATCAGTAACAATAGTGCACCTACTGATCCTCAGTTGGGATGTGTTGTCGGCACCGATCAATTTCCTGATATTTGTATCGGCAGGTTTTCTGCAAACTCCGCAGCGGATGTAACAATCATGGTTGATAAAATAATTAACTATGAAAAAAATCCCGATATGGCTGCCACCTGGTATAAGGGTGCGCTTGGAATTGGATCCGCAGAGGGATCAGGAATCGGGGATGATGGAGAAATGGATAAAAATCACATACAGGTAATCTGGGATGACAAATTAGACCCCTATACTTTCGATGATTATTTTACCGCGTATGATCCGGGTGCTTCCTCACAAAACGTGTTTAATGCGGTAAACGCAGGTGTGAGTGTGATTAATTATACGGGCCACGGATATATGCAAGGCTGGAGTACATCTGGTTTTAGCAATAGCAATGTGGGCAATCTTGCCAATGGAGATAAACTCCCATTTGTTATATCAGTCGCTTGTAATAATGGCGATTTACATAATGGAACTTGTTTTGGCGAGGCCTGGACACGCAAAGCCAATGGAGGCGCAGTTATGTTCCTCGGAGGAAGCATAAGCCAACCCTGGACACCACCCATGAGAGGACAGGATTATTTCATGGACCTTCTGATTGGTGGTTATGATTACTCTGCTCATCCCGGACAAAGTGGAATTAATACAACGGAAGGCCGTACTACACTTGGTGCAATAATTTTTAATGGTTTAGTTTTAATGACCACTGAATCTGGTAGCAATTCTGATTGGGAAACAGCCAAAACCTGGATTATGTTTGGCGACCCTTCCATGCAAGTGAGAACAGATGTTCCGGGAAATTTAACTCTTTCAAATAATTATGTTTTGGTAGGTGCGCCTTTTACCACAACAGTTACAGGTCCCAACGGACCCGTTTCGGGAGCTATGGTTTGCCTTTCTCAAAACGGAGAATATTTTAGTGCCGTTGCCGATAATGCCGGAAGTATTAGCATTGATCATGGATTAACACCCGGAACAGCATTGCTGGTTGTTTCGGCTCTTAACATGGAAACAATTTACGATGAAGTTACTGTTGTCCCTCCGGGAGGGGCTTATGTTATCGTTGGTGAAACTAATGTTGATGATGCCGGAGGAAACAATAACGGCCAGGCCGATTACGGCGAAACAGAAATGTTGGATGTAGCCGTTGAAAATGTTGGAGAAGATGATGCAACAGGTGTTGAGGCAACAATTTCCTCTTCCGATACATATGTTACCGTATTAGAAAATACCCATTCATACGGAACCATTGCTGCCGGAGCCATAGTTAGTGGTGATGATGCGTTTGAAATTTTAATTGCAGAAGACACTCCGGATAATCACAATGCAATTTTCGAAGTTGAATTTACTGATGATAGTAAAGCAACCTGGATAAGCACCTTGAGTGTAACTTTCCATGCTGCTGATATGGCCATTGCTGAATATACCATTTTAGATGCTACGGGTAACAATAACGGAAAAATCGATCCGGGTGAAACCGTAAATATAATGATCGGGATTGAAAATAATGGGTCTTCTGATGCTTATAACCTCAACGGAGAACTTACTTCTACCGATTCATATATTACCATTGTTCAGGGATCTCAATCCTTTGGCAATGTGAATTCAGGTGCCTCAGCAACACAATCATTTACAATTTCTGCAGATATTAATACACCTGCTGGCCATACAGTTACATTCGATCTTCAGATAACCGGTGATATGAGCCTTTCAGTACTTGAGTCGTTTGATGAAGTTGTTGGCCAAATTGGTGTTTTAATAATTGATCTAGATGCCAATAATAATTCGGCAAATGCCATTGAAGAAGCCATTGCTGATTATGATGTTACAGCTGAATTTACGTCTTCAATACCTTCTGATTTAAGTCTATATTCATCCATATTCCTTTGTTTGGGAATTTATGAAGACAACCACACATTAACCCAGAATGAAGGACAAAACCTGGCCAATTACCTGAATAATGGCGGACGCCTTTATATGGAAGGCGGAGATACCTGGTATTTTGATGATCAAACGGCAGTTCACAATATGTTTAGTATAAATTCGCCAAGTGACGGTTCAGGTGATTTGGGAACAATTCAGGGTCAATCAGGAACGTTTACCGAAGGTATGTCTTTTACGTATTCCGGCGATAATAACTGGATTGATCATATTGATGCCACAGGTTCTGCTTTTGCCATTCTTAAAAATCAATCCCCGGCTTATGGAACAGCTATTGCTTACGATGCCGGAAATTATAAAACAATTGCATCGTCGCATGAATTTGGTGGCCTTAATGATGCCTCCTCTCCTTCCACTAAGTCAGAATTAATGGGCGCGTATCTTCAATTCTTTGGCTTTACGAACACCTTACAGGCCATGTTCACCTCAAGCACAACTCAAATCTGTGAAGGGGGAATGGTAAACTTTTTCGATATGTCAAGTGGTGAAGTCGTTAGCTGGGAATGGACTTTCGAAGGTGGTTATCCCGAAACATCCGATATCCAGAATCCTGAAGTCAGTTATAGTTCGGCAGGTTCATTTGATGTTATGCTCACGGTTTCTGATGGCGATGATACACATACCATTACAATGGAAGACTATATCGTGGTAAACATATGTACCGGAATAGCTGAAGAAAATATTGAAAAAATTTATATATATCCTAATCCAAATAATGGTATCTTTACAGTTGATTTTAATAATGTTCTTCAAGATAATGTAACAATAAAAGTACTCAACACCCTTGGGAGGGTTGTATTTGAAGAGGAAAACGCAGAAATTGAAAGGAACTTTTCGAAGACAATTGATTTGAGTAATTTTAATAAAGGTTTGTACTTCCTTGTAATTGAAAACTACCGGGGCAGTACAGTTAATCGAATCATTATTCGTTAGTAGTTTTCATGGTTTAAATTGGTTTTGGTTAGAAGTCCCGCTCTTAGCGGGACTTTCTTTGTTTTTAAGGGACAGAGTATTAATACTTTTTCGATTACATATAAAGGGGTATTTTAATTAACTAAAAATTAAATGGTTATTCATTTATATAATTTCAATAATTAGTAAACTACAGAATATAGCAATCTTTCTATCTTTGTGTAAAATAATTTATCGTTGAGCGAACACCCTGAAAATAAAAATTCTAACTTAAAGGTTAATCAACCGATTGAACAACCCACATCCTTCAACCCGAATGCGACAACACAATTTCAAAAGGTAAAACAGAACGAATTAAGTGTTGACGATTTTATTGGGGGAATTCTCGATGGTAACCGCACCTTACTAAGCAAAGCCATAACCCTTGTTGAAAGCGCCTTGCCAAGGCATCAGGCCATTGCTCAGCAAATCATAGCGGCGTGTCTTCCAAAGTCTGGCAATTCGATGAGGGTAGGCGTAACAGGTGTTCCGGGAGTTGGGAAAGTACTTTTATCGAAGCCCTGGGAATAAATTTAATAAAATCCGGTTCTAAAATAGCAGTCCTGCCATTGACCCTAGCAGTCAACGAACAAAGGAAGCATATTAGGCGATAAAACACGCATGGAAAAACTATCGGTTGAACCCAATGCTTTTATCAGGCCGTCGCCTTCAGCAGGCTCGCTGGGTGGTGTAGCCCGCCAAACCAAAGAGATTATAATCCTTTGTGAAGCAGCTGGTTTTGATACCATCATTGTTGAAACTGTTGGTGTGGGTCAATCAGAAACAGCAGTTCATTCTATGGTTGATTTTTTTCTTTTACTAATGTTAGCCGGGGCAGGTGATGAATTACAAGGAATCAAACGGGGAATTATGGAAATGGCCGATATGCTCGTAATAAATAAAGCAGACGGTGATAATGTAAAAAAAGCAAACAGATCAAAGCAAGAATACCTCAATGCATTGCATCTTTTTCCGGCCTCGGAGTCGGGTTGGGTGCCTACAGTTAGTACCTGTTCATCCTTGAATAATTCAGGCGTACAGGAAGTTTGGAATTCGATCATGTTGTATAAAAAACAAACCCTGGACAATGGATATTTCAATAAACGACGACAGGAGCAGGAATTAAAGATTTTTTCAGAGTCAATTGCACGGCAGTTGAAAGATGACTTTTTTAGAAATACTAAGGTTGTGGAAAAACTTGAAACCCTGAAGGCAGAAATAATCCTGGGGAAAAAAAGCGCCTACCAGGCAGGAAATTATTTACTTGATATTTATTATAAATCCCTCGAAAAAGAATAATTAAATTAACAGCCTAGCTAGCTAAGGTTTTTTTTAGGCGGAAATAAAAGTGATGCAATTACACTGATTGATAGTATAGCAAGGATAATAATAAGCGAATGAATTGTTTGATAGCCTATTTCTTCCAAAAAAGTATGAAACAGCATTTTAATTCCTATAAAACTTAATAAGAAAGCCAATCCTATTTTTAAATAATGAAACTTGTTTAAAACATTAGCCAGAAGGAAGAAAAGAGCACGTAACCCTAGTATGGCAAAAATATTTGAAAAAAATATGATAAAGGGGTCTTTAGAAATGGCAAAAATAGCCGGGATTGAATCCGTTGCAAAAATAACATCTGAAAATTCAACAACAAGCAATACGATAAACAAAGGGGTGATAAACCATTTCCCTTGTTTTTTGATAAAAAACCGGTGGCCAGTATAACTTTTATCAACCCTGAAATATTTACCAGTAAATTTTACAATGGGATGTTTTTCTGGCTCAATCTTCTCTCTTTTGTTCCGGTCAAGAAAAAGTTTAATTCCTGTAAAAACCAAAAATGCCCCAAAAATCAATAAAAGCCAATCGAACCTTCTGACCAGTGCCGCACCGGTGAAAATAAAAATAAACCGCATAACCACTGCCCCTATTATTCCCCACATCAAAACCCGTTTATAGTATTTTTCATGCACTCCGAAGGAATAGAAAATCAGGATAAATACAAATATATTATCGATTGAAAGTGATTTTTCAATGACGTATCCTGTGATGTATTCCAGGGCCAGGTTCTTTTCATATACTTTTAAGGCTTCAACAAAATCTAATCCCTCAATCGAAATGGGATGGCCAAACTTTCGAATGCGCTCTTCAATGCCTGCCAGGTCTTCAATGCCATGAATCAGATACCCGAATTGAATCAGAAAAAAATAAAAGCCAATCGAAATTGCAATCCAGATTACACTCCAGATGGTGGCCTCTTTAAACCCAACACGATGGTCGCCTTTAGAAAATACTCCCAGGTCCAGTAAAAGAACCACACAAATAACAACTAAAAAGGCACTAAAAAATAATATTTCTGAAGACATTTCTATATCCAAATTAACAATCGGTAAAGTTAGCGAAAGTAACGTATTTTAAAAGTTGTTTATGAACGCTATTATTGAAATAAAAGTTCATTATTTAAGCAATTATATCCGGTAAAACAAAATAATTATTTAAGTTTGACCACTTTTTTCAGAACAAAAATCAGAGATATGAATCAATATACCGAAATGAACCCGAATCCCCTGGTTCAATATTTAAATAAACCTTCCGCATCGTTTACCAAAGAAGATATTATCAGATATGCCGAAGACCATGATATTGCCATGATAAATTTCAGGTATTGCGGATGGGACGGGCGGCTTAAAACCTTAAATTTTGTTATCAACAGCAAACAACATCTCGACAGCATTTTATCCTATGGCGAACGGGTTGATGGATCCAGTTTGTTTTCCTTCATCGAAGCAGGTTCAAGTGATTTGTATGTAATCCCCCGATATAAAACAGCTTTTGTTAATCCTTTCAGCGAGGTGCCAACCCTCGATATTTTGTGTTCTTATTATAATAAAGATGGTGAACCTCTTACAAGTTCGCCTGAATACATTTTAAAAAAAGCACATCAAACCCTTATCGACCAAACAGGCTATACTCTCGAAGCAATGGGCGAGCTTGAATATTATATCATCAGTAAAAAAAGTGATTTATTTCTGGCAACTGATCAAAAGGGATATCATGAAGCAGAACCATTTTCGAAATGGGGTGATTTTCGAAAAGAAGCAATGCTGGCTATTGCACAGGCAGGAGGGTTAATAAAATATGGCCATTCAGAGGTTGGAAACTTTTTGGTTGATGATCTTGAATACGAACAAAATGAAATTGAATTTGCCCCAACAAATATTGAAGACGCTGCAGATCAGCTATTAATTGCCAAATGGATACTCCGGACATTAGCTTACAAGTACGGTGTTACCGTTACCTTTGCCCCAAAAATTACAACCGGAAAAGCTGGAAGTGGATTACACATACATGCCCGATTGATGAGGGAGGGTGAAAGTAAAATGGTTGATGATGGAAAATTAACCGATGACGCTAAAAAATTCATTGCCGGGTTACTTGATCTTGCACCAAGTATAACGGCATTAGGCAATTTGAACCCCATGTCGTATTTCAGGCTTGTACCTCACCAGGAAGCCCCTACAAACATTTGCTGGGGCGATAGAAACAGGTCAGTATTGGTCAGGGTACCTCTAGGTTGGACCGGCAAACTGGATATGGCCCTGGATGCAAATCCCATTCAGGAAAAATTTGACCAGGGTAAGCTCCAGCGCCAAACGATAGAATTGCGCAGCCCTGATGGTTCAGCGGATATTTATACATTGTTGGCATCCATTGCAGTGGCTGCAAGGCACGGATTTGAAATGAAAAATGCCCTTGACGTTGCCAAAAAAACCTATGTAGATGTTGATATTTTTAATGATAAAAATAAGAAAAAGTTAAGCGAACTTAGCCACTTACCCTCATCATGTTGGGAATCGGCACTGGCTTTCCAGGAAAAAAAGGATATTTACCTTAAATATGGTATTTTTTCAGAAGGAATGATAAATGGAATTGTCAACTATCACAAAAGTTTCAATGATCAAAACCTTCGGAATGAATTAAACAACAAACCAGAAGAATTGCTTACATTTGTAAGAAAGTTTTTCCACTGCGGATAAAAGCAATAAACTCAAATAACTAAATAATATGGTACAATTCGGACTGTATAAAAACTCGTTTGAAAATATTAAACATTCTATCGACATCATTTTATCAGGCGTTTATGCTTATGAAGAAAAAAGGAAACTACTGTCGAAAATTATGTCACTTATCGACCTTACTTCCCTTGAAGGTTCGGATAACGACAATAATATAATTGCCGTTTGTAAAAAGGCAAAAGGCATTAAAAACATCGAGAAAGGGCTGCCCAATGTTGCGGCTGTATGTTTTTATCCCACGTTTGTTGCCCTTGCAAAAAGCCAACTTCCAAAGTCGTATGGTATTAATGTGGCTTCGGTAGCGGGAGCCTTTCCAAGTGGCCAGTCACCCTTAAAAGTAAAATTGGAGGAAGTAAAATATGCCGTCGACCAGGGGGCTGATGAAATTGATATGGTAATTCACCGGGGGAAATTTTTGGCTGGTGAATTTGAACATGTACACGACGAAATAGCTGCTATTAAAGAATTATGCGGAGAAGTAAAGCTAAAGGTTATACTGGAAACAGGCGAACTTCAATCAGTTCAAAATATTCGCAAAGCAAGTGAACTGGCTATAAATGCCGGAGCCGATTTTATTAAAACATCAACCGGTAAAGTACAACCTGCGGCCACAGTAGAAGCATTTTATATTATGGCTGAAACAGTAAAAGAATATTTTGACCTGACAGGTAAAAAAATAGGATTAAAACCGGCCGGAGGCATCTATACGTCTGAACAGGCTCTGAACTATTACAGAATCGTAAATGCTGTTCTTGAAAAAGGGTGGCTTCATAAAAATTTCTTCCGCATTGGTGCCAGTCGCCTGGTGGATAATATTTTGGATAACTTCGGTAATAAAATTAAAAAGTAACCTCTCTTCCCGAATTTAGCCTTTTTCTTGAATACCTATTTATTTATATTGTTTATACCTTATATATTGAGTTATTTGTAAACTTAAATTGTACGAAATAAAAAGTGGCTTATGAAAAAACTTGGATTCATTTTTATCCTATTCTTTTTTGTGATGGCATTAAGCGCACAAACATCGCTGGATACTGCCCAAAATTTCACAGTAAAAGATATTTATGGAAATACATTTGAATTATACGATATTCTGGATAGCGGTAAAATAGTTGTTATCGACTTTTTCGCCACGACCTGAGAGACATGCCAATTGTATGCACCACAGATGCAGGTGTCATACGAAACGTTTGGATGCAATGATGGCAATGTTTTCTTTATGGGAATTGATCATGGGAATACCAATGAGGCTGTCTTTGAATTTGATTCTATTTATGGCGTTCATTATCCGGGCATAAGTGGCCTGCAGGGTGGAGGTAATGCAGTGCATTTGCAATACAACATCATGGCAACACCCACCATTGTAGTTATCACACCCGATAAATTAATAGCCAATCAGCAAATCAGTCCTCCAAGTACCACAAATGTTGTTGCAGCGATTACAAGTGCCGGCGGTATTCAGCAATCATGCCTGACAACAGTTGATTTAGCAAAATTTGATGATATTCTTACTTTGGGCCCTAATCCGGTTACCAATGAATTAACGATATACATTGATAAGGAGATTGAATTGAGTAAAGTGGACGTGAGAATTATTTCTTCGCATGGGGAAATGGTTTTTAAAAAGACTTATGTTAAATTAACACAACCAGCCATTCGAATGAATGTATCAAGTTTGAAGACCGGAATTTACATTGTTGAAGTCTGCAATGGATCAACTTTGTTTGTGCGGCACAAAATTTTAATCTCCAGGTAAAATCAGAGATTGTATTTCAAAAAATCCAGCATCAGCGGAATATCTTCTGAATCAACGCCATGATTTATAAGGTATCTTTTATCTTCTTCGAAACCCACCATAAATGATTTTAAATTGTTATCGTTCCGGTTAATCGAAAGTTTGTAGTTTTTTATAGCCGCCATTTTATTACCAAGACACCATTCAACGTGGCCCAGGTTCATAAAGTCGTATTTATTGGCGTCTTCTTTTATTAGATTTTCCAGGTATTTTTTAGCGCTGTCAAGTTTTCCGGTGGCAAATGAACACCAGGCTATGGGGCGTAATACCTTTTTGTTTTCTTCAGCTAATAATTCCACTTTGTAATAATAATTCAAGGCTTTTTCAAATTCTTTTAAATCGAGGTAAGAATGGCCGATAAAAGTTTGAACATACAAATTGTCGGGTTCCAGTTTTTCAACCTCAAGGTAGTATTTTAACGATTCCTTAAAATCTTTTAAATACCGGTAACATAAGGCTATTTTTTTCAGGTTCCACGCGCGGTTCGAATCGTATAATTCGGCTTTTTTATAATAAGTAAGCGCTTGTTCGTATTGTTTCAACTTCTGAAAGCAATAACCAATTTTTTCGAAAATTTCCAGGCTGTTATCCCCTTTTTCATTTAGCTTAATATAAACCTCTGAAGCTTGTTCGTAATATTCTTTTTCAAATAGGTATTCGCCGAAATTCCGAATGATGTTTTCATCTTTGATAAGGATATTAACAAAACTGCATTTGTAAAAATCGAATTTTAAATTAAAGATATCAAAAAATTCCGTCCGCAAGGGGTGCAATTTATAAAAGCGGTATAAATCATGAATATATTGCGAATAAATACTTTTAATGTGGGCTGATTTATTCAGTATTTCATCTTCGCTTTGCAACTCTTTAATGCTTTCAAGTTCGGCATTGAACATTTCGATCATCATCGATTTTTGCATTTGAGGCATCGCAGGTATATTGAGGCAAAACGAATACTTATCGGAATTGCACATAAAAAAAGATTGCGATAATCCATCAAGAAGCAGTTCTTTATTAAATGTTTCATCTTCGTTTTTCAGCGCTTCCTGCAATTCAAAATTTTGTTTATCGAATGGCCGGAACCAATTGACAAGGTCATTAAAAAAGTTAAAATTTTTCAGCCGCGAAAAAGTACTCATAAACACATCCGCCCCTTCTATTTGCAATTTTGAGATTTCCTGGAGTTTATCAAGTAAGTCGGGGTCTTCCTCAAAAACTCGCTCCCAGTCAGGGTTTTTATCTTCAGTAAAATCATCCGACAAAATATTATCAAGATCAAGTTTATCGCGGATCTTTGGCTGGAATTTTATCATTTCCGGCAATATCTCCTCCTGTAGTTTTTTGGATATTTTTTCTGTTTCCTTAGACTTTAAAAATTGTATGGCGACGAGTTCAATATTTTTTTCAAGATCATCATTAACATCAAGCAGGTGTATTCTTTCGGCTATTTTCGGATAAAGCTCAATGCGTTTATCATACATGAATAAAACGATAAATAACCCCACCAAAGCACGATGCCGGATTTGGTCATTTTCATTGGACAAAAAGTCGATGAGCAGATTTATTTTCTTTTCATCAAAACATCGGAAAGCGCTCAGGGTGATAGCACTTATGGTAATAGCCTGCTCGTACCATGAGAAATGATTGCCTTTAAATATCAACTGAATTATTTTTTCATCTGATTCCTTAAATTTATCAGTCAGCCAAATAAGGTTAAATATATTCCTTAATATTTCCTGATGCTTTTCATATTCCTCTTTTTCATTTATGGTTGAATCAATGCTGCTTTGCAAAACATCCGACAATTCTTCGTCGAATACCAGGCTTTCGATACTGCTGATTGCCTCTTCTTTAATATATTTCGATTCAAAGTCGATTTTCTTTTTCAGGCGGTAAATATACTGGTCGCTGTAATTTGTATATGCACTTTGCAAAGCCACATCGGCCAATTCCAGGACAGATACCAAAAGGTTTTTATAGATGTTTTCGCGCTCCGGGTCTTTTACCCCTTCCACCGAATATTTTAATAGATTTTCATAAGTATTGTCAAGCAATTCGTATTGCGAAATAAATTCACCCCTTCGCGAACTGATTACCAAATCTTTTAATATATCAAGGGCATCCTTTAGCTGTTTCGAATGAACACAGTTTTCGATTCGTTGATAATTCCTTTCAACACTTTTTTTATCCATTCTTAAGTACCTGTTTTATAATTAAATTTGTTTTAACGTTTCATATAATACGGCTTCTTCAATTACCAGTTCATTCACTTTTTCAACATAATATTTTGAATCACCGATAAGCCGCAGCGTATTGTCTTTCACTTGCATTGTTCCCGAAAAGGAGTAAGAAGAACCGGCAAAGGAAATGGAATATGTTCCAACAAAATTTCCTGACAGGGTTGCAGAATAATAATTTGGAATGTGAATATATACCTGTAAGTAATTATCACCCACTTCCGAAACCACTATAGTTATTGGCAATCCAGTTGTTGTATTTCCAGCAACAAAATCTTTGTATTCTGCTGTTCCCGTATAGGTGCCAATCCAGGATGTAATATTACAATCAAGACAACTTTCCCAGCCATCATCCGGATCAGTTTTTTTACATGTGGTAAAAAAAAGAACAATCCCTAAACAAAAAATACTTACCTTAATTGTTTTTAACATGGTGTAATGTTGGCACTCTAAATTGAAATATACTTTTCAGTAAAGATTCACGTTTCATGCAAATATAATTAGAATAAAGATAATTCGTAATTTTTTTTAGCAATTTGCTCCATTTGTATGATATTTGAACTACTATTGAAACACAAATTTCGGCACAATTATTTCAATTAATTCAAAAACATTAATGATGAAACGTCTATTGATTTTGTCTGCCTCTATATTTATTATGCTTATTCTGTCGTCATGTATTGAAGAAAGCGACCCATTTGATTTACCGGATGACCGGGATGTATTTTTAGGCATTTGGGATGTTAGTGAATCATGTTCGAAAGATTTCTATTCAGTTGAAATCATAAAAGATCCATCAAACAGTGCCCAGGTCATTATAAAAAATTTCGGGAATACGGGTAGTTGCAGTAATCCACCCTACGGTATCGTGGCCGGAAGTTCATTATTTGTCCCAACGCAATCAATTTGCTCCGATTTGTTTGAAGTAAACGGCGATGGTACACTCAACAAAAATAAAATTACCTGGCAATTTACAATTAACGATGGTGCTGATCTTTATACTTGTTCGGCAACTTATACAAAACAATAATTACTTTTCTATTTCAACCTGGCTTTTTATTTTACTGAGCCTTGTAATGGCGTCGGCATAAATGCCATCAAGGGTTTTCAAATCATACTGATAATATTCGAAGCTTTCGTCAAACTGATCGCGGTCAATATGGTATTTTTCCATAACCGAATTATGCAGGTATAATTTATACTTGCCAAAGGTTTTAGATACCTTTTTTTGTTGAAAAGTAAGTTTTGCTTCAAACAGGCGCAGGTCAACAATAATATTCACCATTGTATCGCGATGGATCAGGTTTTCGGGTGGATCGGGATGGTTTTCTAATTTTGTCGTACAACCCCATATCAGCAACGAAATCAGAAACACCAGATATACTTTCTTACCTGGCATTATTCCGAAAGGTATTTGTCATTATATTCTTCATTTAGCCCACTAATAACGGGAATTGTAATGTCGAACGTATCTTTGGCCAGCAACACACTTCCTGAGTAGTTGTAATTCAAAACATAGTCGAAACGGTTATTGATGTTAATTCTCTGCAGGTAATTCCTAATGCTGTCTAATAATAACATATTGATATCATATTCCTGTTTTGCAAGTTCAGCAGTATACGTTTCCTGGATATCCATCAATTCCTGTTGTTTCATCATTAATTGTTCGTAAATACGCTGGGCACTTTGTTCTGACAGGCTTTGATTTTGCACTGATTCCTGAAAGTATGAAGCTTCCTCTTCATATTCTTTTTGCCGCTGTGTTAAATCATTATCTTTTTTCCTACGCTCATTATCCAATTGTTCCGACAGCCTATTTACCAGTTCATATTCATCTAAAATTTTATCTGTATTAACAAATGCAATACTTCCCGAACTTGTTGAGGCCATTGCGGGAATTTCACTTTTGCTGGCCGGGTTTGTTTGTCGGTTCTTTTTGTTGAATAGGTTATTACAAAAAGGACGATTATCCCCAACAGGGCTACGATGGAAATAATAAGGGCTATGTTTGCTTTGGTCTGATTTTTTCTGTTTTCCATTATTTAAATGTTGAATTTTGAAAACCTGTTAAGGTATACAGGCCTTTTGAAATGACTACTTGTTTTAACTGTTTGTATTAATTTCCAACTTCCGATAAGAATTTAATGCGCATTAACCTGATTTCCTCTTCATTAAACTCGTCTTCCCCTAATTCTTCCAAAGCATCTTCAATCGAATCGGTTTCAGCCTCATTAAAATATTCAAAAATATCCTCCTGATGGTATTCGTCAACATATTCGCTAATGTAATAGTTAATATCAACTTTCGTTCCTGACGCCACGATGCGTTCAATTTCGGAAAGCAATTCCGGAACCGTTAAGTTTTTTGTATGAGCAATATCTTCAAGAGCCAGTTTGCGGTCAATACTTTGAATTATATAAACTTTCAAACCCGATTTATTTACTACCGATTTCACCACCATGTCGTTGGGCCTGATGATTTCATTTTCCTCAACATATTGTTTAATAAACTCAAGGAATGGCTCTCCATATTTTTTGGCTTTTCCGGTGCCAACCCCGGTTATTTGTAAAAGTTCTTCTTCGGTAATCGGGTATTGTATCGCCATATCTTCGAGCGATGGATCCTGAAAAATAACAAACGGTGGCAGGTTTTCTTTTCTCGAAATATGTTTTCTAAGGTCCTTTAACATACTGAAAAGGTTTTGATCGGCTGTAGCTGTTTTGGCTGAACCTCCCCCGTAAATATCATCTTCATCATCCGGGCTGTCGTAATCATGATCTTTAGCCAACATGATGGAATAAGGTTTTTCGAGAAACTCTTCCCCTTGTTTGGTTATTTTTAACAATCCATAGTTTTCAATATCTTTTACCAGCAGGTTATTAATAAGCGCCTGGCGGATGATGGCGTTCCAGTACTTTTCATCATGATCAACGCCCCGTCCAAATGCTTTTAGTTTATTATGCTTGAACGATTTTATGGTGGCTGAGTTTTTACCAATCAGCACATTAACCATGTGATTGGTTTTAAAAAGTTGTTTTGCCTCAATAACGGCTTCCAATGCAATTTTGATCGAATTCTTTCCTTCGAATTTTTCTTTTGGGTGTAAGCAATTATCACAGGCCCCGCAATTATCCCTGGTGTATTCTTCTCCGAAATAATGAAGTAATTGCCTGTGACGGCATACAGACGATTCGGCATAAGCCACGGTTTCCTGAAGCAGTTGTTTGGCAATTTCCTGTTCTGCAACAGGTTTACCTTTCATAAACTTTTCAAGCTTTACGATGTCGTCATAACTATAAAATGCGACACAATTTCCTTCTCCGTCATCCCGGCCACCACGTCCTGTTTCCTGGTAATAGCCTTCAATACTTTTAGGAATATCATGGTGAATGACATACCGGATATCAGGCTTGTCGATACCCATTCCAAAGGCAATGGTAGCAACAATCACATCGGCTTCTTCCATAAGGAAATTATCCTGGTTATTGCGGCGGGTTTGTGCATCAAGGCCGGCATGGTAAGGTAATGCTTTTATTCCATTAACCACGAAAGTTTCTGACAGTTCTTCCACTTTTTTGCGGCTTAAACAATAAACGATGCCGGATTTGTTCGGGTGCTGTTTAATATATTTGATAATATCTTTTACAACAGTTTTGTTTTTGGGGCGCACTTCATAATAGAGGTTGGGTCTGTCAAATGACGATTTGAATATTTTTGCATTCTGTATATTCAGGTTTTTTTGAATATCTTGTTGTACTTTAAGGGTAGCGGTAGCCGTGAGGGCCATCACGGGTACATCCTGCCCAATGTTTTCGATGATTGGCCTTATCCTGCGGTATTCCGGCCTAAAATCGTGGCCCCATTCCGAAATGCAATGGGCTTCATCCACTGCATAAAATGAAATTTTAATATTGCTCAGAAATTCAACGTTTTCTTCTTTTGTCAACGATTCAGGGGCTACATACAAAAGTTTCGTTTTTTTCGATGTCAAATCATCTTTTACCTGAGTGATTTCTGCTTTAGAAAGAGAGGAATTCAATACATGGGCAATGCCCTGTTCAGCGCCAAAGTTTCGGATTGCATCCACCTGGTTTTTCATCAATGCGATCAAAGGAGATATGATAATTGCAGTTCCTTCACTTGTTAATGCAGGTAACTGATAGCACATTGATTTTCCACCTCCGGTGGGCATTATTACAAAGGTATTGTTACCTTCAAGTACACTCTTTATTATTGCTTCCTGATTTCCCTTAAAACAGTCAAACCCAAAAATCTTCTTTAATAACTCATGTAAATTATACTCGTCCTTATTTGCCATCACAACCAATTCTAATTTTTAATATCATCTAAAGGTATTGAAAAAAACTAAACTATATAACCTGAAATCAGAGTGTAGCTTTATACAAATTTAATGAAATTTTAATAAAGCAAACAAAACCAAATTTTTTTTCAAAAAAATTTAACTTTATTGTTTTTAATTCTCTCAAAATATAGCCATAGGAATGATTTGAACGCGATTCATAGACCAATAGTTTGCTTTTAATAAATTCAAAAATCGGATTGGTTAAAACTAATTTTAGTCATCTTTCTTATGTTTTGACCAATAAATTCAATAAAATCTTCGAGCTTAAATAATTCCTCGTCGATTTCAACAATTCCCCCTACCTATAACTAATTCCTTTTTTTAATGTTTGTATCTTTGCGCAGAGCTTAAAATAAATCTATTGAAATCGACAGCAGATATAAAAAAGATCGGGATAAAAACCATTGATCAGGAACTTTCCGCCATTCGCAATTTGAAAAATCAAATTAACAATGATTTCGCTTTTGCAGTGAAGGAAATTCTGCAATCAGATGGCCGGGTAGTTATTACAGGTATTGGCAAAAGTGCAAACATCGCAACAAAAATTGTTTCTACCTTAAATTCAACAGGTACGCCATCTGTTTTTATGCATGCCGCAGATGCCATCCATGGTGATTTAGGGACTATCCGTAAGGAAGATATCATCATTTGCCTATCGAATAGTGGTAATACACCCGAGATAAGGGTACTGGCCCCTTTGTTAAAAATACGGGGAAACAAATTAATAGCCATTACCGGAAACATGGATTCATTTTTAGCACAAAAGGCTGATTTTGTGATAAATTCAACCGTTGAAAAAGAAGCCTGCCCGAATAATCTTGCACCCACATCCAGCACAACAGCCCAGCTGGTTTTGGGCGATGCCCTGGCAGTAGCCTTACTTGAATGCAGGGGATTTACCATGGCCGATTTTGCGAAACTTCATCCGGGCGGGGCATTGGGAAAGAAATTGTACCTGAAAGTAGAAGACCTATGTTTGAATAATGAAATTCCAAAAGTGAATTTGAATGATGATGTCAGAAAAGCCATAGTAGAGATTTCAGGAAAAAGGCTAGGCGTTACCGCTGTGATGGATAATGGCCACATCGTAGGGATTATTACTGACGGCGATATCAGGCGAATGCTTGAAAAACATACATCGATTGAAAATATTAAAGCCGCTGATATTATGAATCCAAATCCCAAAAAAATTGATAAGAACACTCTGGTAGTGGATGCTTTAAGTACAATGCGTAAAAATAATATCACCCAATTGCTGGCCGTTGATGGCACTAATTATGTAGGGGTGATTCATTTGCATGATATCCTGAATGAGGGTATCTTGTAATATTGGGTTGGTTTTTAATTATTTACAATAACGTTTAAACTTTTTTTCGATTTTCCCCGGAGTTTTCGATGTCCGAATTCGAATAGTATTGCAAATTGGGATAATTTTATTAATTTGATTTAAGTTTAAAATAAAGCAGGATTAAAAACGGAGCACTTTGTATGCACCTTACAAAAAAGACATTTATTTATTCTGTAATTATTGCCCTTTTTCTTTGTACGAATGGTGCTATGGCTCAAATTACAAAAGTGATGGGAACCGTCATGGATATTGAGACAGGTGAGCCCGTACCATTTGCCAATATTTATTTTAAGGGAACTACGATTGGGGTAACTTCCGATTTCGATGGCAATTTTTCCATCGAAACAAAAATCCCTACCGATACATTGGTGGCTTCCGTAATGGGATATTATAAACAAGCATTTTTTGTTCAAAAGGGTAGGTTTCAACGGATAAACTTTACCCTTAGGGAACAAAACTTCAACCTGCCGGAGGTGGTGATCATGGCTGGTGAAAACCCGGCTGAAATTTTACTTCGTAAAATCATAAAAAACAAAGAACTAAATAGTAAAAAGGAGTTTGATGCCTATCAGTATGAATGCTATAATAAAATTGAAATTGATGCAAACAATATCAGTGATAAATTTAAAAACCGCCGAATTCTAAAACCATTCAATTTCATTTTTGATTATGTCGATACCTCTACGGTAAATGGAAAAACCTACCTTCCTGTTTTTCTTTCCGAAACCCTGTCGGATATTTATTTCAGAAAGGAACCCAAATCTGAAAAAGAGGTAATAAAGGCGGCCCAGGCATCAGGTGTTGAAAATGAAAGTTTGCTTCAGTTTATGGGCAGTATGTTTCAGCAATACGATATTTACGATAATTACATCACTATTTTTCAGAAAAATTTTGTCAGCCCAATTTCTGATAATGGGATCAACCATTATAAATATTATCTCGTGGATAGTAACTTTATAACCGAAAAATGGTGCTACAAAATTATGTTTAAGCCCCGGCGCAAACAGGAGTTAACCTTTACAGGTCATTTTTGGGTACACGATACTACTTATGCCATTAAATCATTTGAATTAAAAATCGCCGATGATGCAAATATCAACTACCTGAATGACCTGGTGCTTATTCAGGAGCACGACCTGATTGATGGAAAATACTGGATGGTAACCAAAGACAGGGGTGTTGGCGATTTTAATGTGCTGGACGACAATTATACGGTACTTGGATTTTTTGGGAAAAAAACAACCACATATAAAAAGTTTGTATTTAACGAATTAAAAGATAAAAAACTATATTCATCACCAACGAATGTAATCATTTCCGATAAAGCTTATATTGCAGATGATGCCTTTTGGGATGAAAACCGCCATGAACCTCTTACAAAAAATGAAGAAGTTATCTATCACATGATTGATACGCTGAAAAACCTCCCCGCCTTTAAAACCTGGATAGAAATTGTAGAAACTATTATTACAGGGTATTATAAATGGAATAAGGTTGAAATAGGCCCCTATGCTTCTTTGATAAGTTTTAATGCCATTGAAGGAACCCGCTTCAGGATTGGTGGAAGAACCACTTCTGAGTTTAATGAAGACATTCGATTGAGTGGCCATGTAGCGTATGGAACCCTGGATGAACGTTTTAAATACGGAGCAGGATTTCTTTTTATACCAAATAAAAATCCACGGCGTGCCTTTGGGGGTAATTACCGATACGAAATTGAACAATTGGGAAACAGTCCGAATGCCTTTCGGGAAGATTTCTTCTTTGCCGCCCTGTTCAGGCGAAATCCGGCAAACAAACTTTCGTATACAAATGAATATAAGTTTTATTATGAGCATGAATGGTTCAATGGATTTAGCAATACCTTAAATTTCATGTACAAAGAAATTATTCCGGTTGAAGAAGGGCAGGTGGAAGTGTATGACGAAACCGGGGAAGTTGTTAACCTGGATAAAATAATAACAACCGAAGTTGGCCTAAAAGGACGTTTTGCCTTCAATGAAAAATTTATCATACATAGCTTTGACCGGACCAGCCTGGGGACAAAATACCCCATCATAGGGTTTGGATACTGTTATGGAATTCCCGGCATGTTTGGCAGCCAGTATGAGTACCATAAAGTAGAACTTGGAATGCAACATTGGTTTAATGTGTTAAATATTGGTTGGTCGAAATATGTGGTAGAAGCTGGGAAAATTTGGGGAACATTGCCTTTTCCATTGCTACGTTTGCATCCGGGTAACGAAACGTTCATATTTGATGAATATGCCTTCAACCTGATGAATTATTTTGAGTTTGTGAGCGATGAATATGTCAGTGTGTTTTATACCCACCATTTCGACGGCCTGTTTCTAAATCATATCCCGTTGATGAGAAAATTAAAATGGCGCGAAGTTGGATTTGTTAAAAGCGTATGGGGTACATTGAGTGATAAGAATAAAATATATAATAAACTCCCGGAAAATACCTCAACACTAGAGCATCCCTATATTGAAGCCGGTGTTGGAATCGAAAATATATTTAAGATTATCAGGATTGATGGAATATGGCGTTTATCGCATTTCGACAATGAAAATACCAACCGGTTTGCTTTGTTCATTTCACTTTACTTTACCTTTTAAGGCAATATTTATCTGAATATGACAACACTGAAGGGTACCTTTTATGAAGAGTTTGATAATTCATTATCTTTGAGCAAAGATTTTTAGAATGATTCTCAGGACAGATACACTGATTAAGAAATACGGAAAAAGAACGGTAGTAAAAGGGGTAACCGTTGAGGTTAAAAACGGTGAAATTGTTGGATTATTAGGCCCCAATGGAGCCGGTAAAACCACTACGTTTTATATGATCGTTGGGTTGATAAAACCCCTGAAAGGAAATATTTACCTTGAGAATGTGGACATTACAGAAGAACCCATGTACAAGAGGTCGCAGCGTGGGATTGGATATTTGCCACAGGAAGCATCGGTATTTCGACAATTGAGTGTTGAAGACAACATCATGGCAGTGCTGGAATTTACAAAGTTGAACAAGGTAGAAAAAAAAGAGAGGCTTGAAAGCCTCATCGATGAATTTGGCCTTGGCCATGTAAGAAGGAGTATGGGTATTCAACTTTCAGGCGGAGAACGAAGAAGAACAGAAATAGCCCGTGCCCTTGCGGTTGACCCAAAATTCATTTTGCTTGATGAACCTTTTGCCGGTGTCGACCCCATTGCCGTTGAAGATATTCAATCCATTGTTTCGAAACTTAAAGAAAGGGATATTGGTGTATTGATAACCGACCATAATGTTCACGAAACATTAACCATTACCGACAGGTCGTATTTACTTTTTGAGGGATCTATTTTAAAACAAGGTACAGCCGAAGAACTTGCAGCCGATGAACATGTACGAAGGGTATATCTCGGGAAAAATTTTGAATTGAGGCGATAGGATACTATTTTGCAATAATGATCATTTCCCCGAAATAAGCGATTTAATCAGGTCTCCTGCTAAAGAAGATACAGTTTGCGAAAAATTCCCATCTTTTGCTTTATTGTAATCACTTAATGCGCCCAAAAGGTTGTTGTTTGCTTTTTTAGCTTTTGCTCTGTAAAGGTATGCATCCGTATGATCAGGGTTCAATTTTAAAACCGAATCGAAATCGTCTATGGCTGCTTCATAGTTTTTGAGCAGGTAGTAATTGATTCCTCTCAGATAGTATATATCTGCATTTTCAGGATCAAGTTTTTCAAGTTTATCGCAAAGTTTAATGGCCGCATCGTATTTGCCGGTTTCGGTAAATTCAATGGCAATACTCAAATACTCCCCAATTCCTGCCTGTCCTGAAATATATTGGAAACTCAAAAAAAATATACTGATAAAAATAAGTCGCATTACTTCCCTTTTAACGTTTAGCATGACGGCTGAACACTGATTTTCGTTACATTTGGTTTACGATGGATGCCGTATTTCTAAAGCCGTGATTTTAATCAATTTTCAGGCCTGTTCTATATGTTTTCGCTCAACGTATGTTTGACCAATGACCATTCGAAGAGTAAATTTCCTGCTTAATTTTGTATGTGATATAAAAATCTTCCCGCTTTTATTTAATCTTTCCAACAATAATTCATTTATTCTGTTCAAGTCTTCCTCCTCATTGATTCCTGGCGGATGATATCGAAAACAGACCAGGTTTAAAGTACGGGGGGTTATAATTTCAAATTCCTCCGACTGTTTAATCCAATCTTCAACTTCTTTAGCCAACAAAATATGTTCTCTTATTTTATTCTGCAAACCCGTCACTCCATAGTTTCTGATCACAAACCAAAGCTTCAGCGCTCTGAACCTGCGGCCAAGCTGGATTCCCCAGTCGCGAAAATCGTTCACCCGGCCCGATGTTTGGTTTTCAGGTATTCAGGATTGATGCTGAATGTATTTATTAAAGCCTCTTTATCTTTTACATAATACACGAACAATCAAAATTTGTAAACATCCACTTATGCGGATTAAACACAAAACTGTCGGCTTTTTCAATGCCTTCGATCATCCATCGGTATTCTTCTAAAATGAGAGCTGTTCCTGCAAAAGCAGCATCCACGTGTAGCCAGATATTATATTTCGAAGCGATGTCAGCAATTTGTTTCAGTGGTCAATGGCTGTTGATCCGGTAGTGCCGATAGCTGGCGACAATGCATGTTAGACAAGGTTTTTGCTAAGGTCTTTCACAATGGCATCCTCAAGTAAAAAAGTATTCATCCGGTATTCTGAATCCACCGGGATTTTAATCAGGTTGTCTTTCCCAAAGCCTGCAATTTTCACCCCTTTTTCTATGGATGAATGGGTTTCGGTGGAACAATATATCCTGAATCGATTTTCGTTAAATCCTTCTGGTTAATTTTGTATTTACTCACCTGTTCTCTTGCCGTCAGTAAAGCCACCAGGGTGGCTGTGGAAGCCGTGTCCTGAATTACCCCATAAAAAGATCCAGGAATGCCGGTCATGGTTTTTAACCAATCCAGCACCACCTCTTCCAGTTCGGCGGCGGCAGGCGAAGTTTCCCCAAACCATACATTGAGCTCCGAGAGTTGCTGTTAACATTTCGGCCAACAGGGAAGGATAACTTGAATTGGCAGGGAAATAGGCAAAAAAGTTTGGACTTTGCCAGTGGGTCATGCCGGGTAGAATGATGGATCGAAAATCATTAAAAATGGTATCCATTGATTCGGATTCATCAGGCGGATTTACAGGAAGCTGGGAACTTATTTCACCGGGTTTGGCTTTAGATTTTACAGGTAATTCTTCAATGTTCTCAAAAAATCGGCCATCCAGTCCACAAAATCGTGGGCATGTTTTCCTAAACGCAGGGTTTTTTATCATTTTTTAATGTCAAGAAATTATGGAATAGATATATTGTTCAATTTATTGTAGTTGACCAAAAATAGGAATAAAAGGATTAATGGGCAAATTAGAATGTAACTAAACATAAATTTTGCAAATAATTGTTGCATGCAATAGATAAAAATGAATTTTTGATAAGGCGGAGGCGAAAGATGTTGAAATAGATTCAATAACGATTTGTTTAGTTGCCGGTTTGCATCTGAAAAACTCTACAAATGATCAGTATATCGATGATTATATTGAACATGTTGCACAATTACAACCTGATATTATTTTATATGGTGGTGATATGATAGAAAGCAGAAGGATCAGCGAAAAAAGAATGAAAACCTTTGACGAAAAACTACTTGCACTAGAGCCTGTTAATGGAAAATTTATTTTAAGTGGCAATCATAATAATTTTAATTTAAACGGATACAATGTAGGCCTCGACCTTTTCTTACTTGCGATTCGGTTATCAAGATATCAAATTCGTTTTACCTGATGGGAATTAGATACTGCATTTACAATGATAAACCTATTTCAAAATTAAATAAAAAAGGTGGTTGAACATTTGCCCGTTTTCCTACTCGATCATTCTCTCACCCAATCAGATGCGGCCTATAACAACGGCAGGACAGGCAGAGATTATGGTCATTCATGTAGCGTTTATTCATTGATTTTGTAGAGAAATTATGATATAAAGAAGCTTTTATTCACAATTGCATTTATCGTAAACAGCCCGTTTTCGTTTTAACTTTTTTGGATGCGGTTCCCAGCCTATAATCTTTACTGAGAGGTAATCGTTTCCGTTATTGAATACCACTTTCCAACCCGATTTACAAAGGTATTTTAATGTATTTATTGTGCAGGCCATGCGCCACAAGGATGGCAACACCATCTCTTTCAGCCCGTGTTGACAGAACCCTTGCATTTTTTAGCCCGGGCTTTGGCTTGTTTTAAGCTTTCAATATTTTTATCGTTCAGGCCCATCATCCATAAAATCCTTGAGCCTGTTGTCCAAAATCCGGTAGGCATTTTCATGTTGGGCCATTTCATGGTTTTTCTCTCGAATTCTCTGTAGTTGCTGTCTTCAATCAAAATTTTTGTTGAACCAAAAGCTAACTGTGTTGTGCTTTTTGCCCTGGGTAAAGAACTGTGAAGTATGGTGTCGATGGGAATGTTTTCCATGTTTAGAGGCCCATTTTTAAACGGAATAACGATGGCTGAATCGTAAGCCTGCAAATACCAATTTGCTTCGTCGCGGTTTCGCCAGCCTTTTTTCTTTATATCAGGTTCACCATGGCGAATCAATACAATTTGTTGAATTTCTGTATCAAAACATAAGGTAATCGGTTTTTCTGCATCCTGGTTTTTATAATATTTTTTTACTTCTTTCAAATTTACAAGCTGTGCATAGCCATTGAAAGTCAGCACAACAAGCATTAATAAAATCCAAAGTACAAATTTCACTCTCATTGCAGCACAAGATAAAAATCATTTTTTACAAATCGAAATAAGGATTCAATGAATGCACTAATTTTAACTTGATATTTATTCGGTATTCGTAAAAAAATTAGCGCATTCGTGGCAATTATTGAAGTATTTAACTTTGAATGTGGGAGAATATTATTTGTAATAAAATTAAACAGTCCATTTGAAACGGCTGAAAGTGCTAAAGTTCGATTAACTATTACTATCTTTATGCGGCAATTCAACCTTTATGGAAATCGATAACAACCTTATATCAATTACCAAACGAAACGGCGAAAAAGTACCGTTTAATGTTCAGAAACTAATTGATTCACTTGACCGTTCAGGAGCTTCTGAAGAGGATATTGAGAAAGTAATAAATGAAGTGGGGAAAAACCTGGCCGATGGGATGTCGACACATAAAGTTTATCGCATGGCTTATGCCATCCTGCGAAAAAAGTCCAATCGTGTAGCTGGTATGTATCGATTGAAAAAAGCCATTTTTGAATTGGGGCCTACCGGTTATCCTTTTGAACGTTTTGTTGGAGAGTTGCTAAAACACCAGGGATATAAGGTGGAGATTGGCAAAATTGTTCAGGGACATTGTGTGCAACATGAAGTGGATGTAATTGCCGAAAAAGATGACAGAAAATACATGATTGAATGCAAATTTCATCAGGAACCTTCAAAAAAGAGTGATGTAAAAGTGAGCCTTTATATCCAATCCCGCTTTCTCGACATTGAAAAAGAATGGAAAAAACAAGCGAAAGAACATCTTCGTTTCCATCAGGGCTGGATTGTAACCAATACCCGTTTTACAGAAGATGCCATGCAATTCGGGAAATGTGCCGGTCTAAACCTTATTTCGTGGGATTATCCATCGAAAGGCAGCCTGAAAGAACGAATTGATATGGCGGGATTGCACCCGATAACAGCACTGCAAAGTATCACCAAAAAAGAAAAACAGGAGCTTCTTCAACTGAACCACGTTTTATGCCGCGACCTTCACCGTGAAAATCTACTTCAAATTGGAATTAATCAAAACAGGATAAATAAAATCATGAAGGAAGTTATTGAATTGGCAGGAAAAAAAGGGACTATTTGAATATTTTTTGTCGTTTGCAGATTTTTCGATTGATCTTTTCGGTCAATTGTTGATTATGATTTGAAATGGTAAATATTTTCGGAAAAGAATTAATAAATGTAAGTTCAATGCAGGGCATCAAAAAGTTTGCTGCAAACAATTTATCTGTTAAACCAAATCAGGTAATTTTATGGAAAGTAATAAACCCTTTTACTCTTTGCGAAAACGGCGTTCATAAAATAACTTAGCCGCATAACCAAAAACGATAACAATTAGAATAATCAAAATGAATTTTAACAGGCCATTGTTTTCAGAATCAATAGTTGACATGAATTCAGCCGGGTCCAGAAAAGCCTGACCGTCATCGGAGGCATAGAGCGTCGCCTGGAAAAATAAAATCAATATCGCTAATCCGGTATGAAGCAGTTTTGGCATTTAATAATAACCTTAATACCTGTTATTTATTGTATGCCCGAAAGTACAATTTTAAGGATTGAAAATTAGCGTTTCCTTATCATCATGATGCCATCCCTGATAGAGAGGATCATTTGCTCACCCGGTCATCGTTTTTCACAAATTCATTAAACAAAAAAATGCCTTGCGTTTCCTTGTCCATAAGTGTTTGATTTTCTAATACTTTGCCTCCCCATAAAACATTGTCGGCAAGAATAAATCCTCCGGGTTTCACTTTGTCAAATACCAAATGATAATAGTTCAAATAATTTTCTTTGTCGGCATCAATAAAAACCAGGTCAAAATTATCGGGAAGTGTTGGAATAATATCCAGTGCATGTCCAACATGTTGTAATATTTTGTCGCTGACATTTGCTTTCATAAAACAAGCTGATGAAATATCGGGCAATTCCGCATTGATTTCAATGGTATGAAGCACGCCATTTTCAGCCAATCCCTGGGCAAGGCAAACTGCAGAATAGCCAGTAAACGTTCCTATTTCAAGGATCAGCCCGGGTTTGATCATCCGGCTGATCATATCAAGAAAAAGGCCTTGTAAATGACCCGAAAGCATTCGCGGATAAATCGTCTTTAAATGAGTTTCGCGGGCAAGCTCGTATAAAATATCCTTTTCCGGTGTGCTATATTGAATAATATAATCTTCAAATTTTTTATCTATCATGGTTTTATAAATTAACAAAACATCGTTTAATCACTTTTTTTCTATCCAAAACTGACACCACTAAACAGCCCACTCCTAAGGAAAATAAGCAAAATAATAACAAAGAATATATAAATCCATCCGATGGACACCCTGTAATTTTTAACCGGCCTGTTAATCATTTCGTTCGAAGGTGAGTTGTAATTTGTCAGCACAGGAATGATCATCAAAAAAGAGGCGCCGTACAACAACAGGAGTTCGGGCGGATTTTTCGGATAGTTGACCCCAAATAGGACGCCAACACCAATCAATCCGGGGAGTAAAACCTGGCTGATAATAAAATATAAGCGGGTTTTTCGTTCGATCAAAACTCCTGACGAGGCCGATGTTAAATGAAGCCGTGCAAAAAATACTCCTGCTGTGATGAGCACTACAATCGAAACAATCAAAAAAATGATCTCTTCCACATCAAATACATTGCTTAAAAATATCCATTCGGTAGTGTATACAAAACCCGTTCGTGTAATTACTCCTGCAATGTATGCACCAAAAAACGAATTTAACCCATGAAAAATGATCCATAGAAAAAGTACTTTAACATTAAATCTGTATCGCCGCGAAATCAAAAACAAACGGTAAGAGCCAAAAGTTACCAGTAGCGCAATCAGCGGGCCGGTACCAAATATCAAAATAAGTGCAGGGCGGGTATACAGCGAGGAATATGTATATAACGGCCAGAAAATGCGATAGGAATACAACACCGACGGAATATCATAAAATTTGGCGGTGAAGACGGTTACCAATTGACTTAGGTAATAGATGAACCCAAAAGCGAATAAATACAGGCTTGTGGAATTGATCAACACTTTAAGCAATTCAACCCGTTGTTCTCTTGATCTCCAAAAACCCCCAAAGTCGCTAAGGCCTTTTTTAATTCCCTGGGTATTGTATTTAAACCGCTGTTCGCGTCGCCTGAAAAAATGGAGAATACCATCTCGGACGCGCCCTGGCAAATTTATGAGGTTTTTTTGTCGCTGCTGGCGAATGTCTTGTTTTATACGTTTTCTTATTTTTTTTTCATTTTCAGATATTTTTTCTGCCTTTCCCGGGCTTCGAAATAATTCCTTCCAGCTCCTTTTCCAACGTTTAAGACGATTACGACGCAACTGCCGGCGCATTTTTATCCGTTCTTCTTTTTGGTGGTTCTTTGGTTCTTTTACACCAAGCGTTTTTGATATCTCATCCTGCGGTTCAGCCAGTGATCTAATTCCGAAAACTAACAATAATCTTTTGAGAAAACTAGTTTTATATTTTTTTTGCCGCTGTCGGGCCAGTTTTTTTTCTTCCCGTTTTTTCCGCTTTAACGATTGCCGTTCTTCCCTTAAATAGGCTTTCCTTAGCTTATTCTGCTTGCGCCGCTCAAGTTTTCTATTTCTCCTTTCTATTCTATGCATTGACCCGGAAAATCTGTTGTTTTGTTCGTTTAATATTTCGGAACCACAAAGGTAAATGAATTCACAATTTTATAACGATTTTTATTAATGTATAAATCAAAACCAACAAATTAAGGCAAATAAAATATTCATCTTTTTGTTAACACGATTATATTTTTTTGTCGAACCTATAGATATTTTACATAGTTTTGTGAGCAAATCAGGTTGCCAGAATAAACACACAACACAAATTATTGAAAACAAGTGTTTTAGAATTAAACTTTGAATAAATATTTAATTAACTTAAATTTATGTTATGATGAGAAAATTACTATTTTTTGTATTTGCATTATGTTTCAGTGCAGGTATGATGGCACAGGAGACAGTGCCTTTTACAAATGTTCCGAGTCAAGGCACTTCAGGTGTAGTTACTTATAATGTGACGCTAACCGGAGGGTATACACTTGGATCAATTGACTGGGACGGTTTTGCGTCAACAATCGAATCAGGGACTTATGGGAGTGAGCTAACATTGGCCATTTCCGGCCCATTAGGATCCACATCCTTTGCACTTGGTTCAGGGACAACTTACGCTCCCGGAGCAGCTTTCAATGGATCTACGGGATTCTTTAGCATGGCAGGTGATCCTGCAGGAACCTGGACTTTCGATTTTTATGAATCCTACAACGATGGAGGTGCAGGACCAGATGCCAACTGGGACAACATTGATTTTGACTTTAATGTTTTTTCAACTGCTCCTGATGTTACTGCACCATGGGCTGAACCGTTCGCTGCCGGTCTGCCTGCGTATTGGTCTATGAGTGGACCTGAAAACTGGCTTTTCAATACAGGCGCTGGTTATGGGGCCAGTTCTGCCGGTGATCATACATCAGGTGGTGGAACCAATTATGCCTGGGTGGACGGTTCAGGTACAGGTACAAATACCGGAATAACCCTCACCACTCCCTTGATTGACCCAACAGGCTTAACAATTCCTGAGCTTACTTTCTGGTATTTCAGTAATAATACCGACGACCCAGGAGATAACAATACATTGTATGTTGAGATGGCCTATGATGGTGGTGCTTTTGCAAATATATTTACCTATTCAGGTGATAACCCAAACTGGCAGAAATTTGCTCTTGACCTTTCAGGCTATGGGATTACAACCTCTGTCCAATTTCGTTTTATTGTAGATGAATCGGCCGTA
The DNA here is from genome assembly GCA_041393275.1 of Bacteroidales bacterium. Lineage (GTDB taxonomy): Bacteria > Bacteroidota > Bacteroidia > Bacteroidales > JAADJA01 > JAADJA01. Next base: position 29,252 of record JAWKKL010000042.1, read on the forward strand.
ACGGCTTACTGGAATGATATGCTAATTGATGATGTTTCTGTGGATGAAATGCCAACAACACCAATTATTACAGTAACACCTGCAAGTCCGTTCGATTTTAATTTCGTTCAAATCAACCATACGGCCAGCCAAACCTTTACAGTTACCAACACAGGTGGTGGTGTAGGCAGTATTACAGCGGCATCCATTGCCGGTGATGCTGAGTTTACCATCGCTTCTACTACTGGTATCCCTGGCTCATTGCCACCAGACCTTATTGAGGTTGAAGTACAGTTTGCCCCATTAGCTTTGGGAACCTATACTGCCACATTAACCATTACCGATGCCGGTGGAACGACCGATGTACTGTTAAGTGGTGAGGGCGTGGCCGTAATCGCCAACGACGATTGTGCTGATGCTATTACAGTTGGTCCAACTTACCCTGAAACAGTTACCGGTACCACCAAAGGTGCTGAAATAGACTGTGCCGGTGTACTCGACTGGGGCGCTGTATGGTATGAGGTTACTTTACCTTATGCATTGAATGATTTAAGCGCTTCCTATTGTGGAACCGCAACTCCACCATTTTATACTGGTGGAATCGTATATATTCCGGATTGTTCATCATGTGCAAGCTATGTAATTGCTGATGCTTATGCATTTGACCCATGTCCTTCACTACAGGATGCAACGCTTCAAATGACCTGGTATGATGTACCAGGCCCGGGAACTATATTATTCCCTGCTTACGCAGCGGATATTAATGACATTGGGGTAGATTTTACACTTACATTTGACGTAACAGATGCTAATGTTGTTCTGCCCGGAACAAATTGTGCTGTCCCAATCGTAGTTTCTTCTTTACCTTATAATACAACGGACAATACAAATCTTTATGGTGATGATTATAGTTCAATTGATAACCCATGTACGACTTCTGCATATTATTTAGATGGTGATGATGTAGTTTATTCTTACACTCCTGCTGCTGACGAATGTATTGATATTACTTTGACAAATACAGGTAGTTATGTTGGTTTATACGTATTTGAGGGTTGCAATCCTTTCACTACATGTGTAGCTAATGACTTACAATCCGGAGGAAATCCATCCTTAACAGGAATAGATTTGATCGGTGGGACAACCTATTATATTGTTATTTCTACATGGCCTGCACCACAGTCAACGGCTTATGACCTGGAGATAGATGTTTGTGCGGGTCCTCCACCCGGTGATGAATGTGCAACTGCATTACCAATAAATTGTGGTGATATTGTCAGTGGAACTACTGTAGGTGCTTCAAATTCTGCCATTCCAGACTGCCAGACTTACCCGAATACCGCTCCTGATTTATGGTATAAATTTACCGGAACCGGCCAGATGGTAAGTGCAGATCTTTGTGGTTCAGGCTATGATACCAGGATCTCTGTATTTGAAGGAAGTTGTGCTGCATTGGTTTGTGTTGACGGAAATGATGACTATTGCGGATTACAATCACGTATCGACTGGTATGCTGAATCAGGTGTGGATTACTTCATAATGGTTCACGGTTACAATACAAGCAGCGGTGTTTTTGACCTGACCCTTGATTGTACTGATCCTGCCACAGCAACCTGGATAGGTGGTGATGGTTCTTATTTAGATCCTAATCCACAAGAAGATTGGTTTGGTGCTGATAACTGGGATGTACAGGATGTACCAGGCGCAGGTACTGATGTTACTGTTCCTGCCGGACTAACGTATTACCCAACCATCGACCGAAATGCTACGGCCAATAACCTGAGCATGGGTTCAGATGCTTCCGGATCGGCTACATTGCTTGATAACGGTTTCCTTACCATGAGCGGTACAGCCAGCGTTGACCTTTATTTCTCAGGAAATGATCCTGACTGGCATTTGGTTTCTTCACCAGTTGCAGCTGCAACTGCTGGGGTATTCCTGGATATGTATCTTCAGAGTTTCAACAATGCAAACTATGTATACACTGATATTGAAGATGAAAATACCGTATTGAGTGTAATGGAAGGTTATGGATTGTATTCAACCCTTGGTGCTGCTAATACGGTTACATTTACCGGAAACCTTAACTTAGGAACAGAAGGAAAAGCCATAGGGCCAGGATTTGATTCGTACAACTGGAATCTGTTAGGTAACCCATTTGTATCAGCCCTTGACTGGGAAGCGGTAACTATTCCTGGTGCTATGACAAATGAAGTGCATTACATTGAAGCAGCCACCGGTAACGACCTTTCATATGTACAAGGAGTTGGTGGAACAGGATCACAATATGTACCACCAATGCAAGGATTCTTTGTAAGTGCAACCGGAGCTGGAAACCTTACTGTAGATGATGCAGCCAGGTCGCACGGCAGCGGTGCATTTTATAAAAATTCGAACCCACTACTGGTTGTTCTTGAAGCAGCCGGTGAGAATTTTGCTGATGAAACTTGGATCCACTTTAATGAAGTAGCCGGTGAAGAGCATGACGGACAGTTTGATGCTTATAAGCGGATTTCATTATCCAACCCTGAATTGCCACAAATATTCTCATATACACCAGGTGGTGTAATGATGTCTGTAAACGGTATGCCAGAAGTGGAAAGCGTTCCTGTTGGATTCACTGCTGTTGAATCAGGTGTATTCACAATCAATGCTAAAGAAACCGGTGAATTCTCAGAATTATACCTCGAAGACTTGTTGACCAATACTGTTACAAGCTTGATGGACAATGATTATACATTTACGTATACATCAGGTGATGCGCAGAACAGGTTTATCCTCCACTTCTCACCGCTGGCAATAGGCGATCAGGAAGTTAGCGATATTAATATCTTCTCATTTGATAAAGATCTTTATGTTGAAGTACCCGAGTTTACAACCTGAACTATCCTGGTTTATAACTTACTCGGCCAGGAAGTAGCTTCCAGAAAAGATCAATGATGTACTTAACAAGATCACATTAAAAGAGACAGGATATTATGTAGTTGTCGTATCGGATGATGACAAAGAAGTTACTGACAAAGTATTTATAAATAAAAACACCTCCCTCTGACCCCCTCCGCAAGGAGGGAAATGGAGGACAAAATTTGAAAATTAAAAAACTATAGATATGAAAAAGCATTAAGATTAATTACGTAATGGCTTTCCCTCCTTGCGGCACCGCTTTTATGTTTTACACAAACCCCCCCCCATCCTAATGGTGGTAATGGGCCAGGCGGAGGAAATACACCCGTGGGTGGCGGAGCTCCCATTGGAGGTGGCCTTATTATTATGATGGTAATGGGTGCAGCTTATGGCTCGAAAAAAGTGTATAAAGCTTTTAAGTCGTAGAGAATTACATTAATTATTATAAAAATAATCTTAGACCTTACGCCAAATGTGCGTAAGGTCTTTTTAAGTTATAACTATGCCAAAAATCAAATATTTGCTACAGTACCTTGTGAAATTAACAATGTTGATACTGTTAATTTCAATTACATCATGTAAAACCCAAAAAAAATCTTTAAAAACTTTTTCCAGCCCACCTGGCAATACGATACAAGTAACCAACACAAATAATGTTCAGCAAGAAGAAGAGCCAAGAATGGTAACTCCTGATATGTTGGAAGACCAGAGAGTTCATGAATTTGCAAAAGAAAAATCGAATTTATTGTGTTCAATGAACAAATTAATGAGGGACTTTAATAATGAACCGGACAAAGGAAAAAGGACAGAGATTAGTAAAGAAATAAATCAACTAAAAAATGAAATTGCCATATTTGACGAAAAAATTAAAAGCGATTTTCCAGAAGAGGATCGTCAAGCTGAAGTTGACAAATTAGCACAATCTATGGCTAAAGATTGCTAACAGTGAAATGGCAATGGCACTGTTCTTTTTGTATCTATCTACAAAATAATGGTTCCAATATTTAATAAACGAAATAAATGGAAGTAATAATACTTCTTTTAAAAACTCAAACCTCATTCAGAAATCTGGATGAGGTTTTTTACCTTTAAAGGATACAATTATGTATGATACAGGTATCCAGTCTTATTAAGCTAGTTTAGAAGACATCTGCAGATCAACTATTTTCAATTACAATATTCAGTCTTGATTCAATATTATTTTTTATATTTGCTTTCCAATAGCTGATTTTAGAAACACTATATATTTAAAAACAAAAACATTTATTATGAAAAAATCATTACACATTATTTTGGTTTTAATATTCATTGGAGGAATGCTAAACTCCCAAACAGTGGATGTGACATTCAGGGTGGATATGTCAAATGAAGCTACGGTAAATGCCCCGGT
>JAWKKL010000043.1:0-31997 GCA_041393275.1 Bacteroidales bacterium
TGTCAGCACAGCAGCGACCCGATCAAGCTCGTATTTTTTACATCCGGAAAACAGATAAAAATTAAACAGAATGAAAGTGCACAACGAAATCAGGATGAGTTTGGTTTTTAAATGTTTAAGTCTGAACATATGCCTTGATTTTATTTGATATTAATAGAGCAGGTCCTTTTCTAAATTCATTATTTTTTGGGTATGGTCGGTATCAAAATCAAACAACAGGTCACCACTCGATTTAAATAGCCTGACATAGTTCAAATCGAACCAAATCATAAATTTGCCCACACTTATCCCCGATAAAATATCAATTTGTGCATCGCCACTTGTAAAAGATGAAATTTTTATTTTTGATTCATTCCCGATTTTCAGCTTATCAATCAGCAGTGATTTAGAATCAAGTGTTTCGAGGGTAATGATGCCGTCATCGTTTACCAGGAAGTTTATTTTACCAATGCTTTCATACACACCGGGGTAATCTTTCCTGAAATCAGGATTGTACGTGTCGAGTGCTTTTTTGGCATCCTTTCCCGATATTTTAATGCCGGTATATTTAATATGATTCAACACAGAAAACAATCCGGCAATATGCTGCTCATAATTTTCCTGAATCAGCTTATCACTTTCTTCCTTCAGGCTGGTAAGCAAATCAAATGAATTTTCATTGTTGGTAACCATTTCCATACTGGCCAGGGCAAAGCCCGAGGTATTGTTAAACGATCCAGTGAGGTAAAGTATATTCATAGGGCCAACCTGAAGGCCATAGTTTTTAAAGTTTTCATTTTCGCAATAAAACGAAGTTCCCTTATTTGATCCGTCTTTCCCAAACTTTGTCATATAAGTGAGGTTATTTTCCTGCGGATAGGTATCCAGCCCAGCTTTTTTAGCCCAGATCAGCCGGCCGGCAACATTGTATTTTGCAATAAATACATCATGAATTCCATCTTTGCAGGGTAAACTGACCTGACCATCTTCAAATGCAAGGGTACCATCCATTGATCCAGCAATGTACAGGTCATTATTATCTTCAATAACAATTGAAAATCCGGTGGCATTTTTAGTACTCAACGCTTTTTTAACCCAGTTCACCTGTCCGTTTTTATTGAATGAAGCGAGGAAAAAGCTCCGGTTCAATTCGTCTGAATCATCGGTAATATTGATGTTACCAAAGGAAGCAGCGCCGATGAAATAACCGGTCAGATAAGCGTTTCCTTCATCATCAAAAACTATGTCCTGTAAATTGTTTCCGCGGTAAGCACCTGCTTCTTTGGCCCTTTCCCAAAACGATTTATAACTCCTGCCCTGTTCATGGTAATTGGCCAGTTCGATAATTTTAACATCTTTTCCCCGGTACTCGGGCATTGTCAGCCCTACCGGAGCATTGATAAAGGTAGCATCGGCAATGGTGTATTTATCTCCTTTATATATCATAAAATCGCCTTCAATTTCTCCAGTGAAATTTACTGCCGTGGTAATGTGTCCGGGATATTCAAGACCAATGACCTTCAGATTCAGCAGTTCGTTGACCAGGTAGGCAAAAAACACCGACCTGTCTTCGCAATCGGAATATGGATAGTACAATATTTCTTCCGGGAAAAAGAATTTTTCACGGGCAAATTGTTGCTGATCGGTCTTGTAATCAAACGAGGTTTGAACAAACGTTAATAAAAACCCGACAGCTTCCGCTTCCGACATTTCGCCTGTAATGGGCCGCAGGCTTTCGAGCAGCGATTCTTTTGTTTCGGCAGAAACAGCCGCATCGAAATAAGTATTGATATCAACCTGCGGATAGGCAGCGTAAAAATCTATCAGGTTCTGATTGTAACTGATATTTAGCGAATAGGGTTTGTTGTTATAATTGAACCCGAGCGATTTATTGACGATCTTTTTTTCAAAATTGAGGGGGCTATTAATGCTAAAATCAATTAGTTTATCTGACCCGGGATAATCCTTTTCATAGGTAAAAATGTTTGATGAACCCAGGTCATTCATCACATAATAATGGATATTATTCAGGGTTAAGTAACTTTTAGTATAAATTGTATTTAACGTGGGCAACAACAGGCTGATCCTGTCCGTCGAATAAGCCAGCTTCGACTTATACCCCGACCTGTTGAGCATAAACCACGACATCAGGTTTTGCCCGTTTACCGATTCCTGGTACAATGATTTCGAAAATTCCTCCAACAGACGGAAGTAGGCCCAATCGTTCAGGTTCATTTTTGTTTTGTACGATTCCAACTGAGCTACCAGGCCGGAATAATTTTTTCTGCTCATCTGATCCCAGAAGTTACCAATGCTGGCAGGGTTTATTGCAGCCGGTGGATCAAATTTCAGACTTTGATCATAATCAAGAATTATCCTAAAACCAAAAAAATCGAAGGCCATATTGGCTTTATCGTAAACTTCCTCATCCGATTTTTTGATTTGGGGAACAATTACATGTTTTAGCTTTTCATCTTCTACCACCGATTTTGGTTCTATTGCTTCAATTTTATTCCAGGATTCTGTTCGTTCAGGTTGTTCTTCATAGATGGGCATATCTGGTGGTTTTGGCCGTTCAGGAGGATCAATCCCTTGTAAGGTCTCATAATTTTCCCATTGTCCTTTCAGGTAATCCGAGAACTCCTGGTCTTTTTGCTTTACATATTCATCAAACTGGTTCTGCATTTTTCGAATAAATTCTTCCTGCTGTTGTTTCATGGCATCCATGCCGGCCTGCCGTTGTTGTTTATATTCTTCAAATGTTTGCGAATTCAGGTTTATGCCTAATAAAATGAATGGCAGCAGGAGAAAACAGATCGTTTTTTTCATAGCGAATGTTATTTCAAAATACCTAATTGTAAACAGATGCGGTTGTTGTTAACCTGTATTTTATCAATCTTTACAGAATGTAATAATTGTGATGTTTCTCTTGACAGGTTTTTCGTTCCTGAGGAATGGTTATCCCCGACCTGCCTGATGTAAATTTCCGGATTTTGTGAAAGAAAATAAAGTTCCTGCAAAAAAACCTCTACAAATGATTTCCATAATCCATAGTTAAGTTTGCTTGAAAAATTTGGGGCAATGGCTTCATCAGAAGAGTTTCCCTCAATAGAATACCCATAATTATAGTAAGCAAAGGGCAATGGCTGTTGATTAAATTCAGATGTAATCTCGAAAATATCATTGAGTGAATGGAGGGCATAGGAATAAGTTGATTCCTCTCCCTGGAATTTAAGAGCAGAGTTAACCTCATATTTTTCTTCCAGTTCAAATAAGTTCTGTTTTTGTCGTTCAAGCAAAAACACATGGGCGGTGGTATTCACACTGTCTTTTCCGGTTCCACCCAAAGAATAAGAAACCAGAACCATCGCTTCATGAAATAAATTAACGTCCACTTCTTCTATTGTAAATCGGTTTGAATCAAACATCATGAATGCCTCTACCTGATAAAAATTGGAATATTTTGTTGTAAATTCAGGCGTTGACTCTGAACTATTTTCGCTGGTAAAATGATCGGAAATTAATCTTAGTTCCGAATGAAACAAAAGAGCCAAAAGAGACTTAGCCCTTAATTCTGCCAATTCAATGGCCGCATCTTTTTCCATGCCGGGATCGGAAATGCCAAGGGCGTAAATCGTATGGTTATCAGATGCAGGGAAATGAAAAAACCACGAAGGCAAAACAGCAGGTTGAATGATCGTTCCGGCCGGTCTTTCAGGCGTATTTTCCGACTCATAAATCTCTTTGTTCAGGATTTCCTGAAAGGCACGATAATCCATGTTTACCTGCTTGTCATTTTCATCCTGGGATACAACGGCAGCAGGTAAAAAAATACACATAATGTATAGGATTGACCGGAAATCCATGCCATTAAAGAGTTGAGAATATGAAATGAAAATCAGGGCCCGGTTTAAAAATAACCGGTCCCTGAAATGGATATGTTAGTAACCTCTTTCGGTTTCCATTTTTTTCATTTCCTCGTTAAAGGTTTTTTTGAACTGCTCATAATCGTAATCGATTTTGAGTTTTGCATCGTTCGAAAGCCTTTCGTTCATGGCATTCATCAATTCATCGCCCGAAAGTTCGAGAGCAATGTAGGTTTTGTATTTTCCGTCGTCGGTTTTAAAAGTTTTTTCGCAGATGGTTTTAACACCCGATAGTTTTTGATTAATAACCTCTCTGGTAAGCGATTCGAACCGTTCTTCCACTTCTTCGGTGTTGTTTAACTCGCGCGAATTAACATAGTTGTCAATGACCCCTTTGATGGTGGTTTCAACGGATGAGGCAAGATCAGCCCGGGCATTGCTCATGGCTTTTTTCTTGGCGGTGGCCTGGTCCTGGCTTTCACCTACCTGGTTTGCCCTGAAATATTCGGCATCGGCAAAAAATTCAGTACCAGAACAAGGCACTGTAATTTCGGTTTCACCCGGCACCTTCACAGCTTTTTCTTTTGATTTGCAACCGTTCACGACGATTAACATTCCCAATGTAGCCAGCAAAAGGAATCCTTTAAAAAATAAAATGTTTCTCATGTTTAATAACTTTAAGTGGTAAGATGATTGTAAATTTATGATTTTAATGCCCAAATATATTAATTAAATCCTTTTCGCCAAAAGATATTGGGATAAATTTAGTTTCTGACTTTAGTCATTGCCACAAATGCACGAATTTTCAGTATAGAGATGCCAAACAATTTTAACTTTCCTACAGTTTAGTCCGGGATTTGTTTGAGCAAGTAAAAGGCTGAAGACACACATTAATTTATAAGCTATTGCCATTATCTTCAAAGGTTTAATTTATAGGATTTTCAGATTTGCTTTACCTCAATACGATGTTCCCTTCCTGATTTCGTATTATCCGATTCAAATTTAACAGACTTATACCTTTGCAAAAGATATTTTTTATTCGACCCCTGATAGCCAATTGCGGCATTTATTTGATCAGGGGCAACAGTAATCTCAACGGTATTTCCCTTTTCAGAAATTATTTCAAATATTTCCCTCCAGCGTGAGGTCAATACCAACTCGTGAAAAGATGGATGAAATGGCCCGGCAATAAGGTCATTGCCATTTATCAAACCTTCCGAAGGATGAAGGCCAAGTTTTAAAATTTTTATGCCGGCTTTATCAAAAATTATTACCGCCTCCCTCGACCAATTTACCGCAGCGTCAAGGGATAGAGATTGGTATTTGCCCTGCTTGTATAAATTTTCAAGATGGGTTCCTTTAATAACAAGGGTTGGATAAATCCGCGTGTTTTCGGCTCCAAGTTCAACAATTTTATTCGCTGTATAAATCGTGCTTTCCAATGTATCACCCGGCAAACCCACCATCATTTGCAGGCCCAGCGAAAACCCAAAATCTTTTACCAGTGCAATGGCCTTTTCTGTTTGGGTGGATGTATGCCCCCGTTTTGATTTTTTCAGCACCTCATCATCCATCGATTGGGCGCCCAATTCAATGGACTTTACGTGATGTTTTTTTAGCAATGTTAAAATTTCTTCGTTGATGTAATCAGGCCGAGTAGAAATCCGGATGCCGGAAATTTTACCAATTTTAATATATGGATCAACCAGTTTGAGAAAATTTTCCTGCTCTTTGATGGAAAGGCCGGTAAAATTTCCACCGAAATAAGCAAACTGAACGTCGGAATTTTCCAGTACGATTGTTTTAAGATAAGATTCTATGATGTTGATAATTTCCTTTTCATCAGGCACATGAAGCTGTCCGGAAATTTTACGCTGGTTGCAAAAAATACATTGAAACGGACAGGCCAGTTCGGGTATGAAGATCGGTATGTTAATATGTTTTTTTTCATCATTATTTGAAGGCATAAATTTAGATAATTTTGCACACAGATAAATAATAAACTACAGAATTCAAGGTTATTAAACCTTAGTCATTCAAACAGTTAAAACAATTAATTATAAAAACATGAAAACGAATTTTTATTTAACAACATTTGCCACACGACTAATTTTACTACTATTAGTTGGGTCTATCGCTTTTGGAACAGGAGGCTGTAAAAGCAAGAAAAAACTTGCTGAGGAAGCAGCAGCCAAAGAGTATGCTGACAAGGTGGAAAAAGCCATTGCCGAACTAAGGGCCATTTTAAACGACGATGGCACGATGCCCATTTTCGAAATGGAGAGAAGGTTGAACGACATCAAATCGCAAAACCTGAATGATCCTATCGTAAATGATCTGATAAAACAAGTGGAAACTAAAATTGCGATGGCAAAAGAGGCCCAGCGTTTAAAGGAACTGGAGGATGCCCAAATAAAAGAGGCGGCAAATCAAAAGACAAAATATTTCTACATTGAAGAATATTTTGGCCAGATTGCCAATGCCGCAAGCACCGAAGAAGCCAATGCACGCATTAAGGAAACCATGAAGTTGTTTTCGTCGGGCGATGCGCCTGTGCTGATCATTATCAGCCGTACTGAGGACGGCGACGACTACGATAAACCAACCACCATTGCCAAGTATCTCAACTACCTGAAAGACACGAAAAACAACGCTAATCTTGTGGACAATGTTACCGTTGACGATTACGGACAAATTACAGCCATTGAGTTAATTAAAAAATAACACCTATGAAAACAATTAAAATAATTATCCCTTCATTACTATTAATCTTCGGACTTCAGTCGTATGCGCAAGACCACATCAGTCCAGAACGGAAACAGGCCATTGACAGCCTGGCCCTTGAAAAAGTGCGCGATTTAAGTAAATACATCAGCCTGATTGGCGACAAAAGCACCGATTTTTCTGAAGCCAACCGCGTTATCGAGCGGGCCATAGAACTTTTTATGGAAGGCAGCGAAGTGGGCGTTTCTTCGTTATACAAAGAAGAGATCAACTATTATCCCGTACGCGAATACCTCGAACGCCTCATGCGCCTGAACTATTCAAAAGTAAATATCGAATGGTATAAAATTGAATACGTCAGCGATCTGGAACGCCAGCCCGATGGAACCTATGTAGGCGTCATCACCATTTTCCAGAAATTTTCGGCCTATGATAAAGAGGGCCAACTGGTATATGAAGACGTTACCAAAAAAGATATAACGGTTTATGTAAAACGCAAGGAAACACAGATTGCCGGAAAACTGATCGGTTTCTGGGATGTGCTTTTGGGTGATATCCGTGTTAAGGAGACGTCGAAAGAGTAAAACATCAGCAAAAGATAAAAAAGGCTTTTAAAAATAGAAAGCCTTTTTTTATCTTCTTAAATTCTGTTAATCAAATTGGTAAACATCCTAAATTCCCGGGATTTTATCACTATTTTTCCAGCCCGGCTGTCAACAAAGCTTTTGATAATTAAATTTTTGTAATCGAATATTCTTTTCCGAATACGCTACTTTTGTACAATAATTATTATTTTTTCGTTTATCCTTCTATGAAAATTTTCAAGTATATACCCTTCTTGCTGGTAATGTTTGTGCTGGCATCGGCAACGGGCCAAAGCAGCCTAAGTTCGTATGCAGGTGATGAGAGCGACCTGTATGCCCAGACCAAACAGGTAAACCAGTTTTTTAAACGGTTCAATAATGAAGAAGACCGCTTTGGCAAAGCCTATGCCCCGGATGATAAAAACTACCGCGACAATGAATTCAGGAAGACTTACCTGAATATGTTGTTCGATAACCAAAGCCCGCTGATTGATATGGAATTGAAAAAAGAATTCATAAAAACAGTATGCAGCGAAGATCAGGCGCAGTTTTTAAGTTTTCATGGTGATTTATGGTTTGCCGAACTGGCCACAACGTTTACTTACAACAATAAGAAAGAGAACCCCATCCTGTTTTTACAAATCGAGGCTGAAAACCTTGGGTACAAATGGGTGATCACCAACGTGTATTTCGATAAATTCCTGAAATATTTTAACAAAGGCGAAAAGGAGGTTATCGAAAAATCGTTTTTGCACCCCATGAGCCACGAACTCGACTTTATGAATATTTATAAGGTGTTCAAGGATCCGCGCTATGCCGAATATTATGCCGATAAAGATTTCAGGCCCGACTATAAAACCCTGTTGTTTTACGAAGTAAAAAAAGGAAATATGGAATATGTTTCTGCCGGGAATTTAAAATTTCATTTTTTCCAGGTGGACGGCTGGTATTTTGAATTGTCGTATTTTAACCGGCCCGGGCCAAATTCAGGATGGCTGATATCCAAACTTTATAAACTAAGCGAAAAAGAAAAAAATCAACTTCTACAATTTTATCTGCCTTGAAAACGATTACTAGAATATCCGTTATTACAATGTTTGTAATGACCTCCTGGAATTTAATTTCCCAGGATAAGTCAGCCGGATCAATATCCGGTACCGAAATTGAAGAATACAAAGCCCAGGTGATCCAATTGGTAAAATACCTGGAAGGCACCCTCAATTTTTTGGGCGATCCGTCATCTGTTTCCCGCGAAAAAGAAACCATTATCAACTCCAGTTACGATAAAATTTTTAAGGATGATAAAGTGCAGGTTGAAGACGATCTGGATGAAAACCGGGAAGTGCCGTTACATAAAGATGTTCAGGCTTATTTGAAAGATATAGAATTCTTTTTTAAAGAAGTCAGTTTTCAGTTTATTATTATTGACGTCAGCCATTTTACCAATGATAAAAATGCACACTTTTTTAAAGTTACCTTTAACCGCGACCTCAATGGTATAACAGTGGCCGGTGATAGCGTAAGTTCAAGAAAGGTAAGGTATATGGAAATCAATGTGAACAAAGCCGAAAATGACCTGAAAATCGCCAGCATTTATACGACAAAAATAAATGAGCTGGAAGAAATGAAAATCTGGTGGAATGGATTAAGTAAACCATGGAGGGAATTTTTCGGAAAAGAAATATTCATTTTCGATTCCATTGAATTATCACGGGTTGATGTCATTTCCGATAGTTTGATTTTAGTATCTCCTAAAACCACGATAGATACAACAAAACAAGAAGTTCTCTTTGAATTAGAGTTGCCCGACGACAGAACCTTATCCAGTGAAATAGCAAATCTTGATTCGGTTTTTGGAAATACAAAAGAAGTATATACCCGATTATCAGGCATTCGGAAATTGCATTCAATAAATATTTCGGCGAGTGAAGATATTCGTAAGCTGGACCCGTTGAGTGAACTTACTGAATTAACACAAATTAATTGTTCGAATACCTTAATTACGAGCCTGTTCCCCTTGAGAAATCTAAATAAACTTGAAATTTTAAATATCTCAAATACGCCCATTGTCGATATTACGCCACTTATGTACAGCACTTCATTAATAGAGTTGAATTGCAGTTATACATTGATGAAAAGCCCGGCGGGCCTGGCGGGGTTGATAAACCTTGAAAAGCTTGATATGGCCGGGCTTAGAATAGATAATTTTGATTTTATAAAAGGGTTGACAAAATTGAAAGAGGTGAATTTTAGCGAAACCCTGCTGATGGACATGGCGCCATTTAACGAATTATCAAAACTGGAATACCTTGACGTTTCACAAACCAGGGTTTTTGATTTGAAAGAGATAAAATCACTCAAAAACCTGACATTTCTTAACTGTAATGAAACCACTGTCCGCTCTCTTGCCCCTTTGTCAGGTATGCATAAACTTGAAGTGCTGAAGATCAGCAATACGGAAGTAGAAAATTTAATGGAATTGGATAGCATTTCGACTCTTAAACGGATTTACTGGGATGTAGAATTTGATTTACAAACCGACCCGGGAAAAAGAAAAAGTGAAGCCATCCGGTTTATGAAAGAACATCCGGGCACGCTTGTAATTTTTGAGTCGGAGGCATTGATGAAAGGCTGGAGCCAGCTTGAAGAACCCTGGAAAAAAGTTACAACCGAGGCAGTAAATTTACCTGATAATCCGGGAGTAGAAGATTTACATGGCTTGCTTAAAATCGAAGAACTGGACCTTGAAAATTCAGGGGTTACTACCTTAAAACCCATCAGGCAATTATATAACTTAAAAGTATTAAATGCATCCGGTATCAATATAGAGGATTATAGCCCTCTTTCCGAATCATTTGAGCTTGAAAACCTGAACATTTCAAATACAGGCATTTCTGATATTTCATTTCTTTCCGATTTGAAAAAACTAAAAGAACTGAATGTTCAAAAATACAGAGATTACATCTTTAATGCCGTTATCCGATCTAACAAAACTTGAAAAAATTTATGCCGACAGTTCCCGAATAAATGACAAACCGGCTTTCGAATTTCTTCAAAAAAATCAAAGCTGCCTTGTTATTTTTAAAACCGGGGAACTCAACCAGTGGTGGGCCAGCCTACCTCAAGCCTGGAAAGATTATTTTACATCAATTACAACAGGCTTAACTCAACTCCTACCTCAATCCAGCTGCATCAAATTATTTCCGAACAAACAATAGAAATCAAAAATCAAGCAAACATTGTCTCACTAGAACCGTTGTCGGTTATAAAAGGCTTGAACTCACTGACAATAATTGGATCGCAGATTGCTGACCTTTCCCCGGTTGCATCCTTATCAGAATTAACAGAAATTCAATGCAACCAGGTTCCATTAAACGATATTTCACCCCTAAGCCAATTATCTAAACTCGAAAAAATTAACCTGGAAAATACACGGATTACAGATATTAAAGCCCTGGTTAATCTAACTAGCACACGTGTACTAAATATTTCAGGAACCCAGGTAAAATCGTTGAATGACATTGAAAACCTCACAAAACTTGAAGAATTGATCATAAGCAATACACAGGTAAAAAGCCTTAAAGGTGTTGAATCTCTTCCGGACTTAAAATCTTTAAAGTGTTTTAACACAAAGATTTCAGAAAAAAATGTAGAAAAATTTAAATCGTCAAAACCCAACTGTGAGGTAGTTTATTATTAGTTTTGCCAAACATTCAAAAAAATCTAAACTATGGCTTCCAACAGATTAATGGACCCCATCGGAAAACTCATGGGGTTAAGATATAAATCGCATCCCTGGCATGGTGTGGATATTGGCAAAGAGGCCCCTGAAATCATCACCTGTTTTATCGAAATGGTACCCACTGATACGGTAAAATACGAGGTGGATAAGGTAACGGGATATTTAAGGATTGACAGACCGCAAAAATATTCAAACGTAGTTCCTGCATTATACGGGTTTATTCCACAAACTTACAGCGGTGAAAGTGTGGCTGAATTTTGCATGAAAAAAACAGGACGCAAAGATATAAAAGGCGATGCCGACCCCATTGATATTTGTATTTTAACGGAGAAAGATATCGTTCATGGCGATATCCTGGTGAGGGCCAGGCCACTGGGTGGTTTTCGTATGATTGACGGAAACGAATCGGATGATAAACTGGTGGCGGTGCTGAACAATGATGCACTTTATCAAACCTTTAACGACATTTCAGAACTTCCCGAATTGGTTGTGGCACGAATGAAACATTATTTTCTGACCTACAAGGATCTTCCCGGAAACCCCAGAGATGTTGAGATTACCGATGTTTTTGGTAAAGAGGATGCTTATGAAATCATCAACCGGTCACTTGACGATTACCATAAACGTTTCGAAAACCTTGACAATATTCTTTCGAGTGTTTAAGTTTAATTAAATCCTTGTTTTACCTATTTTTGTTTATGTTTTTTATACCATAAACATTGAATGCTAACATTAAAATAGCTTTCCTATTCTTCGTTTTCTTTTTTTATTGCGGACTGAAAAACAGCCTTGCCGAAGAATCAGTATCGGAATTAAAAGAAAAACTTAGCCAGGCTAACCACGATACCACCCGCATACAGTTGCTTTTTAATTTGGGGAACCTTTACATTGACGGCCCTTCCGACTCGTTGATTTATTATTATCAGCAAGCTTTGCAAATTATCGAATCCACAAACCGTAAAATAGAAAAATCCAAATCAGTTTTTACAAAAAACGAAATTCAAATATTTCAGGAACTTCATTGCCGGGCAAATATCGAAATCGGGATCGAAAATTTTTTCCAGGGAAAATATGATAGTTCGCTTCGATATTACGAAACAGCACTAACCCTGGCTGAAACTATTGGGGACTTGGGGTTAATTTCTGAGGTTTATGGCGCCATTGGCATCGTGTATAAAAACCAGGGAATGTATGCCATTGCACTTGAATATTATGAAAAAGCCCTTGCCGGAGCCATTGAGTTGAAAGATACATCATGGATGGCCGCTTGTTATACCAACACCGGAAATGTTTACCGGCGGATTGCCAATTACCCTAAAGCCCTCAACTATTTTTTAAAAGCCCAAAAGGTATTTGAAAAAGAAGGGGAAAAACGGCGTATGGCCATTGGGTATATGAATATCGGGAATTTGTATGAAGACCAAAAAGACCTGAACACGGCTCTCGAATATTACAGCAAAGCCCTGCAACTATCGTATGAATCGGATGATAAAAAAAGGATATCGGAATGCCTGATGAACATTGGAAACACCTACCTGGCAGACAATATTTTTGAGGTGGCGAGGGAATATTTCCGGCAGGCGATCCAAATTAATGAGGAGAATGAATTTATGCATATCCAGGATGATTGTTATAAATATATTGGCCAATCATTCGAAAGAGAGGAAAATTTTGATGAAGCCATTGTCAACTACAATACATCAATGCAAATTGCTGAAAAAGAGGGTGATAAAATTACCCTGGCAGAAATACTCGGCAGTTTATCAAACATTTACCTCAATCTGGAAAATTTTGAAAAAAGTCTGGATGCTGCCGAAAAAAGTCTTGAGATCAGCCTGGAAACGGGCGACCCGAACAACATTAAAAATGCATACCTGTATTTGACCAATGCCTCCGAAAAATTAAAGAACCCGGTAAAGGCATTATATTACCACCGTTTGTATTCCAACTTCAACGACAGTATTTTTAACATTGAAAAATACAAATCCATTAAGGATATTGAGATGAAATACGAATCGGAGAAAAAGCAGCAACAACTCGCCCTGCTTGAAGAAAAAAACCAGGTACATGTCCTTACCTTAAGCCGGAGAAACAGGCTTTATTTTGCCACCTTAATTGGAATTGGTCTGCTGCTGATGATGACCTATATGCTGTTAAGAAACCGTCAGCTTAAGGCAAAACACCGGGCCATAGAACTGGAACAAAAACTCATGCGGTCGCAAATGAATCCGCACTTCATTTTTAATTCGCTTATTGCCATTCAAAGTTATATTTATAAGTCGGATGCTGTGCAAGCCGGAGATTTCCTTGCCAGGTTTGCTGACCTGATTAGAATAACCCTGGAGAATTCAAGGGTAGAGTACGTGCTGCTGGAAAAAGAACTGAAAATGCTAAAGGCTTATCTGGAATTACAAGCGCTCCGGTTTGATGATAAATTTGATTTTAAAATAGAGGTTGAACCTGATATTGACCCAGCCTTAATAAAAATACCCCCTATGATGGCCCAGCCGTTCATCGAAAATGCCATTGTACACGGATTGCGTCATAAAGATGGAAAAGGATTGGTGAAAATTCGATTCAAAAAAGACAAAACAGGATTGGTTTGTATGGTGGAAGATAACGGCATTGGCCGGGAAAAAGCCGGGGAATTTCAAAAGAAAAAAGACCATCAGTCCATGGCTACTTCTATAACCCGGGAACGTTTGGCTATATTTAGTAAACGAATGAATCAAAAATTTGGAATGACAATTCATGATGCTGAAAATAGCTCTTTTGGGGATACCGGAACAATCGTTGTTTTTAACCTCCCGACTCAGAATGTAGATGAATAAAGAAAAGTTAGATCAATAATAAAATTGTCGCTATATTTGCAGTTAAGTACAAAACCACAAAGATCAGGTTATAAATATTCATTGCGATTATGATAAAAATTGCCGTTATCGACGATGAATCGAAAGCAAGAGAGACGATCATCAATATTCTTAAATTAAGCAATTCGGATTTTAAAATAATCGGGGAGGCCGAAAATATAAAATCTGGCGTTATGCTAATAGAAAAGGAATCCCCCGACCTTTTACTTTTAGATATTAGCCTTACTGACGGAACTGGGTTCGACCTGCTGAAGAAGTTTAATTCTATCCCTTTTAAAATCATTTTTATTACTGCCCATGAGGAATATGCTTTGCAAGCCATTAAATTCAGTGCCATTGACTACATTTTAAAACCAATTGTTGCCGGTGAATTGCTTAAAGCTATTGACAAAGCCGGTCAAATTCTTCATAAGGAAGATATCGAATTAAAATTAAATGCCCTGTTTGCCAACCTTGACAAGGTTAAAAAAATCGTGTTAAAAACGGCGGAAAGTATCCACCTGGTCAACGTTAAAGCAATCATACGATGCGAGGCAGATGTTAATTATACCCATTTTTTTCTTGACAATGGCGAAAAACTACTGGTATCAAAAACCTTGAAGGAATTTGCCGAAATGCTTGAACCTGCAGGATTTTTCAGGGCCCATCAATCGCACCTGGTCAACCTTGACTATGTAACCCGTTTTGACAAAACCGAAGGCGGCCACCTGGTGATGGCTGATGAATCCATTGTTCCGGTATCGCTCAGAAAAAGGGAATTTTTGTTTGATTTATTTGAACGAATGTAGTCGGATAATTTCTGGCAGATTTCAAAATATCAGCCGGTTTACAAATAATAACCCATTCCCCGCAAATAATAATTTTCTATTCATTTTTCTCAAATATGGAATTAGTTTAGTTGTTAAAATAAACTTATTTATGGATCGGGTTATCATCATAGACGATGCCGGAATAAAGGAGAGGCTGAATAAATTTCTTAACGAAAACAAAAATAACATCCGCATTGATACCGATCTTGAAGAACTTTCGATGGGTGAAAATACTGTCATAAAAGAACTCCTGGCAAAATATGAGGAAAAGTACAAAATCAAGATCCAATCGAAAGACACTCTTCAGTTAATTCCGGCAAACGACATTGTCCATATCGAAATTCAGGACCAGCATCAATTTTTATATCTTTCAAATAATTCAACCATTGAAGCCAAAGAACCCCTGCTGAAATTTGAAAAACAGTTGAACCGGTTTCCTTTCCTGAAAACCTCCCCCGGATTTATTATTAACATCAATCATATCACTTCCATTTCTCAAACTGATGAAAATTATATTGTTATGAAAACAGGTGAAAAAATTCCGGTAACAAAAGACAAAAAACGGTTGATCGTTCATTTCATTGAAAAACATCTGGGCTGAATAGATGGCATTTGTTTCAGCTTAATACGTTAAGGAATAACTCGTGCATCAAAATGTTTCGTGAAGACGGATTTAAAAATTAACCCGGAAGGAAACTTGTTATAAACTTTTTCGTTTCAGTCAATCTATTAATGGCGATTAGCTTTATTGCATCTTCGCATATAATATCCAAATGAAGGGTTCTGTAGTAAAATATGGAACCCTTTTTCTGTAATATTTTATCCAATTTATACAGGATTTTAAATCATGTTTTTTATTGTCCTTTCATATTCGGGAAAGTACCTGGCTATTAACCCTAATTCAAAGTTTTTAAGAATACTTGTGTTCGATTCGCGCTCAAGCAAAAACTCAAACGATTTTTTTATCAATGTCTCGGGATCGATTTTTTCGTCAGTAAGTTTGCGATAATACATTTCTGGTAAGCTAACGGTGTGGTTCGTTGTGGTTTGTGAATGAACGGTTACATCAAAGACATTGCCTGAAATTTTTTTGACATCAATTTTATCCATGTTTATATTGTTAAAGTTCCTTCGGGATATTTAAAATAATTTTTGCGTTTCATTTCACCAATCTGAACGGTAATTTGTAATTCCAGTTTTTCATTTTCTGAAACTAATTTTTTCTTTAACATCTCAAGTACATTTTGTCCGAGATCAACAATTACAGATGAAGGCCGGCCTTCAAGGATATCCATTGCAACATGCACAAAGGCTTTGTTATTTCCGCCTTCTCCGATAAAATAATCATCCAGCCTGGTGGCCCTGCTTTTGCAGTTTTCGATCTGTATTCCGGTTGTTTGGTGAATACATTGATGTAGTTCTGAAAATAAATTTAAACCGGAAAAATTCCCTCTTAGGTTTTCGGTATATTCGATTGTAATTTGTGGCATACCATTAAATTTGAACACTGATGAGGCGGATAAGACAGATTGTCTCAGATAAAATAACTAAAAATATTTGCGTAAATCAGTCAAATCTGTGTTATCCGCGTTCTATCCTTTTTATTAAACTATTTTTAATCATTTGGATGATTTATTAAAACCTCAAAGATAAACAACTCAAACCACCATCAAGTTTTTGAAATTCGCTTAAATCCACTTCTATGACCTGGTATCCAAATTTTTTTATTTTATCCCTCGCTGATGGATAACCTTCAGGAACCAAAACACAACCGTTTAACCAAACACTATTGGCTGCATAAGCTTCATGGTTTTCTACCGGAATTATTTCAAACTTTTGAAATGCTGGATGATAAACAAATTCACCGGCAGCCAGTAATACATTATTTTCGAGGTATGATACGCCGGTTTTCAAATGTAAAACGTCATTCAATTCAACGACAGAGCCAGTCATTTTATATCGCTCCAAAAGATTGATCATTTGGTTGGCTCCTGTTCTATTTGTTCGATTCGAAAGGCCGATATAAAAATACGAACCAACCATCATAATATCTCCGGCTTCCACAGTTCCGGGAAATTCAATCCGTTCAATCTTTTTGTAAAATCCCTTCAGGACTTTTTCGATTTCTGTTTCTTCACCCAACCTGCTTTCTGCCCCTGGCCTGGAAATTATGGCCACATCTTTTGTACATAAGGCTGTGTCTTCGATAAAAACGGAATCAGGATAACGTTCATCGGCTTGTAGCACTTCTACTTTTAATCCACATTTTTCCAATGCATTGATATAATTATCGTGCTGTTGCAGGGCAAGCTTAAATTCCGGCTTCCCCAGCCCGGCGGTTGTTAAACCTTTCACCATATTTTTACAGGGGCGTCTTACGATGGCATGTTTAAACATAATCTGAGTTCTCAATACCGGAATAAATCCGGTAAATTATTAATAAGTTTACAATCTTGTTGATTACATATAAATTTGATCAAAAATACAACTTATGTTGATAATAGCTGATAAGAGAATTCCTGACGAGGCAAAACTGAATCTTCAGGGTATTGGAGAAGTTCTTTTTCTGGAATCAGAAAATATTGTTTATGAAACTATCTCAGGTCATCCTGATATTTTTTTCTGCCAGGTAAATAACAAACTGATCATTGCACCAAACCTGCCAGCTAAATATAAATTAGTACTTAAAAAAAAGAACATTGAATTTGAAGAAGGAGAAGAAAATGTTGGGCTGAAGTTTCCGGAAACTGCCAAATACAATGTGGTTGCCACAAATAACTTCCTGATGCATAATTTCAGGTATACCGATTCAAAAATACTGGAACATCAGGGAGATCTTTACCCCGTTCATTTAAACCAGGGTTATTCAAGGTGCAATTTACTTCCATTAAAGAATGATCATTTTATTACCTCTGATCATGGAATTTATAGAATTCTTAAGAATTTCAAAGTGAATGTGCTTATGGTTAATCCCAGTGATATTATTTTACCTGGCGTTAAGCATGGTTTTTTCGGTGGATGTTGCGGGGTTTTACATGATACGGTGTTTATCATCGGGAGTTTATCGAAATTTAAAGATGGTGAAAAAGTCAGTGAATTTCTTTCTGCATCAGGCTATAAAATTGTTGAGCTTTATAATGGGCCGTTGTTTGATGGAGGAAGTATTTTATTTATTGATGATTGATCTCTAATTAACTCATAAGTTTTAAATTTTCCGACTGCTTTTCCCGTTAATAAATTCCTTTTCATCGCTCTGCCAATTTTCTTAATTTCGCGGCTTATTAAAAAATCATACAATTATGCTACGTTCACATACTTGCGGAGAATTAACAATAAAAAATATTAACCAGGAAATTACCCTGGCCGGATGGGTTCAAAAATCAAGAGATTTGGGTGGAATGACCTTTGTTGACTTGCGCGACCGCTACGGCATTACCCAGCTTGTTTTTAATATGGAAACCCATGCTGACCTTTGTCAGAAAGCTCGTAAATTGGGCCGCGAATTTGTTATTCAAGCTACCGGAAAAGTTGCCGAACGAAGTAATAAAAACTTGAAGATGCCAACCGGCGAAATTGAAATCATTGTATCGTCGATTGATATTTTAAATACATCAAAAGTTCCCCCGTTTACCATTGAAGATGAAACCGATGGCGGCGAAGAACTGCGTATGAAATTTCGTTATCTCGACTTGCGTCGAAATCCGGTTAAAAACAATCTTGCCCTACGGCATAAGATGGCCATGGCAACCCGAAACTTTCTTGATTCCATTGGATTTTTCGAAATTGAAACCCCGTTTCTAATTAAATCAACCCCTGAAGGGGCGCGCGATTTTGTGGTTCCTTCACGCATGAATGAAGGCCAGTTTTATGCTTTACCACAGTCGCCACAAACATTCAAACAATTATTAATGGTAGCCGGTTACGACCGGTATTTTCAAATTGTCCGTTGTTTCAGGGATGAAGACCTGCGTGCTGACCGCCAACCCGAATTTACCCAGATTGATTGCGAAATGGCATTTGTAAAACAGGAAGATATCCTTAAGACTTTTGAAGGAATGGCAAAACACCTATTCAAAAAAGTAAAAGGTGTTGAGATTGAAGATTTTCCATGGATGCCCTACGCCGATGCCATGAAATTTTATGGATCAGATAAACCGGATTTACGTTTTGGGATGAAATTCGTTGAGTTAAATGATGTGGCACAGGGCAAAGGGTTTAGCGTATTTGACGAGGCTGAACTGGTTGTTGGTTTTAATGCGGAAGGTTGTGGTGATTATTCCCGTAAACAATTAGACCAGTTAACCGATTTTGTTAAAAAGCCACAAATTGGCGCCAAAGGGCTGGTGTACGTTAAGTGTAATGAAGACGGTACATTCAAATCATCGGTAGATAAATTCTTTGACCATGAAGCATTGAAAACCTGGGCTGAGAAAATGAATGCAAAAGCTGGTGATCTGTTGTTTGTTCTTTCTGGCGAAACTAGCCAAACCCGCAAAGCATTGAGTGAATTAAGGTTGGAAATGGGAAATAAGCTTGGGCTGCGCAATCCAAATGTATTTAAACCTTTGTGGGTTGTTGATTTTCCATTGCTGGAATGGGACGAAGAAACGAAACGTTTTCATGCCATGCACCATCCGTTTACTTCACCAAAAACAGAGGATTTAGAATTAATGGAAACCAACCCCGGTGCTGTCAGGGCTAATGCTTACGACATGGTCATCAATGGAGTTGAGATTGGCGGCGGTTCCATAAGGATTCACAATAAAGGAATCCAAAAAAGGATGTTCGAACTGCTTGGTTTTACCGATGAAGATGCGCAAAATCAATTTGGTTTTTTGATGAATGCTTTTGAATATGGCGCCCCTCCCCATGGCGGCATAGCGCTTGGGTTTGATCGTCTGGTTGCACTGTTCGGCGGTTCCGATTCCATTCGTGATTATATTGCTTTCCCGAAAAATAATGCCGGCCGGGATGTAATGATTGATTCTCCCTCGAAGATTTCGGACGAACAACTGGATGAGTTGAAATTAAAATCTACTGTTTAATAAATGTTTGTTGATCCGATAACTTAATTCAATAGTCAAATGGTCATTTTAATGTCCGAAATAATATTTTTTAAGCCATATTTTATAAATCGGATCAAGTATTTCGATCTCACCGGCAATACGCTCATCAATGATTTCTTTACCTATTAGTGCATTTTTAACACGGGAAACATTTGCCGATGTACAAAGTTTATATTGCTTAATGGTATCCTTTGAGCTTAGTTTTTTAGCTTCCGAAATGACTGCATTTAAAAAGTTCACCTGCGATGAACTTAGTGACTCAGTCATGCTTTGAAACAAAAGACTTAGTTGCAATGTCAGGGACTCAAGCGTTTCATCAATTATCTCATCTGTCATTTCTTCGTTTGTCCGAAACCAGGACAATTGTGCCAATTGCTGAACATAATAAGGATGGTTTTCAGCATAAGAGGCGATTTTTGCTGCCTGCTTTTTGGAAATTTTTTTACCGGTTGACTTGAATCTTTTCTGAATAAATTCTTTCCAGTATTCCAATGGGATTTTATCCAAAAACATCAAATCCCCAAATTTATAGAAGGGCATCGAAGGAGATGTAAAAACATCCATGAGCATATGCCGTTTACTACCATAAAGACAATAGGTTGTATTTTGTTGCTTTTGCCAAAACGATCGAATCCTTTTCTGAAAAGCCAGCGGATCTTTAAAGTAACTAATGTTTTGAAACTCATCGATGCAAATAATAATTTTATAAGCACGATCTATTGCAATATTTTCAGGGAGGTCAAGAATCTCATCGGGTTGTTTTTTAACTTCGCTCCAGTTTAATCCCAAGCTAATTTCTTGTTGGGCATCAGGTGAAAATGTAATTTTGGGAACCCATTGCTTCAAAAAATTTTTAGCGGTAGAAAATAGTTCTTCCATTTTACCCGAAACAGCATTGAGGACCCCTTCTGAAAGGGCTTTATAAAAATCTTCCTCGGTTCTGATATTAAACATATCCAGGTAAACTACTTTGGAATTTTTTGATGACGATAAAACCTTGTCCCCAGCCTTTTTAACCAAAGAAGATTTTCCCCACCGACGGGGTGATATTAAGGTGGTGTTTGTCCCTGAGAGAAAATTTTGGTAAAGATGTAGTACCTCTTTTTCGCGATCAGTAAAATTTTTACCTGTAGCCAGCCTGCCATAAACAAAGGGTGTATCCATAATAGCTTATCTTTTTGTTACAAATGTAGGAAAAAAAATTGTAACTAACAAATTTGTTAGTTACAATTTTGTTAGTTGGGTAGGAATATATTCATCCGATGACTTAAAGTCATCAGATGATTGAAATCTTATTCTATGCCCTCAAGCAAAACCTCCACTGCTTTTTCCAATTGTTGGTCGCGCCCATTGACAACAATATCGTAATCCTGGCGAATTAAATAATCGGGTTCAAGCTGTTTGTTCTCAAGGTAATTTCCTTCCATGTCTTTGGTCCCAACTTGAGGGATTCCAAAATAGAGTGTATTGTCCTGTAGCGTTTCCCACCAAACGGCTGTCATGGTTCCGGGGACAGGCATCCCTACTAAATCGCCAACTTCCAGGGCTTTATAAGCATAAGGAAATCCATGCGCATCAGAATAATTGCTTTCACTCATCAAAACAATTGAAGGTTTTATCCATTTGTTTTGAGGCTCATGGCCAAAATGTTTACCACGGGGATAAAAATCAACATATTTTTTACCACCGAGCATGGTTGCCAGGTCATCATGCAACCAGCCACCGCCATTAAAGCGCGTATCAACAATAAGGGCTTCTTTGTCCCAGTTTCGTCCCAATACTTCCGAATAAAATTCACGGAAACTTGCACTATTCATTCCTCTAACATGCACATAACCAATTTTGCCTCCTGATAAGGAATCCGTCATAGCTCTCATTTTTTTAACCCAACGCTGATACAAAAGTTCCCCTTCCTGACGAATAGAAATTGGTTTAACCGTTTCTTCCCAGCGATCGCCGTTTGATGGATCAGCCAAACTAAGCAGCGTATATTTTCCTGCTTTATGATTAAGCAACTCAAAATAATTCATATCTGCCTCAATCGGCAAATGATCTATTTTCTCAATTACAATACCCTCTTTTATTTTGCTATCTGCTTTTATCAACGGGCTTTTATCTATCACTTCGGCAATTTTTATTCCGTTGCCTTCATATACGGGGTCAATAAAAATTCCAAGCCTGGCCGTTTCGTCTCCGTTCTCGTCATTAAAACGGTATCCGGAACCGGTGTGGGAGGCATTCAATTCGCCCAGCATTTCGCTAAGCATTTCGGCAAAATCAAAATTATTATTGATGTAGGGTAAAACACAATGTACTCCGATTTATAAAAATCCCAATCCACACCTTGCAGGTCAGGGTATAAAACTTTTTTCTACTTGTCGCCAAACATGCTCGAACATGTATTCCCTTTCAACAGCCTTATCAAGATTAAATTCCGCTTTGAATGTAACATCTTTCTTTTCGGGCTTATCCCCCATCTTGATTTTTATGATTTTTTTATCAGAAAATAAAAACAGGTTTTCCCCTTTTTTATCCATTTGCAGCGAGCCCGCATTGCCTTTCAGGTTCATGACCATTTTGGTTTCATTTTCCCTGAATTTATGAACCCACAAATCATAACCATCTTCAAATTTGCTCAAATAATAAAGCTTTTCACCGTCAGGAGTTAAGATAGCATCAGCCAAAGCAGAGGAATTAATAGTCAACTTTAATTTCCGGTCTTCCATTCCATCAAGCTGAATGGAAATGCTATCAACATCCTCCTCTTCATCTTCGAAAATTCCCTGTTGTTCCTTTTTCTTTTTTTCCTTTTCTTTTTCTTTCTTTTCCTTTTCTTTAATTAAGGCATATTCTTCTTTCGACAATTTAAATTTATCGAATGCATCCTGGTTAAGAAAATAGGCATACACATCATCCTGGGCGCCCCAGCTTCCGTGGCTTCGCATGCCTTCACGGTCAGAAAACCATAGAATCACATTGCCTTTCATCATCCATCGGGGTGATGCATCATAATAGCCCGAATTTGTAAGGTTAATGGGTTCTGAACCCCCTTTTGCATCAATCAGGGCCACATCATTCATGAACAATGAATGTGGCGAATAACTGGCCACAAACCATTTACCATCCGGTGACCATTCATACCACTGATCCCCATCAGCATAAGAATAATTGTATTTTCCATCCAGGATAGTCCGGGTTTCTTTGGTTTTAAGGTTAATTACTTTCAGGGTTTCCCGCTCTTCCAGATAAGCGACTTCCATTCCATCAGGAGAATACCGTGGTTGGAAAGTTTCTTCGGGAGTTGCCAGAATTGTATCTTCTTTAAGAACTGTACTTAATGAAAACAACTCCTCATATTCGATGGTAAGTTTTGTCTGATACAGATTCCAGCTTCCATTGCGTTCGGAGGCATATAGTATTGCTTTCCCATCCGAGCTAAAACTGACAGAACGTTCCTGTTCGGGGGTATTGGTAATCCGTTTGGTCGTTTCAAAATCAACTGAAGTTACAAATACTTCTCCCCTGACTATAAAAACAATCTCCTTTCCTGACGGCGATAATTCCATTTCGGTGGCTTCCGAAGTAAAAGTCATAAACTCCTGTTGGTTTTCCTTTGTATCTGTTGAAAGCTGAATATTGACTTTTTCAATGTCATCTCCAGGTTTAATGATATAAATTTCGCCGTGATAGCTATAACATAAGGTCCCATTATTTGCAATGCTTAAAAACCGGACGGGATGATTTTCATGATTTGTCACCTGGCTAACATTTGTTGGATTGTCAACAGGAAATCTGCACACATTAAAAGAGCCAAACTGTTCACTTAAATAGTAGATTCTGCTTTCATCTTCATTAAAAACCGGATTCCGGTCTTCTCCGGCAAAATCAGTCAGTTTTGTATGTTTTCCTGATTCGGCGTTATAAAGCCAAATATCCCTGGCAATGGATGATGTATGGTGTTTGCGCCAAACATTTTCATACCCTTTTCGATCATGGTAAATAATTCGTGTCATGGCACTATCATAAACAGCCATCTCAGCAGGGGTTGAAAGGATCTGTTTAATTTTCCCCCCACTTACCGGAACCATATAAAGCTCGGATAGAACCCCGGAAGGAAACTGCACGTTGTCAACTGCATCTTCAATGCTTGCCGAGAACAAAACGTTTTTTCCATCGGGGGTAAAACTAGTTGGATATTCTCCACCGGAATATTTTGTAAGCCGATTAGGTTCACCTCCCTTTGCAGGAATTAAAAAAATGTCAAAATTCCCAAAACGGTTTGAGGCAAAAGCGATGGAATTTCCATCCGGCGACCAGACAGGCATAAAATCATGGGCTTTGTGTTGGGTAAGGTGTTTAGCCTCACCCCCATCTGCAGACACAGTAAACAAATCACCCTGGAAGGAGAATATTATGGTTTTTCCATCTGGTGAAATGGATGAGTAACGCAGCCAACGAGGATTATCATCGGCAAAGTTTTGAATGCAGATAAAAAAGGTCACTAAAAGTGCAAGGTACCGCATGGTTTAAAGTTTAAGGTTATAAAAAATTCATTAGTAACTTTGTCCCGAAATTACAAAAATAACAAATGACATTGAATAATGTTGAAATAATGGCCCCGGTTGGTTCGTATGAATCACTAATGGCAGCGTTACAGGGTGGAGCCAATTCAGTTTATTTCGGAATCGGGCATTTGAATATGCGGTCGAAGTCCAGTAAGAATTTTACATTGGACGATTTAAAAGAAATTTCAGCTATTGCCCGGAAAAACAATCTTAAGGCCTATATTACACTGAATACAGTTATTTTCGATGATGAACTGGATGAAATGAAATCCATTGTAGACGCTGCAAAAGAGAATGAAATTACGGCAATTATCGCTTCCGACCAATCGGTGATTCAATATGCCAACAGTGTGGGAATGGAGGTGCATATGTCAACCCAAACCAATATTACCAACATTGGTGCTGTAAAATACTGGTCGCAATTTGCGGATGTAATGGTAACGGCCAGGGAATTAAATCTAAACCAGGTTGCAGCCATTACCAAAGCAATTGAAGAGCAACAAATCAGGGGGCCATCAGGCAATTTAGTCCAGATCGAGGTCTTTGCTCACGGGGCATTGTGTATGGCTGTTTCAGGGAAATGTTACCTGAGTTTGGACAATCTCAATTCTTCGGCTAATCGGGGTGCCTGTCTGCAACAATGCCGAAGGCCTTATCTTGTGACGGATGACGATGGGATTGAGTTAGTCGTTGACAATGAATACATCATGTCGCCCAAAGATTTAAAGACGCTTGATTTTCTGGATAAAATATTAAAAGCCGGGGTCCGGATTCTAAAAATTGAAGGCCGGGGTCGGTCAGCTGATTATGTGAAAACCGTTACTTCCGTTTACCGGAAGGCAGTTGATGCCTGGTTTGATGGACAATTTACAGAAAAAAAAATAAAACTGTGGAATGAAGAACTGGCAACTGTTTACAACCGCGGCTTTTGGGATGGTTATTACATGGGGAAAAAGACCGGTGAATGGACAAGGAAAATATGGCTCCTTAGCGACGAAAAAGAAAAATTTATGTTGGAAAAGTCACCAATTATTTCTCTAACCTTAGCGTTGCCGAAATTAAAATTGAAACTCACGACCTTAACATAGGCGAAGAAATCAAAATTTTTGGACCGACTACAGGAGTTTATGAAGATGAATTGACAGAAATTCGTGTAGATTTGAAAAAGTTGATAAAACAGTAAAAGGAGAAGATTGCTCCACATTCTGTAAAAGAGCTTGTCAGGAGGGGTGATAAAGTGTATAAAATAGTTGAATCAAACGAGGAATTTTTAATGCAATATTTCAACCTTCATACGCACAGTCATTTTTGCGATGGAAAAGAAGCTCCAGAGGAATATGCAAAAAAAGCAATTGAATTAGGTTTTCATACCTCGGTTTTTCAAGCCATGCCCCGGTTCCATTTGAAAATAAATTTGCCTTGAAAGAAGAACGAGTGGAAGAATATTTTCAAACCATTCGAAATTTAAAGATTAAATTTAAAACGTCAAATCCAACTTCTTTTGGCACTTGAAATTGATTTTATTCCAGGCATAACAAAAGATTTTGATGAATTCAGAAAAAGCCGGTGATTTGGATTATACCGTTGGTGGCGGTATCTGATCAGAAATAAGGAAAAAAATCGATAAAGGCTCTGGTTTATTGATGGGCCATACCAGGAAAAGTATGATGAAGGGATACTAAAGTTATATGATAAAAAATGGGCGCAAAGGAGTTGAAACTTATTATGGACAAATAATGGAAATGATCTCAACTCAAAAGCCCGACATCATTGCCCATTTTGATAAAATTAAAATGCACAATAAAAACCGCTACTTTTCAGAAGATGAAGGGTGGTATAAAGATTTGGTATGGAAAACCCTGAAATTTATAGCATCA
The DNA here is from genome assembly GCA_041393275.1 of Bacteroidales bacterium. Classification (GTDB taxonomy): domain Bacteria; phylum Bacteroidota; class Bacteroidia; order Bacteroidales; family JAADJA01; genus JAADJA01. The sequence goes on from JAWKKL010000043.1 coordinate 26,083, forward strand.
GAATCAAATTGTATAATTGAAGTTAATACACGAGGATTGTATAAAAACGGGTTGAAACATTTTTCCCTTCTCCTGAAATAATACTTGAACAGCCCACTTGAACATTCCGCAACAATAAGTTCTGATGCCCATCATCCTGACGAACTGCATGAACTTTTACCCAATGCGAAAGCCTTATTAACGGATATTGGATTTAGGGAAATCCTTTATTTTGAAGGAAAAGAAAGAAAGTTTCAGAAAATAGCCTGATTTAGCTTTCGGGATAGAACATCTTGACATGCTCAATACCGGCTTCAAAAAAATGATCTCCTTCTTCAACAAATCCGGCCCTTTTGTAATAGTTTTTTGCAATCACCTGAGAATGAAGATAAATGGGTTTTTTGAATTTTTTCACGTCAGACAATATTTTCTCAAGCAAAATTGCTCCCAGGCCCATATTTCTAAGCTCTTTCAACAAAGCAAACCGTTCCAGTTTTATCCCCTTGTCAGTAGTGCGCCAGCGGGCAGTAGCAATGCGGTGTTTCATCATAAAAGAGCAAATAATACCCTTGCTCTTCGTGTTCATACTGTCTCCGGGTCGACGTTTTGTTCTACAATAAAAACTTTTGACCGGATTTCATTTGATATATTCATCAGGTCCTTATTCTCGAAGCGAAACTTTACAATATTCGTCACAAATTAATTTTTTACAAAGATAAGTATGTTGGTTTTTAGAAACATTAACAAAGTTTAGCATTTGTAGGTTGAAAATAACTACTTAGCATGGCTAATTTATTATGGCAAAACACGAAGAAAAAATATAATCGCCGGCGGCTTAAAGGTTCCTATTTCATACAACGATTGTCAAATATTTCTCACTGGTACTTTTTATGCTTGGGCTTTTGGGGGCTAATAATTCTGCATACCAAAAAATTGTCGGATTATGTAAAAGAAAATATCGGGTTTTCTGTGATAATGAAAGGTGATGTAAAAGAGGCCGGATCATTCAGCTTCAAAAAAAATCCCCGATGCGACACCTTATATAAAATCCACAAAATACATTACCAAAGAAGAAGCCGGCCAAAAGTTCGAAGAAGAACTCGGTGAAGACTTTACCGCTTTCCTGGGCTATAATCCATTGCTCCCAACTATCGAAGTGAGGTTTAAAGCCGAATATGCCAATAACGACAGTCTTACTATCATTAAGAATAAAATTTTAGCGAACAGTAATGTTAAGGAAGTGTGGTATCAGGAATCCCTGGTGGATGTTGTAAACAAAAATGTAAGGAAAATCAGTTTTATCATTCTTGGGTTTAGTGGATTGCTTTTAATAATTGCGGTTGCCCTGATAAATAACACGATACGGTTATCGGTTTATTCCAAACGATTTATCATTCGAAGTATGCAACTGGTTGGGGCTACGCGAGGGTTTATCAGCAAGCCATTTATTTTAAAGGGGATAGTTCAGGGAATAATTGGTTCTTTTGTTGCGCTTTTGATGTTATCAGGAATAATTTATTTTTCACAGCGGGAGTTGCCAGAACTGGTTAACTTGCACGATATAGATTTGTATTTGATCCTTTTCAGCATTGTAATTCTTCTAGGGGTAATTATTTCGTGGGCTTCAAATTATTTTGCTGTAAGGAAATACATCAGGATAAAACCTGATAATCTGTATTATTAAATTTTAAATTTTACCTTTGCACAAATTTTTAAGGCACTATGGCTAAAAACGTTCAACAAAAAGAGGCTAAAAAACAAACGCTTACGGCTAACAAACAAGTAGAATCAGCTGAGTTTGCTTTTGGCAGAGAAAATTATAAATTACTTTTCATTGGCCTCGCATTAATTTTAGTGGGTTTTTTATTAATGATTGGTGGCGGCTCTGACGATCCCAACGTATTCAGTGATAAAATATTTAACTTTCGCAGACTAACCCTTGCCCCTATTCTTGTTTTGGCAGGATATGTCGTTGAAATTTTCGCCATCATGAAAAAACCAAAAGCCTAATCAGGTTGGATTTCCGCTTAAACATTAAAATATTAATTCCACACTCTTTTTTTTTAGACTACTAATTTACATTTGATATGAATTGGATTGAAGCGCTTATTTTGGGGATAGTTCAGGGGTTGACTGAATTTTTGCCGGTCAGCAGCAGTGGTCACCTCGAAATAGGCAAAGTTCTGTTAGGTGTAAATGCTGAAAAAAGTCTGATCTTTACAGTGGTTGTTCATGGAGCTACGGTTCTAAGTACAATAGTTGTGTTCTGGAAGGATATATTTGCCTTGTTAAAAGGAATATTTGCCTTTAAATGGAATGACGAAACCATATATATTGCCAAAATTGCAATATCCATGATCCCTGTTTTGATTTTAGGGTTCACTTTTGCCGAAGAAATTGAAATGATGTTTACCGGCAATATGTTGCTGGTTGGTTCCATGCTTATTCTTACAGCACTTCTTTTAACATTTTCTAATTATGCAAAACAACGAGAAAAAGAAATTTCCTACGGTGATTCCTTTATTATAGGAATTGCCCAGGCTTTTGCGGTAATACCAGGAATCAGCCGTTCAGGATCAACCATTTCGACGGGCCTATTATTAAAAAACAAAAAAGATGGAATTGCAAAATTTTCTTTCCTGATGGTTCTGGTTCCTATTATTGGTGCCAACCTGAAAGATCTTATGGATGGAAAATTATCCGCGGAATCAAGTGTAAGTGTTACCGCTTTGGCCATTGGATTTTTTGCTGCTTTTATTTCCGGCCTGTTGGCTTGCAAATGGATGATTGGCATCGTAAATAAAGGTAAACTTATCTATTTTGCCATCTACTGTTTTATTGTCGGATGTATTGCTATCATATCTTATTTCATTTTTTAAATGACCGAAATTAATGGGAAATATAACTTTCTGGAAGGCGAAATAATACTCATTGACAAACCTTACAAATGGACCTCCTTTGATGTAGTAAACAAAATGAGGTGGGGCATTTCGAAAAAATTAGGAATAAAAAAAATTAAGGTTGGCCATGCCGGAACACTTGATCCGCTGGCAACAGGATTATTGATAATCTGTACCGGAAGGTACACAAAGAAGATCAACGAGCTACAAAATCTGGAAAAAGAATATACGGGATCTTTTTTTTAGGCGCCACAACCCCATCTTTCGACAGGGAAACGGAAGTTGATTTCACTTATCCGATTGATCATCTTACGGAAACGATGCTGAGAGAAAAACCAAACTCTTTATGGGAGAAATTGAACAAATCCCACCCATATTCTCTGCCATAAAAATTGATGGTGTAAGAGCATATCATCATGCCAGGAAAAATGAAGAGAAGATCATGACTCCAAGACGGGTCAATATTTCAGCTTTTGAATTAAACAATATACGGTTACCCTATGTTGATTTCAGAGTAGTGTGTAGTAAGGGGACATATATTCGATCGTTGGCAAGGGATTTTGGCAAGGAAACAGATAGCGGTGCATACTTGTTTGATCTTTGCAGAACACGCATCGGAAATTACACATTGACAGATGCAATTTCCATTGAAACATTTAAAAGACAATTAGAACATTAATTACGAATTATTTTCAATTTCAAATAAATAATTAATATTTTGATATTTCGTTTATATTATAGTATCTTTGCACCCCTTTTTTAAAATGGGTGTTTTAACATTAACGAGCTTGAAATTATGAAATTATCTCAATTTAAGTTTTACCTACCAGACGAATTAATAGCCAACCACCCACCGATCAACCGAGATGAGTCGCGCTTGATTGTTCTAAATAGAAAAGACCAAACGATTGAACATAAGAACTTTACTGATATTCTGGATTACTTTTCGGATGGTGATGTATTTATCATTAATAATACCAAAGTTTTTCCTGCACGCCTTTATGGTGAAAAAGAAAAAACCGGTGCCCGAATTGAAGTTTTTCTCTTGCGCGAACTAAACAAAGAAAGTTTACTTTGGGATGTTTTGGTTGATCCTGCAAGAAAAATCAGGATTGGGAATAAATTATACTTTGGAGAAAATGAAGAGTTGGTTGCCGAAGTAATTGATAATACCACCTCCAGAGGGCGCACCTTGCGATTTTTATATGATGGCGCTTATGATGAATTTAAGGCGACACTTCAGCGTCTTGGCGAAACACCTTTACCAAAAATTCACCAGCGAGATGTTGTACCTGAAGACGAAGAGCGATATCAGACCATTTATGCAAAACACGAAGGCGCTGTGGCTGCCCCAACGGCAGGTTTTCATTTCAGCCGCGAAATTATGAAGCGCCTTGAACTTATGGGAATAAACTTCGCTGAGATAACCCTTCATGCCGGATTGGGAAATTTCAGGGATATAGAAGTTGAGGACCTCACTAAACACAAAATGGACAGTGAAGAAATGGAGCTTACCGAAAGCCAGGCTGCCATTATTAACCGTGCCAAAGAAAATAAAAATAAAATTTGTGCCATTGGCACTACCACCATTAAAGCCATTGAAACGGCTGTTTCAATTACAGGTAAAGTAAAACCCTACAAAGGCTGGACAAATAAATTTATTTTCCCTCCTTACGAATGTACCGTAGCTGATGCTATGGTTACCAATCTACACTTGCCCAGTTCATCAGTCATGATGCTGGTGGCAGCATTTGCCGGTTACGATTTTATGATGAAAGCCTATAAAATTGCGGTAGAAGAAAAATATAAGTTTTTTACCTATGGCGATGCTATGCTTATCATTTAAATTTTACCCCTCTTTTTCGAGGGGTTTTTTATTGGGGCCATCATGTTAGAAAAATATGTAATCATAGTTGCCGGTGGAAGAGGGAAACGGATGTATTCTCAAAACCCTAAACAATTTATGCAAATTGCCGGCCGGCCTGTGTTGATGCACACTATTGAAAAATTCAGTAATTACCCTGAAGATTTTCAGATTATTGTTGTATTGCCGGCACCCTATATTGATTTTTGGGCTTCATTATGCAGACGGTTTGATTTTACTGTCTCTCACAAAATTATTGAAGGGGGTGATTCACGTTTTTATTCTGTAAAAAACGGGCTTCAATTTATCAACAATAATAGCCTTGTAGGAATCCATGACGGGGTAAGACCTCTTGTAAGCAATACAACGATTCATAACGCGTTTCATGTAGCTTCCTCAAAAGGAAACGCAATACCTGTTGTCAAAATAAGCGAATCCATCAGGCAGGTTGATGAAGAAAATAGTAGCCCTGTTAACCGGCAACATTACCGTCTTATTCAAACACCACAATGTTTCAGGTCAGAATTAATCCTGAGAGCCTATGACCAGGAATTTCAAAAAAGTTTTTCTGATGATGCAACGGTTGTGGAAGCACTTGGTCAAAAAATCAACCTGGTGGAAGGAAACTACGAGAATATAAAAATTACCCGGCCTGTGGATTTACAATTTGCTGAAGCTTTTTTAAGATAGGGCATAAAAAAACCAGTCAGAAACAAATCTCCGACTGGTGGCGATATATAGAGTTTACGGTGTGCTGATGAGTCAATTTCGCATTTCTACTTTTTTATAGTTTACTTTCATGCTTATTCCATCTGCTTTTTGCCTTACAACAATCTCTTTATCATTCTCTTTCAAAACTTCATAAGCTCCATTCGTTTCGTTGCTTTTATAGTTGCTTCCGATATAAGGTCCATATGGGCTGCATTCCAGGATAAAGTAGTTATCCGGGCCATTGGCACCATGATAATACCAATCTCCTCTTTCGCCAGGCACCTCATATATTTCATAAGTTACTTCCCATGCGTAGTTGGCCCATGATTGCCCTGTCCATACGCTGCCCTCATAATATAAATTGTAAAACCCAGGTTTTATCAGGTAATTATCACCCCAATAAAACCGGGGTGGAATGGCATGAGTTCCTGCATCAATATATGTTGGCTCAACAATTTGCC
>JAWKKL010000044.1:0-30340 GCA_041393275.1 Bacteroidales bacterium
CACGATGCTGGTAACCTGTGTTTATGCCAGTTGGTGGGCACCGTCTTTGTCCGCCTCTTTTGGCCACCGCGGATTTGTTGATATTTACCCCATACTCTCAATGCCACTGGGTTATTTTGTTTATCGTGTTTTCCAATTGAAAAACAAGTCTGGCTTTTATTTATTATCTTTTATTACCCTGCTTTTTGTGTACTTAAATGTTCGTATGAGCTTTATCTATTTGTATCTCTGGTGGGAATCTGAGTTAGGCTGGACTGGTTACTTAAACAGATTAATGGAGTCGTTTTTTATTAACTGAAGCTTATAATTTTTAATTTGGTCAAAGATTTTATGCATCAAAAAAAGAAACAACATCCTATTGTAAAACAGAAGCTTCACCATCGAAACAAACATCGGGAACGTTATAATTTTAAACAACTTATCGAATCCTGTCCTGAATTAGGCTCATTTGTAATGCTGAATAAATTCAATGACGAATCCATTGATTTTTCAAATCCCGAAGCGGTGTTGAAGTTGAATAAAGCATTGCTGAAGCATTTTTATAAAATCCATGAATGGAATATCCCTGAGGGCTATTTATGTCCGCCAATTCCGGGTCGGGCTGATTATATTCACTATATGGCTGATTTATTAGGCGGAAAAAATTATGGGAAAATACCCACCGGGCCTGAAATTATATGCCTCGATATTGGGGTTGGTGCAAATTGTATTTATCCCATGATTGGGCATAAAGAATATGGCTGGTCGTTTATAGGTTCGGATATTGATAAAATAGCCATTGACTCGGCACGAAAAACTATTTCTTTAAATCCGGATCTATCAGATAAAATAGTACTGAAATTACAGGAAAATCCCAAAGACTTTTTCTATGGTGTGATCAGAAAGGAAAATCAAATTGACCTCACCGTTTGTAATCCTCCCTTTCATTCAACACCAGAGGATGCCCAATCCGGGACACTGAGAAAATTAAAAAACCTGAGCCAGCAGAAAGTAACAGAACCTGTATTAAACTTTGGAGGACAAAACAAAGAGTTGTGCTATGAAGGGGGCGAAAAAAGATTTATTTGTAAAATGATCCGTCAAAGTAAAAAATTTGCGGAATCGGTCTTTTGGTTTTCAAGTTTGGTTTCCAAAAAAAATAACCTGAAAAACATATACGAAGAACTGAAGAGCGTGGACGCTTTTGAAGTAAAAACCATTCAGTTGGGCCAGGGAAATAAAACAAGCCGGATTGTTGCCTGGACTTTCCTTGATTTAAAACAACAAAAAAATTGGAAAGATACGAGATGGAAATAAGTTGATTTTATCTGAGGGATTTGCCTAATTTTGAACAATGACAGAAAACAAATCAGGATTGGTATTTACAGTTTCCGGCCGTGAAGTTCAAGCATATCACCCGGAACCCATACTTTTAAATATTGAAGTGGTTCCGTATACTCGAAAAATGGAGCCACAACATGCCATTGACGCCTTAAAGGAGGGATACTCCGTTTTAATTTCCGATTTTTACAGCAGTGGATTGGAAGTATTGGCTACCTTAAAAAAATTTCTGAGAAAGCAAAACAACGACCCGTCATTTGATGGTCAACGTAAATTCCGGGCGGCTTATCACGATTTTTCTCAACGGATATTATTGATCGTTAGGAATCAGAAACTGGTGGTAAAAAAATCGCCCGAAATTGGCTGGTTTGAAAAATTTTATCCCGAATATACAGAATTTTTATTGCCGTTTTCTCAGGTTCAGGGTTTAAACAGTTCATGGCAGTGGTACGAGAAAGGGATGTCAATTCCTGGTTTAAAAAATAAAATTCATCCCTGGTATGGAGCTTATTTTCCTACCCGGTTCGACCACCTGGCCATTTTCGATCATTGGCTTAAACATTATAAAGGTGAGAAAAAATCGGCAATAGATATCGGAACGGGTTGTGGAGTGCTATCGTTCCTGCTTTTACATTGCGGATTCGAAAAAGTATACGGTACTGATACCAATCCGAATGCAATTATTGGATTACAGGAAGACATAGAAAGGCAAAAGCTTGAATCAAAAATGGACTTGCGTTTTGGTGATTTATTCGCCGGTTTGAGGGTGAAATCCGAATTGATTGTTTTTAATCCACCCTGGCTTCCAGCATCCTATCAACCTGAAGGCATAGATACTGCTGTTTATTATAATGAAAATCTTTTTCCCAGATTTTTCGAAAAGGCTGCCAAACGGCTCAAACCAGGAGGTAAGCTTGTGATTTTGTTTTCAAATCTGGCTCAAATAACAAATCAAAGTAAACATCATCCAATTGAAGCTGAATTGGCCGGTGAAAATCGCTTCCGAAAGGAATACCTTGTCAGGAAGAAAGTAAAACCGGCATCAAAAAAAACAACAAGAGACCAGCACTGGCGTTCTTCTGAAATGGTCGAAATGTGGGTGTTGAAAATGCCTACACCAGAGGAGCCCGTAAAATATTTCAATGGTAAATAAATACTTTGTCAATATCACTTAAAAATTATAATCATGAGAAATTTGACCATTTGTTTAGTTTGTTTTCTGCTTTTCTTTATTTCCTTTACTTCCTATTCCCAATCCGGAAAAGTTGTAGATAAAATCATTGAACTCGGCAAAACCGGCAATCAAACCATGGATTATTTGGATATTTTGTGCAACCGTTTTGGTGGCCGGCCTATTGGCTCCGATGCCTATGAAAACGCTGCCAACTGGGTGGCCAGTAAATTTACCGAATGGGGCATGCAGGTTCAAATGGATGAAGTAGGGGAATTACCTGTTGGATTTAACCGTGGGCCCTGGTTTGGCAAAATGTTATCAGAAGAAGGAATGATATTGCATTTTGCTACGCCATCCTATACTTCCGGGACAAAAGGAATACAACGAGGCCATGTATTACTGGAACCTAAAACGCAGGGGCAATTTGATAACATGAAAGGTAAACTCAACGGTGCATGGGTATTAATTGAAGGTGAAAATGATGGATTTCCCATTGATTTATCTGAAAAGGCTGATCGTAAGCGGGATTCAATCATTGCCGAAAATAAAAAAATTGAAGAGCAGAACAGGGAAATACGCAGGGAAAATTGGAGAACCGGCGAAGACAAAGAATTGCTGGAATATATAGAGGAACCGGCTTTGTTCTATCGCCAAATGAGGGAAGCAGGAATACTGGGAATAATTCAATCATCGAAAGTCCCAATCAGAGTTATGTACGACAGGAAAAATATCATGGATATGACTTTTGCAACTTTACCGACTATTCCGGATATTAAGCTGGATGAACATCAATATAATGTGATCAAACAAATGGTTGAAGAACGCCGGTTTTTTTTTGCTTGAATTTGACATCCGCAACCATTTTAAAATGGGCCCGGTGAAGTACCACAATGTTATTGGTATAATTCCCGGAACGAACTATCCGGATGAATACGTCATCATGGGAGGTCATCTCGATTCGTACGATGTAGCAACCGGCGGTGTAGATGATGGTTCAGGCGCTACCCCGGCCATGGAAGCGGCACGACTGATCATGGAAGCCGGTGGTAAACCAAAGCGTACTATTTTGGTTTGTATGTGGGCCGGCGAAGAATTCGGCCTGTTAGGCTCCACAAGCTGGATTGAACGAAATGAAGATAAACTGGATAAAATCTCCAATATGTTTAACCGTGATGGCGGGCCTACTGTACCTGATGGAATGAGTGTTTCGGAAGCCATGTGGGACGACATTGTAAAAATCTGTGAACCATTAAATTCAATTAATCCGGATTTTCCATTCGAACTTGAAAAAAGAGAAGCCCGCGAACGGCCTAAAAAAGCCTGGGGTACGGACAGCGGCCCATTTGCAGTAAAGGGTGTTCCAACCATGACATTTGAAACTGGCGACCCGAAAGGGTACGATTTCAGTTACCGTGAAATCTGGCACACTGAAAGAGATTTATACAATAAAAGCATTCCTGAATACCAGGAACACACCTCCATTGTCACAGCCATCGTTGTTTTAGGTATAGCAAATTTGGATCATCTTCTTTCCAGGGAGGGTTATTATCTGGAAGAAGACAATAAGGAAATAGACTAACCATCAGAATGAATGACCCAATCTAAAAAAGCTATATTAGTTACCGGCGCCAACGGTGGATTGGGGTCAGCACTTGTTGAAATATCTCATGAGCTTCCGGGAATTGACTTTATTATCGCCACTGATATCCAGGAAGAAATTCAGATAAAATATAAAGATAATCCAAAGGTCATTGGCCTTGTTATGGACGTCCGAAGCGAAAACTCAATTAAAAAAGTCCGTGATTATCTTCATGAAATGAGATTTACAATCAAATATCTCGTTAATTGTGCGGGTATTGCACGATTCTTTCCAATTTCTGAATCATCTGAAAAGTTATTGGATAATACTATTAAAGTAAACACTTATGGGCCAATTTTAACAGTTAGCATTTTTCTTGATGATCTTATTAAAACACAAGGCAGGGTTATTCAAATAAGCAGCGTGAGTGTTAAACTTCCAACCTTGTTTCAGCCCTATCCAAATTCGAAAATTGCCCTTGAAGCATTTAGTTCGTCTATGAAGCAGGAATTGGCTTTGCATGGAGTTAAACTTGTGCTTATTCGCCCGGGAGCAATAAACACAAACCTGGTCGAAGAAATGAAAACGATTACAAATCCCATAACCGATAGTAAGTTTGATAATAAATTTAAGAAGTTTACGAAAATAGCTCAATCCGATATCGGTAAAATGGTTGAGCCAGCTGAAGTAGCTAATTTGGTGAAGAAGGTGTTGCTTATCAAAAATCCCCGAAGAATCTACAGCATAAATAAGAATGCTAAAATTTCAATATTAAATTTATTCCCGCATTCGTGGGTTGAATACTTCATTTATAATACATTTAAGTAATAAATTTATGGTAAATAAAATGGATCAAAAAAATCCTTTGCAACGATTTGCAGCCGAAAGTCCTGAGGTTCAAAAGGCTTACGCCGGCTTCATCCAATCCTTGATTGAATTGGATGGTCTTGATGCTAAAACAAAACAACTCGTTTATATGGCGATGAAAATGGTAACTGACGATGAGCGGGCTGTATTGATGCATGTGCCTATGGCAAAACATGCCGGCGCTACCCGTGATGAGTTAAAAGCCACAGTATTACTGGGGTTATCGGTGATCGGATTAAAAGCCGCCTCAAAGTTTTTACCCCTTGTTTTAGATAGTTACGACAATTGTTAATAGTTTTAAAAACTAATTATAACAAACGATAAATGTCAAAGAAACTTAAAATAGCTACCTGCCAGTTTCCTGTAAGTGCTAATGTAGAAAGTAATTGCGCCTTTATCATAAAGCAAATGAAACTGGCAAAATCCATAAAAGCGGACATAGTTCATTTTTCTGAAAGCTGTTTAAGTGGTTATGCTGGAATTGATTTTCCAAACATTGAAAGTAAGGATTATGATGAAATTCAAAATGCCCTGGAAAAAATTAGAGCAACTGCCCGGCAACTGAAAATTTGGGCCCTTATCGGAAGTCATCACTTTGAAGAAAATCAGGTAAAACCTTTCATTAGTTTACACCTTTTTAATCCAGATGGAAAAATCACCGATCGGTATGATAAACGGATACTGGCCGGATCGGAAGGAGAATTGGATAACAAATTTTATTCTGCAGGTGAAAAAGCAGTTGTTTTTAAAATCAAAGGTAGTACCTGCGGCTTATCGATTTGTCATGAATGGCGCTATACTGAACTATATCGCGAGTATAAAAAGTTGAAGGTTGACCTGATCTTTCAATCGTTTTATGATGGAAATTTTTCTCCGGAATATTATCGGGAAGACGGGAAAGAATTAGCCCGTTTAATTATTGGCACGATGAGAGGAAATGCAGCCAATAATTATCTGTGGATCTCAGTAGCCAATACAAGCAGGAAGGAAAGTGGTTTTCCCTCATTTATTCTCCAACCTGATGGGAAAATTCTACATAAATTAGTCCGAAACCGAACTGGAGTATTGATAACAGATATAGATATTGATCAAAAGTTTATTGATCCTTCTTTTTATGGGAGAAAAAAGTTCTTAATAAAAGATTAGCATTTTTCGTAGGAAAGCGAGCCATCAAATTGTTAACAGGAAGCATGAATACAATAAAATTGAAAATAACCTTATTCTCGTTTCTTACTTTTTTGAGCCTGGTTATTTATAGTCAAACCAAAAAAGTTTTATTTCTTGGAAATAGTTATACGTATGTAAACGACCTGCCTCAACTAACGGCCAATTTGGCCATTTCAGCGGGAGACACCCTCTTATTCGACAGCCATACACCCGGGGGTTACAGCCTTGAAGATCATTCTACAAATAGCATTTCGCTTGAAAAAATAATGCAAGGCCATCTTGATTTTATGATTTTGCAGGATCAAAGCCAGCGGCCGGCCATGCCGATTAACCAGGTAATTCAGAACGTTTTTCCTCATGCACGTGCTTTGGATAGCATAAATCAAATTTATAATCCATGTGGGGAAACCATGTTTTTTATGACATGGGGGAGAAAAAATGGCGATGCCAGTAATTGCTCCTGGTGGCCTCCTGTTTGTACCTATGAAGGGATGGATAGTTTGCTTCATTTGCGTTATATGATGATGGCCGACAGCAATCAGGCTGTGGTTTCGCCTGTAGGGGCAGTTTGGCGGTACCTGCGCAATCAATACCCATCAATTGATCTATATTCAGCGGATGAAAGTCATCCTTCGGAAGCTGGTTCTTATGCAGCCGCATGCTGTTTTTACACAAGTATTTTTCGAAAAGATCCATCAAATATTAGCTATGATTTCACCCTAAGTCAGGATGATGCATATAACATCCGTTCAGCTGCAAAACTGGTCGTGTACGATAGCTTATTTCACTGGCATATTGGAGAATACGACCTGGTTTCTGAATTTAGCTACGAACAAATTAATGGATATTCATACCAGTTTACAAATCTTTCGCATAATGCAATTGGCCAAATCTGGAATTTTGGTCCGGTAACTGATACAAACTCAAATCCTTCCTACACCTTTCCGGGCCCGGGAACTTATACAGTTGAACTTTCATCGTTTAATCATTGTGATACTATTGATAAATACCACACTTTAAATGTTCTGGAAACCGGATTGAAAAATGAACCACTATTGAAAGAGTTTTCCGTTTTCCCGAATCCGGCAAATGATAAATTGGCATTAAGTCTGAATTTCCATGGAAAAGTTTCAGTAGAAATATTTAACTTCAATGGTGAATGTAAACTGACTTTTCCGCAAGTTTCGGTACGTGGGATTGATATATCATCATTAAGTCCTGGGTTATATTATTTGAAATTAAAACAAGGTGGTTATCCGAAAGCCATAAAATTTATAAAATTGTAGACTATTTTACCCACGAAAAAGTGCCGATATCTGTGATCTTAAAAAAATAAAAATGAAGCTTTTTTGCACACTGGTTTTGTTGTTGCTGACATTTGTATTATACGCTCAAAATATCGATGGCAAAGTGGTTGATTTATCATCAGGGCAGCCATTGGTTTATGTTAATATTGGCATTATCAATACGTCAAAAGGTACCATCACAGATGAAAATGGAGACTTTAATCTGGATGTCGGAGGACTATTTTTAAATTCGAAAGTAAGGTTTTCTGTTATTGGCTATCATTCACAGACATTTACAATCGAAGAGCTTTTGGGCAGAAACAACATCATTGAATTGAAAGTCAAACCCTTTCATCTGGCTGAGGTCATAATCAGTCCAAAAGGCAAACTAAAGAAAATTGGGACTGAGGGTTCCTCTATGGGAGAAGTGTGCGGCTGGGGTGGTATGCAATTCGGACAGGGAAATGAAGTTGGGATCAGCTTAGGCCTGGGACATTCAATGGTAAGTTTGCAATCACTGCATATTAAACTTTATAAACAATCCTTTGATAACAGTCTTTTTCGATTGCATATACGCGATATAGCTGATGGTTTACCTTCCGACGAATTGCTCAATAAGGAGGTTTTTATTTCCGTAACGAAAAAATCAGGATGGATAGACATTGATTTGAGTCTGTATCATTTGAAATTTAAAGGAGATATTGCCCTTTCACTTGAATGGATAAAAGTTGATGGTTTAAACAAGGATCGTCTTATTCGGGTTAACAGAAATAAAAAAGCGACAGCAAATGTCCTTTTTCATATTAAACGAAAACAAGGCACTATGTTTACCCGTTGGGGAAGTGAAAACCAATGGAAGCGCATTGAAAATAAAAGCCCAACTTTTTATTTAACGGTTCAGGAATTATAATTAAATCTTTCAATCATATTATGTTTATTTGAAAGGAATAACCAACTTTTAATTACCTGATTTTTTATTGTTCCCTTGCTATTTAAACCAATTATCATTATATTTGTTATTGTTAAAACGGGTTTTTGAAGATCCTAAACTATTACATGGTTTTATACTTGAAAAGCTAATCTATCTTCTATATCTTAAAGAGTGAATGATGAAAACATTACTGATAATCTTTACAATTGTTTTTCCAATAGGATTGGTTGCACAAAAAGCCTATATTCAGGTCGAAGCTAAACCTGGTATATCGGTTTATGTTGACAATGTATTTCAAGGAAAAACCTCCCTGGTAAATGATGGTATATTAATAATTGATAATGTAATTCCAGGTGTTAGAACCATCAAGTTGATTGATGAAGGGTATAGCCCGCAGGAAGAAAGGATAAACGTTAAACCGGGGGAAGTTTATACATATAAAGTGCGGCCTTTTTTCCCGATTATAAAAATATCTGAATCGGGCAATACAGGCCAGCAAGAGATAGAATTTAAAGTAGGCACTTTAAAAATTCAATCGTTACCTGTTTCCATAACAATTGAAATACCAACATTGGGTGTTAATTATACAAAAAGCAAAGACGAGTGGATGGCCGAAGAAATACCGGAGGGGATTTATCCGGTAACATTTATTCTGAATGATAAGTCGCTTAATGATACCATTGAGATTAGTCCGGGAAAAACTACTCATTTAATGGTGGATATGGTAAAATTGGAAGTGGGCCATCAGCTGTTTGATGATGGGGAAGATGTATTTCAGGAAGGAAATTCAAATTATAGCACAACAGGTACTGTTTCAGGCCAACGAGTTATATTACCGGAATATGGAATAATATTAGGCGAAAGTACGGTTGATGAAATTACTGATTTAACGTATTCATGTACTAAAGCAAAAAATAAATGCCATACTTTTTGTGAGGTTGAAAACTTCCGGTTTTGGGATCAGCATTGTGATAGTATTATCGATATTGTGCATATTTCAAGAAGTGATGAAATGACTTCATTGTGGCAGGAAAACATGGGTTTTTCCTGGAACATTTCCTATACCGAATGGATAGTTTTATTGGAAAAGCTTGGATATACAGTGAATATATTAGAAAGGCCATACATTAAAAAATATAAAGGGGTAAAAAGTTTAAGGGCACGCATTGAGGCCCTTTCGGAAAACACCAAAATCATTTTCTTTTTTGCCTTTGGTGAAGATGGCATAAGTGTAAATTCAAAAAAAACCCTTGATAGCGTTATAATCAGTCTTGAAAAATATTAATACATGCTTTTGATGGAATTTGCTATACATTTTATTTATTTGCCCAAATAACAGCAAGGGATTTGATTGTCATGCGAACACAGCGCCGTTTTTTTAATCTACGATCTCAACTTTAACTCCTCTTTTAAATACTGCCCTGTATAACTTTCCTTCACTTTTGCTACATCTTCAGGTGTGCCTTCACAAACAATCCGCCCACCTCCGATACCACCTTCAGGACCGAGGTCAATGATGTGGTCGGCCACTTTAATTACTTCCAGGTTATGTTCGATGACGAGAACCGTATTTCCTTTATTTACTAATTTTTGAAGTACGATGAGCAACACATTTACATCTTCAAAGTGAAGGCCGGTAGTTGGTTCATCCAGAATATAAAGAGTTTTGCCCGTATCTTTTTTCGAAAGTTCGGAAGCCAGTTTAACCCGCTGTGCTTCACCGCCTGAAAGGGTTGTGGATTGCTGGCCCAGGGTGATATAACCCAACCCAACTTCCTTTATTGTCTTAATCTTTTGTAAAATAGCCGGAATATTTTCAAAAAAGTCAACTGCCTGGTCAATGGTCATTTCCAGCACATCATTTATTGATTTCCCTTTATATCTGACTTCAAGGGTTTCGCGGTTGTAACGTTTACCATTACAATCTTCACAATGCACATGAACATCAGGAAGGAAATTCATTTCAATAATACGAATACCGGCCCCCCTGCAAGTTTCGCAACGGCCCCCTTTTACATTAAAGGAAAACCGTCCGGGTTTGTACCCTCGAATCTTAGCTTCTGGCAATTGGGTATATAATTTTCTGATTTCATCAAAAACACTGGTGTAAGTGGCCGGATTTGACCGAGGGGTTCGTCCAATAGGCGACTGGTCAATATCAATCACTTTATCAATATTTTTTAGTCCGTTGATCTCTTTGTATGGTAAAGGCCTTTTTTCTGCCCGGTAAAAATGTTTGTTCAGAATAGGATAGAGAGTTTCATTTATCAGGGTTGATTTACCGCTTCCAGATACACCAGTTATGCAAATCAGTTTACCCAATGGAAATTTAACACTAATCTCTTTGAGGTTATTTCCGCTAGCCCCTGTGATTTCGATAGAAAATCCGTTGCCTTCGCGACGTTTTTCAGGGATTTTAATTTCCTTTTTCCCACGCAGATAATCGCAGGTGATGGTTTTACATTCCACCATATCCCCAGGGGAACCCTGAGCTACAATTTCGCCGCCATGAGCCCCCGCACCCGGTCCTATATCAATAACATGATCAGCGGATAATATAGTTTCCTTATCATGTTCAACCACGATTACAGAATTTCCGATATCGCGCAAATCTTTCAATGATTGAATAAGCCTCAAATTATCCCGTTGATGCAGTCCAATGCTGGGTTCATCAAGGATATAAAGTACGCTGGTGAGTTGAGATCCAATTTGTGTTGCCAGCCTGATCCGTTGTGATTCGCCTCCTGAAAGGCTCCTTGCCGGACGGTTTAGGGCAAGGTATTCAAGGCCAACATCCAGTAAAAATTTAATTCTGTTCTTAATTTCCCTGAGAATTTCTTTGGCAATCACTTGCTGGTTTTCCGTAAGCTTACCCTCCAATTCATCAATCCATTTATTGAGTTCAACCAGGTCGAAGTTGGCTATTTCCGAAATATTTTTATCATCAATGGTAAAATAAAGGGATTCTTTTTTGAGCCTCAATCCCTTGCATTCCGGGCATTTTATAGAATTCATAAAATTCAGTGCCCATTTGCGGATGCTATTGGAACTTGATTCGCTAAACTGATTAGAAATAAAGTTTACCACCCCTTCAAAATTCAGTGTATAGGTTGAAGTGATGCCCATGTATTCCTTTTGGATTTTATAGTTTTCATCCGATCCGTATAGAATAGTTGTAATGGCTTCATCTGGTATGTCTTTAACCGGTGTGTCCAGATTAAATCCGTACTTATCACCGATGGCTTCCATCTGATGAAATATCCAGTTGTGTTTGTATTCGCCGATAGTAGCAATACCACCTTTGCGAATGCTTTTATTTTTATCCGGAAAAATTTTGTTGAGATCAACTTCAGTCACTGTACCCAGGCCATTGCACTTTGGGCAGGCCCCATAAGGCGAATTGAACGAAAACGTGTTGGGTTCAGGTTCATTATATGAAATTCCAGTGGTTGGACACATCATGGCACGGCTGAAATATTTCGCTGCATTTGATTCATGATCAAGCACCATTGCTGATCCTTTGCCGTATTTCATAGCCAACTGAACAGATTGGATCATTCGCTTTTCAGATACTTCATTTATTTTGATTTTATCAATGACAAGTTCAATATCATGTACTTTATAGCGATCTAATTGTAGCCCGAAAACAAGTTCTTTTATGGCTCCGTCCACGCGTACTGATAAAAATCCTTGTTTGCGGAATTGCTCAAGCACTTCGCGGTAATGGCCTTTTCGCCCTTTTACAACAGGTGCCAGAATGACAACTTTTCTTTCGGCATATATTGTAGAAATTAATTCGAGAATCTGGGTTTCGGTATACCTTACCATTTTTTCGCCTGTTTCATAAGAGTAGGCATCGGCAATTCGGGCATACAATAACCTTAGAAAATCGTATATCTCTGTTATTGTTCCAACCGTCGAGCGCGGGTTTCTGTTTACGGATTTTTGCTCAATGGAGATCACCGGACTCAAGCCTGAAATATTGTCGACATCAGGCCGTTCAAGGTTTCCGATAAACTGTCGGGCATATGCCGAAAAGGTTTCCATATAACGGCGCTGTCCTTCGGCATAAATGGTGTCGAAGGCCAGGGACGATTTTCCACTTCCGCTTAAGCCGGTAATGACAACAAGTTTGTTTCGCGGGATTTTTACATCTATATTCTTGAGGTTATGAACCCTTGCTCCATTGACCTCAAGCCAGGTTTCATGTTGTTTAATAGAATCGCCTATGCCTGAAAAATCCTTCTTCACAAAACTGCTTTCCTCATTATTTATTTGGGTAATTTTATAGTATAAAGTTTTCCTGATTTATTTGTCAGGTAATTGGTTCGAAGCCATGGATTCAGTTCTTTCAGGTTCCGGTACGAAATGCCTTGCGCCAGGGCAAAGTCAACCAGGTTGCTGATGGCTGTGTCAACCGTTATTTCTTTTGTATTAAGGACCGGGTATAAATCTGTCTTTTTGATATCAAATCCATAAAGTAACGGATCGTTGAAAATAGTTTTTATTGCTAAAATGCGAAAAACATACCGTGAAGTTTCTTCATTTAGATATAAATCGTAATAATCGTTTGTTTTTTGCTGTTCAATAGATTCTGAAATTCTTCGATTTCCCGCATTGTAGGCCGCTGCAACAAGGGTCCAGTTTTGATATTCTTCAAAAGAATCGGCGAGGTATTCACACGCTTTGGTTGTCGCCAATTCCAGGTTGTAACGCTCATCAACATAGTCATTTACTTCCAGTTTATACTCCTTAGCTGTTTTCTCCATGAATTGCCAAAAACCTGCCGCTCCTCTGGGTGATTTAACATTTAAAAACCCACTTTCAATAAGTGCAAGATATTTAAAGTCATCAGGGATATTATTTTCCTTAAGAATGGGTTCAATTACCGGAAACCATCTATTCGAACATTTTAATAATTGAATAGTTGAACTATGAAAATAGGTGTTTACCAGCAATTCACGATCGAGGTATTCTCTAACAGAATATAAATTTAAGGGTGCATCTTCACCGGCAAAATCAACCTTTACAGGGATGGGTGGCGAAGTAGCAGAAAATTGTTGATCGTTCAGGTCAAACTCTCCATCATCTGAAGCAACGCTTTCTGAACTTGAAAAAGTAAACATCATAAAAACAGCGGCTGCAAATAACAAAACAATACTTAGCAAATAAATTTTCCTCATGATAGATAGAAGAAGAATTAAAATTGTGATTCAAAATTTTTAAATAGTGGTGCAACTTTATCTTTTCCAGAAACTATTGGATTTTTGGTTTTCCAGTCAATATTAATATCCGGGTCGTTCCAACGAATGCTGCCTTCCGACTCTTTGTTGTAATAATTCGTGCATTTATACTGAAAAATAGAATTTTCCATAAGTGTTACAAAACCATGGGCAAAGCCAGGAGGTATCCACATCATGGTTTTATTTTTCTCGTTGAGTTCATACGAAACCCACTTTCCATAAGTAGGAGATTCGGGCCGGATATCAACAGCTACATCTAACACAGCTCCTTTTATAACCCGAACAAGTTTTCCCTGTTCGTAAGGTGGGTTTTGAAAATGAAGCCCGCGAAGAACCCCTTTTCCAAAGGAGTCCGAATCCATGGCTGAAATCAGTCGCGTTGCGCTGTTCGGGAAACTGATTATCAAGTCGAAAGGATTCAAAAAATACCACGCTCGTCGGCAAACACTTTTTGGCTGTATTAGAAGTACATCTTCGATATCGGTTTTTATGAGCTCCATGCAACGTGTATATAATTTAGAATTCTTTATTTCCAATTATTACAAATGAATAACCTCGCCATAAGCGGCAGCCACAGCTTCCATCACAGCCTCCGACATAGTTGGGTGAGGATGAATGGTTTTTCAGATTTCATGCCCGGTTGTTTCCAGTTTACGGGCTGCCACCGCTTCGGCAATCATTTCTGTAACATTATCATCAATAAAATGGGCACCCAGCCATTCGCCGTATTTAGCATCAAAAATTACTTTCACAAATCCATCTTTATTACCCGATGCGCTTGCCTTTCCTGATGCCGAATAGGGAAATTTACCAACTTTTATTTCAAACCCAGCCTCCCGGGCTTGTTTCTCAGTCATACCTACGGAAGCGATTTCAGGATTAGTATACGTACATCCAGGAATATTTCCATAATCAATCGGTTCGGGGTTTAGTTTAGCAATATTCTCCACACAACAAATTCCTTCTGCTGAAGCCACATGTGCCAGGGCAGGGCCTGAAACCACATCGCCGATGGCATAAATTCCTTCTACATTTGTGCGGTAATATTCATCAACCAATATTTTATCTTTATCTGTTTTTATTCCTAAATCTTCAAGGCCAATATTTTCGATATTGGATTTAATGCCGACGGCAGATAAAACGATTTCGGCCTCAACTACTTCTTCTCCTTTTTTAGTCTTGATGGTCACCTTACAGGTTTTACCTTTGGTATCAACAGCTTCTACTGACGAATTTGTCATCACCTTCATTTTCGCTTTTTTAAAGCTTCGTTCCAGTTGTTTCGAAACTTCTTCGTCTTCCAATGGAACCAACGTTGGCATAAATTCAACAAGTGTAACATCCGTTCCGATTGAACTATAAAAAAAAGGCAAATTCCGACCCAATTGCTCCTGATCCAACCACCACCATTGATTTTGGCTGTTTTGTCAAGGACATTGCTTCACGATAACCAATGATCTTTTTCCCATCCTGTTTCAGGTTTGGCAGTTCGCGCGACCTTGCTCCGGTGGCAATGATAATATGGTTTGCCGAATATTCTGTTTTTGCCTTATCGTCGGTTACTTCCACCTTTTCCGTCTACCAGTTTCCCAACTCCATGAATATGGTCAATTTTATTTTTTTAAACAAGAATTGCATGCCTTTGCTCATGCCATCCGCAACTCCACGGCTGCGATTTACCATTGAATTAAAATCAACATTCGCTTTACCATTAATGGAAATGCCATAATCAGAGGCATTATATAGTTTTTCAAAACCTGGGCACTTTTTAATAAGGCTTTTGTTGGGATACATCCCCAATTCAAACAAACTCCACCCAGTTCCGATTTTTCTACAACGGCAGTTTTTAATCCAAGTTGTGAAGCTCTTATGGCCGCTACATATCCACCGGGCCCGCTTCCTATAACGATGACATCGTAATTCATAAGTATTGATTTATTCAGTTTACAAATAAAGGTGCAAAATTATTAAAATTTAAGCTACAAAATGTCGTTTGTCTATTTTTGTCCTATTGATTTAAATTACATTATGATCGTTTATAGTTTGGTGATGCTCCGTAAAAGATGCTCAATCAGTAAAATTTGAAAAATTGTTGGTTCGACAGATGCGCCACTGGTAATAGTAATTTCTGCCATGGGCAAAACAACCAATGGGTTGGAAGCTATTCTGGAAGAAAGCAGGAATCAAAATGGGAATTACTTAGAATTGATAGAAAATCTTCGAAAAGAACATCTTGCAATTTTGGATCAGCTTTTTGATGACGCTGATCATGAAATATATTCAGTCGTTTCTGAATTGTTCGCCACTGTCAATAATGCCATCATAAAACATGGAGCTAAAGATTATAATTTTATTTATGATCAGGTGATTTCGATTGGAGAACTTGTTTCAACCTGCATTGTTAGTTCCTGGCTAAATCGAAATGGAATTGAAAACCAATGGGTTGATATCCGGAATCTACTTAAAACTGACTCAACTTACAGAGAAGCCGAGGTAGATTTAAATCGTTCAAAGAAAAATTGCTATAAAACATTTAATAAAGACCTGAGTAAGATATTTATTACCCAGGGTTTTATCGGTTCCGATGATTCAGGATTTACAACCACGTTGGGAAGAGAGGGTTCGGACTATACTGCCGCCTTATTGGCTAATTTTCTGAATGCCGAAAATATTACCCTTTGGAAAGATGTAGATGGAATTTACAATGCTGATCCAGCAAGATTCAGCAAAATTGAAAAAATCAACGATCTTGATTATGAAGAGGTAATTGAACTCACATATTACGGTGCTAAAGTTATTCATCCGAAAACAATTAAACCGCTTTACGATAAAAAAATCCCACTGTATGTAAAGAGCTTTAATTCACCTGATCAAGCCGGAACAAGGGTCAGTAAGATGGAATCCCGCATGTTAATGCTCCCTTTCATAATAATTTTAGACGAACAGATATTGTTCTCGGTTTCGAAAAAGGACCTTTCCTTTGTTTCAGAAATTGATTTACGGTATTTATTTGAGCAGCTTCATCTATATAGGGTAAATGTAAATCTAATGCAGCATTCTGCCATAAGCTTTTCGTTTTGTGTGGATACACCCAAAGGCAAATCAATAAATGAACTGGTGTCAAAACTTGATGAAGGATTTAATGTCCTTTATAATAATAACCTGCAACTAATAACAATCAGAAATTATACCCATCAGCTAATTGAGGAATTAACGGTTAACAAGACTATATTAGTTGAACAACGCAGCCGTCACACTGCCCAGTTTATCATCGCTTAGAAGAATTTCTGAGCAACGTACTCGGCAATTTGAATAGCATTGGTCGCAGCACCTTTTCGCAGATTATCTGAAACGACCCAAAAATTCAAACTATTTTTTTGAGAATAATCCCGACGGATCCGGCCCACAAATACATCGTCCTTTCCTTTTGCATTTACGGGCATTGGATATACAGCTGCCATTGGATTATCCTGAACTACAATTCCCGGTGTTTGTGAAAGCATCTCTTTTACTTCCTCAATCATATAATCTTTTTTGAACTGAATGTTCACACTTTCGGAATGGCCCCCGTCAACTGGCACACGGACACAGGTGGAAGTAATTTTTATCGTTGGATCATTCAGGATTTTGCGTGTTTCATTAATCAGCTTCCACTCTTCTTTGGTATAACCCAGATCAGCAAACAAATCGCATTGTGGAATACAGTTTTTATCAATCGGATGAGGATAAGCCATTTCTGATTGAACTCCCTTTCGTTCGTTTTCGAGTTGGTTGACAGCTTTAATTCCGGATCCTGAAACAGACTGATAGGTTGAAATAACTAGCCTTACAATGCCATATTTTTGATGAAGGGGAGCCAATGCGATCACAAGTTGGATGGTTGAGCAATTTGGATTGGCAATGATCTTATCGGTTTTTGATATTAAATAAGCATTGATTTCAGGGACTACCAGTTTTTTTTCGGGATCCATTCGCCAGGCCGAAGAATTGTCAATGACAAAGGAACCAACTTCAGCGAACTTAGGAGCCCATAATAAGGAGGTGTTCCCACCCGCTGAAAAAAGGGCAATATCAGGTTTCATTTCAACAGCCGTTTCAAGTCCAACAACGGTTTCTTCTTTAGCCCGAAAAAGAACTTTTTTCCCAACTGACTTTTCCGAAGCAACCGGAATAAGTTGGGTTATATTAATTTTTCTTTCTTCAAGCACTTCCAGCATAACCCGGCCAACCATTCCGGTAGCGCCAACCACAGCAACTTTCATAAATTTTAGATTTAACAATTAATCCGTATGCAAAATTATATAATAAAACTTCTGCGTTGGATTTTAATTGTCTCGCAGAAAGGAATAAATACAGAATTGATCTTTAATAATTACGCGTTAATAAAATCTGGGTTCTTATTTACATTCAGTACAAATTACTTTGAGATATCAATCAGGTTGATTAAACTTACTAATTTTAGCTTTCAAAACATGGGTGGCAAATCATCCATTTTAGTTAGAAATAATAATCAAATATATAGTTATCAATTATAATCAAATGGAACCACAAGGCAAAAATTATTACATAGAAGCTGCGAAGCGATCAGCTATATGGCATATGGAAAATCGCGAACGAATTAAAGAACAACGGTTCGATACCATCTCGACCCACGGAATTTATTCCATGCAGGAGGCACTGGATTTTAACCAGGGTTCAATCATTGAACCAGTTTACATGTCCACTTCCCAGGCCTACCGCGATGCCGATGAAATGGAGGCAGCCCTGGGTTATGAAATCCCAACCTGGTGTTATTCCCGGATAGGAAATCCGTCCATGTATTACCTCGAAGGTGTATTAGCACTGCTGGAAGGGTATGGTGGCGATATTGAAACAAGTTGTTGCGCTACAGCATCAGGCATGAGCGCCATCATGAGCGCCGTTGAACCATTTTTAGTAGCTGATCCGAAAAAGCCCAATCAAAAACTGAATTTTGTGGCTACCAGCCAGCTTTATGGAGGAACTTTTCAGCAGTTTGCCGTTCGGAAGGACCAGGAAAGAAATATTGAATGGCGCAAGGTAATACATTCGAATAATATTGATGAATGGGCAAAACTAATTGATAAAAATACACGCTTCATTTATGGCGAAATGCCCAGTAACCCCGGCCAGGCATTTTTTGACCTGGATGCTGTTATTGAATTGGCTCACAGTCATAATATACCTGTTATTGTAGATACTACGGTTGCCACACCGGCTTTGCTTCGTCCGTTAACCCGGGGGGCGGATATTGTCGTTCAATCTATTTCAAAGACAATTACATCAAGTGGCTTTGGAATTGGCGGCGCAGTGATCGCAAGGAAAAACCTGGTTTCAGCAATTGATAATGAAGCCATGAAAAAGGATTTTGGTAGGTACATAAAAGCACTTCCAAATCGAGATAATGGTCCAAACATTTCACCGTTTAATGCCATCATGGCATTGAGTGATGTACGGAATCTACGTGCGAAAGTTGATCGTTTTAGCCGAAATACACTAATTGTTGCAAAATACCTCGAAGGGCACAAACATGTTGAACAGGTAGATTATCTTGGCCTCGAATCGCATCATCTTCATGATTTGGCGAAGAAATACATGGTGCTGGTTGACTCTGAATTTGATCCATTTTATCTCGAAAAAGTTAACCGTTTCGGCCATTTGATGTCATTCAGGATAAAAGAGGGTGCACAAGGCGCAAGGGATGTTTTTGACGGTTTCCGGATGATTTGGAGGGCTACAGACCTGGGGAGGATAAAATCAGTCGCTACTATTCCGGCCATTTCCACCCATTCGCAACAAGGCGAAGAAGGAAGAAAACTGGCCGATATTCCCCCAAACCTCATCAGGTTATGCGTTGGTGGAGAACATCCGGATGATATTATCGCGGATATTGAACATGGATTTTCGGCCCTGGAAGGGAAAAATATTATGTCACATCCCCTGAATTTTCATCGGGAGGGCATCATCAGCAAAATTGATTAGAAAAAAGCAAACAATAAATAAATATGAAACACAACATTGGAATTCTTGGTTTTGGAACCGTTGGGCAGGGAATAACAGAAATCCTGCTAAATAAAAAAGGAAGCACTAAAAAATAAATATGGTTATGAATTTGAAATTGTAGCCGTAGCAGATTTCAAATTTGGCAATGTTTATAATGCATAGGCTTGGACTTAAATCAGATGATCGAAGAAGCAAGGGCGGGTAAAAATTCACAAAAGACCTGACAGATAAAGACAATATTACCCTGGTAAAAGAGTCTGATACCAGCGTCTGGTGCGAGTTAACCTACACCGACCTGAATACGGGCGGTCCGGCGGTTGACCATGTAAAAGCTGCATTGTCAGCAGGAAAGCACGTGGTAACCAGCAATAAAGGGCCGGCTGCATTGTTTTATCCCGAAATGAAAAAACTTGCCGATGCCAATCATTGCAAATTTATGATCGAGGGAACGGTTGTGGCAGGTACACCCGTAATTAATCTTGCAGATGGCCCGCTGGCCGGCTGCACAATATCAAAAATACGAGGTATCCTGAACGGCACGACCAACTATATGCTCACCGAAATGGAAAAAGGGATGGCCTATGATGAAGTGCTAAAAATTGCCCAGGAAAAAGGGTATGCCGAAGCCGACCCGACCGGTGATGTGGAAGGTTATGATGCACGTGGTAAAGTAACTATTTTAGCCAATATTGTCATGAATGCGGGAATAAAAATTACCGATGTGCCTTGCCAGGGAATAACAAAAATTTCTCCGGCAGATATTGCTAAAGCTAAAACAGAGAACAAAAGATGGAAGCTGATCGGTTCGATGGAGATGAAAGAGGGTAAGATCATAACTTCCGTAAAACCTGAAATGATTGACATAGGCCATCCGTTGGCAGGTGTTTCGGGCGCTACCAATGCCCTTACATTTTCAACCGATTTATTAGGAGATGTTACCATTGTTGGTCCGGGTGCCGGGAAAATTGAAACAGGCTTTGCAATATTAACAGATCTTTTAGCAATTCATCGGGGATAAATTACATTTTTTATATTGCTGTATCGAAAAATGATAAATCAAGAAAAGCTTAAAACCCATTACTCTGAGAAACTTTGTGACTTCTCTGTGAATCTCTGTGGAACAATTCATTAGCTATTACACAAAGAGGCACAAAGAAGACAAAGAGAGACACAAAGACTTTATAGACAATCTCAAAGCGGGGGTGAATATATAATATTAAATAAAATGATTACCGATGACTTTAAATTAAAATGGAAACGTCATAGCGAATCCTTGCGAAGGCCAGGTGTGTTGGTGTGAAGCCTGCCCAACGAGGTCAGGCGGGCAATCTCAAAGTTGTAATTCAAATAATAATCAAAATATAGATCGTTTCGCTCATTCACACGGTGCCTGCCTTATGGCTCGCGATGACGGATACCCAGGACAGTTCATTGTGTAATGTTTTCATTAGTCACTTAAAAAAATTAAATATGTCTTACACTGGTAAATTCCTAAATGTTAATCTAACAACAAGGGAACATTATATTGGTGAAACCGAAAAAAAC
Organism: Bacteroidales bacterium; assembly: GCA_041393275.1. Lineage (GTDB taxonomy): Bacteria > Bacteroidota > Bacteroidia > Bacteroidales > JAADJA01 > JAADJA01. Next base: position 21,134 of record JAWKKL010000044.1, read on the forward strand.
CTGGTTAAAAACTTCATTGGGGGCAAAGGCCTGGGATTTGCCCTGCTCGACAAAATAGCACCTAATCCTGATCCGCTTGGAGAGGAAAACCCGTTGATCTTTACCAATGGCCCCTTTACCGGGTCAAAGGTACAAACCAGTGCCAGAACTACCCTGGTGACTAAATCGCCCTTAACCAATTCGGTTTTGGATACCCATTGCGGTGGCAATTTTGGCCCGGCCTTAAAAAGGGCAGGTTTCGATTATATGATCATTACGGGGAAATCGAAAGAGCCTGTATATCTATATGTTTCCGACAAGGAAATTAACATCCTTGATGCAGGTGATCTATGGGGAAAAGGAATTTTCGAAACAACCGACCGTTTAACGGAGCAACATCCTTACAAAGATCCCCGAATAGCCGCCATTGGCCAGGCAGGTGAAAACCTTTCCAAAATTGCTTGTATCGGTGTAGATAAGCATCGTCAGTACGGACGGGGCGGGGCAGGTGCGGTGATGGGCTCCAAAATGCTTAAAGCAATTGTGGCTGATGGGGAAACAGAAATAAAGTATTTCGACCCGGAAAAATTTAAACAACTAAATCTTCAGTTTGCACGTGATGTAACCGGAAATGAAGGGGTGAAATTCCGGAGGATAAAAGGAACCATGAAAACCATAAGGCAAACTCAGGAAGCAGAGATTTTACCAACAAAAAATCACCAGCTGGTACAATTTGATGATTTTGAAAAGATCAGTTCGGAAGCAGCCCGCGAAGAACTGAACTGGAAAGACACCAGTTGTTTTAATTGCGGCATCCGTTGTTCGAAATGGGCAGAATGGGACGGCCATAAAATTGAGGGCCCCGAATACGAAACCACCGCTTTCCTGGGCTCGGGAAGTTTGGTAAACAGCATTAAAGATGTGGCCTGGGCAAACGAAATGTGCAACGACCTCGGACTGGACACCATCAGCACCGGCATCACCTGTTCCTTTGCCATGGAATGTTATGAAAAAGGCGTGATTGATAACTGGCAGGGAATAAACATGGAATGGGGCAATGCCGAAGCCCAGCGAAAACTGATCGAACTGATGGCCTATCGCAAAGGCATTGGCGAATATTTTACAGACGGAACAAGGGATGCCGCAGCCAAAATTGGGAAAGGCAGCGAAGCTTTTGCTATAAACACATACGGGATGGAATTGTCGGGGATCAATCCCAAAGGTTCCTTAACTATGGGTTTGATGTTTGCCGTCGCCGACTTTGCCAGCCATACCCGTTTATGGTTGGCCGAAACTCAAGCAGGCCCGGACTTTACCCTGGAAGATATGCCACAAGCTGTGGCCGATGGCCTGGATGAAATAAATGCACGCAACAGCCTTGTGATCTGCGATTTTGTTCCGCTTGGCCTCGACCGGCTCGCCGAATTGTTGAATGTTGCTACCGGTTCAAATCACACACAAAAATCCCTGATGGAAGTCGGGGCGAGGTTGACCCAACTGGCACGGCGATATAATTTACGCAATGGCCGCACTTATAAAGACGACACCCTGCCCGGACGATTCTTTGATGAAGAGTCACTGGCCGGTTTTATGCGGGGTAAAAAACTTGACCGTGAATATTTTAAAGGCCTTGTACAAAAATATTATGATATACGGGGTTGGGATGAATATGGAATCCCGACAACAGAATCAATTGCTGAGGTGGGATTGTAGATTTTTGTTGGCCATTATGGTGATGGTTAAATGTCATCCGACTTCTCACATGAAACTTCACCAAAAATAATTCGATACCTTTGAAAAAATAAATCATCCGTATGAACAATCCTGAAGCATTGTGGACAAAAGAAGAACAAAACTTCATTAATCAACTCGATACACCACTTAAGATACAGGATTATATCGATTCAATCCCGTACAATGCAACCCACGAAACCAACTCCCCGCGCTGGGTCATGCGGAAAAAGAGGGCCCATTGTGTTGAAGGTGCCTTATTTGCAGCTGCCTGCCTGCAAAACATAGGATTTCGTCCGCTGGTTTTGGATATGCGTGCCGTCAACGACGATGATCATGTAATCGCCGTTTATAAGCAAGCTGATTGCTGGGGTGCCATTGCCAAATCGAATTTTACGGTTATCCGTCTGCGCGAGCCGGTGTACAGAAGCATCCGCGAACTGGTGATGTCCTACTTCGATTTTTACTTTAATTCCATCGGCGAAAAAACCCTGCGCGCCTATTCCCTGCCTCTCGACCTTCGAAAATTCGACAAGCAAAACTGGCAAACAACTGATCAGGATTTGGAATTTATCAGCACATATCTCGATAGCATGCGTCATCACCCCATCATCAGTTCCAACCAGGCCGATAAGCTTATGAAAGTAAGTCCCTCGTTGCTCAAGGCTGGTATGATGGGGTCGAATCCTGAAGGACTCTTTAAACCTACAATTGATTAAATTTTATTCTCCATGATACTGGATATCAATTAAGTTTTAATATCATACCACCCAAATCACATATCTCTCCTGCCTCACGGAATAAGATTTTTTTAGATAATAACCACTCAGGCTCAAATACCCGGAGAAAAATTTTTTATCATAACAGGTGATTTTTTCTTAAATTTATAGGCTAAAATCCCAACCATGAAAAAGACAAAACTCCTTACAGTCTCAATTCTCTTAAACATTTCCCTTTTCGCCATTTCCTGGCAACCTTATTGCCCCGACAGCATCCATGCCATCAACATTTGTTTCGGCCTGGGCTCGTCCCAGGGTTTGATTTGTTCGCCTGACGGGTTGTATATTTATGAGGACGATATGGAATGGCATCATTATTCTTACGGCGGAATGCCGGTGGTTGAAGCGGTGTGGTTTTCACCCGAAAAGATTCTGGTTGCCTTGAGCGACGGAAGCTGGTCCGACGGCATTTACACCTTTGATCTCCAAACCCACCAGTTCGATGTGCAGGAATGGCTTCCTTTTATAAAATTTCTGAAATTGAACCCCTTTGGTATCATCAGTACCTATTATGCCGGAAGCAGTAATAATGGCTTGTTGTCTTCGGTGGATGGCGAAAACTGGTACAATGTTCCCTATTTCGATACCATCCCTTGTAATTCTATGGATTATTATAACGAATACATGGTGGTTTGTGAAGGAAATTACCAGAATAACAATGCTCACCTCACAACGGATGGCGGTGGTACCTGGTTTGCTTCGGCAAACGGAGATAGTTTTTCGAAAGTTAAATTTAATTACCAGGGTGAATTGTTTGCCATTTTTCCGGGTGCTTCCAATTCGTCAGGTTTATATAAGTCATACAATTTTGGGTTAAACTGGGAGGTGGTAAACTGGGAACTGTTTATGTCGTGTGTGGGATATGATGCCTGGGGAAACGTATTTGCGGGCTGGGATAATGGTGAAGGCATTGCCATGCTCAACCCGGATGTCCAATACCCGCCTTTTGTTTATTTAAATGAAGGTTTGCCAGATACCCATGTGAACGAAATAACCATGAACCCTTATATGAGTGCCATTGTAATTTTCGTTTGTACTAATTCAGGCGTTTATTCCAGCATTGATTATATGGTTGGGCAGTCGAAACAAATGTTTTCAAGGGAAGATATAAAGCTATATCCAAATCCTGCAATAACAGGTACAGATGTTAAGATAAGATTGTCAGGGGTATCATATGGGGTTAACATTTATATTTACGATGCTAAGGGACAATTGATAAATTCGATTTCATCTGGGTCACATGTTGAGGAGGTTTTATTGCCAACATCCCAACTTTCCAATGGCATTTATTATATCAAAATCGAGACGGATAATTTGATCGTTTCAAAGCAACTATTGATTCATTAATTTGTCTGGGATTATGTAGTCCTTCATTTTTAAAGGAGGACGTTTTCCAAATTTCAAGCGGTTATTTTTTTAAGAAATGATTAACAATTTTTTTTCAATTTAAAAAATGGGCTTGGCAGTTTATGTTATTTTTGAGCCATATTTTTTGATAAACTGAATGACTGTGGATAGTACCTTAAAGAATAGCTGGAGATTTGATGCCGAGTATGATGGCAAAGAGCTAGGTTGTGGAGATTTGGTCATGGCATTGTTTAAGTTTTTTAAGTCAGTTAGGCCTGGTATGCGGGTTCGGGTAATCGCACACGACCCGGCTGGCCAGGAAGATCTTTTAGCATGGTGCAGGTCAACAAATAAGGTTTTACTTAAATATGAACCACCTTATTTTTTAATCGAGAAAAAGTAAATATTTTTATACTAACCTTTATTTAAAATTAACACTATGAGCAATAAATTTTGTGTATCAATCATTAACTGTCATAAAAATCCTGATACGGCGACCGTTGGATTTGTTGTGGCCGGAGCAGCCCTGGGTTCTGAAAAAGAAACAACCGTATTTTTGAGCACCGATGGTGTTTGGGCAGCCGTAAAAGGCGAAGCTGAAAAAGTGAATATTGGGGAACCCTTTAAACCACTTAAAGAGTTAATTTCATCCTTCGTTGAAAATGGCGGAAAAATCCTGGCTTGTACTCCGTGCCTTAAGACCCGCGGAATTACTGATGATATGTTGATTGAAGGCGTTACACCTGCCGGTGGAGCTGTATTGGTTGAGCTACTTGCTGAGGGAACTCCTTGTATTACTTATTAAAAAATGAGCCAAGACAAAAGCCTGGATTCAATAATACCCGACCATGTATTTGATGGAGGCGATATGGATTGCGGCTCTGGTTTGGTATTGTTGATCCGTGAAAATATGAAAAACGTACCGGTTGGCGGCATTATGGAGATGCGAAGCCGGGAACCTTCCGTTTGCGATGACCTTCCTCCCTGGTGCCGCATGGTTGGCCATGATTACCTTGGAATTACCGGCACACCGGATCATGCCCGTTATTTTATCCGTAAAAACGAGAGTAAAAAGGATGACAAAAAAGCGCTTGAAGAAGATAAAAAAAGAGCAAAGGAATATGAATGGCGCATCAGGACAAGATCAACCGGTCATTTGAAAAGCACTGTTTATTGCCGGAATTTTTCATTTGATGTAGGCCAGGCCGCCAGTTTCGAAGAAAAAGACACATATCCATCAGCCATAGAATTTATGATGGGTTCCCTATCAGCATCCTTGTCAACATCTTTTTCAACGGAAAGTGCGAAAGCAGGCCTGGATATTGACGATGTGGAAATAACAGTGCGATGCAAACTCGCGAATGTGCTTGCCCATCTTGGCCTGGAAGATGGCGATCCCAGCATTTCATCCATAAGTATAAAATGTTTTATTACTTCAATGGATGATGAAAAAAAAATAAAAGAACTATGGGCAGAAACATTAAAGCGGTCACCCCTATATTCAACTCTTGAAAAAGCAACTTCAATTACAACGAAAATTAATATTGTTTAAGTGAATTCAGAACATGGATAAAAGTGAAAAGCTATTTCCGGTTACACAGGTAGGAAGTTGGCCCAGGTCCCGGGTTCTTTTAAAAGCACTGCGCGACAAACAGAAAGACCGGATAACACCCGAAGAGTTCGACCAGATAGCGAATAAAGAAGCTGAACGTTGCATTCAATATCAATTGGATGCTGATGTTGATATTTTGGTTGAAGGGGAACACCACAGGGATAATTTTTATTCTTTCCTAACAGATAAATTACATGGCACAAAGCTGATGTCGCTGGCCGATATGCTGGACACCCTTGAAAATAAAGAAAGTTTTGAAGAAATGCTGGATACGCTTGATGTTCCTGCATCATCCATAAAAAATCCTACCTGTATAGGAAAACTATCCCGCAAAAAATCCCTCACCTTAGATGAATTTAAATTTGTAAAAAGCTTAACTGATAAACCTGTTAAGATTACCCTTCCCGGGCCTTATCTGCTGACTAGGGCTATGTGGGTGAGTTCATTCTCGAAACAGGGTTACAACAGCAAGGTTGAAATGGCCGATGATATCGTGGCAATTTTGAGGGAAGAATTGCCAGACCTTGAAGCAGCAGGATGTGAATTTGTGCAATTTGACGAGCCTGTGCTAACAGAAATTGTCATGTCGGAAGATTGTGACCGGCGGACGTTCATGTGAGCTACCCTCGCAACCCGGTCAGATGCAGACACGGAGTTACAGTATGCAGCGGAATTGATCAACCGGGTGGTTGATGGATTTCCCAATATCAGGAAAGGGATACATGTATGCAGAGGAAATTGGAGTAAAAAGAAGAAACCCTTTTAACCGGGGATTATTTGCCTTTACTTCCGGCCTTTACGAAAATGAACGTGGATCAGTTTGTTCTGGAATTTGCAACCCCAGGGCTGGAGAAATTGAAATCATCGGGAAGGCTCTTTCTCATAAGGAACTTGGCATCGGCGTTATCAATCCACGCACCGATGAAATTGAAACAGTTGAATTTATCGTTGAAAAGGTTGAAAAGGCACTGGATTATTTTCCTCCTGAGAATATTTTCCTGAATACCGATTGCGGTTTTGGGTGCTTTGCCGAACGATGCGTCAATGATGAAGAAAATGCCTTTTTGAAAATCCGGCAAATGGTTAAAGCTGCAAATATTTTGAGGAAAAAGTATAGTTAAGGTGTTTTCATTTTTTGATGTTCTGCCATAATATCGCATTCAGAGCAGTTACCATACTGCGTCAATCCTGTTAATTCTCATAGTAGCTGCTTAAAAGTTTCTAATTAGAGGCTTTGTTACCAGGGTATTTATTAAAAGTTCAAGTTTATAAGTGAATAAATTATCTTGTAATCTTAAAACAGAGGAATGATGTAATAAACTTTTAAGCAGTTTATCCAATTATCCTTTTCGCGAGCTTATCAGGGTTGAAAAATTTATACAATATATTCTTGCAATCAGGCTATTAATTGACTATTTTTGGTAATGATTTTCTACCAGACTGAATATATCAATCAAACGTTAACACAAAAGAACAATGAAAAAATATCTGTTGATCACAATCGCCGTCGTACTAAGTTCGCTGTTACACGCCCAAAATGATATAACCGTAAGGCTTGGCAGTACCGATGCTTCTACATTAATTCCGGGTGATAATGTTTTTATTCCGATTATCGTTGACACTGTAAGCCCTGGATCTTATATAACAGGAATTCAGGTGGATTTAGTTTTCGACACTACGGTGATGAATTGGAATGGTTCTAATTCTAATCCCAGCTTAGGATTTTCTTATGTTCACCCTGGATTTGGACCGGTAACACCATTCGGGAATTGGATGATTGCAGAAAATATTGATGGGATTATTTTTACATGGATTGATCCAACTTTTAATGGATTTCCTATTTCTTCCGGAGAAACCTTATTAGAGCTTGTATTTACATACCAGGGTGGTGAAACCCCTCTAAGTTGGGATTTACAGCAATCGAGCCTGGGTCTTTATAATCACACCCTGATCAACGGCTGCGTGTGCAGCCCTGTGGCCAACCCTGTAATTTTTCATGTCACATCTTTAAGCACTAATCTTGAAAATGCCATTGTTGTGGTTGAAAACGATTCTGTGTTTACCAATTTATCGGGCAATGCGGTGTTTTACCTGTTGGATGGAGAATATGATTATGCTGTTAGCAAAATCGGTTATGAAACACATACAGGCTCTGTTAATATAACAGGAATGCAAACCATAGAAATTGATTTATTGCCACCCGGAACCTTTCCTGTGTCTTTTAATTGCGATGTTTCCTGTGATAACGGGTTTAATGGCTGGAATTTCATCATTGCAGGAGATACATTAACATCAGGACAAACGATTCACCTGACAACAGGAGACTGGGCTTATTCATCGTCATGGCTCGATTGTTTTCCAGTCTATGGAAATATTTCAGTTACAGCGCCTTTAACTATTGATTGTGGCTTTATTGGATACAATGAACCTCATGTTGTTTTTCATGTAAATTCAAGTCAGGCAGGAAATATTGAAGGGGCCATGATTGAAATTGATAATTATTCTTTAATAACAGATATCCAGGGAGAAGCAGGCTTTTGTCTTCCGGGCGGAGAGTATACCTATACCATTTCAAAAGAGGGTTATGGAACGCTGACAGATATGTTTTCATATGACAGTTATTGTCAGGATACCACCTTGAATATCCTATTAAATCCTTTAGGCATTGGAGATTTTCAGCACAACCGTTTTGTGATAAGCCCAAATCCGGGCAGTGGGAAGTTTTTAGTAAGTCATATACCTGATGGATCATTACCGGTGGAAATCAGGGTATTTGATTTTACCCTAAAAATTATTTATTCTGGATTTTCTGAAAAATCTGATGATATTGAGATAGACTTATCGAATCAGCCAAAAGGGATGTATTTTATTCAGTTTCAATCCGGGCAGAAGATCAGCAGTAAAAAATTAATCATTCAATAGAATAAAGTCAGAAACCAATTTAAGGAATTTTGAAGCCGCTTAAACGTCCTAATCCAGCTTAAAATCTTCCTTCCAATCGATATCATTCAAAAGGGCTTTTTGGTCTTTTTTGTCAAACAGGAAATCACCCATGACCAGGTAGTCCATTTCGGTACGCATAAAACAACGGAAGGCATCATCCGGTGTGCAAATAATGGGTTCACCCCTTACATTAAAGGATGTATTTACAATTACCCCATAACCGGTAAGTCTTTTAAATTCATTGATCACTGTCCAATAACGGGGATTCGTGTTTTTATTTACACTTTGGATCCGGGCTGAATAATCAATATGAGTTATAGCCGGGATATCAGAGCGGAGATGATAAAGACGGTCATACAATTCCATCTTATCATAATTTTCGGGTTCCGGCTTCCATCTTTCTTTCTTCACAGGAATTACCAGGAGCATATAAGGCGAAGTTGATTCAAGTTCGAAAAATGTTCGAATTTCTTCTTCCATAACGGTGGGAGCAAATGGCCTGAACCCTTCGCGATATTTAATTTTCAGGTTCATTTTCTTTTGCATTTCAGGGTTACGTGCATCACCCAAAATACTCCGATTGCCCAATGCTCGTGGGCCATATTCCATCCTTCCCTGAAACCAACCAACCACATTTCCTTCATTTAAAAGGCTGGCTGTTTTTGCGGCTAACGCATTAAAATTTTCAAAATGGGTAAAAACAGCCTCGTATTTTCGGGCTGTATTTTTTATTTGCTGACTTGAAAACTCCGGGCCAAGATAAGCCCCTTTCATAGCGTCAGGTTTGTTTTGGATATTCCGATCATTACCAAAACT
>JAWKKL010000045.1:0-29308 GCA_041393275.1 Bacteroidales bacterium
GAGCGATTGCATGAAAACCAAAAACGACTTTTTCTTTTCCTGAAGGGTATTAAATTCTTTCAAACGGTTATTTTCATTCTGAGGAATTCCTGCTACTCCGGATTGCAAACTGCTAAAGATATCATTGGCCCCATCGTAAAAAACGACAATATCCGGAATATTTCCTTTTTTCAGTTCGAGGTTTAATTTGACTACTTCTTGCATTGAAACATAACCAGATTCACCAAGATTAGTTATATCAGCAGAAAATTTGTTTTTTGCCAATTCATTTCCCACAAGTGAAGGAATGGTAAATTTATCCCTGACACCAGAACCCCACATGGTGGATCCACCAAAGAAAAACAATTTCAGGGTATTTTGTTTTTGTTCAAAAGGGAAAGGTTTTATTACGGTTTGGCGATAGCCTTGATCATTAATATTTATAAATTCCCCTTCGAATGGTTTGCGTTGCCAGTAAACGTATGGTTTCCATTCCGAAACATTGCAGGCGGCCAGTTCATGATAATATTTTTCTACCCAAACTGTATTTTGATAACAATCAGCTTCTATTCTTGAATCTGTTGCCGGTTTAAATTGAAAATATATCCTAAAAGAAATTTCAACGACGATGAATAAAAGCAGAGTGATTCCTAAAATTACCCATACCTCTTTTAATCTTATGAAAAAGCCCTTCATGCGATGCTTTTATTAAATTTTGATAAAAATACAAAAGGGGCAGGATATCCCGCCCCTTTTAGAAAAATATTTTGTTGGATTTACTCTACAATAAATTTCCCCTGATAAGATATATCCCCTGCTTTTACAATATAAAAGTACAATCCGGAATTTATTTTTTTAACATCAATCGAAAGTTTGCTTGCATATGATGTTTCTTTTGATGTAATAAGTTTTCCATTTGAATTAAAAATCAAAACCTCAATTGGCTGATGAATTAAATTTGCAATCTCAAAAAACAAACGGTCATTTACCGGATTTGGATAAACGGCCGGTTTGGTATTTTCCAACTTATCATTTACCGAAACAATATGTGGTTTATAGGTGATTTCCAGGGCATCGATATACAACACACTACCTAAACCAACATAACTGCTATCTTCCAGGTTCCCTGCACTGAAAGCAATATTAATCGTATCGGGTTCAGGTAATGAATAATAATCTACCGGTACTTCAAAATAGGTATACTGATTTACGGGAGGAAGTTTGATAAAGCTGCTATCAAGGATTTCGGTATTGCCTGTGATCTCGTTATAATGATAAAGTACCATGCCTGCAAGGGCGGTATCTGGACCCACCGGCAGGTATTTATAATAACCTGACAGGATATTTGGTACGTCATCAACCGGCATACCTCCTGTTGGCCCGTTTTCATCAATTGTGCCATTGGTGATAAAACTGAGGGTATCATCCCATATTGTGGGTTGGTTTTCAAGCCTGATAGCATAATTCCCTTCATGGCTATCAGTTGTTTTAGTCATGGATATATCGCTTTCAGGAAGTGTAAATATATTGGAGCTTATCCATTCAACAGCTTCTTCGGATGCGAATTCTGTCCAGTTTTCGAAATCGCCGTTTGGGAATGGGGTATTTGCTCCCACAAATTGCAAATTATCTACCGTAATCGTACTTCCCGGGACCGGTATGCCGAAAAGGGTAGAACTTATTATCCCAATGGCCAGTGTATCGGGCGATATAATTGGTATGAGCCAATTGATCGGTTGGGAAATAAACTGGTAATCATTTTGATTTCCGGTTAGTTGAACAAAACATATTCCAAGTGGTGCACCAAATTTTTTAAACAATACTGCCACATAAGCTGTATCAATACCGGCGACATTATATTTTACGTAACCGGTCAGTGAATCAGGCCTTTCGGTAAACGGGATGCCACCAATAATTGCTCCGTTTCCAAGCAAGCCAATAAAGGCAGCTCCGGCAATAGGGCCTTCATCCGTATCAATGGTTTCAAGTGTTAAAGCATAAGAACCCGAATAGGCATCTGATGTTTTGGTCGCGTTTGCGGTCCCGTCAGCGAAATAACTTACAAAGTTTGTCGTGGTAAATCCGTCTGGATCTTCAAAATACTGAACATTTGCCCAGTTTTCAAATCCGCTGTTCTGAATATTTTGAGCTTTCGCTGTTAATCCGAAAAAAATAAAAAATGCCACGAAGCTATAAATCAATGAATTCATAAAAATAAGTTTTATGTGGTATCTTACGGGAATAAGGTAATTTGTTTCCAGAATGGAACAACTATTTTCATACATTGTTTATGAATTTAATCCAGGCTCCATTCTGTACCGTTTTTGGTATCCTTTACCTGATGTTCAAACGGGCTAGATTATCACGGATTAAATCGGATGTTGGCCAATCTTTATTTTGTCTTGCCGCCTGACGAATTTCTAAAATAGTTCCCATCAATCCTGCCGTTAGGGCTTCATTGTCTGAAACCGATTCGTCTTTTAAGCCCAGTATTTCGAATGCAAATTCATTCATTAATTTTTTTAAAGTACCAAGGTCTTCCGTTGTAATTGATTCTTTTTTATCCTTAACAGAATTGATGATACGTACGCCTTCAAACAGATGGGAAATTAAAATAGGTGTATTAAAATCGTCATTCATCGCCTCATAGCATTTATTTTTTAAAGCATTGATATCCGATGAACTGGATTTGCCGGGTAATAATTTTTCAAGTGATTTAACCGCGATCATCAACTTTTTTAATCCTTTTTCTGCAGATTGCAATGCTTCATTTGAAAAATCAAGCGGGCTTCTGTAATGGGCCTGCAACATGAAAAAACGAATGGATATGGGGCTGTATGCCTGGGTGAGTAAAGCGTGGTTTCCGGTAAAAAAATCATCCAGGGACACGGCATTTCCAAGTGATTTTCCCATTTTCTGGCCATTCAGGGTGATCATGTTGTTGTGCAGCCAGTATTTTACCGGCGGTTTTTCATTGGCAGCAACCGATTGGGCAATTTCGCATTCGTGATGAGGAAATTGTAAATCTAATCCACCCCCATGAATATCAAAGGTTTCACCCAGATATTTTGTCCCCATGGTCGAACATTCCAAATGCCAGCCCGTACCTTCTGCTCCAGGGAGAAGGCCAGTGCATCAAATGTTCAGGTGTTGCTTTTTTCCATAAGGCAAAATCAACGCTGCTCTTTTTTTCATCCTGACCCTCGAGTTCACGTGGTAAAAGCAAGCAGTTCATCTATATTTCTTCCCGACAGAATTCCGTATTTATACTTTTGGTTGTATGCTTTAATATCAAAATAAACGGAACCATTATTTTCATAGGCAAAACCTGCTTTCTGAATTTTTTTGATCATCTCTATTTGTTCGATAATATGCCCGGAAGCATGGGGTTCAATGCTGGGCCGCAACACATTTAGGCTGTCCATCAACCGATGATACTGGTTTGTATAATACTGCACCACTTCCATTGGCTCAATATTATCGAATTTAGCCTTTTTGGCAATTTTATCTTCTCCTTCATCGGCATCTCCTTCGAGGTGGCCGACATCGGTAATATTTCGTACATACCTGACTTTATAACCAAGATATAGCAAATAGCGAAAAATCACATCAAAGGTTATGGCCGGGCGGGCATGCCCCAAATGGGCATCTCCATAAACGGTTGGGCCACAAACATACATACCTACAAAAGGGGCATTTAAGGGTTCGAATTTTTCTTTTTTACGGCTTAGGGTATTATATAAAGTCAGATTTGTTTCCATGGTAAAGAATTAATACAATGATGCTATTTTGCTTTTTACTTCCTCGGGATCCGGATTAATATCAAAAATAATAGCGGGTTTTAAATAAAACAGGTCCATTCCTTTTTTAAACCGTTCCTCTCCTCCACCAGTAATATTGAGCATGATGGTAGCTTCTTTATCCAGGTTTCCTGCTTTCGCTTCGTTGATCAAAGTTGCTGTAGCTACAGCTGCTGCCGGATGAATGTCATTTCCTTCTAATTCTTCAAATAGTTTCGCTGCTTGCCTTGCATCTTCATTGCTTGCTATAAGGATTTCCCCTCCTGCATCTTTCAGGGCATCATAAAGTCCTCCTGCCAGCGAATAAGGTGGTTTTCGGTTTGATAAAACTTTCGCATCAATTTCTTCAACCTGCTTTCGTGCTGTATCATCGTCAAAGGGCAAAAGGCTGCGCGAGTCCGCTTTCCAGGCATCATAGATAGGCTTGAATGGCAGGTTTTGCGAGAGCATCAGTTTCATCTTGTGGTTCCCATAACGGCCGTCTCCGATTAGGCGCAAGTTTGCTTCCCAGGCGGCAATGGCTCCGGTTCCGCTTCCAATTGCCTGAAAATAATAGTCAGGAATTTTACCAATAAAATCAGTCGCAGATAAAACTGTTGTTCCCATGCCGTCGCGACGGGCGACATTTTTTGCACCCCCTTCCGGGATAAAGTTGTTGAGTTCAATGGCTACATTCGACAACTGAATGGCATCATAATAATCACCTCCTGATTTTGCCGCCACCAGCTTAACGCAATCATTAAGTTTATTTTCGAACCATATAGCATTAAGGTTATCTTCAGGAACAGTTATTAAAAGTGGAATGTTGTTGTCCGAACATACCTGGGCAAATGCACGTGCAGTATTTCCGGCCGAAGCTACAACCAGAATTTTATTTTCATTTGGGTTAAGCCTTCCACATACCGAATAAGCTTCGGTTTCTTTGAATGAGCAGGTTTTCATAAATACCCCTTTTTCGGGCCAGTAACCACTAAACGTTATAAACAGGTTTTTTAATCCAAGCTCTTTTGCCAGTCCTTCACTCTTGAATGTGACTGGAGCTGATGAACCTTTAAGTATTCGTTGAACCGGTAACCAATCGGCAAAACGATAAATTCCATACCCATTATCACCGACTGTCAACTGCTTTTTATCATACATTGCCCGTAATAAACCAGGTGCCGTTTCGCCTGGTGCATCTAATAGCCATCCGGTATCATCAAACTGTTCTCCTGACGAAATGGATTGGAGCTTATATTTTGTTCTGCTTATTTGTCCTGACATATTTATTGGAACATTTCCGCAAAAGTAAAAAAAATCGACCTTGGTAAGCAGGTCTTGTTTTTTGCCGGTTTATTAACTTCAACTGTTAGTTAAAATTATAATTAATTACAAATTGAACAAATAAACCTATATGATTGTTAAATAGGAGTTAACAATAGAGTTATTAAGAACTAAATACCCACTTAAAAACTAGTCGTTATGAAAAAGTCACTACTGATCATTTGTCTCTTTTTAATCTCAGGAATTTTTATTGCATCGGCAAATAATCCGGTCGTTAAAAAAACGAAAAAAGGTAAAAAACTTTTGGTTGAAGTTGCTATTGAAGGATCGGTAAGTTTATATGTACACGAATCGAAATATTTAAAAGCAACAATTCCTGAAGATCCGATGGAGTCGTATACAGAAACCAAAAAAAGTTATTTTATAGGTACGGAGAATAAGGATGTCATTCAGGAATTGACTTTTGCCAACTACAAAGAACTATTGTTAGCCGAATTGATTGATTGCCCAAAACTAGCTGACAATATAGGGAAAAAAGGTTACAGGTTTGCCAACCTGGATACGATTATTGACAAACACAATGATCAATAGTTATTAAAATTTGACCTGGATCGTTTGTCCTTGTTTGCTACTTTTACTAAAAACTACTTTCTCTCCTTCAGAAATTTTCACTTCAATTTTGTCTTTGATCCGTGCGATAGTGACATCAAAACTTCGCTGAAATGCCTGAATATTTGTAAGAGAATAAGTTTCCCATTCTTCCGGTAAATAGGGAGAAATTTCAAAACGATTCAACCCTGTTGGATTTATGCCTAATAAACCTTCAGTAAATATCCTGCAATACAAAGCACTTTCTGCTGAAAGATGCGCCATGTTTCCTTCAGGCCACGCTTCAACTACATAAGGTACATGAAAACCCATCAACCGGGTTTGAGAATATGAAGTTAACTTTTCTATTGATCGTTCAGTTGCCCCGGCTTTAAAGGCTCCCCTGAAAGCATATAAGGTTCCCCTGTCCCAGAAAAGATCAGGTTCTTCGAGGGTGAGATTTTCTTCTACCCTTACACCATTGTTTGTCCAGAGTTTAAAGAAAAGTGCATCAAGAGTTCCTTCTTTGCGATCATTAATTCCCATAACAAGAGGCAGGCATATCCAGTGTCTTAAATATTCATGGCCATCAAAATACCGGTATGTTTCAAGACCATTAATGGTAGCTCCAAAATACGCTTCAATGGATAATTTTAGTGCCTTTGCATTCTTTTCATATTTATTGATTTGTTCTTTCGGAATTTGAATCGCTTTTCCCAAATCAACGGCCAGGCGCAAGGCTCCGTAATACAGGGCAGAGGTTGAAAGGTTCGCATCGCCGGTTGGAATACGGCCCTCCATTTCATCCGTGTCGGAATTGATAACACCAAATTCATTTTTTTGTCGTTCACAATAATCAAGACTCCATTCGATTAATGGCCATAATTCAAGTGCAATATTTTTATTTCCAGTGGCCATGACATAATGGGCTGCACCAAATGCGATCATGGCGGCATCACCCCGGTCGCCCCCACAACAAGTCAGCTCGCCATTCATTTCAAAGGATGACCAAAAGTGCCCATCATTTTCGGGAATATTTTTCAGGAAAACCCGGTATGCATTTAAAGCGGCGGCATTTCCTGTTTCCATCCCGAGGTAAGGAAAAAATGGCCCTGAATATTCTGCCTGGTCATTTGCCCAAACCCCAGTATAATATCGGCCACCGCCAGGAGAATGAACCAATCCCATGGTTGTTTTGTAAATACTTTCGGCTGCCCTGATCTTTGAAAAATAAAACAAGGTATTTAAAATTGGATCTGGCGTTTTTAATACAAGATTCTGTTTTATAGTGTCTAAAAATTCTAATCGAATCTTAAGGACTTTATTAAAGTTTGTTGTAATTTTCGGTTCGTTATTCAAATAGGCTGAAAAGTAGATAGCAAATTCATAATCCTCTCCGGGATTTATAATTACCTTTTCATCTGCATCAGAAAAAACGACCCGTTTATAGTTTCCGTAAATCCCACTTTGATTGCTTTCGAAATATATTTTTCCAATATTTAAAATACAAATGCTATCGTTGTTGTTGCTGATTTTCCATTTTTCAACAAATAGTCTTTCTGTCATGGAAGGATAAAGCGATCTTTCAACACTCAAACCATATCGTTCGGCATGATAAAAAGTTAACATACCATTGATTTTAACTGAATCGATTTGGCCAGGCTCAAACGTTCGATGATTAAAGGTGATTACAGGTAAAAATTCATCCTCATAATCATGCTTTAGGTAAGCTCTGTATTTTAGCCATTCCGATTCTGTGGAATTTATATAAACCCTCAATTGAGGAAAAATGAGATGACGATTTAATGACAGGTATTTATTTTCATCGACTGTATAATGAATAATTCCGGCTACCTGCTGGCCGCTCATTTCTATGTTGTCTCCATGTGGTAATCGGTTTTCCGAAGTCAAATCCCAAACTATGGATTCAGTATTACCGACCTTCCAGAAGATTTCATCTTGGAAATTTGGCTTGTTTTCCTGACAAAATAAATTACTATTTGAAATGAAAATGAGCAGGAAAAAAAATTGGATTTTTTTCATGATAATATTGTTGATAAACAAAACTATAAAAAAGCCCGATGCAAAAACATCAGGCTTAGTTCGTTGAAGTAAAATAATTCTTATTTCAAAACACCTAATTCTTTACCCACTTTGGTAAAGGCGGCAATGGCTTTATCAAGGTGTTCTTTTTCGTGTCCGGCTGAAAGCTGAACTCTGATGCGGGCTTCTCCTTTAGGTACAACAGGGTAATAGAAGCCGATCACATAAATGCCTTCATTCAGTAATTTAGAAGCCATTTCCTGTGAAAGTTTTGCATCGTAAAGCATAACGGCGCAGATTGCTGACTTCGAAGGTTTGATGTCAAAACCCGCGGCAGTCATATTTTTAATAAAGTAATCTGAATTCCAATGTAATTTATCCTGAAGTTCGGTAGTTTCAGCCATCATATCGAACATTTCAATTCCAGCACCCACTGCCGCAGGGATCAAGGAGTTTGAAAATAAATAGGGACGGGATTTCTGGCGAAGCATTTCAATGATCTCTTTTTTACCGGTTGTAAAACCGCCGATTCCACCGCCAAATGCTTTACCTAATGTACCTGTAATGATATCTACCTCACCACGGATGTTGAATAATTCGGTTACACCACGGCCGGTTTTTCCGACAACACCCGCTGAATGGCACTCGTCAACCATGATCATGGCATCATATTTTTTAGCCAATACATTGATTTTATCCATTGGTGCAACATTTCCGTCCATGGAGAAAACCCCATCGGTGACAATGATTTTAAACCTTGCCGTTTTTGATGCATTTTGAAGTTGTAATTCCAGGTCTTCCATGTCGGCATTTTTATACCGGAAACGCTGGGCTTTGCACAAACGCACACCATCAATGATTGAAGCATGATTTAGTGAGTCAGAAATAATGGCATCCTCTTCCGTTAATATAGGTTCGAAAACACCACCGTTTGCGTCAAAACAGGCAGCGTAAAGAATCGTATCTTCTGTTCCGAAGAATTCAGCAATTTTTGCTTCCAGGGTTTTGTGAATATCCTGGCATCCGCAAATAAAGCGAACAGATGACATACCGAATCCATGGCTGTCAAGAGTATCTTTAGCTGCCTTTACAAGACGTGGATGATTTGACAAACCAAGGTAATTGTTGGCGCAAAAGTTTAATACTTCCTGACCGGTGGTCAGCTTAATTTCAGCGCGCTGAGGTGAAGTAATGATGCGCTCGTTTTTAAACAAACCTGCTTCTTTAATATTTTTAAGTTCAGTTGCGAGGTGATCTTTAATTTTTCCGTACATGTTTTTATGTTTTAGGTTCTACTATATTTATTTAACGACTGTTTGTTGTCTGAACATCCCTGTAATAAGTAAATAAAGTTTTTTAGTTGAAGTAGTTTCTGTGATTACTTATTAACCAACTAACTTATTTACGTTGTACTTATTTATTTTTACTTTTCCTAAATACCGGGCAAATATATTACAAATTGATTTTAAACTTTTTATAAATAGCGCCGATATAATCTCAAAATATTTGACGGTTCGCAAAAATATTTATTTTTGCCACAAATTGTGAATTAATTAACATTAAAATATAATTAAATGAAAAACATACTCATTATCGGCTCTGTCGGACAAATTGGCTCCGAACTTACCATGGAATTAAGAAAAAGATATGGAAACGACCATGTAGTTGCCGGTTTCCGAAGCACCCAACCATCAGAAGAATTGGCTAATTCAGGTCCGCTCGAAAGGGTTGATGCAACGGATGTTGAACGATTGAATGAAGTGGTAAAAAAATATAAGATTGATACCATTTATAATCTGGCCGCTTTGTTGTCATCTGTTGCTGAAGATAAACCACAGGCTGCATGGAATGTTGGAGTAAACGGAGTTTATAATGTATTGGAAGTAGCTCGTGTACATGATTGTGCTGTTTTCTTCCCCAGTTCTATTGGCGCTTTTGGACCATCTACGCCTTTGGATAATACCCCACAGGATACCATTCAGAGGCCAACAACAATGTATGGAGTTACTAAAGTAGCCGGTGAATTATTGAGTGATTATTATTATAAACGATTTGGGGTAGACACCCGTGGTTTACGTTATCCCGGAATTATTTCATCCGTAACCCTGCCTGGTGGCGGAACTACCGATTACGCTGTGGAGATATTCTATGATGCCATTAAACACCATAAATTCACCTGTCCATTGCCAAAAGGTGCTTTCCTGGATATGATGTATATGCCCGATGCGCTGGATGCAGCTATTGATTTGATGGAAGCTGATCCTTCAAAACTAATCCACCGGAATGCGTTCAATGTTTCTGCAATGAGTTTCGATCCTGAAATTCTTGCTACAGAAGTGAAAAAACACATGCCCGACTTCAAAATGACATATGAAGTTGATCCAAAGAAAGAAGGCATTGCTGCTACCTGGCCCAACAGTATGGATGACTCAGCTGCCCGCGCTGAATGGGGTTGGGATCCAAAATACAAATTGGAAGAAATGGTGGCAGATATGATGGATAAAATCAGTGCTAAACTTAAGATTGCTTATAAATAGTTAACAATCAGATAAAATTTGAAAAGCCCACTTTATTGTAATGTGGGCTTTTCTATTGAAGCGATATGTTAAGAATGTTTGAATTTATTTTCTGTCTCCTAAAAAGCGAAGCAGGAAAAGAAATAAGTTTATAAAGTCAAGGTAAAGCGAAAGTGCTCCCATAATCACCAGTTTTTTTGTGGATTCAGCTCCATATTGAACTCCTGCTCCAATCCGTTTTAGCTTTTGTACATCATAAGCTGTAAGGCCTGTAAAAACAAGCACCCCAATAAAGCTAATAATGTAATCCATCGTGCCACTTTGCAGGAACATATTTACCACACTGGCAATGATGATCCCGATAAGGCCCATGAACATCAAACTTCCGAATTTGGTCAAATCTGTTTTTGTAGTATAACCTACAAACGACATAATACCAAACATACCGGCTGTAACAGCAAAGGTTTTAAATATGGATGCTGAAGTATAGATCAATAATATAAAACTAAGGCTTGCCCCCATCAAAATGGAAAAAGTCCCGAACAGTAAAATCAAAGTTGTTGATGAAAATTTTTGAAAACCCATACTCATGGCTAAAACAAATCCCAGGGGTGCCAACATGACAATCCAACCTAACATGGTGAACCCGCCTGTTTCAGGATTCATTAATGAAAATATCAGGTTTTCATTGGATGCAAAATAGTATGCCGTAAAGGCTGTAATGGCCATTGCAATACCCATCCAGGCAAAAACATTGGCGATAAAATTTTTCACCAGGTCTTTTGATTCGATTTGTGAAGTTATACTTCCACCTAAATTTTTATCTGTAAACATGTCAGTAATTTCGTTTAAAATAATTGAAATAATAACAGGTCAAATATAATGCCTTTAAAAAAAGAATATTATGTCATTAACAAATTTTAACCAGGAAAAGGTAGAAAAAAATTCAAAAGGAATCATACTATAATGTCTAATGCAATCTTGTACCGATCAAATGAATAAACTCCTGCCGGGTTTCTTCTTTTCTGAAAGCCCCGGTAAAATCGGAGGTTGTGGTAACGGAGTTTTGCTTTTGCACACCACGCATCATCATACACAAATGCTGGGCTTCGATGACAACGGCAACGCCAAGGGGGTTCAGGGTTTGCTGAATACACTCCTTGATTTGTGAAGTCAACCTTTCCTGAACTTGTAATCTCCTTGAAAAAGCATCAACAACACGGGCAATCTTGCTTAGGCCTGTTATGTATCCATTTGGAATATAAGCAACGTGAGCCTTTCCAATAAAAGGAATCATATGGTGTTCACACATGGAATAAATTTCAATATCTTTTACAATCACCATTTCGCGATAATCTTCCTTAAATTTGGCCGAGTTCAGAATTTCTACCGGATCAAGTAAATAACCGTGGGTAAGGAATTGAATTGACTTAGCTACCCGCTCCGGTGTTTTTTGCAATCCATCCCGGTTAGGGTTTTCGCCAATAAGTTCAAGGATGTTTTTATAGTTCTCAGCAAGTTTATCAATATTTTCAGAGTTATATAAGTCAATCTTTTCGTATCCATCCGAATTCATTATCTCTGCCATTTCTTTTAATTGCTCATCATTCATAAGGCTCATTTTTAATTGCCAAAATATTCAACATAATTATTCTCTGTTTCAACCAGTTTTATACAATGCAGCTCTGCTCCATTATTACGGATGTCATCTTTCAGTTCATGCCAGAAGGCAATGGCTACATTTTCGGTTGAAACTATTTTATCTTTCATAAAATCAACTTCTATATTCAGGTTTTTGTGATCAACTTTATCAATTATTTTCGTTTTGATCAGCTTGCTTAGGTCTTTCAGATTAATTACAAAACCTGTTTCGGGATTAACGCTTCCTTTTACCGTTACATATAGCGTATAATTATGGCCATGCCAGTTGGGGTTGGAACATTTCCCAAATATCTCTGCATTTTTTTCATCTGTCCAGTCTTTTCTGAATAGGCGATGCGCTGCATTAAATCGTTCCCTTCGTGTGATATACATGGCTATAAAATCAATTTGTATTTCGTTTCAAATGTAATAAAATTATGCTTTGTTGAATTAATAAAACAGAAAATCCCTGGTGAAAAGGGATTTTCTGAAACAAACAGTTAATGTAAAATCAAACCAATCAGTTAACCACTTGTACCTTTTTAGTTACTTTTGATTCTCCGGCTGATATTGTTACAAAGTATAAACCTGAATCGAGTGTGGAAACATCCATACGGGTATTTTGTAACTGATTTGATTGGGCGCTTAATTTTTCCTCCATTACTTTACTGCCGAGTAAATCATAAACTCCAACGGAAACTTCTGCATCTTCAATTAAGCTATATTGAATATTAAGAACATTTGTTGCAGGGTTTGGATATGTACTAACTTTATCTGATACAATAAATTCTGTTGTATTTGTACTTAACCAAACAGGCAATTCAACTAATTCGCCTCCTGCAGGCAGGGCGACATATAAACCAAATGCTTCTCCCATACTGTTATTGTTGGGATTTAAAAATCCTGATGCAATGACTATTAATGCTGCACCATCAAGTCAAGTGTTTGGAGAGGAGCATCATAGGTAGCTACGGTGGTTGTTCCTGTTTCATCCTTAATGGCTAGACGATAGTCGGCGGTTCCTAATTCCAGGTAACCATCGTAAGTTCCGTACATTAGGTTATCAAAGATTGTTCCTGCTCCAACTCCCACTTCAACAACATCTACTGTTGGGGCATCAGTTGAACCATGAAATACCAGTACATCAGTATTTCCTGCCATACTTGCCTCTTCCCGGCCCATGCCATAAACATATATATCGAAAGGTTGTACAGGATCGTAGCCATTTGGACTTACAATTCCGTTGGCAATTAATACATATGTCTCATTATCTTCGAGCGTATAATTATTTGTCCAGATAGGATCATTTGGATCCATGCTATCGGAGCCCTTTAATATTAATCCTTAAGTTTATACCTGCAGGTGCATCAATGAAAGGGGATGCTGTGCGGAATGTAAAGTTATCCAACAAAAAGATCCTCATTTAACCAAACATCGACCATTTCTGCAGCCAAAATCAGCTGAATTGTGAATAACCTGAACACGTGCTGTCCCTGCCTCAAATACTGGCAATTCTACAAAGGCTCCACCAAAGCTGGTAAGGCAACCCACAGACCAAAGCCAGGTCCATTGTTGTTGTTTATTGGATTCAGGAATCGGATGCCACAGTGACCAAAGAAGCTCCATCTAATCCTAAGGTTGATAAAGGCGCTGAAAGAAACACCTCTACAGAACTCTCACCGGTTTCATCACGTACATTCAAAATATAATCGTCAGTTGGAAGTTCTAAATATCCTGCGAAGTCACCATACATCATGTCATCAATGATTGTTCCCGCTCCCTTTCCGATTTCAACAACATCAACCACAGGGGCATCAGTCGAACCATGGAAAACGAGAACATCTGTATTTGTTGTCATGCTAGCTTCTTCACGTCCCATGGCGTATACATAAATATCGAAAGGTTCTACGGGATCATAACCTGTCGGGCTAACAATACCATTAGCAACTAAAACATAAGTTTCGCCTGACGTTAGAGTATAGGTTTGCGACCAGATCGGATTATCGGGGTTCATGCTGTCAGGTCCTTTAATTGAAATGGTAAATTCTTCTCCGGCAGGTGCATCAATGAAAGGAGATGCTGTGCGGAAAGTAAAGTTATCAAGAAGTAACGCATCATTTAGCCATACATCCACCATTTCAGCAGCTGCGTCAGCCGAATTGTGAATAACCTGAACACGGGCCGTTTCGTCCATTACATAAAGTGGCAATTCTACCAGGTTTCCACCTGAAGGCAGTGCTACCCATAATCCAAATGCTTCGCCCATGCTATTATTATTCGGATTCAAAAATCCGGAAGCAATTACAGTTAGAGCAACGCCTTCCAATCCGAGGGTAGCAAGAGGAGCTTGATAAGCGGCTACAGTACTTTCCTGTCTCATCACGAATTTCAAAGAATATAATCCATGGTTCCTAACTCAAGGTAACCGGCAAAGTCAGGTACATTAGATTATTTATAATTTCTCCAGCTCCAACGCCCGTTTCATAAATATCAACAATGGGAGCATCCGTTGAGCCATGATGAACCAAAACATCTGTTTTATCCATCATATTAGCTTCTTCGCGTCCCATAGCATAAACTGCTATATCAAATGGAGTAGCTGGATTGTATCCAGAAGCACTAACAATACCTTCTGCGATAAGAATATAAGTTTCACCTTCCATTAAGGTATAATCTTGCGACCAGATCGGATTATCAGGGTTCATGCTGTCAGGCCCTTTAATCGAAATGGTAAATGCCTCACCGGCTGGGGCATCAATAAATGGGGTTGCTGTTCTAAATTCGAAATCGTCGATCAATAGAACATCATTTAACCATACATCCACAAATTCGGCTGCGATGTCAGATGAATTGTGAATTACCTGAACTCTTGCTTCGGCAAAAGCGTTCGTTGCGAACAGAGCCGTGAAAGCTACTAGTGTAATTGTTTTCCAAAATTTTTTCATTTTTCTAATTTTTTATGTTAATTATTGTTTGAATTTACATGCATACAACAACTGGGTTTAAAAAATGTTTAATAAAAAGATTAAAAAAATAAACAAAATACATTTTGAAATATAAATTTGATTACCAATAAAATTTTAAAAAGCTTGATTATAGGGCTAATTAGAAGTGTTTTGAATTATTTGCTTGTTTTAGAAATTAACAAATTTTTAATTCTAATGTTTAATAATAAACATATAATAATAAACAAAAAAAGTTATTCATCTTTCCTAAAAAGTATTTTAATGAAAACATATATAAGATCAATCGAAATACCGGTAAAACTGGAAGAAGCCTGGAACTTCTTTTCTTCTCCTTCAAATTTACAGCGAATTACCCCAAAGCATATGGGTTTTGAAATAATATCAGACGCGCACAATGAAAAAATGTATCCTGGCATGATTATCACTTATAAAGTGAAACCTCTATTGGGCATTCCTTTAACCTGGGTCACAGAAATTACACAAGTTATGGAGCATTTTTATTTTATTGATAATCAAAAAGCCGGGCCTTATAAGTTCTGGCATCATCAACATTTTTTCAGGAAAACTGATAAGGGTGTTGAAATGACTGACATAGTAAATTATGCTGCTCCTTATGGTGTTATCGGAAGAATTATGGAATCAATTATTATCGAAAAGAAAGTGAAAGAAATTTTCGATTATCGCGAAAACGTTATTCTGGAATTATTTACTGGCAAATCTAAAAAGTAAAATTATACCGGGCATTTTAGCTCAGGCTTTCGAGTATTTTTTTAGCTTCACTAACATGTTTTCGGGCATTAAACTGCGAATTAAAAACATGTTGAACGATCCCAGTCTTATCTATAATATAAGTCACTCTCCCGGGAAGGAGGCCTAAAAAATTTGTTGGAACCCTAAAAAGTTTTCTGACTTCATTATCTTCATCACTTAAAAGCCGAAAGGTTAAGTTGTATTTTTCAGCAAATTTTTTATGAGATGCAGGAGAATCCGAGCTTATACCGATGACTTCAGCATCAAGAGTTTTAAAATCTTCAAATTCATCGCGAAAGGAACATGCCTCGGCAGTACATCCGGGAGTATCATCTTTTGGATAAAAATAAATGACAAGGTTTTTACGTCCGATAAAATCGTGGCTGTTAATTATTTTATTATCCTGGTCTTTCAATGAAAATACAGGAAGTTTTGAACCCAATGCGATTTTTTTCATTCTTTTAAAAAAAAAGACATTCAAAATCAGAGTTATTTCGAATGTCTTTAAGAATAGTTTTACTAACTTAAATTTACGTTTATGAGATGGTACTTAAACGGGCTCAACTAAATTAGTTCTGATAATCTTTTAATTTCTCCATTAATTTTTCCGGCTAAAGAAAATCCGGCTTTTAACTGTACCAATGGAAAGATTTAACCGGTCTGCGATTTCTTTGTATTTGTATCCTTGAAAGTGCATTTGAAAAGGAACCCGGTGGTCGTCTTGCAAGGCATTAATTACTTTTAGAAGTTCCGAATGATTGTACAAGGTTTCAGGAGCTGCCGCATCGGCCGAATTGGCATTGTTTAAGTAATAAAGATCTTTGGTATTATCAATGATCGTATTAACTTTTGAATCTTTACGATATTTATTGATAAACGTATTTTTCATTATAGTATAGATCCACGCTTTTAAGTTTGTTGTTGGATCAAATTTATCTTTGTTGGTGATTGCTTTTAAAAAAGTATCCTGAATTAAATCGTCTGCATCATCATGATTTGATGTTAACGAATAGGCAAAATATTGCAGGTTGTCTTTTAGACTTAGTAACTTGTGGTTAAATTCTAATGCTGTCATACTAAAGAATTTTAAAGTTAATTATCTTGTTTAATTTTACACTTGCAAAGATAAACATAAATTGTTCAATAAAGCAAGTTATTTAGAATTATTTTAAATAACAAACCTAAAATTTTATTTAAGTAGCTATAATACAGGTAAATAGAAAATGTTAAAAATTTGTTAAATGTTTAATGGTGCAAAATTAACCTTAAACATTGACTAAACTTTTTGTTTAAATGTTTCAATTTATTATAAAACAACTTTGTTTAATTGAGATTTACATTCGATGTTTTGACAAAATACCGGAAAAAGCAAGTATTTATAAGGAATCAAGAATTGTCCTGAATTCAAGGGCCGATTTTATAATGTGAAATTTATCTGGCAGGTCTTTATTAGCGGCTTCTTCTGCAGCATGTCCGGAAAGAAATATTTTTTTGATATTTTCAGTAGTTTTTAAAAGTTCGTTGAAGTGACATTCCATTTTATCGTCATTCATCGGAGTTATGATAGAAGTAAATAAGTAATCAACTTCTTTTAACATGAGTACCTCTTTCAATGCTTCAACTGGCACAGTCTGGCCAAGGTAATAAAGCTTATGATTACGTTTTTTAATCAGGTACTGATAAAAGATCAACCCCAACTCATGAAATTCTCCCTCGGGTAAATACAAAACAAAACATTTCGATTTTTGGTTGACGTTAGTTACCAATCCATCAATGGCAACAATTAGTTTTTGCCGAATCAGGTTTGAAATAAAATGCTCCTGGGCAGGATTTATGGTCCCAAGTTGCCATAATATCCCAATTTTTTCAAAGAAAGGATAAATTAATTTCAAAATGGTTTCTTCAAATCCCAGGTTTATAATTGAAGTATTAAAAATCTTATCAAATTTATTTTCGTCCATTTCAATCATGGAAACTACCAGGTTTTCAATCTGGCTTTCAGCATTGCTGTTTGATTGAGCAAGGTTAAGGATTTTATCGGTGATCGAGCTATTTGAGAATTCAACAATGTTTGAAATCTTATAACCATGACGATTTAAAATGGATACATTGAGTAACTTTTTTAAGTCCTCATCATCATAATACCTGATGTTGGTCTCGGTTCTTTTCGGTTCAACTACATTGTACCTCTTTTCCCATATACGTATCGTATGGGCTTTAATACCTGTAAAATTTTCTAGGTCCTTAATTGAATAGTTTGCCATGATTAATTTAAGTGCATAAATCAAATAATACAAAGCTTAAACAAATTAAAGCCTAAGAAAGTTTAACCTTTTTAAAAAATATTTAAACAATTCTTAGAATTGCGGATTTAATTTACTTTAGCAAGCCAAATTTGTAGGCATTGATACCTTCGTATAAGAGAATCTGGAAAGTAAGTTATCCGATCATATTGAGTCTTCTGGCTCAAAATATCATCATCATTGTTGATACTGCATTTCTCGGTCATGTTGGAGAAGCAGAACTTGGGGCCAGTGCCATCGGTGGATTATTTTACCTTTCCCTTTTTATCATTGGTTTTGGCTTTGCTACCGGCACACAGATATTAATCGGCCGAAGAAACGGTGAAAAACAGTTTACCAGCATTGGCAACTACGTTGATCATAGTATCTATTTCCTTTTGTTACTATGTCTGTTACTCACAGTTTTTTCCTACAACTTTTCGCATCATATCCTGGGAACAATTCTGGCTTCTGAAAAAATCTTTCAATTAAGCATTGATTTTATGGACATCCGGATTTGGGGATTGGGGTTTGCTTTTATAAATATGACGTTCAGGGCTTTTTACATTGGCATCACAAACACAAAATATCTTACTTACAGTGCAGTAATTATGGCATTGGTAAATATCACCCTTGATTATCTGTTGATTTTCGGAAATTTTGGTTTTCCTCAAATGGGCATACAAGGAGCGGCATTTGCCTCCGTCGTAGCTGAACTTATTTCGTCTGTATTTTTTATTAGTATTACCCTATTAAGGGTCGACCGGAATAAATATAAACTGTTTTATTTCCCCGGATTAAGTTTAAATGTGATAAAGAAAATCTTCAACGTTTCTTTTTTTGTCATGTTGCAGTATTTTTTCAGCATTTTCAGTTGGTATATGTTTTTTATCATTTTAGAGCAAACCGGCGAAAGGCCGTTGGCTATATCGAATATCCTCCGGGGCATGTACATGATTTTTACCATTCCGATATTTAGTCTTGGATCGGCAGCCAACACAATGGTAAGCAATTTACTCGGTGAAAATAACGCGGATCACGTTATTCCAACAATAAAGCGGATCAGTAAAATTTCATTTCTCAGTATTCTTGGGTTAATTTTATTTGGGCTTTTATTCACTGAACCATTTATTTCCATTTATACAAATGATCCTTCCCTGATGATGGAAACGAAAGCCCCATTTTATGTTGTTCTTGGAGTCATGGTAATTTTTTCTGTGGCTATGATCATTTTTAATGGGGTATCTGGTACCGGCAACACCAGGATATCGCTGCTAATTGAATTGGTAACAATGCTGATTTATCTTGCCCTGGCATACACACTGGCAGTTATTTTTAGCCTGCCAATTACATATGTGTGGTTTTCTGAGTTTGTCTATTTTTTATTGCTTGGAGTGTTATCCATCTTTTATCTTAAGTTTGGAAAATGGAAATACAAAGTCATTTAATTAATCATCTTTTCATTTTCATCATACTTGTATATTTGCAAACGCAAAATTTGAAAATAAATGCCTAAACTCTCTGTAGTTATCATAACGCTGAACGAAGAAAAAAACATTGCCCGGTGCATTAACAGTGTAAAAGAGGTGGCCGATGAGGTGATCGTTATGGATTCGTTTTCAACCGATAAAACACAGGAAATCACAGAAAGTTTAGGAGCCAGGTTTTTTCAGAACGAATTTGTTGATTACGTTAAGCAACACGAAATAGCCGATCAAAAAGCAAGTTACGATCACATTTTAAGCCTCGATGCCGATGAAGCCTTATCGGAAGAACTGGCAAAGTCTATCCTGGTCGTGAAAAAGTACTGGAAAAACGACGGTTATTTTATGAGCCGTATGACCAATTACTGCGGAAAATGGATAAAACATTCTGCCTGGTACCCCGACAAAAAGCTACGGCTTTACGACCGGCGAAAAGGGAAATGGGTGGGTGCTAAAATCCATGAACGTTTTACCCTGGTTCAGGGATCAACTACCGGCCACATAAAAGGAGATATTCTTCATTATTCCTTTCCAACCATTTCTCATCATGTGTTGCAGGCCAATAAGTTTACCGACTTAACCTCCCTTGCAGCCTTCGAAAAAGGCGATAAATCAAGTGTAGGTAAATTACTATTAGCTCCAGTTTTCAAATTTATCCGCGATTATATTTTCAAACTGGGTATCCTCGACGGGTATTACGGTTTTATCATTTGCCAGATTTCAGCCAACGCCACATTTCTAAAATATGTGAAGCTCCGCCAACTGTACAAGAAAACAAAAACATAATCGGTCTTGAAAACTGACAGGATACTGATAAGCCGCACCGACAGCATTGGGGATGTTATCCTGACCCTGCCCATGGCCGGGGTCTTAAAAAAGGTATATCCTGAAAGCACTATTTTATTTTTAGGCAGAGCCTATACCCGCGATATTGTAGAAACAAGCCGGTTTGTCGACCGTTTTCTTGATTGGGACGAGATCAATGCCATGGACCGCTGCACAAAAGTTGAAACCTTCAACAGTTTCAAAGCCGATGTCATCATTCATGTGTTTCCCCGCCGCATGATTGCCATGTTGGCCAGGCAGGCTAAAATTCCCATACGGATCGGTACCACCGGGCGGGCTTATCACTATCTCCTTTGCAACCGGTTGGTTCCCTTGTCCCGGAAAAGATCAACCCTTCACGAAGCGCAATTGAATTTAAAATTGATACAATCGCTGGTTGCTCACGAAAATTATATTCTTGATGAAATCCCTGCTTATTACGGTTTTAGTAAGGTTGATCCGTTGCATGAGCAATATGCAATCCTCTTATCAAAACAAAAATTTAACCTCATCATCCACCCAAAGTCAAAAGGAAGCGCACGCGAATGGGGACTTGACAATTTTAAAAAACTCATAGAAATCCTGCCCCGCGATAGATTCAACATTTTCATAACAGGAACCGAAGCCGACGGCAAAAAAATCAAATCAGCATTAGTAGATCAATTCAGCCACATCAACGATCTTACCGGCAAACTTTCCCTCAAAGAGCTGATCAGTTTCATCAACAGTGCCGATGGCCTCCTCGCCGCCAGCACAGGCCCCCTCCATATAGCCGCAGCCCTCGGTAAATTTGCCCTCGGCCTTTATCCGCCCATAAAACCCATGCATCCCGGCAGGTGGGCACCCATTGGCAAACGCGCCCATTACCTGGTCATGGATAAAGATTGTTCCGATTGCCGCAAAAAAACCGAATGCCAGTGCATGAAAACCATTTCGCCTCACCAGGTAAAAGATAAACTAATATCTTTTATTGATGGTTGAAAATAAAAAACATACCTCCGGACAATGGCTCGTCATTGTCAACCCCAATGCCGGCAGCCGCAAGGGCGAAAAGGACTGGCACAAAATCTCACACATGTTAAAAGACGCCGGGATTAAATTCCGCGAAGTGTTCACAAAACACAAGGAACATGCAACGGCCATAGTGTCTGAAACCATCAAAACCGGAACCCGCAGCTTCATCGTCGTCGGTGGCGACGGCACCCTCAACGAAGTCGTCAACGGCATCTTCAACCAGCACAACGTGCTCACAACCCAATTCCTCGTCGCCATGATCCCCGTTGGCACCGGCAACGACTGGTGCCGAATGTTCGGCATCCCGTTTAATTACAACGAGGCAGTCAACATCATTAAAACACACAACACATTTTTAACCGACATTGGCCTCGTATCCTATCTCAGCACAAACAAAAACGCCCGGCGCTATTTCATCAATGTCGCGGGCATGGGCTACGATGCCGTGGTAGCTGCCAAAACCAACCACGACAAAGAAATGGGCCGCGGTGGTGTATTGATCTATTTAAAAAACCTCTTCATCAGCCTCCTGTTTTACAAGCACACCCAAATCAATCTGCAGATAGATAATGCCCCGGCTTTATCCCACAAAACATTCAGCATTAGCATCGGCATCTGCAAATTCAATGGCGGTGGCATGAAACAACTCCCCCATGCCATCCCCGACGACGGCATCTTCAACATCACCCTCATCAAAAAGCTCCGAAAATTCACCGTACTCAAACAAGTCAAAAACCTCTACGACGGATCATTCATCAACCACCCCAAAGTAAAAACCTTCACCGGAAGCCACATCAAAATTTCCTCCACCCCGCCCATCCAACTCGAAGCCGACGGCGAATCACTCGGCCACTCCCCCTTTGAGTTTTCCATCCTGCCCAAAAGTTTATACGTTGTTATGGGTCATAACCCCTCATTTTAGTACATAGCACACATCAAAAAAAAATCCCCCTCATCCATTGTTAATTCAAAACAATTATTTACATTTACAACCCAAACGTAAATAGCTACGCAAACAAACTCTGCACCCTACCATTTCTTGTTCTTCGCTCTTTTATTTTTTTGGTAAACTGGTAAATAACGAATCCCCTGGCGGGAATTTAAAAATAGTAACCTAAATATTAAAACGATGAACGACATTCAGGAAAACAAATTTAACATGTATCAGGCCACCAACGGAGTGTTAGGCGAATTCGAACCCATATGGACGGCCATACCCGCATTCAGCGACATCACGTCTAAGGTCACAAACATCATCACCGACATCAGCACCTATCATCAAATCCAAATCGCCGATACAACAGGTATCACAGTAGATAAAAACATCATCCGGCAAAACCTCATCCAGGCTACGCTCAAAGTCATCCACGGCCTCGTTGCCCATGCCATCGTCATTGCCGACAACGAACTGCTCAACCGCGTCAATTACAACAAATCCGATCTTACGCTCTCACGCGACACCATCCTCGCCGACAAAGCCCAGATCATTCACGACAACGCTGCCCCGCTCGTCACCGAGCTCGCCACATACCTCGTCACCCCAACCGACATCGAAACCCTCAGCAACCTCATCAAAGACTACACCGATGCTCTCCCCGAAAAACGCATCGCAGTCACCCAGTCAATGTATTCAACCGACTTCCTTCGCGAAAAATTCCTCGAAATGGACGACCTCCTCCGCAACAAACTCGACAAACTCATCAGGATTTTCGAAGCCTCAAACCCCGAGTTCGTCAGCCGTTACTTCGCCGCACGCACAATTATTGATCTTGGCGTCCGCCACACAACCGGCCAAACCATCATATCGGGCATCGTCGAAGACAAAGCAACCCAGCAGCCCATCCAGGGCGTCAACGTCTGGATACTCGAAAAAGGCCTCAGCTTTTCAACAGGCCCCGACGGCCGCTTCACATTCGACCTAACCGAAGGCGGAACATACACCATCAAAGCCGAAAAATCAGGCTACCAAACCTACACCCACGACCCCGTCACTATCAAAAAAGGCAACGAAGCCCAATTCGAAATCGAACTTACAGCAATCTAAATAATAGTACAAATCCCAACTCCTCCCCTTATTTAAGGGGAGGTAGGAGGGGTTCAGACGATTTTCCTCCTAAAAATAGGAGTTAGTTAATACCACCGTTTATAACTTCCCCGGCAACCAACTATTTCCAACCCGATTTTATATAAATTTGCCTAAAGAAAAAACACGCGATATATGAACCATCTATACTTCGGCGACAACCTTGATGTACTTAAAGACCTGCACAACAAACACCCCGAAGGATTTATCGACCTCATTTACATTGATCCCCCCTTCAACTCAAAGCGAAACTACAATGTCCTTTTCGAAGACATTGATATGATAGATACAAAAGCCCAAAAAGAAGCCTTTGCCGATACCTGGAGCAACATTTCATATTACGACACCCTTGAAGATTTAAAAGAACTCAACCTCGACCTTTTCAATTTCATCAATGCACTCGACAATGTGCGCATTTCAAAAAGTGCCATCGCCTACCTTACCACCATGGCCATTCGCATACATTATATGCATAAATTACTCAACGATACGGGCAGTTTTTATTTGCATTGCGACCCCACAATGAGCCATTATTTAAAAATTATTTGTGATCTTATTTTTTGTGAATCAAATTATATAAATGAAATTATTTGGAAAAGATCTGATGCACATAGTGACTCAAAGCAAGGTGCAAAACACTTGGGCAGAGTACACGATATTATTTTATTATTTGCAAAAAGTAATAATTCTAAATTTCAAACTATATATAATCCTTTACCTGAATCGACAATTAATAATTGGTACAAACATATTGAACCAGAAACAGGTCGCAGATATAATAAAGCAGACGTAACGGGTCCCGGTGGAGCAGCAAAAGGAAATCCTTTCTACGAATGGAATGGTCATCTAAAATATTGAGATATAACAAAGAAAAAATGCAAAAAACTCCATGATATTGGTAAATTAATTTATTCAAAGTCTGGAATGACTTATGAAAAAAGATACCTTGATGAAAGCAAAGGAGTAAGTTTACAAGATATTTGGGATGATATTCAAATGTTAAGAGGGTTTGGATCTAAAGGTGAAAGATTAGGATATCCTACTCAAAAGCCTGTGGCATTAATGGAAAGAATAGTAGAGCTAAGCAGCCACGAAGGCGATTTAGTTGCCGACTTCTTTTGTGGCTGCGGAACAACCATCGACGCCGCTCAAAAACTCAAAAGGAAATGGATAGGAGCCGACATTTCACACCTCGCCGTAAAACTCATTTCAAAACGATTAATTGATAAATACGGCCAAAACATCAGAGAAACCTTCGAAATCCACGGTTTCCCAAAAGACATTGCATCAGCAAAATCACTCGCCACTGAAACCAAAAGCGGCCGTTTCAAATTCGAAGAATGGATCATCGAAGTAATGATGCATGGCATACTAAACGAAAACAAAACACAAACCGGCTTCGATGGGTATGTCACCCACAGCGTCCAGGGCAAAAAAGACATTGTCCTCATCGAAGTAAAAAGCGGCAACGCCAACCTCACACAACTCAACCACTTCATCCAGACAGTTGATTCAAAAAAAGCACAGGCAGGCGTATTTGTTTGTTTTGCCGAACAAATCACAAAAGGCATGTTCGAATCCGCAAAAAAGCAAGGCTATTTCCGTCGCGAATACTTCGACACCAAATTCGATAAAATCCAAATCCTTACCGTCGAAGACCTCATGGACGGCAAACAACCCAACCTCCCCCAATTCGAACAAACCACCTTCAAAACCTCAAAAAAAGAATCAACAAATAAACCCGACCAGGGAAAATTATTTTAATGTAGAATTAAATAGAACATGAAAAAAATCACTTATTTATTTGGTGCTGGTGCTAGCTGTAAAGAATTACCATTAGCAAAAGATATAATTTCTAAATCTGGGCAGATTTACGGACTTTCAACATCTATGCTTTATTTAGCACGTGAACTGAAAGAATTAGATAAAAGAGGATTTGTTAAAGATAAGCCTATAGAATTCATTAATAATACAATCACAAAATTAGAAACCGTTCAAAAAAAAGCCTCCGAATACGATTCTATTGATGATTATGCAAAATATTTGTTCATAAATAAATCCCCCGAGCTTGAAGAATTAAAGATAGTCCTTGCAAGATTTTTTATTATCAAACAATTATATTATAGAAAATTTGATAAAAGGTATAGCACATTTTTAAACAAAATATTAAGAATAAAACTTTTCCCGACTAATGTTAACATCCTAACTTGGAACTATGATTTTCAAATGCAAATTGCTGCGGGGAAATTTATTAAGGAAGATGTAAGTTCAACTGAAAATGCGAATAGGCGAAAATTACCCTTAATTAATTATTTTCCTCCAATTGGAAGATATGACAAAAATGATAATTTTCAAATGGTCCACCTAAATGGAATTGCAGGCCATTCCTTAAATAAAAACTATTTCACTAATAATTTAATTTATTTTGATTTAAATGAAAGTAAAGAAACTATTTTTGATTGGATTTCTAAAAATAGTCAAGAAGACAGAACGATCACTTTTGCATGGGAAGATAATGAAATTAATAAAACTGCATTAAATATTGCAAAAAACATAGTTTCCCAAACTGATATTTTTATTATTATTGGATATTCATTTCCCGACCCAAATTACAATACAGATAATCAAATTATTCAAACTATAGTGCAAAATTCATACGTTAAAATTTATTATCAAAATCCAGTTTTTAATAAAGAAAACTTTATGGATCGCTTTGAAATACCTAAGCAAGTTTCTAATAATATAGTCTGGTATGAAAATACTGAACAATTTTACATTCCAACCGAATTGCTAAGAAACTAATAACCTCAACATTGTCCCTTTGCCGTCGCGGGGTTATATCCCTTCGCTGGCGCGAGCTTATAGCTCGTGCCCACAAATCGCGATTGTATCCAACCAGGCCATTACGTATGCGTCCTTCGTGCCTTAAAACCCTCCCCGCCCCACTCGCCCGACTCTGAAGCATAGCCCTGTGCGTTGCGACTCGTGCGCCTTACATACCCACCCACCTTTGCAACGCAGGCATTTTTATTATTAATCTAAATCAAGGGTTAAACCTTCTCAGTGAAACTCAGTGGCTTCCCTGTGGTTCTCTGTGTAATAAATTATCGCTACCCCTTCGCCGTCGCGGGGTTATATCCCGTGCCCCCTCACTTAGCGCCGTGTCTCCACCCCAATAATCCAAAAACATCCAACAATAAATTGCATAAATACAACTCCAAATTGCATAAGTTCAACTTCTAATTGCACAAGTTCAACTTCTAATTGCATAAGTTCAACTTCAAATTGCACAAATTCAACTTCTAATTGCATAAGTTCAACTTCAAATTGCATAAATTCAACTTCTAATTGCACAAGTTCAACTTCAAATTGCACAAATTCAACTTCAAATTGCACAAATTCAACTTCAAATTGCACAAGTTCAACTTCAAATTGCACAAATTCAACTTCAAATTGCATATACTCAAATTTTTTTGTATTTTTAACCCCAAAAACAAACACAACCATGGTAGCCATCAATCAAATAATCAGGCAATACGCCCACGATCACAAAATATCCCTCAAAAAAGTCGCATCCACCATGGGCATCACCCATCAGGCCCTCTATAAACTACTTTCCACCCCCGATTTCACCCTTTCCCGCCTCCATCAAATCTCACAAGCCCTCAACCACAACTTCTTTCAGTACTACATCACCACCCCCGCCAACCCCGCCACCGACCCAATCAAGCTTCAACAAGAAATCGATCGCCTCACAACCAAAGTCGCCCACCTCCAGCAAGAAATAACCTACCTAAAAGAAATAAACCAACTCCAAAAGCAAAAGAATAACCCCATTCAACCCCCCCACTGTCCACTACTGTACATCAACTGTCATCTCCCGAACACTTTATGCCCCCTACCCCTTTTCTTCACATTATCTCCCTGCTTTCCAGCCGGTTAATTTCTTTGGCACAGATCATGAACCAATCAAGGCTTAATTTACACCCATGATTAAAAACTATCTCATATCCACACTCCGCAACCTCTTCAAGCGTAAAACCTACGCCTTCTTAAACATCTCCGGCCTCGCCATCGGCATCGCCAGTTTCCTTATCATCTACCTCTACATATCCGATGAATTAAGCTACGACAGACATCACAAACACGCTGATGATATTTACCGCCTCGTCAACGTCTACGACTTCGAGGGAGTCGGCGAAAACTCAGCCAGTGCCCCCTTTCCTGTAGCATTTACATTAAAAAACGATTTTCCGGGAATGATAAAAAACGTCGTTCGTTTATTCAATTTCCAGGCACCCCGCAGTTTTGTCGAGTACAACGACCACAAATTCAACGAGCGCAACTTTTTCTTCGCCGATTCCACCTACTTCAGTATTTTCGATCATCAGTTTATAAGTGGAAACCCCGAAACCGCCCTCGATGAAATGAATTCATTGGTCATTACCGAGTCCACAGCCAAAAAATATTTCGAAAACGAAGACCCCATGGGCAAAACCATCAAGTTCGAAGAAAATGTCAACCTCACCATCACCGCCATCATCAAAGACCTACCTGATGAGTCGCATTTCCGCTTCGATTTCCTCGGTTCCATGTCCACCTTGCGCCCCTTATTTGGTGGCCGGTTACCCCAAACCTGGGTCTGGAACCCCTGCTGGACTTACCTGTTATTAGAAGAAACCTCCGATCCCGAAATGCTCGAATCAAAGTTCCCCGAATTCATTGATAAGTACTTTTACGATGCCGAAAAGGACAATATCTCCATGTACCTGCAACCCCTCACCGATATCCATTTAACCTCAAAACTCGATTACGAAATAGCCCCCAACAACGACCTGACCTCAATCTATATATTATCGGCCATAGCTATTTTTCTGCTCATCATTGCCATCATCAATTACATGAACCTGGCCACCGCCACCTCAGCCGGCCGTACAAAAGAAATTGGCATAAAAAAAGTAGCCGGGGCAAGCCGCTCCCAAATCATCATTCAATTTATCGGCGAATCCGTCATCCTGTCGTACATTGCCCTTGCCTTTGCCCTCATACTTATCGAAT
Organism: Bacteroidales bacterium; assembly: GCA_041393275.1. Taxonomy (GTDB): domain Bacteria; phylum Bacteroidota; class Bacteroidia; order Bacteroidales; family JAADJA01; genus JAADJA01. The sequence continues at coordinate 28,293 of JAWKKL010000045.1, forward strand.
TGCTCATCCCTTCCTTCAACAACTTTACCGGCAAAAGCATTTCGTTCCGCGATTTAGTTACATGGCAAAACATCCTTCTGGTGTCTTCCCTGGGTGTACTTATCGGTTTTTTATCCGGAATTTACCCAGCCTTTTACCTGTCATCCTTCAAACCGATACAGGTATTAAAAGGAAAGGTCAAATTAGGAACCAGCAGTGGATTTGCCCGTAAATTACTCGTGATAACCCAGTTTGCCATTTCCATCACCCTCATCATCGGCACCATCGTTATCCGCGATCAGCTCGACTTTATGAAAAATGCTAACCTGGGGTTTAATAAAGATAATATCCTTGTGTTGCCCATTAATCGTACCCCCATCGCCCGAAACTACGAAAGCTTCAAAAAGGAGTTATTACAAAGCCCGGCTATAAAAAGTGTAACGGTCATGGACGATATTTTTGGCGCCGCCCATAACACCCACGAATTCCGCCCGGAAGGATTTCCCGAAGATCAGTGGCAGTTTTATCCCGCCATGATTGTACAGTACGATTTCCTGAAAACCTTTGATATGAAAATCATTGCCGGCCGCGATTACAACGAAGCCAACAAAACCGATCCGGTCAGCGGCATGCTCATCAACGAATCCATGGTAAGGCATATGGGCTGGGAATCGCCACAGGCCGCGTTGGGTAAACAATTTAAGTCGCTGCAGGGTGAAGAGCGTGTTATCGGGGTTTTTAATGATTTTCATCAGACTTCCCTGCACGAAGCTTCCGGGCCTTTTGTGTTAAATATTAAAGAAACACCCGGCGCCATTAATTTTTTCCTGAAATACATGGCCATTAAGATAAATGAGGGTAGCCAGGACAATGCCATTTCTTACATTGAAACAAAATGGAACGAAGTGGCCCCCGACAGGCCCTTTGAGTATTTTTACCTGAGCGATGAACTGGCCGAACTATACAAAGATGAAGAAAATTTGAGCAAACTTTCCTTCCTGTTTACCCTCATCATCATGTTTATTGCCGCTCTGGGT
>JAWKKL010000046.1:0-29003 GCA_041393275.1 Bacteroidales bacterium
ATGGACAAACTTGATTGATCGGCCCAGTGAAGATCTTCAATAGCGATAATGAATTGCCTCCGGGTAGCAGCTTTGATCAATAATTCCCTGAGGGCTTTCAACATCATTTTATCCAAAGCCCCCGGTTCGATCTCAGCGAAGTGTTTACCAGCATCTCCGCTAAGGTTTAATCCCATAAAACGGGCTATGAATGGAAAGATACTTTCTACAGCTTCAGGAGATATTTTTTTGATTTCATTTTTAAGTTTGCTTTCGGCAATCAATGGGCTGTCTTCCTCAACAATGCCTGCCCAGGATTTAATGATCCCCGCCAATGGATGATAACTCAGGGTGTGCCCATGAGAAAGTCCGCGTCCCTCAAACCACAATAGTTGATCTACGATCCTTTCCTTTTTTATTTCCTCGATAAGTCTTGATTTTCCTGTACCCGGAGCTCCAATAATGTTAATGATTCCACCCTCTCCTTGTGTTAAGGAAATTAATTCAGCGATTAATATTTCCTTCTCATCTTTCCGACCAATCATTTCTGAATATATCGAACGATCGGATTGATCTTTGGGGGCAAATTCCTTTTTCTTTTGATTTAAGACTTTATAAATAGGAATTGGTTCTGATTTTCCTTTCACATAAACAGGTTCCAAAGTCTGAAAATCAAACTTGCTTTTATTTTGCTCATACGTTTCCTTACTTGTGAGAATTTGACCCTTGTTGGCCATATCCCTGATCCTGGCTGTTATATCAACGGTTTCCCCAATAACGGTTGATTGTTTATTCGTGGCAGTGCCTATATGACCTAATAGCACAGGCCCCATGTGAATACCTGCCAGAAGTTCCAGAGGTACATCCAATGAAACCTTCTTTGAAAGTTCAGCGATTTTTTCCCTGATCTCAATGGCAGCAAGCAATGGATTGTTCCTATTCCCGACCGAAGCATTTTTTTCTTCAAAAGCGAGAATGGTACTTTTTCCGGTAAATTGAATGACTTTTCCACCGTAATAGCCAGCAACGGATTCGATGATGTCATTACACGTATTCATCAATCCAGCCGATTGATCAATGGATTCATCATCCCGGGGGCTAAAAATCCCGATATCGGCACACACGATGGTGGCCCGTTTTTTCTCAAGATGTGTATGTTGAGCTGTCATGAGTTTATTTTCACATAAAACTACATCATCTAATGTGTAATAAGGATTAATATTCCTGAACGTTCAGGAATAATACCTTAACGACTGTAAAAAATGGCTGAACGTCCATGCGATCATTTTCATTTTTAACTTAATTTTTCCAGCAATTCGATTACGGCATCCCTTTTACGGGAAGCAACCGGTACACTTGATCCATCCATCATGACCACAGAACCTCCCTCAGCCTTTTCAAAGTAGCTTAACTTTCGCATATTAATCAGGTGAGACTTGTGTATTCTGAAAAAACCGTTTTCAACCAATATCTCCTCGAAATCGCTTGTGGGTTTTGATACAATTACTTTCCGTCCATCATTCATGTAAAATGTTGAATAATTCCCATCTGCCTCAAGTCGGATTATATCTGAGGGTTTAACAGAATGAATTTGTTCGTTGGTTCGCAAAATGATATTTTCCTCCGATTTTATTTCGTGCATGGTATGATCCAGCAATCTTAACTGAAGCTTTTCTTCCTTCTCAATCATGTTTTTTACTTTGTTTACAGAAGCTGTAAATTTCTTTTCATTGATGGGTTTTAACAGATATCCACTTGCACTGTATTCAATGGCTTTGATCGCATATTCAGGATATTCAGATATAAAAATAGTTTTAAAGTCAGGATTTTCGAAATGGTTCAAAAGATCAAACCCACTGCCATCTGTTAAAAAAGTATCAAGGATCAATAAATCCGGCTGGTAAGAATTAATAATAGAGACGCTTTTATTCAGTTCGCTGGCAGTTGCATCAATACCAATATCAGGACAACTGGCTGAAATTAAGGTAGAAACCTGTTCTATGGAGCTGCGATCGCCGGATATGATAATGGCCTTTATCATTAAGGTTGTTTCATACAAAAATAAGAAAATAATCTTCGAAAAAATTTCCTGCTTTCCATATTAGTTAATTTTGCAACCTTCTCAATTATTAAATGTTAGTGAAAAAGTGAAATACAATTTTGATGAAATTATAGATCGCAAAAACACATCCTGTGTAAAGTGGGATTTTGCTGAACAATATTTTGAAGCCAAAGACATCCTTCCCATGTGGGTGGCCGACATGGACTTTAAAACCCCTGATTTTATTGTTGAAGCGGTAAAAAAAAGGGCAGCACATGAAGTATATGGCTATACTGTTCGTCCTGACAGTTATTATACTTCTATGATCAAATGGATTGATAATAAACACAACTGGAAAATCAAAAAAGACTGGATCATTTTTAGTCCCGGTATTGTGCCTGCTGTTAATATGGCTGTGATGGCTTATACCAAACCAGGGATAAAGTCATTGTTCAACCCCGGTTTATTTCCCGTTTTTTAGCGCTGTTACTGATAATGGACGGCAATTGGTTTATAACCGTTTGAAGCTGGAAAACGGACGATATTATATGGATTTCGATGACCTTGAAAAAAAGATTGACAACCGGACCCGGATGATCATTATATCCAATCCGCACTAACCCCGGCGGAAGCGCATGGACAAAAAAAGAGCTTGCCAGGTTAGGGAAAATTTGCATTGAAAAGAACTTGATTTTGATTTCTGACGAAATCCACAGCGATTTGGTAATTCCTCCATTTAAACATACGGTAGCTGCAAATATTTCAGAGGAAATTGCTCGTGTGACGGTTTCCATGATGGCGCCCAGTAAAACCTTTAACCTGGCGGGAATGGCTTCCTCTTCAGTCATCATTTCAAACACAGAATTAAGGAACACCTTTCAAATTATGCTCGATCGGGTACATGTAGGGATGGGAAATTTGTTTGGGATGGTGGCCTCCGAAGCTGCCTATACACATGGTGAAGAATGGCTCAGCCAAATGCTTGATTATGTAAAAGGAAACCTTGATTATATGGAAAAGTATATCAGGGGTAATATTCCGCAAATTGAAATGATAAGGCCGGAGGCAACCTATTTGGTGTGGCTGGACTTCAGAAAACTGGGCATGTCAAATGAGGAATTAAAATCTTTTGTTCTACAAAAAGCAAAACTTGGGTTAAATGACGGCCCGGTCTTTGGTCCCGGTGGCGATGGTTTTCAGCGCATCAATGTGGCCTGTCCGAGGGCATATGTTGTTGAAGCAATGCAACGACTTGAAAAGGCAATAAGTAAATTATCATGAATCAGAAAGAAGAAGAAAAGCTGGTGATGTCCTTATTCCGGAAAAAATTTGAAGATTTCCCAAAAGGAAAACTCGTGGCATCCGAATCACCGGATTTTACACTTAAGGTTGGCAGGCATAATACGCTTGGCATTGAACTGAGCCGACTGGTTGATGAACAGATGGCGCTGCCTGAAAGAATTAAAACCTCTTTGTCAAAAAAAATCGAGAAATTAGAACTTTACCAAAAGAAAGTTTTTAATCAGATTTGGTTGATTTTATATGTCGATGAATATTCAGGAATTTTGCCGGCGAAAACAATGGAAATTGAGATGGATCAAACTCAAAAATTCAACCGCCAATTTTTATTTGATCTTTTTAGTATGAAAATAGTTGAAATCAGAATTTTGTAAAGCGATTAAGCTATCATTAAAACACTTTCTATCAAAGCAAAGATAGCCAAGGGTACAATTCACCATCAACATTATACCTTGTGTTTGAAACTTTTTGAGAAAACAATACTTCATTCCTTTAACCAATTAAAAAAATTAATATTTTTACATGCTTACTAAATGAGGTTAAAACCCTAAAATAATAAATATGAAGTTTATAGTATCAAGTACGGTATTATTAAAAAACCTGCAGTTAATCAGCGGAGTAATTAATCCGAGCAACACCCTTCCAATTCTTGATAATTTTCTATTTGAGTTAGAAGACAAAACGTTAAAAATAACGGCTTCCGATCTTGAAACAACAATGTCAGTAAAAGTGGCTTTGGATATGGCCGAGGACCCGGGGGTGGTTGCCGTACCTGCAAAAATCCTGTTGGATACACTCAAAACATTTGCAAATGTTCCGTTAACTTTTACTATAAACAAAGAAAATCTGGGTATTGAGATATCGGCAGGCGAAGGCAAATTTAAACTTACCGGACAGGAAAGTAATGAGTTTCCCGTAACCCCAACCATCGAAGAAGCTACAACTGTTAAATTAAACTCCGAAGTGCTGAGAAGTGCTTTTAATAAAACACTGTTTGCCACCGGTAACGATGAATTAAGGCCGGTTATGTCGGGGGTTTACTGCGAATTATCACCAGATGATTTAACATTTGTAGCAACGGATGCCCACAAATTGGTGCGTTACAAACGCAAAGATGCCACCGCTGAATCGGTTGCCGCCTTTATCCTTCCCAAAAAGCCATTGAACCAACTAAAAAATGTTCTCCCTGATGATACCGAAGTTGTTATCGAATACGACCAGACAAATGCCTTTTTTGCTTATGACCATATAAATTTGATTTGTCGCCTCATTGACGGAAAATACCCCAACTATGATGCAGTGATACCTAAAGATAACCCAAATGTGTTGATGATTGACAGGTCGCCGTTTATCAATTCCATTAAACGAGTTTCTTTGTTTGCCAATCAATCAACCAACCAAATAAGATTAAAAATAAGTGGTAAAGAATTAACATTGTCCGCCGAAGACATCGACTTTGCCAATGAGGCCAAAGAGAGGCTGACATGTAATTATGAGGGGGAAGATATCGAGATTGGATTTAACTCCAAATTTTTACTCGATATGCTAAACAATATTGATTCAAGCGAATTAAAGTTAGAAATGTCAGCACCTAACCGTGCCGGTATCCTGCTTCCGGTTGACCCGGAAAACAAAGATGAAGACATTCTGATGCTGGTTATGCCGGTAATGTTGAATCAATAACAAAACTTAAATCCTTAATAAAAAGCAAGCTTACCTGAGGCTTGCTTTTTTTAATGAATCACGTTTGGAAAGATTGTTTATCTCTAAAAAATACAAAATCATGAAACTAATCATATTTGGAGGAACAGGGTTTATCGGAAAGGCATTGATCGCCTCTCCCTTGATGCAGAAATATGATTTGTTTGTTATTAGCCGATCACCCGAAAGAATTCCCCCTGGAGCATTTCCCGGAGTTCATTTTGTAAAATACGACATTGATCCATCTTCAGAATTAGTTAAACTTCTTTCCGGGGAATATGCTATTATCAACCTCACCGGCGAAAATATTGCCGGCGGATTATGGACAAAAGCACGTCGGCAGAAAATCATTCAAAGCCGGACTTTCATTACAAAAGAAATTTCAAATTTGGTAAATAAAGCGAATCAAAAACCACTCGTATTTTTGCAAGGTTCGGCCACAGGATTCTACGGATCGCAGGGAGACAAAAAAATTGATGAGTCATCGCCTAAAGGATCCGGGTTTTTAGCCGATGTTACTGAAGTTTGGGAAAACTCTCTGAATATAGCAGATAAAACCAAAACCAGGATTGTTTTTATTAGAACTGGATTAGTTCTTGGCGAAAAAGGGGGCTTGTTATCCAGGTTAAAACTCCCTTTCCTGTTTTTTATAGGGGGCCATTTGGGAAATGGAAAACAATGGATGCCATGGATACATATTGATGATGAGATTGCTGCACTAAAATTTTTAATCGAAAATAAAATGGCAAAAGGAAAATTTAATCTTTGCTCTCCTGAACCGGTAACGATGAAGACATTTTGTAAATCCCTCGGAAAATCCCTTCAACGTCCTTCCTGGTTTCATGTTCCCGCCTGGCTTTTAAAATTACTTTTAGGCTCATTTGCTGAGGAATTATTACTGACAAGCCAATATATATTTCCGAAAAACCTTGAAGAGGCAGGGTATAAATTTAAATACAAAACTATTCAGGATGCCCTGGATTCAATCGTAAAATAAATGAGTGAGCTTACTGGACATACATTTATATTCAATGGAAACGAATTACCAATTGATCAATACGATAAAGTTGATGATCTATTAAAAAAACATCCATCAATTTATGAGGTGGTCAGGATTGAAGAGGGCGTGCCACTTTTTCTCGAGGATTATCTCCATAGGCTTGAAAATTCTTTTGCAACAATAAGTAAAGTGAAATCTTATTCCGATGAAGAAATCGCATCCACAATATACCGCTTGATTAAAATAAATAAGCATGAAAGTGGCCCGGTGAAGCTAATTTTTGGGACTGACCGAAATTCGTTTTTCTTCGCTTATTTAATGCGTCCCCATCTCCCAAAACCGCATGAATATATTTCTGGAGTAAAAACAATTTTTCTGGAAGAGGAACGAAAAAATCCAACGGCAAAAGTCTGGAATGAAAGTTTACGAAATAAATCGGTAAAACTAATAGAAGATACGCAGGTGTACGAAGCAATATTAGTTAATGAATCAGGATTTATAACCGAAGCAAGCCGTTCAAACGTTTTTTTTATACGCAATGACATTGTTTATACCACACCCTCAGATATAGTGTTGCCGGGCATTACCCGAAAAAAAGTATTGAAGGTTTGTGAACAAAATAAAATTAACGTAGAATTTAAGGCCCTCCACAAAAAAGACTTACCCCAATATGAATCTTGTTTTTTAACCGGAACGGCAAGGCGAATTGTCCCGGTGAGGCAAATTAATGATCAACAGTTTTCAGTTGAGAAAAATATTCTTCATAGAATTATCGCTGGATTTGATAAAATGGTATTGGATTATATACAAAAAAAGAAAAAAGAAAAGTAAAGTAATTTCGATTGATTTACTTGTAATTATTCAGCAAGTAAGCCTTCGCATAACCAGTTGGCCACAGCCTGGCGGTTATCTTCAATTATAAAACGTTTCAAGTCCTTTTCATTTCTAATATTCCCCAATTCGGCATAGACTGCCACCGGATAGGTTTCACGAAGCATGTGCAGGTTACGTGCTTTAACGGTTCCCGTATACCCCCTCCCCTTTTGATGCATAGCGTACTTTTTATCAATGGTGTCGCGTAGCCTGGTGGCCAGTTTTTGTCCGGTACTGCTTTTAGGATTGTAATAAAAAAACATATCTATTCGCTCGCCCTTTCCACGCGAATCGACATGAATAATAATTGCCCTTTGTTTTTTGGCACCCGCTTTTTTATGTTCATTATATAATTCATTGATAGCATTTACCCGTTGATCGAGTCGTTTTATTTGATTTAACGGGATTTTTTTATTGGGGTAGCAAACTTCATCTTTATCAAGTTTCAGGTACGATTCAGAACGAATGCCATCATTGGGGTCTCGGGTAATGATATACACCGTAGCATCATGTTCAAGTAAGTTACGGGCAAGCCTAAGCGAAATATCATAGGCATATTCATCCTCACTCAGGCTATGGCCGTTATAGGTAATCAAAGCTCCGGGGTCAGGGCCACCATGACCGGCTACAACATAATAAACCTGACCTTTCAATTCAGAATCCTTCAATTTTACCTCTTCATAATCCTTACCGAAAATTGGAAAAATACCTTTTATTCCTGTTTCAGTTTTCGAAGCAACTTCTTCCATCTGATTCACTGATGCAGGCAATGATTCAGGAACCCACAAAACATTATCCTTCCGGTAATCATTTTCCTTAGTTCCTGTATCAACCATCGATTCATTATACTTTTGAATCCTGACAGCATTTTCATAGTCGGCATTGCCGATCGTTGAGCGAATACTTTTACCATCGTAAGTATAAATGAAAATGGGTATTTTATAGTTTTTGTCCTTGTGTAGGTTTAAATCGGATAATTGGTTAATTTCTTTAAAACGATTGATATTATCACTTGATTTCTCTAGTCCGTACCGGGCCAGCAAAACATAGGCGCCTTCGCCGGGTTTTACCTTGGCTGTAAGGTATTCAGCCTGTTGTGAGAAGGCTGCAATATAAACTAAAAGAAATAATATTAGTAAAAAATTTTTCATGATTACTTTTCGCTTTTTTTCAATACAAGATCACTGTACGAATCCTCAACTAAATCCTTTTCTTCAACTGCCAAACTTTTTATCCAAGATTCGCATTGTTGCTTTAACATTTCCTTTCCTATTGATCCTTTCTTATCAATGGCTTCTATTTCTACAAAACTGCCCAATCTATCAACCTTATCAATGTGGAATTTTACATTTTCAATAAAATATATTTTCCGCTTTTTATTTACAACTGCCAAAACACCCAAAGATTTTACCAGGATATCTTTCAGGTTTTTATCCATATTAAATTCGTATAGTAAAACGTTTGAGGTTTTGGGCCCTGCCGAGTTTTCCCTTTGGTAATAAATCAGTGAGTTTTCAATATTTCCTTCCCTGAGTTTTAGCCTTCCAAAGGGTACATTAAAATAAGTATCCATCTGGTGGTCAACCCCCTTATAATCTGCCTTTTTTTGTTTCAGGGTTTCTTCTACCATTGCCGGATTTGTGCAGTACGCTTTTATTTCAATATTGATAAAGCCCATAGGATAATTCTTTTCAAAAATATCCTTATTTAGAATTGTCCTGAATAAGGATTTGGGTAAGATATTAAAAGAATTATGAACAATACATGACATATTCGCCGCCGGGGTATTTGGCTTCGACAAATCATCGTGTTCTACTCTGCAGCAATCAACTCAATGGCTTTTTCCATAATATCATCAATACCTTGATATTCGTGACCGGGATCCATCCATACCGTAAAATCGGGTGGAACCCCATTTTCAAAATTTTCGCCCTGCGGTGAAAATGTTCGGGAGACTGAAAAGCGGTAGCCCCACCCATTAGGTAATTCAAATCCGGCCGGGGCGCCCAGGCCACCTCCAGTTGTGTCACCTACCTGTATTACATTGGGGAATGCCTTCATGGCCAGCATAAAAAACGATGTGGCACTGTAACATCCCCGATTGGTTAGCAGGATTACCTTTCCGGTAAACCTGTAAGCCCCGGCAGGTTCCATATAAACGTCCGAAGCTTCTGTAAAGTCATCATAGCCCGGCCCGTTTTTTAATGCTGAAGAATAAATAAACCTTTTCTGATCGGCAAAGCGCGAGCCGATTTTATAAATATTGGAAACCGACCCTCCGCCATTGTTTCGCATATCAAGGATTATTCCATCGGTGTGTAATAATGATCCTACTACAAAATCAATGTCAGCATTTTGTACAAAATTTGAAAAACTGTTGTAATAAATATACCCGATTAATTTATCGTTTCTTTCAAATGCAGTATTTATTAGCGGTCCTGTTATGCGATAGTCCCATCCAATGTAATGGTCTTTAATTAAGCGGAAGTTAAAATTTTCGGGCGCATTGTATTTAAAATCATAGCGGCTCACATCAAATGGGGCTGTTAAATTTACATGTCCGTCCTGCAATTCGTTAAGCATGTTCTTCAGTACATTGAACAGTTTTATATTACTCATTCCGGGATAAACCTGTGGCCTGTATTCAAAATAAACAGCATCCCAGTCAATGCCTTTATATTCAAAAAAGGAATATTTTTCGTTTGCTGTATTCCATAAATAGTCAAAGTTGGTTTCCGGATCATTGGATGGCTCCTTTTCCATCAGGATTTTTTCACACCCTGAAAAAAAGAAAATAAAAAAACTCAGGTAAAGTATTCTTTTCATTATTGCGACACTTTATTGTTGAACTTAAAAATAAAAGAAAATAAAAATCCGTGATAAGCCGATTGTACTTTATTATAACCCGGATCGTGATTATAAAAGTTCCAGATATAACTCAGTTTGAACATATTTTGATTGTGCAATTCATAAAATAATTCCGTTTGTGATCGGATATTCAGGGGAACGAAAAAACCACCGTCTGTATTCTCAGAGGTAATTTTGGTTTGTAAATCAGGATCGATGAAATTTGTTATTGTAACGTATGTTGGCCTAATCATAAAGCTAACTACAGGTGTCGATAGCTGCCAGCTAAGTCGCAGGTTCCGGTCGCGGCGGTTAAAATTCATGAACCAGATTTTAACCTTTCGGGCACTATAACTAAAAGGAAATTCAAATCGGGTGGCTACCCCAACACCATTGTAATTATCAAAGGTAAAAGCCGAGTTTCCATATTTATAATTCACCCTGAATTGGCCGTTGATATTAAATTCAGGGCCCAGATACCAGTTAATTTTATCCTTTAAAACCGACCTTAAACGATACAATATGTTGTACCGTATAATAAGCAAATAACTGGTATTTTGCGGGTCGTACCAGGGAGTTTCGGTGCGGGTATTTAACCAGCCAAAGCTAAACTCTGTTTCAAGGGTTTTTATCCTGTTTTCGGAATGTACCAGGTAATCGAGCTTGGCGTAGGGGAACTGCAACCCTTTATACAATAAGGGCGATGTTGTATTATCAATGACTTTCATGTATGAAAAACCAAGCCCAAGCCCAAGATACCTGTCACGGGCTTTTCGGATCATTTTTTTCGTGGTTTTGTTCTCATCGGGATTCTCTTCCTGAGCATAAATCAACGAAAATGCAAAAAGAAAAACCAAAACCAGCAAACCTTTTTTAACCATGGAATTAATGTTTATTAAATCACAAAAATAAGGAAATAGCTTATGATATGGTTTCTATAGGTAGGCTAAATAAATATAAAACCAAACAGTCTGAAATATTTATAAAATAAAACGAATACCCGCTATTTTACCTCTGTTAATTATAGCCTGTATGAATTTATGCAGATGCCACATATTCAAAGATTATTCAAATAATGTTAATCCCAACCATTTAGCTTTTGCTTGCTATCCAACAGGCAAAAACTAATCTGCGAATCTGTGGCCATTTTCCAACACAAAACTTGAGTATCAGAATTTTTAATTATTATTCTATGGTGTACAAAGGCGTATAATCAAATAAGACAATTTTCGGAGAATTTATAAATTTAGTAAGCTGGCTTCGTATTCAAAATAATCGCGGAGTTCGTTGCGGTTAAAATTGGTTAATCGTTTTGTATCGCGAATGGTACAATATTTAATAGCGGTATATTTTTTCACCTCCTCAAGCAAATGATGGATAAAGTTATCCGTCGGTAAAATTTTTGTTAACAATCCCAGATCAAAAGCCTTTTCCGCGTCAATTTTATCTGATAATTGAATTTCCATCGCTTTTGAATGATTCAGGTAGTTCGTAAGAAAAAACGGCAGGCCTCCTGAAGGATGCAGTCCGTATTTATTATGGATCATCGAAAAAACCGCATCTTCGCTGGCATACCGGAAGTCGGCCACCATCGAAGCCCCCACGAAGGGAGTTACGACATTTCCCTGAATTCCGCTGATTACAATTTTTTGCAATGAAGCGATATTTCGTATGATCTTGTTCAGACTGATAATTTCACGGAAGCGGGTGTTCTTTTCACAAAAACAAGGCGGGTCGCATTCGTTGCTACTTTCATTCCTCTGTAATATTCCCTGAATAAACCGGTCATAATTTTCTTCATTCAAACTTTCAGGATCATTATAAAAAATCAACGCTTTAATATCAGGGTTATGGTCAATGCCAAGGATAAATGCTGATAATTTATCGGTTAAGGTAACATCCGTGATAAAATCGAAAACACGGCTTTTAACGTTTAGGATGGCCAATTCATTGGCGATGGATATTTCATAAAATTCATTGCTTGCAAGTATACTCATAGCCTGTTATTTTGATTGTGTAAGGTACGGTTTTTTGATAAATAATCTGGAATTATACTAAAGTTTTTTTTCAACAGGTAATCCAACATTAATACAGAGCAAATTAGATAAGCCACCAACAACTATTTAAACAAGCAAATTATTGGATAAACTTTTTTTAATTTTTGATTAATCCAAATGTCCGTTTGCACTGTCTAATGTAGGATTTTAAACTATCAGTGGATGAAGAAATGGGTTTTGTTTGTTGTAATGATGGGATTTTTTACATCCTTATTTTCACAACGGCCTGATGGGCCGGGACGCGGTAATTCAAATATGCCGGCTGAAGGCTTAGTTACGGGCATTGTGCTTGAAAAAGGAACTGATATGCCAATGGAGTATGCTAATTTTGTACTATATGCAATGCGCGATTCTTCACTAGTTACGGGAACTGTTACCAATGCAGATGGTTCGTTTAAACTTACTGAAATAAGGTATGGAAGATTTTATGCCATCGTAAATTTTATTGGATATAATAAAACCATCATACCTGATATAAAGATCAATCCGCAGCAAAAGGAAATAAACCTCGGCTCTATTTATCTCGAATCAGCTTCTACAAACCTTGAAGGGGTTGAAATAATTGCTGACAAAGCCCACGTTGAATATAAAATTGATAAAAAGATTGTCAACCCAAGCCAGGATATTATGGCCCTGGGGGGTTCTGCTGCTTCAGTTCTCGAAAACACCCCTTCGGTTCAGGTTGACATTGAAGGCAATGTTAGTTTGCGCGGCACATCTAACTTTACCGTTTTGATTGATGGAAGGCCCAGTGTTTTAGAAGGAAGTGATGCCTTACAACAAATCCCGGCCAGTACCATTGAACAAATAGAGATCATTACCAACCCTTCGGCTAAATATGATCCTGATGGTATTGGCGGTATTATTAATGTAGTACTTAAAAAACAAAAGCAACCCGGAATTAATGGTATCGTTAACGGATCCATCGGAAGCGGAAACAAATATAAGCTTGACGCATTGATAAATTACAGAAAGGAAAAGTTTAATGCTTTTGGAGGTTTTGATATTAACTATCGCGAATTTCGAATGGAAGGCCATACTGAGTATGAAACTTTCCTGACAGATACTATTTCATATCGTAATTCCGATAGAATTGGCAAAATGAACCGAAACGGTTTTGGGTTGAAGGGAGGGGTAGATTATTTTATTTCAAATAAATCCACCATTTCATTTTCAGGCCAGTATGGAGGATATGGTTTTGGTCGGGATTTTGAAAGCAAAAGCACCTTATGGTCAAATCCTGTAACATCAACTGATTACACTTTATCGCAAAGTGAATCGAACAGGGATGGACAATACTACAATTTTAACCTGGACTATATTGCAAAATTTGAAAAACCCGGGCACCAGCTTGATATCATGGCTTATTATGCAAACCGCACCGGCGATGACAAGGAAGGAGAAATAGATTATATCACAAACCAGGATTGGAACAGCATTGAAAGCGACCCAGAATCTATAAGAACAACGGAAGATGAAAACAGCGATGAATTCCGCCTAAAAGCTGACTACACAAACCCAATAGGAAAGGAAGGCCATCTTGAAGCAGGCTACCAAAGCAGGCTTGACTATGAAAATGAAAAATACACCTTTGAAGACTTTGATTATACTGTAAATGATTGGGTAGAAAATGATGAATATACCAGCGAAGTCGATTTTAAACGAAATATCCATGCATTGTATACCACTTTTTCAAATACATCCGGAAGCTGGGGATACCAGGCCGGATTTCGTGGCGAATATACTGACCGGGAAATTAAAAATGTAAAGTCCGAAGATGGATACGTAATCAACCGCATGGATTATTTTCCGTCCATTCACCTGTCGCGTAAGTTTGAAGGTAATCATCAGGTACTGGCCAGCTATAGCCGCCGAATCGAAAGGCCGGGCGGCCGTGAGCTTGATCCTTTTGTCAATTATATCGACGAATATAATATACGTCAGGGCAATCCTACCCTCGAACCTGAATATATTGATTCATATGAACTGGCCTATCAAAAACGAATGGACAAATCCTTTGTTTCGTTTGAAACATATTACCGAATTAATAAAAATAAAATTACACGCATTCGCACGCTGCTGGATGATGGGATCATGCTTCATACCTATCAAAACCTGAACAAAGATTATTCGCTGGGAATAGAATTAATGCTCAATGCCGACATTACAAAATGGCTACTTTTGAACGCCAGCATCAATGTATTCGATTACCGCCTTGAAGGAAGTATTGAAGAAGAAGATGTGTCTGCCCAATCGCTTAACTGGGATAGCAGGCTGAACGCAACAGTTAAATTTAAACAAAATTTCAGGTTTCAATTTACCGGTTTTTATCATGGGCCGACGGTAACTGCACAGGGTGAACGCGAAGGATATTATATGGCTAATGCGGCTTTGCGCAAAGATTTCTTTAATAAAAAATTCTCCGCAACCTTATCGGCTCAGGATATGTTTGCAACAGCAAAAAGAGAAATGACAACCTCCGGATCGGGATTTTCATCCTATGATAACTACCGCCGTGAAGCCCCTATTGTTAGCCTAAATTTAAGTTACATTATCAACAATTACAAAAATCAAAAAAACGGCGAACGAAACGGTGAGGATTCGGATGGTGGAGGGGATATAGAGATGTAGATCCAGTGTTAGCAAGCTGTTAAAGGTTGGCAACCCCTATATCTTATTGATTCATAAAATACCCATTTATTGTTCCACCGGTATAACTTACTGTAGATCCAGGTCCAACCAATATCGGTTCCCTCAATCCATCATATTTAGAATTGGTATTGTACATATAACTTCCATAACCATAATACAGAGGAATATTGTCTACCCTTAAATACCTGGCTTGTATAGGCCAGCCACTAAGTGCCGTTACGACAAATACCTGACCCGGATTAACTGTAATATCAGATGTGGAGGTAAATGGGCTAACTGTCGCTTTTACCAGAAACCCGTTAAATGCTACATTTGGGTTTAACCCTGAATTTGATGAGAGAACATCTCCAGGTCCGACAACTACCGGGCAATAAGAAACCATATAAGCAAGATAGTTGCTATTACTAAAAACAATGGGCATTGAATTTAATAATAATTGATTATTGGCAGATGAATAATAATTTGTTATGTATAGATTATAACCGACTGGTACGGTATAATTTCCGAGATTAAAACCGTGAGTCACTGGTGTTATCGGGAAACAACCATCCGGAAATTTTAAGGACCGCATAGGTTCCCATGCTGCTGTTCCCAGATTGTCAGTTGATGTCAGCACCTGAAATTTATCAGGATTGCCTCCTTGAATGGTTACCTCTCCGTTTACATCCAATTTTGTTCCCGGTGTTGAGGTTCCGATACCAACATTCCCGGAATTTGAAGAATGAATATCACTTCCTGATGTTGTCCAGTCTCCGTCATCTCCGCCGACAGTATTCCATGCAGAACCATTGTAGAAATAAAAATTGGCATCATCGGTTACAAAAACCAAAAGTCCGGTAGCTGGAGAGGCAATTAAATCTCTTTCAGCTGCCGTCATTCGGGGAATTAACATCCCGGTGCTTGTTGATTTTACATCAATCATAGCTGAGGCGTCCGGGTCGCTACCATCAGTATTTATACTTACCTGGGCAAATGCGCCCAGACTAAATAGTGTAATCAGTAAAGTAAAAATTTGTTTTTTCATTTTCAGTAATTAAGTTTATGTTAGTTGTTTTTAAATCTTCAGATTGATCATGGAGTGAACGATGTATAAAATTCAGGGTTGCCAACCTTTGAAAGGTTGGCAACCCTGAATTTTACTTAATCAACACCTTCTCCGAGGCTATTCCACCATCAGAAATTACTTTGACAATAAAATATGAATTGCTGGCATTTACCGGTATCTCTACCATGCCCGTTCCGTTCTGACGCTGGGTTACTTCTTCACCGAGCAGGTTGTAAACATAGATATCACCCTGCACCGATTCCGGAAGATTCACATGAATGGTTTTTTGATACGCATAAATATGAATTTTTTTTGCCAGTTCATTATCTTCCACATCCAGCGGATTGGCAAAATGAATATTGAAACGATGAAGGGCGTCGCCAGGTTCGGAAGTAAAAACATAGGTAGGATTAAATCGTAAGTCCTGAAAATAACTATCCTTGATATCTTCAAGATAAATGGGGATGTCGTCGCTAAAACTTTCCATCCACTCGCTGGTCAGGGTAAATTCTCCTGCTGTTGATGCTTCAAAACCAAGCGGAACGATGGTGTGTTCTTCAATGGAAGGTAAATGGTTCAGGGCATATTTTGTCCCTCCAATCATTGAATACAATGAATGGGCTTCTTCATCCCCTTCGAGGTGGGTGGCATCGTAGTTTCCATCATATCCATCGGTAGCATCATCTATAAACCCGATGATGGTTTTATCGGCTTTGCTCTCTTGTTCAACGCTTACCAATAATTGTTGTGGTGGTAGGAATGAGCCTTCGCCCGATTTATAAAATGATGCGGCGTTATGTGATCGTTGTGAAGCCGGTAATGTCATAGATGCAGCCGTTCCGGTAGTATCGGCTGTCCGAACCCAAAAACCTTGTGTGGCTGCAATATAACCGCCGTTAGATTGCTTCCGCCTGTGTTATAGTTCCAAACCACATAGTTTCCGAAACCGGGTCTTTGATATACATTGCAGCCCCAACATTGTTCAGGTTCCAGGATGCATCGCCATTCCATTCTAAAGCTATCGGAAAGGGGTTGCCCACCAGGTTCCAGCCTGATTTCGGGCTGGTATCGGTATTGGAAAGGGTGAGGCTTATATCCTGATAATTCAGGTTACCTTTTATAACAGATGAATCCGGAGATGCCGGATAGGTGCCGTTGGGATCAGCAGTATAGGGAAAAACAAAATAGCCCTCACCCGGATTTAATAGTGTAGTAATCGGATAGTTAAGGTAACTCCACGAGTTGTCGCTTTCTGTATAATCAATAAGGTATGTCCATTCATAAGCATTAATGATTCCGTCGCTGGCCGGAGAAGAAACCATATTCCAGGTATCTTTGGTGAGGTATTGTTCCACATGGGCCTGGCCACCTCCTGAAAAATTAACTAATCCTTCTTGCAGAAATGAAGGTGCTGTAGTTGGACTGTCCTCTAATACCATATTACTGCCATTGCCAAAGTTCATTTGTGTCCCTGATTTTACCGTCATTTTGGTGCCGGGTTTTACGTTCATGTCCTGGGCAAACAGGCCAAGGCTTAAAATGAGTACGAATGTTGTTAATATTTTTGTTTTCATGTTATTATTATTTGTTATTAAAAAAATAATTAAACCAACCTGCACTAACTTTTTGGATGGAAGGTTGTTAAAAAGTTAGAAGGCTCTTACAGCACGCACACTTATAGGTTCAGTGCCAAAGCCGGAGTTCTTCGGGGTGAGACCACTACCCTCTCCAAATTTCATGCTCCAGGCCCATGCCGACGAGGCATTCGACTCAGAAGAACTCCAATAGACGTTATCTCTGATACCTCCTATGCCATATATGTATAAATTTTGATACAATTCAAATAATTCATCTTTGCTTGGTAAAAACCAATCTGAATATCCATTTAGATTTAAATTGGCACATACATCTGTTGCTATACCTGCTGTTGTACATCCTGCCTCTATTAATATGGTGTTTTGTGCTCCAGTTCCTATCGCAGTTCCAGACGCTCCCATAAGAACCGTTGAACATCCCCAGTTGGTAGTAGCGGCTTGATCTATTGACGCCGCTATTAAACCATTCCCCGTTGTTGTATTTAAATAAGTGATCAGTCCACCCTGGTAAAATTTGCCATATATCGAACTCAGTGGTATGCCGCTGTTGTATATCTCTAAAGGCGTGTACCCATCATTTAGCATATTTTGGGCATTATTTAAACTTTGCAAATACCTAAGCCTGGTAGTATAATGTAGTTCCCTTTACTAATAAAAATAGTATCCCCATTTGTAGCTATTTGTTGTATTTCATTTGTGGTATCAGCATCTACACCTGATAGAATTAATGAGGCAGCATCCGATAGGCCATTGTTCCATCACACCAGCAACCAGAATACTGTCTTTTGTGTTGTCGAGCTCAAGACTTTGGACTCTTAACGTTCCACTAATGTTTAAATCTCCGTTTATAACTAATGAATCGGCAGCAAAATCACCATAAATTAAAGGTGGATTAAAATTATTGTTCGTGATGTAAAGCTTATTAGACCCTGTCTCAAAATAACCAGCGGTATACCCGAGAAATACATCCTATGTCCGGTCAAATTAAACTTTCCGGCGAATGCACCAAGAGCAACATTATAGTTTCCTGCTGTGTTGGCGTACAACGATGCAGAACCATTGGCTACATTGTAAGTCCCCGATAAGTGGAGAATAACGTTTGATAACCACTGGCTACATTCGTGATTTTATTGCCACCCCCTCTGCCAAATGTTAAGTCATTTACATTTACGTCTGAACTGATAGTTACCGAAGTTCCATCATCACCTATCAATCCATCTTCCAAAGAAGTACCATTCCAGTTTGGCACTTTATTGTCAGTCAGGTTTCCTACTTTCGGATCCATTTCCACTCCGCTATTCAATGAGACCCAAGCCATACCGTTATAAAAATAAAATCCATCAGAACCATCTGTTTGATACACCAAAAGTCCGGTGGCGGGTGTGCTAATGGTATTACGCTGTGTTTCATTCATTCGAGGAATAAGCATTCCTTTATCCGTGCTTTTAATATCGAGCATAGCACTTTCATCGGGGTCGGTGCCATCGGTATTGATACTTACCTGGGCAAAAGTGCCGAGGCTTAATACTGTAATAATAAGTATTGTAAAAACTTGTTTTTTCATTTTAAGTTAATTTAGTTTTGTTGTGTGATTAGGTATGAAATGGAAAGTGAAATAATGAAGGGTACAAAAAATCAGGAATAAGGATATCAGGTAAAATATTATCATCTATTATTAAATGTTGAATTAATGATTTATCACCTATAGATGTCTGCTGATGAAATTAGCAACCATTAATTAAACCCTGAGATCCAGAATAGATGAAACATTGAATTTTCTTATAGGGGTAACAACAGATCAGTGTAATTGTTTTTGGAAAATGTCAGATATGACCCATATACGCTTTTATTAACATATTTTTAACAAAATAAATATGTTGGGGTTGATTTTGGGAAGGATATATATTATTCCCGCTAAGCAATTTTGAAATGTATACAGACTCAAGAAAAAACATGGCCTGCCCTGGTTGAGTGCATGTACGAAACCTCCCTAAACTGGTCAGGCGGGCAATCTGCATTTATTTACCCTGCCTTGAAGCTGAGGGTAACAGATTGCATCCAATCAATATAATGATTGACAGTCTGATCTGCAGACAGGCTTCACTCTATCCCGCCGGATTACTTGCAGTTTTTATGCTGTCATTGTATGCCCCCACCTTATCTTTAACGGAAGTACAAGCTTTAAAGCAGACACCGAAATGACAATTACTAAATAATAAAAGGATGGCTAACCTTTGAAAGGTTGGCTATCCTTTTATTTATAAACTTTTGTCTAAAATCAACTATCATTTATACGATATTTCGTAACCTTCCTCCCTCTTCTTCGCTTCTTCGTCCCATTTAGGTACAAGGTTTTTCAGGAAGTATTCTTTCTCTTGTATAAGTTTATACATAGCTAATCCAAATGAATTCCTGTGCTTTTGCTTTTTTAGAAATATCCGGAAAAGAGTATAATTGACAAAAAAATAATCCACAATGAAGTATTTAGATTTGGATGGTTAAATTTCATTGTAAGGCAAGATTTAAGCATTAGGGAGTTCCCCATTTTGTTTTTAAAGCATAAATGAAACCGTCATTTCAACCAATTGTTCAAATGAAGTTATAAAATGGAATTTATGAAAATCAATGATATCTAAATATATAGCCCAAAATCTATTTCACAGAGGTGCACAAAGAAAAGACACAGAATCACAGATTGTAAATCCAGGTATTTTCCGCGTTAAAAGGGTGCTGACTACTGACAAAGTTGGCAACCACAAATTTTACCTGATACAACCCTTTAACGAAATGAATCTGTCACTCTCCGGTGACAGGTCCGTTAATCAACCTCGTATCTGGCTTTCAGTTCGTCCAGTTCCGCTTTCAGCTCTTTCACAGCATTGATCAGCATATAGGTCATCGCCGAGTTATCGACCTGTAAATATTCTTCCCCGTCTTTTTCAAAAGTGCTTACCATATCAGGTGCTATTTCCTGCAATTCCTGAGCTACCACTCCCACGTATTCCTCATTGGTACTAAATCCGCTTTTTTCATTATATTGGAAGGTTACCGGGTGGATGGCCATCAATTTATCAAGACCATCATGATAATCCTTGATATTCTGTTTAAGATTTTTGTCGGAATATACAGCCCAGGATCCACCACCAGGCTTTGCAGCCACCGGAGATACTGTTAGAAAAAGGGATCCACCTCCATCCAAAACCATTTTTTGGGTATTATTAGTAAAGAAATTTATTGCAGCACCATATTCATTTAAAAGGGTCAGGTCATTGTTGCCATTCATGATCCCGATCCGGGCTATAACAGCGCCTCCGTCCTGCGAAAATATCATTTCGGGTTGATCGTTTTCATTGCTGTTGTCGGTATCGGCTTCAAGCAGCAGACTTACGGAACCTGTGCCACCGCTAACATGCAATTTGGAGGTAGGGAAGTTTGTACCAATACCCACGTTGCCCTGGACTATAGCTCCATTAGAAGGTGCTATTGACGTTCCTGAATATGAAGAACCAACAGCTAATCCACCTTCGACATCCAGTTTGTTTTTAGGATAAGTGGTACCAATGCCCACATCACCCTGAATCAGAGCACCATTTATCGGTGCTGTATAAGTTCCGGAATATAATGTACCCACAGCTAAACTACCCTCAATATCCAGTTTATTCTTTGGAGTGCTGGTACCAATGCCGACATCAGCATTATTACCAAGGACAAGACTATTACTTTGACTAGCCTTTGCTTGCGCACCAATAGCTGTTGCATTCGTTAGATTTCCGCTTGTAACATCTGCTTCGTAGCCAATAGCAGTATTGTTATAACCGGTTGTGTTTGAAGTCAGCGCTGATCTACCAGTTGCGACATTTTGATATCCTGTTGTGTTGTTAATAAGTGAACTACCTCCAATTGCTGTATTGTAATATCCCGTTGTGTTGTTTTTAAGAGAAGCTGCTCCGTTAGCCGTATTGACAGTTCCGGTTGTATTTGATTCAAGTGAGGATATTCCTGTTGCCGTATTATTCGATCCAATTGTATTAAACCGAAGAGCCCAATAACCTATGGAAGTATTATAATCACCTGTAGTGTTGTAATATAAAGCAGAATTACCCGTGGCAATGTTTCCACTACCGTTCGTGTTTAAGTACAGCGCTCCTTCACCAACAGCAATATTTGATTGTCCGGTCGTGTTACTGTAGAGTGGGCGCAAGCCAATTGCAATATTGTTACTGCCTGTTGTATTGAAGTATAGGGATTTATATCCCACTGCGGTATTGTATTCTCCTTCAGAAGTAGAATATAGAGAGAACGCCCCGATAGCTGTGTTGTAATTTGCTATGGTAGCAGAATAGAGCGCTTCAGCACCAAGGGCTACATTATCATCTCCGGTTGTATTGGTATTCAATGCCCATTTACCTATGGCCGTGTTCCGCACCCCGGTAGTGTTATTATACAATGCACTCGTTCCGAATGCTGAGTTGCTGAATCCTACTGTGTTTTCTTTAAGTGAGCTACTACCAGTCGCCGTATTGTAATAACCTGTTGTGTTTGAATTAAGTGAAGAACTTCCTATAGCGATGTTAAAATTACCATTAAGGTTGGAATTGAGAGAATTAGACCCAATCGCTGTATTGTTGCTTCCGGAGGTGTTAGACGTTAACGCATGATATCCAATAGCTATATTTTGGTTAACAGACAAATCATCATTAATTCCGGCACCTTCCCCAATAAAAATGCTGTTTCCGGTGTTGGCAACTTCCAGCCTGCCGTTGGTCATGCGGAAAAACTCGGTGCCGCCCATATCAAAACGGATGATGTCGTCATTGGGTGTTTTTTCTACCTGAATTTTGGTGTTGGAGTCGGCATCGGCCAGCGAATGAATATTCCCGTCTCTCAGTTCTATCCATCCTGCAGTTTCCTTAAACCAAAACGATTCGCTATCGGTATCGAAAACCAGCAAACCTGTGGCGGGTGAACCAATGGCGGTTCGCTGGGCCGTTGTCATGCGCGGGATCAGCAATCCCTGTTCAGTGGATTTAACATCGAGGATGGCGCTGGCATCGGGGTCGGCGCCGTCGGTGTTGATGCTTACCTGGGCAGTCAGGCCCAAAGAGAGTGCAACAATGAGAAAGAATAGTGTAATTGTTTTCATGAGTGTTTTTTTATTTTTTAGAATTAGCTTGTAATGTATTTGTTGATTGTATATTGAGTTGAGCTTTGATCGTATCAAGTTCGGCCTGCACGGAATCAATTCGATTAACCTTTACGTTTAATTCTTCATTTTCCAATTTCAGGGTTTCAATGAGGGTCTGCTGCTCTTGTATAGCTTTGGTTAGCACCGAGAGGATGGGAGCATAATTCAGGGTTTGGGGCTGGATATCGCCTTCGGCTGTCAGGGCATCCTTTTCACCGTTCACAGCGCTGGGAATTACCTGTTGCAGTTCGTCTGCAATGAACCCTTCATACAAACGGTCGTCGCCAGTAAAAACTGATCCGCCAAGGTTTGTATACCGGAAGGTCACCGGTTGCAATTTTTTAATCCGATCAAGTGCACTTCCTGTCATGGGGGTAATTTCATCCTTCAACCTGCGGTCGGAAGTCAGTTGTATAGTGCCCACATTGACGTTATCAATCCAAAGCTGCGCTGAAGTTCCGGTCCAGAGAAGGTTATAATAGTTTGTTCCTGAACCTCCCGTGATGCCGTTCCTTTCCAGTAAACCGCTGTGCCGTATGTACCCTTCCACATCTAGTTTTTCCTGCGGCTGAAGTTCCGATGCCCACATCGGCATTGTTTCCAGTATGAGGCTGTTGCTCTGCGATACAACAGACCATGCACCGATGGCTGTGGCATTATTAAGATTGCCGGTGCTGACATCCGCATTGAATCCAATGGCCGTGTTGTCGTCCCCGGTCGTATTCGTATACAGGGATCCGTTGCCATACCCGGTATTCCGATAACCAGCTGTATTTAACCTAAGAGACTGGTTTCCAAATGCTGTATTGGCATCTCCCGATGTATTGGAGGAAAGGGATAAGTAGCCGGTAGCTGTGTTGTTAGTTCCTGATGTATTAGAATACAACGATTGGTAACCATGGCTATACTGTTATTCCCGATTGTGCTGGAATACAGAGACTGGTAACCTATGGCAATATTGTTACTCCCAGTTGTATTTGAATTCAGCGATTGGTAACCTGTTGCTATATTATCATGTCCCTCTGTATTTGCACGCAATGACCAGTATCCAGTGGCAATATTGTGATCTCCCGTGGTGTTGGAATTAAGCGACCAATAACCTGTGGCTATATTGTAGTTTCCTGTTGTGTTTGCTCTAAGTGAAGCGTATCCTGAGGCAATATTATGATTTCCATCTGTATTACTGGTATAATGACAGATAACCTGTGGCTATATTGTAATCTCCTGTTATGTTTGAATACAGCGACTGATATCCACTGGCTATGTTGGAACCCCCCGTTGTGTTTGAATAAAGACATTGGTAACCGAATGCGGAATTTCTGATTCCTGTTGTGTTGGCATGGAGTGCCGAACGTCCGATGGCAATGTTATTGTTAAAAGTCAAAGTCGTCATTAGCCCCAGCATCCTCCCCAATAAAAATGCTGTATCCGGTATTGGCAACTTCGAGCCTGCCGTTTGCCATGCGGAAAAACTCGGTACCTCCCATATCAAAACGGATGATGTCGTCATCGGGTGTTTTTTCTACCTGAATTTTGGTGTCGTTGTCGGCATCGGCCAGCGAATGAATATTCCCGTCTCTCAGTTCTATCCATCCTGCAGTTTCCTTAAACCAAAACGATTCGCTATCGGTATCGAAAACCAGCAAACCTGTGGCGGGTGAAGTGATGGCCGTTCGCTGGGCCGTTGTCATGCGCGGGATCAGCAACCCCTGTTCGGTGGATTTAACATCAAGGATGGCGCTGGCATCGGGATCGGCACCATCGGTGTTGATGCTTACCTGGGCAAAAGTGCCGAGGCTTAGCAGCGAGATCAGCAAAGTAAAGATTTGTTTTTTCATGTGTAGTTAATTTAGTTCATATTAATTGTAATTTACCTTTTGATAATTAATGCAATACAAAAGAATAAAAGGCTGACAAAAAATCCGGGATTGGGATAATGGGTTTTTGTTATTGGTAACTTTTCTCATTTTAATAATAAATTCAATCATCGAAATCTATTTCGGGCTAATGATTATAACTATAAGCTATGCTGATGATGATACTATTTATTTCGATGATTTGAGGCTGTTAAATCAAAAACAACAAAGGCCATTAATTGTTTTTACCTGGTGGCTGGTTTGCCTTATTTAAGCCTTTTTTAACAAGTATTTAACAAAAAAATATATTGGGATTGGTTTTGGAGAGTTAAATATAATTCCTGTTAAGCGCATGATCCCTCTACAAGGTTAATCCACAACCATTAAGTAATCGTTCATTTCGAGCCAAAGGGTTGATTGTGTGCTAGAGCGAAGCCTGCCCGACATGGTCAGGCGGGCAATCTCTTTCTAACAAGGGCAGCCTTTACAATGTTGAGATTGCTTCACGCTTCCCCGCTGGCTCACGCACTGGGTTCGCAATGACGGTCATAAAAAGGGTTGCCAACCGTTGAATGGTTGGCAACCCTTTATTCTTAGACTTTAGTCTAAAATTTTAAATCTTCAATCTAAAATTAATTATACGATACCCCATAGCCTGCTTCCCTTTTCTTTGCTTCTTCCATCCATTTGGGCAAGAGGTTTTGTTTGAAGGTTTCTTTTTCTTGCTTTAGCTTATCCATTGGCAGTCCAATAAACTCCTGTGCTTTTGCTTTAGTTGTTATATCAGGATAAGGAACTTCTCCAAAAAAGCCGAGTTCAGCAAACAAGCGGGCCAGTTTAATCCTTCCCTCCTGGGCAACGGCAATGCCGGTTCCAATCACACGACCTATTTCAACCGGCGAATGGAACGATCCACCATGACTGGCAGCCGCATAATCCCAGCGCCATTGAGCATGACGAATATCCGTTAGAATGTCTTTCATTTGCACTTCTGTAGCTCCAAGGTCCCAGGCTTTTTTTGCCTCCACATGAGCATGTACAATTAATTCTTCAAGTTTATCGCGGTTTTCAATAATCTTATCCTGGCGGTCATAAACATTTTTCAATAACGTGGCTGTTTCCTGGCGGTGACAAACCTGACAGGAATTGGCCACATTGTTCAACGGGCTCTGTATATGATGATCGGTAAATTTTTGTCCTCCTTCTGCCATATAAGGCATATGACAATCAGCACAGGAAACACCCCGCTCGGCATGGATCCCTGTCATATACACTTCGTAACCGGGATGTTGTGCTTTCAGCATAGGGGCTTTACTCATGGCATGTGTCCAGTCGGCAAATTCCAATTCATCGTAATAGGCTTCCATGGCTTCGGCCGAAAATCCTTTATCCCATGGGAAGGTAAGATAGGCAGCACCTTCAACGACATTTTTACTGAAATAATATTCGACATGGCACTGGGCACATACAAGCGAGCGCATTTCCTGGTGCGAAGCTTTGGTAATGTCTTTTCCCATACGCTCAAATGCTTCAATTAAGGCCGGTCTTGAAATCTGCAGGTTCATGGTATTGGGCTCATGGCAATCGGCACACCCAATCGGATTTACGATTTCAGGTCCTAACCTCGACCATTTGCCCGTATAAAACTCAGCAATCCCTTTTTCATTCATCATACGGGGAACATCCGGAGATTTACATGCCCAACAAGTTGTTGGCATAGGGCCATCCGTCGGGCCTGTGGGTCCACCTGTACGCAAGGTATTTTGCAAATCGGTGATGGCATGTGTATGGCCTCTTCCCTGGTTGTAGTCTTTGGCAAATCCATATCCAGCCCAAAGAACTACTAGCCGAGGATCAACTTCAAGCATGTCAATCATGGCGTTGCCGTTGTATTTACTTTTAAAATCACCTTCCGAATTTTTCATATACGACTGATATTCTTTGGGATAGTTTTTGCCCCACACTTCATTGCGAGGCTCCCAGTCATTTATTTTCACTTCGGGCTTAAATACATAGGCCGTTTCGGAACGACGTTCCATAATTGACGACGAAAGCAGCCCCAATAAAAAAACCACAATGATGGTTGCAATAAAAAGTATCCAATAAATTGTGTACCTCGTTTTGTTTTTTGTCTTTTCCATGTTAAAATATGTTTTAATTTTTATTATCCATTAATTTATCCATCCATTCCGGAACCGGACTTTTCAGTTTTGGGATGATGGCGTTTGGTACAGATACCAGGCTGTTTACCCGGCCATGTGGTGTTTCGCGATGACATTCAACACACGAACGATCCATACGAAAATGCCGTGATTGATCAAATCGTGCCACGACAGCATTATCGGTCACCAGCCTTTCATGGCAACGAATGCAATTTTCCTGAACCACTTTTTTCCCTTCTTCCTTAATAAAAATAACTTGTGGTTCGCCCCGCATCGTGAACACCGTTGCATGCCTAAGGCCATCCTTAGCCTTGAAATAATACTTATTAAAAACATTATTATGCGGCACATGACAATCGTTGCATTTGGCTACCTCGCGGTGAGCGCTGTGGTTCCAGGTGGCATATTGTGGGTTCATTACATGACAGTTTATGCACGTTTCCGATTCATCAGATAAGTATGACACAGCATTTGAAATGTATAGGATATAAAATGCCAACCCCACCAAAATACCATTCAGTATGGTTAACGGGTCTTTCCAATTTGCCGGCGGGATGAGTTTTTTAAAATACCCGTTCATGACTAATTATCTTTCCCGGATTTAAAAAATGTGGGTTTGAAATCAATCATTACCCATGCCCAATTGTTGGTATTTTCATAATTTCCACCTTTAAGCACCTGCATTGACTCGGTGGCAAACATTTGTGAATAGCCCACTTTAACGGTCGCATTTTTGGCTACTTTATACCCAAGTTCCAAATCTATTTCAGTTCCCAAACTTGCATTATAATCTTTTCCAATGCCCGCCATATCAATAAGATAAATATCGTTAGCCGCCATAAAATAATGGGGAATTAAAGCAGCCGAAAATTTATCCTTTTTAAATGAGAGGGGTACATAAATATCTATCAAACCAACAGAATTCATAAAACTTCCAACATAAAAATAATCCATCCATCCATTAAACTTATGGTTTGTTCCATAAAGAGGTTTAAACGCCTGGTCTTTTTTATCAGGGTCTTTCATGCTATTACCGGATAGGTACTCAAAACCTGCACCAACAGAAAACTTTTCGGATATGGCGAAAGCAGCATCTGCAGCAAAATACATAGCTGATACATCCCTGGTTGATTCCATCATTTTATGCCTGTGGTATCTGCCGATATTTTACCCATTTGGTAATAAAAAGCACCATTAATACTAAGCTTTTCCTTTTTGTAGGTAATCCTTTGTACCCAATGTCTGGCTGTAAGCTACTTTTTCGTTCGCAGTTCCCGAATCGGTTGTATCGTTGGCGTCCACCCAGGGAAGTCCATTGTTTAATACCAGTATACTGATTCCAAAATCATTAAAGTTGCGGTGCCAGTGGGCATACTGAAATGTTTTATAATTATTTACAGTATAATTCTCTTTAAAGTCGGTTTCTTTCATGGCATTGTATGCAATCCCCACATCAATGGTGCACTCCTCTTTTGGCTTGATACTAAAGATGGCCGCATCGTGATGACGTCCTTGCTGAGTCCAGTCAACACTACCAAAAATCCGGTGGTCGTCATAAATGATCTGCTGGCGGCCTGCTTTTAATGAAAATTTTTCACTAATGATCAACTCACCCCATGCTTCATGAATCGCGGTTCCATTTACATCGGAGGTACTGAGTGTCCCTGTCTCACCCCAAACACCAACATTTTGTACACTAAAACCTAGTTTAAAAAACTCGTTGCCATAGCCAAAATTTATTCGGGTTCGTTGCGAAATAAAATTTGCTGCCTGAGCTCCATCGGGGGTCAGGGTTTTATACCCATGCCGCATTTCATATCTTGGCCTGAACTGGCCGGAGATTTCTGTTGTTTGCGCATACGATAGGAAAACAATCAATACGACAAAAGTCAATAATAGAATAAATCTTGTAAATTGTTTCATGTTATTATTTTTTGATTTCTAACTTTTTATTGTATTAAATTATGCGTCAAAATTATAATATCTATTCATATATTCGGCATTCAATTACCGATTAATGTAAATTTATAATTGTTCTAAATTGCCACAAACAAATTTATGCAACACGAATTTATAAAGTGATTGAGATAAATGAATTGAAAACTTAAGAAGCTATCACAAGAAAGCACTGCCGGGACTGTTTGTAAGGGTTGTATTCCTGATCCTGAAGTAAATTTATCAATAATGAAAGCGGATCCGAATTATTTCCGTTCTTTCAGGATAAGCCTTAATGATAAATTAAACGTGAAATAATTGTATAACCAATTTATCAGAATAAAAATACGGTTTTTTATGCCGATGATGCTCATTAAATGGACAAACATCCAGGTCAACCAGGCCATTGTTCCACCGAATTTTAAAAATGACAGTTCTACCACGGCTTTGTTTCGCCCTACCGTAGCCATACTGCCTTTGTCAATATATTTAAATGATTGAAATGCTTTGTTTTTTAAACTTCTGTTAAGATTTTTGGCCAGATTTTCTGCTTGTTGAATGGCAACCGGGGCAACCTGGGGATGGCCGTTTGGATTTTCTGGTGACATGTGAATGGAAATATCACCTATTGCATATACATCCTTTACCCATTTTACTTCGTTGAGGTCATTTACTATTATTCTTCCGTTTGGCAGTACTGACCTCGAAGACAATCCTTTTACGGTATTTCCAGAAATACCGGCGGCCCAGATTACACATAAACTGTTTAGTTCATC
>JAWKKL010000047.1:0-28733 GCA_041393275.1 Bacteroidales bacterium
CCCGACCGGTATTTTATAAAATTCAGCGGATAAAATGGCACTTGTTGGTGAGCCCTCTTTTTGAACAAAAGCTTTCAGTTGGGCTGATTCATTCAAAATGAATGGTTCTGTATATTTTATAGACTGTGAAGCAGGAATTGAATTATCTAATGTATAGAAAATTGTTCCATCTTCGGTAAGGCTTTCCAATGAAACTGTTGTTGTATCAATGAAGGTTCTTTTACCACTATTTACAAAAGGAACCGGTGTAATGATAAAATCCTTTATTTCGGAAACAGGAAGATCAGCTTCATTTGTACCCCAATTTTCATTCGATTTGTTGCCCATTTCAAAAATCAATTCGCCGCTATTTAAAATTTCGAAGTGCGAAATGTATGATTTAGTATATGTAATTCCATTTAGTGAAGCGGACTGTATATACATATTTTCAGGAGAATTATTTCGGGCAATGATCGTAAATGATTTTCCGTTTTCATGGTTCAGTTTAACTTCATCAAATAAAGGGCTTCCGATTGTATAATTTACGTCACCGGGTGTAACTGAAGAAAATCCCATGGCGCTCAAAACATACCATGCCGACATTTGTCCGCAGTCTTCGTTGCCACACAAGCCATCCGCTTTATGTGAGTATAATTCATTCATGATCTGCCGTGTCCGTTGTTGGGTTTTCCAGGGCTGACCTAAATAATTATACAGGTAGGCCATGTGGTGGCTGGGTTCGTTGCCGTGGGCATATTGACCAATTAAACCGGTAATGTCAGACTGCTCGCGGCCTGTTGTTTTTGAAGCTTCCGAGAAAAGCTGGTCAAGCCTGCTGATCAATACTTCGCGGCCACCCAGTAAATTTACCAACCCGTTTATATCCTGTGGAACAAAAAAACTGTATTGCCACGAGTTGGCTTCGGTATAGTTAAAATTTACCTCCTTTGGATCGAAAGGCTCAAACCAGCGTCCGTTCATTTTTGCCCTCATAAAACCGGTTGATGGATCGAAGAGGTTTTTGTATGATTGTGCTCTTTTTAAGTATTTTTCATAATCGTCCAATTTCCCCAATTCCTTTGCCATGATGGCAATACACCAGTCATCGTAGGCATATTCAAGGGTTTTCGAAACAGATTCCGATTCATCGTCGGCCGGAATGTACCCGTTTTCTTTATAAGACGATAATCCGAAGTGATCAAGTTCGGCGCTATGTTTCATCGCTTCAAACGCTTTTTCCGCATCAAAACCTCGAATTCCTTTCATATATGCATCAACAATAACCGGGATGGAATGATAACCAATCATGCACTCTGTTTCATTGGCTGCCAGTTCCCAGACAGGCAATCTGCCCCCTTGCTCATATTGGGTGATCATGGTATTGATAAAATCAATGGTACGTTTTTGCTGGGTTAAGGTAAATAATGGATGTTCGCCACGAAACGTATCCCATAACGAAAACACAGTGTAATAATCAAAATCTTTGGTTTGGTGAATTTCCAAATCGCGGCCACGGAATTGCCCATCGACATCCTGGAATAAATTTGGAACCAAAAAAGCATGATAGAGTGCGGTATAAAAAGTTATTTTTTGTTCATCAGAACCTCCTTTTACCTGAATCTTTGACAGCTCTTTATTCCATTCATTTTTTGCCTGAATTTTTACTTTTTCAAAATCCCAGTGGGGTATTTCTGCTTCCAGGTTTTTTCTGGCCCCTTCAGCACTGACAGCTGAAAGTCCGACTTTAACCAACAGCTCTTGTTGTGCTAATTCTTCAAAACTGAAATACCCTTTTACATTCTCCCCTTGAATGAAATCTTTTCCTGTAATCTCTTCGTTTAGGGCTAATC
The DNA here is from genome assembly GCA_041393275.1 of Bacteroidales bacterium. Lineage (GTDB taxonomy): Bacteria > Bacteroidota > Bacteroidia > Bacteroidales > JAADJA01 > JAADJA01. The sequence goes on from JAWKKL010000047.1 coordinate 1,830, forward strand.
CAAAATCAGCGACAGGAGATGAGAAAACAGCAACAAAGTAAATATGCTGGTCATTTGCCCAGGCTGTAGATCGCCTGAATCCTTCAATTTCATGATCATTTACTACCCTGATCCATGAATCCACCACTTTATCTCTGTGATCAAGGTCGATGATTACATTGTTTTGTTGATCTGCCGGAAAGGTGTATTTATGAAATCCAACCCGTTTGCTTGCTGTGAGTTCTACATCAATGCTATAATCATCCAGTGTTGTTTTATAATAACCTACTTTGGCTTCTTCATTGTTATGGCTGAAACGTGATGCATATCCTTCATCATCATTTTCTGCTCCATTATTTAATAATACTTTTCCTGTGGTTGGCATAAACAAAATATCGGAATAGTCAGGAACACCTGTACCGCTCAGAGCTGTATGGCTAAATCCAAAAACTATGCTATCGGAGTAATGATAACCCGAACAACCGTCCCAACCTTCCAGACGGGTATCGGGGCTCAACTGAACCATGCCAAAAGGAAGACTTGCTCCGGGGTAAGTGTGCCCATGTGCATCTGTGCCAATAAAAGGATTAACATAATCTGCCGGATCGGCTACAAACTGCTTTTCAGTATCTTTATTCTTTATAGAATCACAACTTGCAAATAAAATTGACAGGACCAGGAATTGGAATAAATGTTTCATGCTTTTTGATCTATTGACTTATTTGTAAAACAAAAGTGCAAATTATCATTTACTTTTACCTGAATTAAATAATTTTATCGTAAAAAAATTTGTTCTAAAGAAAATTTATTTATTTTTGCACCCCTCAATTTTAATAAAAGTATTGTAATGGCTAATCATAAATCTGCATTAAAGAGAATAAGGCAAACGGAAACCAAACGGATTCGTAACAGGTACTATGCAAAATCAATGCGTAATGCATTACGCGACTTCAGGGCACTTACGGATAAAAAAGCAGCCGAAGAGAATTTTCCGAAATTAGCCTCGATGATTGATAAACTTGTAAAAAGAAATATTATACATAAAAACAACGCCGCCAACCTGAAGTCAAAAATGGCACATCAGGTGAGCGCTATGTAACGATTTTTTTCATGGCTTTTGGGTTTTAGGTCTCTATCTTCGATAGAGGCCTTTTCTTTTTCCCCTAAATCACTAAATGGGGACTTTTTAAAATTGTTGTCATCAACTTTAATTTATAAAGGGATTTTTTTTATTTTCGTGAAAACGAAACCAAATGTCAGAACCGGTAAAAAATTATATTTCTATACGTGAGTGGGCCGAAGATGACCGTCCCCGCGAAAAGTTGATCCTTAAAGGAAGGCAAAGCCTTAGCGATGCTGAATTGATAGCTATTTTAATGGGTTCCGGAAGCCGGAACGAATCGGCGGTTGATTTGGCTAAAAGAATACTGCGGGATACCGGCGATAACCTGGTTGAACTATCGAAGCTAGGTGTAAAAGATTTGATGAAGTATAAGGGAGTAGGTGAAGCCAAAGCAATATCGATAATTGCTGCACTGGAATTAGGAAGACGCCGCCGCGGAGCAGAAGCCCTTGAAAGAAAAAAAGTTACAAGCAGCAAAGATGTTTTTGAATATTTTTCTGCTTTAATTGGTGATTTTACTTACGAGGCGTTTTATATCCTTTTGCTTAACCGGGCTAATAAAATCATCCGGCATGTTGAGATCAGTGAAGGGGGCATAAGTGGAACCGTTGCCGATCCTAAAAAGATTTTTAAAATGGCACTTGAATATAATGCCACGTCAATTATTCTTTCCCATAATCATCCATCCGGAAGTGTAAATCCTTCCGATGCCGATAAAAGGCTGACAAAAAAACTCAAAGATGCCGGCGAAATGCTTGATGTGCCAGTACTTGACCACATCATCATCGGTGACGAAAAATATTATAGCTTTGCCGACGAAGGGATCATCTGATAAACGATTGATGATTTTAGATTTACAATTTAACTTTTGGGAATGAAGCAAATACTTACCATCATCGGGGCAAGGCCTCAGATCATAAAAGCAGCGGCATTAAGCCGGGCAATTAATAAAGGTTTTTTTGATAAGATTAAAGAAACCATTGTTCATACCGGGCAACATTACGATGATAATATGTCGCAGGTATTTTTTGATGAAATGGGAATTCCAACACCCGATTTTAACTTGCATGTGGGATCTGATACGCATGGCAAACAAACCGCCGTCATGATCGAAAAGATCGAAGAGTTGCTCATCCTTAAGAAACCCGATTTTGTCGTGCTTTATGGTGATACCAACTCAACCCTGGCCGGGGCTATAGCTGCCTCAAAAATCCATATTCCGGTCGTCCATATCGAAGCAGGGTTGCGCTCGTTTAACAAATCGATGCCCGAAGAGATAAACCGAATTGTATGCGATCATACTTCAACATTATTATTTACGCCTACCCGTACAGGATTGAATAATTTAATTAGGGAAGGTTTTCGGCCTAATATAAAACCGCCATTTACAGCAGACAATCCCGGTATATTTCATTGTGGGGATATCATGTATGATAATAGTTTGTATTTTGGCGATATTGCTGCAAAAAAAATAAATATACTGAATGAATATAATTTAATTCAGGGGCAATTCATCCTTGCTACCATTCATCGTGATAATAATACAGATGTACCTGAAAGATTGAATTCCATATTCAAAGCCCTAATTGAAATTGCAGATCAGCAGGAAATGGATATTGTGTTACCACTTCATCCACGGACAAAAAAAATGTTAAAAATAAACCTTGAGAAAGAGGTTTATGAAACCGTTTATTCACATTCAGGGATTAAACTTTTACCCCCGGCTTCATTTTTTGAGATTATTGCACTGGAGCAGAATTGTAAGTTAGTTATGACCGATTCGGGCGGAGTACAAAAAGAGGCTTACTTTTTCGAAAAGCCTGTTATTATTTTAAGGCCGGAGACCGAATGGGTGGAAATTGTGGAAAACGGGACCGGCATCATTACCGATGCAAATACGCAAAATATTCTTGATGCTTTTACTTCATTGGCAGTTAAAATTGATTTGGAATACCCTCCCGTTTTTGGTGATGGGAATGCGGGTCCCTTTATTTGTAAAACCATTTTACAAGCATAAAAAAACCGGCCCCAAAATTCCGGGGCCGGCAGGATAAATTTATGTTGGATTTATCTGAATTGTTTTAAGTCAGATAGAAATTAAACAACACCTTGTGCGAGCATAGCATCGGCCACTTTTACAAAACCACCAATGTTTGCCCCTTTCACATAGTCAATGTATCCATCGTCTTCTTTACCCCATTTCACACAATTAGCGTGGATATCTTTCATGATGTTATGAAGTCTTTCATCCACTTCTTCACGGGTCCAGCTTAAGCGCAATGAATTCTGCGACATCTCAAGTCCGGATGTAGCCACACCACCTGCATTAGCCGCTTTTCCAGGGCCGTAAAGGATCCTATTCTTCTGATAAACTTCAATGGCTTCAGGCAACGAAGGCATGTTGGCTCCTTCAGAAACAACAAAACAACCGTTTGCGATGAGTGTTTTGGCTTCTTCACCATTCACCTCATTTTGGGTTGCTGATGGGAGGGCAACATCACACTTAACACCCCATGGGCGTTTACCTTCAACGTACTCACAACCATATTTTTTAGCATACTCGCTAATCCGGCCACGTTTTTCGTTTTTCAACCACATGACGTAAGCAAGTTTTTCTTTGTCAATTCCAGCGGGATCGTAGATGTATCCACCTGAATCACTCATGGTAACTACCTTTGCCCCAAATTCAGTGGCCTTTTCAGTTGCATACTGGGCTACGTTACCTGAGCCTGAAACGGTACAAATTTTACCTTTCAAAGAATCACCACGTGTTGCAAGCATTTCCTGGGCAAAATAAACCTGGCCATAACCGGTTGCTTCCGGACGAATTAACGAACCACCCCACTCGATACCTTTACCTGTAAGAACACCGGTAAATTCATTCCGCAATCTTTTGTATTGCCCAAAAAGGAATCCTATTTCGCGGCCACCTACGCCGATATCACCGGCAGGTACGTCGGTATTTGGTCCAATATGTCGCGACAATTCTGTCATAAAACTTTGGCAAAAACGCATAACTTCTGCATCTGATTTTCCTTTTGGATCGAAGTTTGAACCGCCTTTACCACCACCCATTGGAAGGGTTGTTAAACTATTTTTCAGAACCTGCTCAAAAGCAAGGAATTTTAAAATTCCAAGGTTAACAGTCGGGTGAAAGCGTAAGCCACCTTTGTAAGGGCCAATGGCGCTGTTCATCTCAATTCTATATCCTTTGTTAATCTGAAGTTCACCCTTATCATCAACCCAGGGAACCCTGAAAAGGATAACTCGTTCGGGTTCAGCAATTCTTTCGAGAACCTTTGCTTTTTTGTACTTTGGGTTTTCTTCAATAAATGGAAGCAATGATTCTGCAACCTCCATTACTGCTTGATGAAACTCAACTTCACCGGATTTTTAGCGACTACGTCAGCCATGAAATCCTTTACTAATTGATCTTTTGACATAATTGTAACTATCTTTTAATTAATTAATTAGTTAATAAGCATCATATTAATCGGAGCAATATTAAAGAAAAATTTCAATTCCAACCTAACATATTGTTCAAATTTTTAGTATGTATAAATGTGTATATATTCCATATGAGTTAATTGTTGTAGGTTATATGATTTTGTCTTCATGTTAATTTATTAACAATATAAATATCATTTGGTAAATACAATTAAAAATAATTGATAAATTTATTGACTAAATTGCAAAAGGAATATTATAAGTTTGTAAACAATTTATTATTTATACCCGGAGTAAAATGAGCAAAACTAAATCGGCCAACAAAAAGTATGAACAATTAAAAACAGAAAGCCTGGAGCGCCTAAAAGAGCTTTCGACCATTAACCGTACCACATCCATTTTACAAGAGGGAAAACCAATAAACGAAACCCTGCAAAAAATTGTTTATATCCTTCCAAGTGGATGGCAGTACCCCGAATTTACTGTGGCAAGGATCCGTTATGGTGATGAAGAATTCAGGTCGTATGGTTTTAGAACAACAGACTGGATTCAAAAACAGGAATTCAAAACTATTGATAATATCCAGGGTATTATAGAAATTTATTATACAAAGAGTTTTTCCGAAGCGGATGACGGCCCTTTTTTAAAAGAAGAACGAGACCTTCTGGTGAACCTGTCAAATATCATTTCAGGATATTTAAACAGCCTGAAAGGAAAAGAAGCCTTGAAACGATATGGATATCCTGACGATGAAGAAATTACAGGAATCAAAAAAGAGCAATGCTCCATTACAAACCTTCAGTTGTTGCAGCGGTTTTTGAACCGGAACAATTACAACCGCGATCTGTACCATGATCTGATGCCTTTTAAAGTCAGTGAAATTTTAATCGTATCTAATCTTTACGATGCGTACAGCATTGAAAAGGAAGGCCGTTTTTCGGAACACATGATGGATGAATACGCCAAGCTAAACCTAACGTCTTTACCGCGTGTAACGGGTGTTTCGTCGTTGGAGGAGGCAATGGAATATCTGCATTCGAGGCATTTCGACCTGGTGATCCTCATGGTGGGAGTTGACAAAAAACACCCAATTGATATTTCCGAAAAAATCAAAAAGAGTTTTCCTTATATCCCCGTTTTTTTACTCTTAAACAACAATACTGATATTGATTATTTCGAAAAGGAACAAAAACCATTTTCATACGACCGGTTATTTGTCTGGAACGGCGAATCGAGGATATTTTTTGCCATGATAAAACATGTAGAAGACCGGATCAACCTTGAAAATGATACGCGGATTGCCCTGGTCAGATATATCCTGGTGGTTGAAGATTCGCCTATCTATTATTCACGATACCTGCCCATATTATATAAAATTGTTCTCGAACAAACCAAACGGATCATTGACGATGTAAGCACCGATGAGTTATATAAAGTGTTGAAATTAAGGGCAAGGCCCAAAATCCTGTTGGCGAAAAATTATGAAGAGGCGATAGAGATTTACCATAAATATCACGAATTTCTTTTTTGTTTGATCACCGATGTAAGGTACGACAGGAATGGTAAAAAAGACGACAGAGCCGGGTTCGACCTGGTTAAACTTATCCGTTCTGAAAAAAAGGATATTCCGGTCATTATTCAATCGTCCAATCCCGAATTGGCGGAAGAAGCTTATGAGTTAAAGACCACATTTATACATAAGGACTCGGAAAATCTGGTTCAGGAAATAAAAAACTTTATCATGCACTACCTGGGTTTTGGAAATTTTATATATAGGGATAAATCCGGGAAAAAGCTAATTGAAGTAAAATCGTTAAAAGATTTTGAACGACATCTGCGTACCATACCCCTGAATCTATTTTTTACCATGCAAAAACGATCATTTCAGCACCTGGCTTATGGCTCGTGGTGAAATTCAGGCAGCCAAAGTACTCCACCCGAAAAAGGCCTTCGAATTCAAAGATGCTGAATCGATTAGGGAATACCTGATAAAAACCATTCAAAAGTTTAGAAATGAACAAAACCAGGGCAAAGTTATCCCTTACGAATCATCGGCAATACTTGATGAATCAAATATTGTAACCCTGTCGGATGGGGCTATGGGCGGCAAGGGCAGAGGGCTTGCCTTTATAAATTCCCTCATTTACAACCTCGATTTTAGCCAGTACCTGCCTGATATAAATTTAAAAACACCCCGTACAGCCATCATTGGAATTGACGAGTTTGAATATTTTATGGATAACAATCATCTGCATTTTGTTACCACCGAACCCATTCCATTCGAAGAAATCAAGTGGCGGTTTCTCCACTCGAAACTTACTTCTACCTTAATAAAGAGGCTTAAAGAAATGCTTAAACTGATCAAAAAACCATTGGCTATACGATCCTCCGGCCTTTTTGAAGACAGCCTGATGCAGCCCTTTGCAGGTATTTTTGAAACCTATCTTTTACCAAATAACCATCCTGATATTAATGTGCGGCTTCAACAGGTAATGGATTCGATAAAACTCGTGTATGCATCGGTATATTCGGAGGTAGCGCGGGGTTATTTTGAAGCGGTGCATTACAAGGTGGAAGAAGAAAAGATGGCCATCGTGATCCAGGAAGTGGTGGGTAATAAATACGGCGATATGTTTTATCCGCATGTGAGCGGAGTGGCCCAATCGTATAATTATTATCCTTTCGCCCACATGAAACCTGAGGAGGGATTCGTTGTAGCTGCTTTTGGTTTAGGGAAATATGTAGTGGAAGGAGAAAAAGCCTACAGGTTTTCGCCAAAATATCCAAACCACGAAATTAATTCACCAAAAGACCAGGTGCAAAATTCCCAGACCGAGTTTTATGCCGTTGATTTAAACAAACATGATTTAAATTTACTTGAAGGAGATACGGCAGGATTGATAAGGGCAGATATTTACGAAGCGGAAAAACACGGAACGCTCAAACATTGTGTTTCGGTATACGATCCTGAAAACAATACCATCAATGCGGGCCTTGATAAACCCGGCCCGCGCATCGTGAATTTTGCCAATATTCTGAAGTATAGTTATATCCCGTTAGCGAAGTCAATTGATGTTGTACTGGATATGGTAAAGGAAGCTATGGGATCGCCAGTGGAGATAGAATTCGCCATTGACCTTAACCGGGATGCTAACCTTAAAAGTTCGTTTTATCTTCTGCAAATTAAACCCATGATTGGAAATATTGCCGATTATGACGTGAAAATGGATGAATTTCGGGAAGAGGAAATTATCATGTATTCTGAAAAAGGAATGGGAAATGGCCTGGTAGATACCATACATGATGTGGTTTATGTGGATAATTCGAAATTCGATAAATCGAAAACGGAAGAAATGGTGGCCGAAATTGAGAAAATCAATATTGAAATGAACAAAGCTGGTAAAAAGTATATCTTGATTGGGCCGGGCCGTTGGGGTACCCGCGACCGCTGGATTGGTATACCGGTTGAATGGCCACAAATTTCAGCTGCAAAAATCATTGTTGAAACCAGCCTCGAGGGATATCCTCTTGATGCTTCATCTGGTTCTCACTTTTTCCATAATGTAACTTCGGCTAAATGTAGGATATTTCTCGGTTCAGCCGGAAAAATCGGACAGTTATTTGAACTATAAAATTTTGGATAAACAGCAGCTCATTCAGGAAACAAAATTTTTCAGGCATGTTCATTTTAAAAACCAGTAAAGGTGAGGATGGATGGAAAGAAAAGGATTTCGGTAATAACGATTTAAGTGTTTGTTCGTTGCTATTTATATTATCTATAAATTACATTTTGGGTAATTTTGTATATATTTGATATTTAGTTTATTAAATATGTTTTTATCAAATTGAGTATCGTCTGACAAAAATTAATTCAATCTTTTAGTAGAAAACTCATATAATTGTACGTAGAAATCTGGACATCACATTATTTATATAAAAAAATCATGTACGAATTTGTAGCTTTAAGCCTGAAATGCCGGTTCTGTGGGGAATCCCTCATGGATAACAAGACCCTGGTGGACAATGAACCCAGTATTAATTTACATGTCAAATACCAGGATAAACATGGAGAGATTCATCTGAGTTCCATTTATGGAAGTTATAATTATAAATGCAATATTGATATTCCAAAAATGCGATCGCCGATTTTTCCTGTCCTCACTGCGAGAAAAAGGTTAATTCAGAAAGTGAATGCCTCACTTGTGGGGCAGAAATGATTCCTTTTATCTTGATATGGGTGGAAAAGTGAGCATTTGTTCACAAGCGGGTGCAAAAATCACCACGTCGAGTTTGAGGATCTTTCACTTGCGTTGAAAAAAATGTATCAGGAATATGGATTCCGGGGACGGAAATATCCGAAAGATGAAAGGACCGATCCGCATAAACTGGTAAATATTGACAAAGTGAAGGATGAAGCAGAGGAAATCATTGAAACGGGAACTTTTTTGCAAAGTTATTGCCCGCATTGTCGCAAAAGCCTTATTGTTAATGATATGCTAAAGTTGAAGATCATCAATGGAGAAGAAGGTTTTTTGTTGCTTAGCCCATACCTGAATAGTTTTACTAGCAAATCAACCATTTTCCTGCCCGAAGACAAAGCGGTATCAGATATTAAATGTTTCCATTGCAACACAAGCCTTGTTGAAACCAATAAAAGTTGTGGCAGTTGCAAAAGTCCCATCGCCCGTATAAATGTAAGCGCCAGCATGAAATTAGTTGACTTTTATTTGTGTACAAAAAAAGGGTGTAGGTGGCACGGGCTAAGTGAAGAAGATTTATATTCAATAAACCTCGAAGAGAGCGATGAATGGTAGGTTCCATTCGCTATACTAAGTTGCTAATAAAATTAAATAACTATGTTTCAAATTGTAAGAAAACAGGAAATGGCCCAGGGCACGATCATCCGGTTTGATATTAATGCCCCGAAAATCGCCAAAAAAGTTAAAGCAGGCCAGTTCGTCATCATCCGTGTAAATGAAACCGGTGAGCGAGTCCCGTTGACAGTTGCCGATAAAGATGAATTTGCGGGAATTATCACCATCATATTCCAGGTAGTTGGCAAATCAACAGCATTGATGCGTTCACTCAATGAAGGCGATTTGATCAAAGATGTGGTAGGCCCTTTAGGAAGGGCAGCCGAGATTGAAAAAATTGGAACGGTGGTTATGATAGGAGGAGGGACAGGAGTGGCCATTCTACATCACGTAGCAAAAGCATTTAAAGAGGCCGGGAATTATGTGATCGGTATTATGGGGGCTAAAAACAAAGAAATGCTCATTCTTGAAAATGAAATGGAACAGATTTGTGATGAACTTGTGGTTACAACTGATGACGGAAGTTATGGACAAAGAGGGTTTGTAACCCAACCGCTTGAAAAATACCTGGGCGAGCGGGATGATATCAAACTGGCCTATGCCATCGGGCCTATTATTATGATGAAAAACATTGTTAAACTTACCAATAAGTTCAAGGTTAAAACCATGGTCAGCCTCAATCCGATTATGATTGACGGGACAGGAATGTGTGGCGGATGCCGGGTAAAAGTAAACGACGAAACCCGCTTTTGTTGCGTTGATGGGCCTGATTTTGATGGCAGCAAAGTTGATTTCGATGAATTATTGAACCGGAATTCACTATATCTGAAAGAAGAAAAAGATAGCCTTTTATTTTCCATCCGATAAAAGTTAAAAAGCATGTTAGATCACGACATTAAATATTTAAAGTTTAAAACCTATTTAAACACCTATTGTCCGCATTGCCACAACAGTTTCAATGTGGATAAAAAGGGGATAAACCAGATTGAATTTAAAGCCATCCATAAAGGCAAAGAAATTGATCTTTTCCTAAGCCCATACCTGGATGTTTTTGAAATCGAATCCTCCGGCGAAATTGAGAAAGACGGTATTCTTGAAGACCTGATCTGTCCTCACTGTAAAAAAAGTTTGCTGGATAAAGAAACGGCTTGTGGCGAATGTAATTCACCGGTTGGTCAGGTCATTATTTCTGCCCTCTCCAAACTCATTCCATTTTATATTTGCATGAAATACGGGTGCGAATGGCATGGGTTAACAAAGCGAGACGAACGAAGGATAAAACTTAAAATTCCCCGGCAGGAAATGCCCGAACAAGACCAAACCCTCAGGGTCCATAACTTCCAGGAAGTGCCTTATGGATTTACGTCTGAATTAGCCCTGTTGGAAGCCGGCCGCTGCCTGCAATGTAAAAAGCCATTGTGTGTCGAAGGATGCCCGGTGAATGTTCCCATACCTGAATTTATAGCTTTGGTAGCTGATGAAAAGTTCGAAGAAGCGGCAAAGAAGATAAAAGAAACCAATCTTTTTCCAGCCATTTGTGGGCGGGTTTGTCCACAAGAAAGCCAGTGTGAAGCGAAATGTATCATGGGACACAAAGACGATCCGGTCGCCATTGGCCGGCTGGAACGTTTTGTTGCCGATTATGAGCGAAAAATGGATTTGGTTAGTGTTCCTATCATTAAAGGAAATACCGGACAAAAGGTTGCGGTCATTGGATCAGGCCCCGGTGGGTTGACGGTAGCTGCCGATATGCGGCAACTAGGTTATGCAGTAACTATTTTCGAGGCACTGCATGAAACGGGCGGTGTGTTAACTTACGGCATCCCAGAATTCAGATTACCCAAGTCTATTGTTCAGTTTGAGATCAACTTCCTGAAAGAGTTAGGTGTTCGCATTGAAACCAACCAGGTAATTGGAAATATCCATACGGTGGATGAATTACTGGAAGAATTTGATGCAGTATTTATTGGAGTTGGAGCCGGTTTACCAACTTTTATGGGTTTGGAAAATGAAAGCCTGGGAAATATTTTTTCCGCCAATGAATACCTTACCCGGATGAACCTGATGAAAGCTTATAAATTTCCCGAATATGATACTCCTATGCCCAAAGGGCACAGCGTAACCGTTATCGGTGGTGGCAACGTGGCCATGGATTGCGCCCGGACTGCCAAACGCACTGGGGCCGATGAAGTAACCATTGTGTATCGCAGGTCGCGGCATGAATTGCCTGCAAGGGCCGAAGAAGTCCATCATGCGGAAGAGGAGGGTATTAAATTTAAACTTCTCACGAATCCCATTAAATACATTGGTACTGACCATAACACCATAAAAGCCATGGAGTGTATCAAGATGCAGTTGGGCGAACCCGATGTTTCTGGCAGAAGAAGGCCTGTACCGATTGAAGGCTCTAATTTTATTCTGGATACTGATCTATGTATTGTTGCCGTTGGTACCGGCCCAAATCCGGTAATTTTCCAGTCAACACCCGACCTTAAGCGGAACAAGTGGGGCTACATTGATGTAAATCAGGAAACAAATGAAACATCAAAACCCTTTGTTTATGCGGGAGGTGATATTGTTACAGGTTCCGCTACTGTAATTGAAGCAATGGGCGCCGGACGGATAGCTGCCAGGGCCATGCATGAAAAACTTTCGAAACTAAGAATAAAAAAAACGAAGAAAGAGGTTGTTGAATAAGGATTCGTTTTGAGTAGATTTTTATGTTTATCTAATAATATTATTGGTTCTATTCTGGAATAATTGGACCAATATTTCTCCCTTACTTATCTCAGTTTGATCACCAATATCTTTTTATATATTTAGACGTGCTCCTGTTTTTATTATGGAATGATATGAAATTGTTTTGTTATCGTCCTTCCATTATAACTACTTCGGTAAAAATGATATCCTTGAGATGCTGATTTGAACCGGTGTACATGTGAAAGATCAACGATTTGAATAATTACGGTTATGACGATTAATAAATGTAATCCAATATTGGGAATCAAATTTAAATATCCTTAAAAATCAATATAAACGAACTATAATTCGCAAATAAAAATATCCCATAACTTTGTAGTATGGTTTACCCCCGAAATTTTGAAAACAAAATAGAATTTGATGTGATCAGGCAAATGATCTGGGCGAATTGTATTAGTCAGATGGGGAAGGAGTTGGTGGATAAAATGCAATTTAGTATCCGGCTTGAAGAAATTAAACTTCTGCTTGACCAAACCATAGAGTTTAAGCAGCTTTTTGATGAAGGGAAAAACTTTCCTTCGCAGGATTATTTTGATTTGAGGGATGAATTACAACAAGTAAAAATTGAAGGCACTTATCTGGCACAAGAGGTTTTATTTGATTTAAAAACTTCACTTGAAATAATTAATGATATCGCCCTTATTTTTCACAACCTGAATCCAAAAGATTACCCAAATCTGAGGGAGATAGGCGAACGGATAATTCTTGCACCATTTATTATAAAAAATATTTCGTTTATTGTGGATGACAGTGGCGAAATAAAAGACCATGCTTCGCCTGAACTGGCAACCATTCGCAAAAAGATTGGAGACAAAGAAAAAGCGGCCAACCGGAAAATAATTCAGGCGTTAAAATCGGCCAAATCATCTGGCTGGATAGCCGATGATGTAGAAATATCCATTCGCGATGGACGGCAGGTGATCCCTATTCCAGTTTCACATAAACGGAGAATCCAGGGATTAATACTTGATGAATCATCAACCGGACAAACCGTTTTTATTGAACCCGGGGATGTTCTGGAAATAAACAACGAAATAAGGGAGTTTCAGGGTGCTGAACGAAGGGAAATAATCAGGATTTTAAAACAATTTACTAGCGAGCTCAGGCCTTTTATTCCTGAACTTATCAATGCATATAAAGAACTGGGTTTGATTGATTTTATTAGGGCAAAAGCAAAATTTGCCATCAAAATTAATGGAAACAAACCTACCCTGAAAGAAAATCCCCTGGTGAATTGGAATGAGGCCATACACCCACTTTTGTATCTAAATCATACAAAACTAAATAAGCCAATAATCCCTCTTTCTATTTCTCTTGATGCTGAAAACCGTATCCTTGTAATTTCGGGCCCTAATGCCGGAGGAAAATCGGTTTGCCTTAAATCGGTTGGGTTGCTTCAATATATGGTGCAATGCGGACTCCCAATCCCGGTTAAGGACGATTCTACGGCGGGAATTTTCGAGCATATTTTTATTGACATTGGAGACGAACAATCCCTTGAAAGCGACTTAAGTACATACAGTTCGCATTTACTTAATATGAAAAACCTGGTGCTTAAAGGGGATGATAAATCATTGTTTTTAATAGATGAATTTGGCACAGGTACCGAACCTCAACTGGGTGGTGCCATCGCAGAAGCTATACTGGAAAAGCTGAACGAGAAAAAATGTTTTGGTGTTGTAACAACCCACTATTCTAATTTAAAACTACTTGCCCGCCAGGGAAATGGCATTGTTAACGGGGCCATGTTATTCGATAGTCAAAAAATGGAACCACTTTATCAACTGGTTATCGGAAAACCCGGAAGTTCATTTGCCTTTGAAATTGCCCGAAAAATCGGATTTCCTAGAGAAATACTTCAACAGGCAGAACAGAAAACCGGTAAAAAACAATTGGACTTTGATGAACAGCTTCAGCAACTTGATATTGAGAAAAAAGAAATCGACAGAAAAAAACAGGAATTCCAGGTTGCCGATACCTTCATAAATGAGCTGGTTAAGAAATATGAAACCCTTCTTAACGATCTTGAATCAAAAAAGAAAAATATCCTCGCCGACGCGCAAAAGGAAGCCTTTGATTTAATAAATTCCTCAAATAAACTTATCGAAAATACCATTCGCGAAATCAAGGAATCGAATGCCGATAAACAAAAAACAAAAGAAGTTAGAGAAGAATTAACAGTAAAAAAAGAAAAATTAAAAAGCGACCTTCAGAAAGTATCATTTAATCTTAAATCTAAACATACAGAAAAAGGATTAAACAAAAATGTTGAGGGTGAAAAAAAAGTAATAGAGAAAAAAATACGGGTTGGCGATATTGTAAATCTCCCTGAAGAAAATGCAAACGGGGAAGTGATTTCAGTAAATGGTAATGAAGTAGTTATTGCTTTCAATTCGATAACCCTGAAAACAGACCTTAAAAAGGTCGAAAAAATAATCGATAAGGAAAGTAAGAAGTCTACGTCTAATCTTCAAAAAACATTTCGTTCTGGTATTTATGACAAGTTGAATGACAAACTGACAAATTTTAGCTTTCAACTTGATATCAGGGGTGTTCGTGGCGAAGAAGCAATTGAAAAAGTGAAACAATACATTGATGATGCCTTGATTTTAAACATGAGAGAGATTAAAATCCTGCATGGCAAAGGGCATGGCATATTAAGAACCATCACCCATGATTATCTGGCAACAGTGCCTGAGGTAAAGGAGTTTAGGGATGAACATATTGAACGGGGAGGGCATGGAGTTACATTAGTGATACTTAAGTGATATAGTGGCATCAGTTTTGATAGCTTCTGATCAAAAAAATAACATGATAGATACATCGAAACCCATTCATTTAAATTACCCGAATTTTGATAAGGTAATAGCAAATTCCACCATTCTGGTTGACTTCTGGGCAGAATGGTGCGGGCCATGTAAAGCGCAAGATCCTATCCTGGAGGAAGTAGCCAGTGAACTGGAAGGCGAAGTTTTGGTCGGAAAAGTAAATGTTGATGATAACCGTATCCTTGCCACAAAATATGGCATTATGAATATCCCTACCATGATTCTATTCAGGAACGGTGAAAAACTGCATCAATTTGTTGGTTTACAGTCGAAGGAAAGAATATTGTACCAAATTAGTAAATTACTTCAATCATGATTTTATACGAAGCAGGCACTGGTAATATTATTGCCTATATTCTTTCAGGGGTAGTTGTCGGATATATTTTATACAACTTTTTTATGGCAAAAAAAAGAATGAACAAACCGCCATCAGAAAATGTAGCTATTTTGTCGGATGATAATTTTGACAATGCTATTAAATCAGGAGTTGCCCTGGTTGATTTTTGGGCAGCCTGGTGTGGGCCTTGTCGTGTATTGGGACCGATTGTAGACGAAATAGCTGATGAAATAGGCGACAAAGCAAAAATATGTAAAGTAGATGTTGATAAAAATCAGCAAACGGCCCGAAAATATGGAATTAGAAACATTCCAACCGTTCTGTTGTTTAAAGATGGCAAACCAGTTGATAAGTTTGTTGGGGTTAAACCAAAAGGCGTTTTAATTAAGTCTATTAATTCTTATTTGTAAAATTATTTATGGAAAACGGGAAATCAGTAACAAAAAATAGCTTTCTGAAGAGAGTCCCTTTATTATCGATCGTTGGCTTGTTTATCGGGGCCATTGGCGGATATATCTATTATTCTAAAATCGGCTGTATTTCAGGTACCTGTGCCATTACATCCAATCCCTGGATGAGTACATTGTGGGGTGCTGCTTTTGGATATCTTGTGTTTGATATGTTTGCAAAGAGGAAAAAAGGGGAAATAGAAAATCATAATACACAAGAGTCGAAATAATGTTTTTCTTTAGTGTTATTTACTTCCAAAAATAAAGCAACAAACCGCAAAACATAAATGATAAATAGATTTCAAAAAACAAAATTCAAATCCCGGTGATAGGTTTATAATTGAGTTTTTGAATTTGAGATTTTATTTTTTCTCAAGTTCGTATTTGTATTTTTTTGGAAGTGAATCCACCACAAGATCGTAAGAATGATCAATTAATTCAAAAAGCATTTCATCGGATATTGATCCATCCACAATAATGGTGTTCCAATGTTTTTATTCATGTGGTATCCTGGGATAACGGATGGATATTTTCGCGCAACTCCATTGCATATTTGGGATCACATTTCAGATTGATCCCAATCCTGTCAGACCGGTTAGGGTGAATATTTTATTTTGAACTTTATAAACAAGGGTCAGTTAAAGCAAAGATTCCGTAACTCCTTTTTTATGAAGGCAATAGGCTCTAGATTCCTCAATATTCATATTGTTTTTACCAAAATAATATTAAATCTTATCAACATTGGCAATTCGACTAACATAGTTTGTATATTTGTAGGCTAATCCAATAGTTGGAACAAAGAATTATCTGGCAATAAACATTTGTCCTTCAATTACTTGGATGAAATCATAAAAGTATTTGCTCACGGAATTTTATATTTATATATTTATTACGAATAGTTTGCATTGGGTATGAAATTGTTCCAAAATAAATATGTTTCCCGTTTATTTACGGTAGCTATACTTTGCATTACTTTTTTCTGGTATTAAATTGATTGCTAATAAAAAATATATGCTATGGGCTTGAAGAGTAAAACAGCTGATTTAAAAAAGCAAGATGCAGGAGGCTGTAAAAGGGTGGATCGCAGGCTATAAAGAAGCAAAGGCCATTGGTAAAAAAACTGCGCGCGAAGGATTCTTTCAATTGTAGACCCCAAATCATTTCATGAATACGATATGTTTGTCGAACATTCTGGAAAGATTTTGACATGGATAAAAAATTCCTTCCCGGTGATGGTGTGATTACTGGAACAGGATCGATAATGGGCACCGTTTGTATTTATGCCCAGGATTTACAGTTGCAGGAGGGTCGTTGGGATGGAGCTCACGCCAAGAAAATCACAAAAATCATGGATCCGTACCATGAAATTAAAAATTCCGCTAATCGGAATTAATGATTCAGAGTGGCGCCAGGATACAGGAAGGGGTGAATGCCCTTGCCGGCTATGGTGAGATATTTTACAGAAATACGCGGGCATCAGGGGTTATTCACAAATTTCTACCTTAATTCTTGGGCCTTGTGCCGGTGGTGCGGTTTATTCGCCGGCCCTTACTGATTTCGTTTTCGTTGTGGATGGGGTTTCAAAGATGTTCATTACCGGCCCGGAAGTTATTAAAAACCGTTTTGGGTGAAGAGATCAGCATGGAAGAACTTGGTGGTGCCAGGGTCCATTCTGAAATTACCGGAAACGCCCATTTTTATGCTACCAGTGAAGAAGAATGTTTCGGACAAATAAAAGAATTGATTAGTTATATTCCCTGGAATAATGATAGAAAAGCTGAAACATTTCCAAAAAAACCACCCAAAGCAAGGCAATTTAATCTTGATGAAATTATTCCGGTTGATCCAAAATTACCCTATGATGTACGAAATGTAATACGATCAATTTCGGATGACTCGGAGTTTTTTGAAATTATGGAATTATTTGCTGCCAACATAGTTATTGGTTTTGCCAGAATTGCCGGCCAAACCATTGGATTTGTTGCAAATCAGCCACTTATTTTGGCAGGGGTTCTTGATGTTGACTCCTCCGACAAGGCAGCCCGTTTTATTCGCTATTGCAACGCATTTAATGTGCCTCTTGTCACCCTGGTTGATTTACCAGGATATTTGCCCGGAATTGACCAGGAACATGCCGGGGTAATCCGGCATGGGGCAAAAATGTTATATGCCTATTCGGAAGCAACTGTTCCAAAAATCACTGTAATTATGCGAAAAGCTTATGGAGAGGATACATTGCCATGTCTTCGCATCATCTTCGTGTAACGATTTTGTAGGGGCATGGCCAACGGCTGAAATTGCCGTGATACTGGGGCCAGAAGGGCAGCAAGCATTATATTCAGAGACGAAATTAAAAATACCCGAAAATCACGGTGAAATTAAGAAAGCAAAAAAATAAAAGAATACAAAGAAAAATTTGCCAATCCTTATGTAACAGCCTATGGATGCGTATTGAGTGAAAAGTTATAGAACCTGAAAACAAGAAATTTTTTAATTCATGCCCTTGAAATTTCAAGCCAGAAGTCGGAAATAGTGCCGAAGAAAAGCGCTGGGAATTCCCTCGTTTAATTTAATTATTGCAAAGCTTTCTTTTTCTATTTTAAATAAAATCAAATTTATTATGAATAATGGTAGCCAGGTAGAGGGTCGACAAACCAAAAACGAGTGAATTATAAATCCTTCTGAAGTTGAAAATATAAAGTATAAAACACTTCTGACTGAAAAGTATAAACAGAGAAAACCGTTTGAAAGGAAGGATGATAAAAAGCTCTATACTTTCATACCCGGAACCATTAAGGAAATCCTGGTTAAGCCGAACAAAGAAAGTAAAGAAGGCGATACCTTGCTCGTACTTGAAGGCAATGAAAATGAAAAACAATATTTTATCACATTAACAGGTACTGATTCAAATCTATTCACTTACAATTGTGTCAGGAATCAAAGTAAAAGAATGCCTTGCTGATTTTGATTTGATAAATAATATTCGATTTGTTTAATTGCTCTATCAAAGTATAAGAAAATGTTCAATAAAATTCTTCTGCTTTGTTGCTTCACTGCATAAATAATTGTCCGTTGCATCAATTTCCCAGCCTTCGATAATCGAACCGGAAGATTCAAAAATGAAGATTTAATTGGCTACGTTACCAGGAAAGAGTTGCAATCGGGTGACTTTGGAACCTATTTTAAAAAATACTATTCCGATTATAATCCCGATCAGGATATTCTTAATGCCTTAAAAACAAAAATCTATACGCACGAAATTAAAGTGGTAATGGCAAGTTGGTGTCACGATAGCCGTAAACAAGTGCCCCTTTTATAAAATCCTTGATCAGCTCGATTACAATACCAATACCATTGAAATTATTTGCCTCGACAGGAACAAATCAGCTGCAAAGTGATATTTCGCTATTGAAGATTGAATTGGTCCCCACTTTTATTTTTTATAATGACGGCATTGAAAAGGAAGAATAATAGAAACACCAAATGAAAAGTCTTGAAGGATGCTCTTATAATCCTTAATAAACAAAGACAGTAATCAACACATTTTCTAATAGTATCTATACATGAACGTTTATACTGCAATGTCAAATTCAGGATTATCTTTCAACGAAATCAGGGCTGGCCGTTCCATTGGGTTTGTTCCAACAATGGGCGCCCTGCACGAAGGTCATTTATCACTGGTTAGCGAAGCCAGGGCAGAAAATGATATTGTTGTTTGCAGCATATTTGTCAATCCTATACAGTTCACCAATGCAGATGATCTAAAAAATTATCCCAGGGATACTGAAAAAGATAAACAAATGCTCGCAAAAGAAAAATGCGATATTCTTTTTTTGCCATCTGTTGAAGAAATGTATCCCCAACCCGCAACCGAAAAATTTGATTTTGGAGACCTTGACAAAGTGATGGAAGGCCTTCACCGGCCGGGACATTTTAATGGCGTGGCTACTGTCGTAAAAAAACTATTTGAGATCGTTAAACCCACAAGGGCTTATTTCGGCATGAAAGATTACCAGCAACTAGTGATTATACATCACATGGTTAAAACGTTTAAATTGCCCGTCGAAATAGTACCATGCCCGATTATCCGTGAAAACAATGGACTGGCTATGAGTTCGCGAAACAGGTTGCTTTCGGAAACAGAAAAAATGCAGGCTTCCATTCTTTACGATACCCTAAAAATGGTGAAAACCAGATCGGGCTACGATACGATAAAAGAAATAAAACTTGAAATAGAATATCAATACAAAAAGAATAAGTATGTTTTGCTTGAATACTTTGAGATCGTAGATATGTACACACTTAAATCCCTTACCGTTTGGGCTGAAAGCAGACATATTATCGCCTGCATTGCAGCCAATGTTGGTAAAGTAAGATTAATCGACAACTTTATAATATTTTAGTAATTTTGCAGCATTATGCAAATTGAGGTTTTAAAATCGAAGATCCATAGGGCCACCATCACCGAATCTGACCTGAATTATATCGGCAGTATCGGGATAGACGAAGATTTAATGGATGCCTGCAACATGATTGAAAACGAGCGGGTGCATATTTATAATATCAACAATGGTGAACGACTGGAAACATACATCATCAAAGGCAAACGCGGATCAGGATTAATTTCACTGAACGGAGCAGCTGCCCGCAGAGCTGCTATTGGCGATAAAATTATTATCGTTTCGTATGCCACCATGGATTTTGAAAAAGCCAAAACATATAAACCGCTTATCCTTTTCCCTGACGATCAAAACAAAATTAATCATTGAAAAAAAGACTCTTAGATTTTTCTAAAATCATTTTTTTTCTTGCACTGGGTATCTTTTTTATCTGGTTATTTATGCACAACCTTACCCAGGAAGAAAAAAATGACATTTATACCTCTTTTTTAAATGCAAATTACTGGTGGATCATTGTTTCTATTTTAATTGGAATACTTAGCCATATCAGCCGGACAGTGCGTTGGAAGTTACTTCTCGAACCCATGGGTTATTATCCCAGCACCAGAAATACGTTCTTTGCTGTAATGATCGGTTATTTTGCCAATATGGCCCTGCCCAGGCTGGGAGAAGTGACCCGGTGCGGAATTCTGGCACGATACGAAAAAATCCCGTTGCAGAAATCATTCGGAACTGTGGTTACAGAGCGTGGTTTAGATCTCATCAGCTTAATCATCGTTTTTTTAATTAATTTCTTTATACACCTTGATAAACTCAGCCTGTTTAAAACCACCGGATTATATAAAAATTTCAATGAAAGATATAACCAAATTGAAAACCCCGGGATTTATTACTGGCTATTTTTTGGTTTTTTGTTGATCATTTTTTTTACTTTCTGGAAACTACGGCACAAGATTTCACACCTTAAAATTTATCAAAAGATCAAAGAGGTCATCCTTGGTTTTTTTGAAGGGATTAAATCATTAATAAAAATCAAAAAACCATTTTGGTTTATTTTTCATTCTGTTATGATTTGGATCATGTACTGGCTTATGACCTGGGTTGCTTTTTATAGTTTGCCCGAAACGAGCCACTTGGGCCTGGACGTTGGATTGGCCGTATTGGTTTTTGGTTCCATCGGGATCATCATTGTCCAGGGTGGTATCGGGATTTACCCATGGATCGTGGCTGAAATACTTGCATTATTTGCCATTTCTTCCACAAAAGGATATGCAATGGGTTGGCTGTTATGGACAGGTCAATCATTAATGATCATTGGATTTGGAATTATTTCTCTTACTTTATTACCTTTGCTTAACAATAAAAAAAATGGACTTCAACCAGATAAATCTGCATAAAATACTTTCCTGTGAACAGCTAACCTCCATGCTGACTTATTGGGAATTTAAGGGGTTTAAAATTGTGTTTACAAACGGTTGTTTCGATATTATCCACCTCGGCCACATTGATTATCTTTCGAAAGCACGCGAGAAAGGAAGTATTCTTATCATAGGATTAAATACTGATGCTTCCGTAAAAAGGTTAAAAGGAAGCTCACGCCCACTAAATGATGAAAATGCACGTGCCCGGATACTGGCTTCTTTGAATTTTGTGGATGCAGTTGTTTTATTTGATGAAGATACGCCGTATGAACTGATTAAAAAAGTTCAACCCGATATTTTGGTAAAAGGAAGCGATTATAAACCTGAAGACATCGTTGGGTACGACATTGTTATGGCTAAAGGCGGAGAAATCATTACCATTGATTTTCTGGAAGGATATTCCACTTCAGGCATTATAGAAAAAATAAAACAAACTTAATATTCGATCTATGGCAAAATCGAAAACTGTATTCTTTTGCCAGAATTGCGGCGCACAGTCGGCGAAATGGGTTGGTCGGTGTACTTCATGCGGTGAGTGGAACACCTTTATCGAGGAGATCATTCAGAAGGAATCGGAAAAAAATAAATCGCCAATTTCATCGAACATTAAAGTTTCTAAACCGGTAAAGATTACAGAAGTTGAATCTGGTACAGAAGAACGGATTGATTTAAAAAATCAGGAGTTGAACCGCGTACTTGGTGGTGGATTGGTGAAAGGGTCGCTAGTTCTGGTGGGTGGCGAGCCCGGAATTGGTAAATCAACCCTGTTGTTGCAGGTAGTACTTTCTCTTACCAATACCTGTATTCTTTATGTTACCGGCGAAGAAAGCGAAGTTCAGATTAAACTAAGGGCCAGCCGAATCGGTTTGCTCAACGACGAATGTTATTTGTATGCCGAGACAAATACCCAGCGCATTTTCCAGGCCATAGAAAAGCTGGAACCCGGCCTTGTCATTATTGATTCCATTCAAACTTTGTATACCGATTATCTTGATTCTTCAGCCGGTAGTATATCCCAAATAAGGGAGTGTGCCGCAGAATTTCAGAAATATTCCAAAATAAGCAATACACCGGTTTTCCTCATCGGACACATTACCAAAGAAGGCTCGCTGGCCGGCCCGAAACTGCTGGAACACATGGTAGACACAGTGTTGCAGTTTGAAGGGGAACGGAATTACGGCTATCGCATTTTACGGGCAGCAAAAAACCGATTTGGCTCAACTTCCGAACTTGGCATTTATGAAATGCAAAATAATGGCTTGCGCGAGGTTACAAATCCATCTGAACTTTTATTATCGAACCGCGATAACAATTTAAGCGGTATAGCCATTGCAGCTATGGTAGAGGGCGCCCGTCCCATGATGATTGAAACACAGGCACTGGTGAGCTCGGCGGCTTATGGAACGCCCCTTCGCTCTTCCACCGGATTTGATACACGACGGTTGAATATGTTGCTTGCTGTTCTTGAGAAAAGAAGTGGGTTCAAGCTGGGGGCAAAAGATGTATTTCTGAATATTGCCGGTGGTATCAGGGTAGATGATCCAGCCATTGACCTGGCGGTTATTGTGGCGGTGTTAAGTTCAAATGAAGACATTGCTGTTAGCCAGAATGTTTGTTTTGCCGGGGAAATAGGTTTATCAGGAGAAGTAAGGGCTGTACAGAAAATTGAACAACGCATTGCCGAAGCCGATAAGCTTGGCCTCGAAAAAATATATATTTCGAAATATGGCCTCAAGGAAATCCAAAAAAAGAATTACAACATTGAGATTATTACCATTACTAAAGTAGAAGAGATTTTCGCGAAGTTATTTGGGTAAAAAAAGCCCCAATTTATAGATTGAGGCTTTTTAATTTTTTATCTTTTTTATTCCAGAATTTTCTTTCTGATGGAAATTATTTTTCGCCCGGCATACATCATTCCCAATGAAAGTAAAATGAATAACCCGCCACCAATCGGTGAACCACCGCCTACCGGTGTTCCGCCGGTGGGGTCTCCACCCGGATCGGGTGGGTTATCGCCAAATACCTGGGTGGCAAACAATAGAATAAATACGAATAAGTATATTGATAATCCTTTGACAATTTTTTTCATCGTAAACTATTTTGCTTTGTTTTTTATTTTTTCTATGCAAATTTACGTTATCTGTCGTGCTTTACATTTCAATCTGACAGCCTGCAAAGATATTAAAATAATTTTTCAAATTGGGAAAATTGAATAATTTTTTATTTCTTCTAAAAAGCAGGTTCGGTAAAATCTACATAGCTTTCTGATTATCCACAATTTAGTTAGATATCTTATACGACAAACCCAAAGAGAATACTTCCATAAACTGGGTTCGCGGCCCTGTTTTTCCATCTTTATCGGTTATGGGTGTATTATCATCATAGATCAATTGAAAGCCGAGGCTGGCAGAAATCCATTCGTTTACTTTAAGGCCAATCTTGGTATCCCAGTTTACATCAATGTTTTGAGGATCTTCAAGATAATCCGAAAAGAGTTCCAGTTTTGTATTCAGGTTTACATTTTTTGCAATGTCTTTTACAAAAATCATCCTGAAGTAGGCACCAACTTCGAATCTTGACATTTCTCCAGCTTTCACCATATTTCCATTTTCGTCATACTCGGCAGGCTCAACACCAAAAGAACCTACATTGGCGAGGTCCTGGTCGTTTACAATGATCCATCGGGCAGTTGCTGGAGATAAATAGAGTGAAAAGTAATCTTTGGGGCGGTATTCCATTCCGGGACCAACGGATATGTAAGCCGGGGCCATGAAATCTGAAATTTTAACCCTGCCTGAATCGCCTTCGAAAGGATAATCATATCCGGCAGCAAACTGACTTTTGAAATTAGCATTAACCGAATAATACCACTTATCGGCCGCTTTGTAACCATAGGTGGATAAAAAGTCAATTTTATCTTCACTTTTGCGATACTTTTGATCTCCGGTTTTACTTTGCCCAAAAGCTAATCCAAGTATATTTTCCCATTTTGATTTACCTTTTTCGTAACCGGCATAGAAATTAAAGAATCCATTCATATTAATGTTGTTTTCTCCTCCGGCAGCCCAGTTTGTAAATGACGATTGTGAAAACATGAGGGAAATATCACTTCTGATTTTCCAAGCTGTGTCAGCATCATCCTGAGCAACAATAACGATCGACATAAGTATTCCTGCAATTAACAATGTTACTTTTTTCATACCCAAAAAAAATTTAATTCTAATTATTTAATAGTTCTACTTTTCATTATATACATGAACATCTGTTTGAGGGAAAGGAATAGAAATGCCTTCCTTGTCAAATGCTTTTTTTACTTTTTCTGTAAGATCGAAGAAAATGCCCCAATAGTCTTCTGAATTGGACCAAACGCGGACAACAAAATTAACCGAACTATCGGCCAATTCCGACACGGCAATAAACGGTGCAGGATCTTTAAATACCCTGGTATCCTGGGCAATAAGTCCTTCAATGACCGACTTTGCCTTATCAATGTCATCGCCATATCCAATGCCAAAAGTAAAATCAACACGACGTGTAGGTTCTGTTGAATAATTGGTCATCGAGCTGGTTGATAATCCACCATTAGGAATAATGATTGTTTTGTTGTCGGGAGTTTTCATAATCGTATTAAAAATCTGAATTTCTTTAACCGTTCCGATGTATCCTTGTGCATCAATAAAATCGCCAACTTTAAAAGGTTTAAAAATAACCAGCATAACCCCTCCGGCAAAATTTTGCAATGTTCCCGACATAGCCATGCCAATTGCAAAACCGGCTGCTGCAAGGATCGCCACAAAAGATGTCATCTCAACACCTATCATGCTGATGACGGTTATGACTAACAAAATCTTTAAGATCATGCTTAACAACGAACGGAGGAATGTACGTAAGGTAGCGTCAACGTCACGTTTTTCCATATTGCGGCCAATGGCTTTCATTATCAATTTAATGATCCAAAGACCGATAATCAATGTTACCAGTGCAAGTAACAGTTTAAGCCCATAGGTCATCGAAATATCATAAATAGTTTTTGAAATACCTTCTAAATTTTCCATAATAATTTTTTATTTAATAGATTTTATACGAATATTTAATTTAGTATTTGCGTTATTTAAGGCGGTGCAAAAATAATAATTTTTTAAAATCAGTATCACTCTGCTTATTTTAATAATCAATAGAAGATTACCTTCTCTGCATTTTTTTCTCCTGAAAAATGCGCAAAATCTCTTGTTGTATGTTAAGTTGCAAAGAATAAGGTATTTGGTAATTGTTTAGAACGTGTTAAATTTCAAGGTTAAAAAAATATTTTCAAAGGTTTATTGATTTATTTCAAAGCTTTTCGTCATTGCGTGATGAGGAATTCAAGCCCAATGAAAATATTTTTTACATTGCTTAAATTAAGATTTAGTTATATACCTTCATTCAGTTGAGCCGTTAAAATCAAATTCCGATTTTGTTAACTTTGCTTCATGCTATTAGCGTTTAAAAATTTCGTTAAAAATCAAAAACTTCCTGTCTCCAAAAGCGTAACCCTTCTTGGAGTTAGTGGTGGGATTGACTCCATGGTCATGGCTGACCTCTTTGAAAAGGCTGGTTACCAATATGCTGTTGCCCATTGTAATTTTAACTTAAGGGACAATGAATCAGATGAAGACGAACAATTTGTTATTGATCATTTTTCACAAAAAAAAATTCCTCTTTTCACAAAAAAATTTAACACATCAGCCTTTGCAAATGAGAATAAAATGTCTATTCAGATGGCTGCACGTGAGTTACGCATTGAATGGTTTAACACTTTATTAAAAAAACAGAACCTATCGTATTTTGCCACTGCTCACCACCTCAACGACCAGCTTGAAACATTTTTTATCAATCTTCTTCGCGGAACTGGTATCGCAGGATTGCATGGTATTTTGCCAGTTTACGGAAAGGGTATTCATCCTTTGCTATTTACCTGGAGGGAAGACATTGTTAACTACGCCAAATGGCATAAGATCCCTTTCAGGGAAGATAGTTCAAATAAGAAAACAGACTATACACGCAATAAAATCAGGCATGAATTATTGCCCCTGCTGAAAAAAATAACACCGGAGGCAGAAAAAATACTAACTGAAAACATCAGCAGAATACGCTCTGCAGAAAACGTGTTTATCAAAAAAATGGAAGATTTCAAAAAAGAATTGATCATACAAAATGGGCATGAAATTCAATTGCGAATTGATAGTTTGAAGAAGTTCGATAATAAGGAAATCATTCTTTACGAAATCGTCTCGGCTTACCAATTCAATTATTCAGATGTTCTGGACATGATCAAGTCACTCTCCACAATACCCGGTAAGCAAT
>JAWKKL010000048.1:0-28716 GCA_041393275.1 Bacteroidales bacterium
CAGAATATTTTTAATTCGGCTTATGGATTTGGGTTTTGACCCCGTGGTTTGGGTGTTGGTTTGGTAATTCCAAGTTTGGCTTTCACTTTATCCATAATGTTATCTACCGGATCAGCATATAACAAAAGTCCTTCAGTACTATTGAATATATACGTATAGCTGTTTTCTTTGGCAACTTCTTCAACTGCTTTTTTTGCTTTTTCAATAATGGGGGCTGTAAGTTCCATTTCTTTTTCCTGCAGGTCTTCAGTTGCTGTAACTTCAAACGCATCCATCCGTTCTTTTAAATCATTGATTTCAGCTTCTTTCGTCGAACGGATGATCTCAGACATGCTACCTGTTTTCGATTGATAATCCATAAATTTATTTTCAAGTTCGGTTTGCATAGCGGCAAATTGTTCTTGAATGCTTTTGTTGTATTTTTCAAATTCGAGTCTCACCGAATCAAGCCCTGGCATCATTTGATACAAGGTTGCAAAATCAATATGGCCGAGTTTGATTTTGGTTTGAGCTTGAGAATTTATTGTTACCATTATTCCAATGGTCAGTAAAAGTAAGATTGTTAATTTTTTCATTATGTTAAATAATTTGTATTAGAAAATTGAGGTGCAAATGTATAGATTTTATTTACGTAAAAACTAAATTTTTAAAGTTCTTTACTTTCTTTCCTTATTATTGCCACCTCCGGGTGTTAAGCTTCCTTTGCCAGGGGGTTGCGACATATTGCGGTTAGTATTTTGTTCAGGCTTGGAACTACTGCCGGATGACGAAGGAGGCGCTTTGTATTCATTTTTAACACGATCCTCCCTTCTTACTGTTCCTAATTCTGCACCAACGGCATCCAGTACATCATCACTGATATCAAATTTTGAATTCGAATATAATATAGTAAGGCTGCCGGCTTTGTCAAAAACGAAAGCATAATTTTTATCCGTAGCAATTTCTTCAATGGCATTAAATATTTTCTCCTGAATGGGCTTAACCAACTCTTCCCTTTTTTCAAATAATTCCCCACCTACTCCAAAATATTTTGTCTGAAGTTCTTTCACGGCTAATTCTCTTTTTTGTAAATCTTCCTTTTTTCGCGCTTTAACATCATCGGGCATCAATACCGATTCGGCCCGGAAATTTTCATACAGCCTGTTAATTTCCGTTAATTCCTTTTCAATCTCTTCCTGATAAATGGCAGCCTGGTCATCAAGCTGGTTTTGGGCATCTTTGTATTCGGGGATATTTTCTAATATATATTCTGTATCAACATACCCATATTTTTGAGAAAACGTGGCAGAAAGGCCAATGATGGTAATGATTGTGCCCAGTAATAAAGTTTTCATATTTTTATCATTTTTAATCCTGTTCTATAACGAAATATTTTTACTTTTCTTTCAATATTTTTCTTTTATCTGAATGTTCAAACAATTGAAATTACAATACTTCATGTTTTTAAAACAATCATTATTTAATCGATGGATTGGTTTATTGAGAAGTGGAATTGCCCCTGGTTGGCATTTGGTAATCCGGGTACATTATCAAATCCATACCCCCAATCCAAACCCAGAAGGCCAAACATAGGTAAAAATACCCTTACGCCAAACCCCGCTGCTTTGTATATCGAATATGGGTTAAAATCTTCAAATTGCAACCATGAATTTCCTGCTTCCAGAAATGAGGCCACATAAATAGTGGCACTTGGATTTAGTGATAACGGATACCTGAGTTCGAGGGTATATTTTGAATAAATCGTCCCTCCAACATTGCTGGACCTCCAGTAATGGGGTGTCTAAACGGTCATTTGCATATCCCCTCATGCCGATAATTTCACGGCCATCAAGGTTGTTGTATCGATAGTCCGTCACCCCCTAGTAATATCTTTCAATAGTGTGTAATGCCAATGGTTGGATCGTATGATCCAAGGAAGCCGTATTTTGCCCGTGCCATTAAAACAAGGTTTTCTACAAGAGGGGTAAACCATGTTGTGTTAAATCCCCATTTATGAAATTCTATCCATTTGTATTTTTCATTGTCTTCTAAATAGGCAAAATTTTGATCTGAGAAGGCAGAATATGGAGGTGTAATGTCAAGGGATAGTGAAATAAGTGATCCGGTTCTGGGGTAAATTG
The DNA here is from genome assembly GCA_041393275.1 of Bacteroidales bacterium. GTDB lineage: Bacteria > Bacteroidota > Bacteroidia > Bacteroidales > JAADJA01 > JAADJA01. Next base: position 2,121 of record JAWKKL010000048.1, read on the forward strand.
GTTGATCAATCGAATTTCTTGACAATGTAATGTTCCAGCTAAAGTTATTATATGATCCTGTTCCTGTACCAAACGAAAACACGGAGGTATAATTATCAAGGTCATATCGCTGAAAGTTTGCAGCGACATAAAGCTGAAAATAGTCATCCGGCCAGGTAAGCCGTTTTCCCAATCCGATGGTTATACCGTTCATTACAAAAGATTGCCGGCCCGGATCACCCTTCTTAATTCCATTTGAGAACAAGGAGTGATAATAACTGACACTTAAGGCGTTTGGTTTTTTCCCACCCAGCCAGGGTTCGGTAAATGAAGCACTGTAACTTATATAACCGGCCCCGTACGATTGAACCCTCAAACTCAGTTTTTGGCCATCACCAGTAGGTACCGGCCGCCATGCTTTAGGTTTCAGAAAGTTACTAAGCGAAAAATTGTTAAAGGATACACCCAGGGTTCCGATCACGCGGCCATAACCCCAACCGCCCGAAAGTTCGATTTGATCGGATGACGTTTCTTCTACTTCATGGGTAATGTCAACAGTCCCTTCTGCCGGATTTGGCTCTACGTTCGGATTGATGGTTTCGGGGTTGAAGTATTTTAGCTGGGCAAGTTCGCGGGTGGTACGAATGATGTCGGACCGGGAAAATAACTGGCCCGGCCTGGTTCTCAATTCCCTAATGACAACATGGTCGTTGGTCCGTGTATTTCCCTTTACGGCAACCCTTTTTATCCGCGCCTGTTTCCCTTCATAAATCCTGATCTCCAGGTCAATGGAATCATTTTCTACGGCCACCTCAACGGGGTTTGCCTGAAAAAACAGGTAGCCATCATTCATATATAAAGAGCTTACATCGTCCTCGGTCATGTTAAAAGTAAGGTTTGAGTTCAGTAAGTCCCAGTTATAAATGTCGCCTTTATTAATACGCAATACTTTGTTCAGGAATTCGTCGGTATACTTTGTGTTTCCAACCCATGAAATATTTCTGAAATAGTACTGACTTCCTTCATTTAAGTAAAGATCGATCGTTACCGAATTATCAATATTTCGGTAGACCGAATCGTTCAATATCATGGCATCCCGGTAACCATTTTCGTTATACTTTTTTACAATGTTTACGAGATCTTCTTTATAATTGCTTTTGATAAATTTTGAGGATTTGAATACCCTCATTTTTGCATTTTCATTAATGTAGTCGCGGGTGTCGTCAATCACTTTTTCAAATTTAAGGGTAACAAAATCTTTGACCACATCAAAAATAAGTTGCTCCAGGTTGTCAAAAGGTTTAAATGCCCCTTTCTCTTTGGTTTCCTTCATAAACTTTTTAATCCGTGAATCATCAAATCTTTCATTTCCATAAATATTGATGTTTTGGATTTTAACCCGTTCATTTTTAGTAATATCAATTTGCAATCGAACATGATTATTTCGAATGGTATCAGGAACCTGGGTAATTTTTATGTCGGCATCAAGAAAACCTTTATCGGTATAATACTTTTTGATGGTGTTATTAGTCCTGATCAATAAATTATCGGTAACAACATCACCGCTGGTCAAACGAATATCATCGCGGATATTATCGGCTTCCGATTTTTTTATTCCGCCAAAAGAAAAGCTCGACATCCGAGGCCGTTCTTTTAAATCAATGTTCAGGAAAATCAGATTTCCCTGAACCCGGGTTGCCGTAATTACAACATTTTCGAATAAACCCTGGTCCCAAAGGTTTTTAATGGCCCTTGTGGTTTCATCGCCCGGTATTGTTATCATATCTCCAACTGACAAGCCGGAAAGCAGGATTAAAGCATTATTGTCGAGATATTTTACGCCGGAAATCGTGAGGCCACCAATCTCATACTTTTTTGGGTCGGAATAGTCCATTTTTTCCAATCCATCGCCCATACTTATCTGGCCAATTACTGAAGTATACAACAGCAATATTATTCCTATCAATCCGCTAATTCTCATCCTTTTCCTTGATCACTTTAAAATTTGTTCTCTCGTTTTTCCAAATCTTCTTTCCCTGTTTTGATAATCGACGATTGCTTCGTATAAGTTCTCTTTTCTGAAATCAGGCCAAAGGACTGGTGTAAAGTATAATTCAGTATAGGCAATTTGCCAAAGCAGAAAATTGCTAATGCGGTATTCGCCGCTGGTCCTAATGAGTAATTCCGGGTCGGGCATTAATTTTGTCACCAGATGTCCGGATATCATATCCTGGTCAATATCATCCGGTTTTATGATCCCCTCGGCTACTTTTTCGGCAATTTCACGAACGGTATTTGTAATCTCCCATCGTGAGCTATAGCTAAGGGCCAAAATCATTGACATCCTGTCGTAATGGGCAGTGTCTTTAATGGCTTCTTCCAGTTCGCGGCGGGTAACCGAAGGTAAGGTTTCCAGGTTGCCCATGGCCAACAGCCTGATGTTGTTATCATGAAGTGTTTTGGCTTCTTTGTGGATGGTTTGAACCAACAATTTCATGAGCGCGTTCACTTCTTCGCGGGGCCGGCTCCAGTTTTCTGTTGAGAAAGCATAGAGCGTCAGGTATTTAATGCCTAATTCAGCCGCAGCTTCTGCAGTTTCGCGAACGGACCTTACCCCATGCCGGTGGCCGAAAATTCTGAGCTTGCCCTTCTTTTGTGCCCATCTGCCGTTTCCATCCATTATGATGGCCACATGTTTCGGGATATTCTCTGTATCTATTTGGTCTTTAAAACTCATGAATTTTCTTTGTCAATTCGCTTTATTGGTATTTATCCTGATAGGATGAACATTTATTTTTATTCCTCATATCAATGAAATAGGTTATTGTTATACCTGCAAACGAATACCAGTCATTTGATTTTGAGTTACCGCGCTGCATTAAGGCATCGTGGTCCATATTCGGATCGGAATAATAAACTGTTGTAAAATTCGGATCCCCTGGATCAATTGGTCGTGCATCGATATAATAGGTTTTACTCACATCGTCCAGGTAATCTGTAAAAGCTTTTCGCATGCCCCACTCAATAGATGCTCCTATACGTTTTGAAAAACTATATTTTACACCCACCCCAAAAGGAATACTAAACACATAGTAGCTATATTCATCCCTGTTTTCGCCAATGTTCGCCGACTGGAACTGGCCTTCTGTACCAAAATCCCTTAAATCCCGCTCGTTGCGTTCCGGACGGTGATAAACCATAGCGGCACCTCCAAAAATATAAGGAGTCCAGTAGTTTTTTAAACTTCCATTAAAATAGGGTAAAAAATGGAATTCCATGACACCGGCCAATTCAGTGATGCCGGATTTAAACGACAGGGATCGTTCGGGAAGAAAATTTAAATTATTATCATCTCCGGTAATGGTTCCCTGAAGGCCTGTCATTCTAAAAGCCCACCTGTTTGACAGGTTATATCTTACTGCAACACCGTAGGCAACATTGGTTTCAAGAAACGGTATGCTGGGATTAATGTCCCCCATATAAAACGACCCTCCCGCAAATAGGCCAATTTCCATTTGTCCCTTGCCGGCGAGTCCTAATAAACCGAATAATAGCAATACTATATATTTTCTCATAAAGTGCCGCAAAATTAAAACTTTTGCTTTATATCAGACTAAAATATCCTATCATTATATTATCCTGTTAATTCCTGATATCCAATCCCCACATCAATTTTTTCCTGATGGTATTAAAATAACCTTCATCTAAAAGTTGAATTAGGTTAATGGTAAAATCTTCCTTTTCGATTAACAATTCCGTATTGGAATCAACACTTACCGAACGGGAATCAATATTTACAAGAAACTCCTTAATCCTGCCTACTACTACTATCCTGATTTGGCAACTGTCAGGGATAACGATAGGCCTTACGGTTAAATTGTGTGCGGCAATTGGCGTGATCACGAAATTCAGGGAATGGGGCATAATGATAGGCCCGCCATTGCTTAACGAATATGCCGTTGAACCGGTTGGGGTGGATACGATCAATCCATCGCCCCAGTACGAATTCAAATATTCTTCATCTACAAAAGCTTCTAACTTAAGCATTGAAAATGGGGCTTTCCTGTAAATGCTCACTTCGTTTAAACCATAATTCATATCCCCAAAAATATTTCCCGTTGAATTAACACGTACCAGTGTCCGTTTATCCAACTCAAATTTTTTATTGAATATATCTTCAATAGCGGCATCAATTTTTTCGGTGGAAATGGAAGAAAGAAATCCCATCCTTCCTAAATTGATTCCCAGTATTGGTATTCCTGAATCGCGCACCAGGGTAATGGTATCCAGCAATGTCCCATCGCCGCCGATGGAAAACAGAAAATCCACACTGTCCTTAATCTCTGCATGTTCTTTAAAGGTTTTTATCTCTTGCTTCACAACAACATGTTCCTTTATTTTCTCATAAAATGATTCATAAAAGAGGATCGTTGCTTTTTTTGTTTCCAGCCTTTTTAAAATTTGCTGAATATGCACTGTGTTTTCTTCGGTGAACGATTTACTGAAAATGGCGATTTTCATGCAAGGATGTTATTTTTTGTACCGGCTTTTCAATTTGTTGCAAGGATACGAAATATAACGTAAACTTTGAACGATTTAACAACTTTTATGAGAGGTAATACTTACGGGCTTGAAGTACTCAACGATTTATTTTGTTGAATGCCTGTTTGAAATACAACAGATCAAGGTCGCTTACAAAATCCCTGAACACTATTTCTCTTGCCGCATCGGTGCTTTTACCAACCCCTTTAATATTGTCCAGCGTTTTAATCCAAAGTTGTTTTTGGTTTTTGTCAGTAAGAACTAATTCTCCATTAAGGTAAACGGCGTAGAGTCCACCAGCATTCTCACCGCTTTTAAAATTGAATTTAATGGTGAAATTGTAATCCGCTTCTTCTGTGTTGGTTGATATTAATCCTTCGTCAAGAGCGTTTGAACTAAAGGCCTTCCATATTTCATCGCAGGTAACCAGTTGGCAATACTGATCCGCTAATTCCAGCGAAATTATTGGTGATACTATATTGATAACGACCACGGCCGGTTCCGTTTTCCGTTTGCTGAGCAATCCGCGGATGAACAGGTTGTCAACCGCTTTTTGGGCAATTTCTTCCAGGTTTATCATGGCGGTAATTTGTTCATTACCACTTTTTGATTTGATAACACCCGGCTGTAATTCAACCGTTCCGTTGCCATCCGAAATGTCCCTGTCCTTTTGCAGGTATCCTCCCGAATAGGCAAAACTTACCGGCAATCCGCCCTCTTTTTCCTGTTTGAAATAGGTTGCGAAATTCAGGGATTGTGCGGGCATCATTCCACGTTTAACCCTTATTTCCCTGGTCTCCGCTTCAATTTTCAGGTTGCCTACCACGTCCACAAGGGATGAATAAAGTTCGTTTCCCACATCCATTGAGGAACCGTTGACCTCTGTTTGGGTTTCTTCGTTCAGGTAGTTGGCAATGGCCTGCAGGCCCTGCAGATAGAAAGTAAGGGCCTCACGGGCATGGTGTTGAGCCTCTTCTTTTTTCCCGGCCTGGTATTTTGTTGTTGCTGCCTGTAGGGCTTGCTGTTTTTTTTCAGCTTTTTTTTCGCGATAGGTTGCCTGGCTAATGCGGTAATAAACCCAGTACGAATTTTCATTTTCGTAAAAGTCAACCGGTTCAAACCCTTCCAGGTAATCATCGGTGGTGATCTGAATTTTTTGATCAAAGGTTTCGCTCAATCCTTTCTCAGTCTCAATGGTGTGCAGCACCGAGGTAGAACTGACATTGATTGAAATCTCCTCAGCCAGGTCGGCCAGGGCATCCTTTCTGGCGGTTTCCTGGTATTGCTGCACTGTGCCGACTTTTTTGGCCGAACCCACCCCAATATAATAGCCGTATTCCACCGGTTTTTGTTTCATCCACATCGGTTGAGCTTCGAATTCGGCCGCCTGTTTTTTGGCTGCACAGGAGGATAAGAAAACTATCACCAGAAAAATTAACCCTTGTTTCATTCCTTTTCGGGATTAAAGTTATCGACACTGCCGGTTATGGTTCCTACGGCCTGGTTTACAAGTTCTCCCAACAAATTGGCCGCGGGCGTAATGCGTTGTTTCGCTTTTAATAATTGCCTGAGTTCCCGCACATCCTTTTTTTCATCTTTTACAATGTCTTCCGGCGATTTCGAATCTTTATACTTCCAGTTACCTGGAACCAGCCTGTCCTTTTCCCCTTCAAAAATAGCGTAATGAATTTCATCCTCTTTATTCCGGTTGAAGTTGCCGGTAAGCAGCACTTCGCTACCTGATGTTGAAACCATGGTGTAGTTTAAACTTAATCGGGCTTCATTTTTTGCCTGGTACTCCATGTATTCGGTTTTATGGTAAGTAACTTTTTCGGTTTCCACACCGGCGTCGTTTTTAATTTTTATTACCTCCTTAAGGTAGCCTTTTTTAGGTGTTTTTTTAAGTTTCTGTTCGCTGGTTGCATAGTTAAGCAATTGCGCCGACAGCACGGCATGAATGCCTGCGAGGTTGGCCGCCTGCATATCCAGTTTGCCGGAGGGTGTATAAATGGCGACGTCGAGGCTTTGGGGGTCGATTAGTTTCAGGAAAGGGTTATCCAGTTTGCCCAACCCTTCTTTTATTTTTGAAGTGATGTACGTTGCCCCGGCTGAGAATTGCCTGTTTGTATAGCTGATATCCGTCACCAGCACAGCAAAGGTGGCTTTTTCGCGGGCCTGTTCTTTATAAATCTTCGCCTGTTTATAGTCGCCGGCCCATTCAATGACATAGTCGAAGGTGTAATACGCTTTCCGGTATTGGCCGCTTTCAATCAACTCAATGGCTTCGCGGTATTTGGGTTCGTAACGGGCAATGATGTATTTTTCACCGACATCCTTATAGTTTTCGTCTACATTTTTAATTTCGGTAAAAATGGCCAGGGCGGCTGAAAAATCCTCGCGGTCGAGCATTTCGATGCCCTGGATGTATTTTTTAGAAAGGTAATCACTTTTGGCTTCTTCATAATAGGTTTTATATTGCTCCGGGAAACTCAGTTCCACACCAACCGATTTTACTTTTTCGTAGTACGATTCGGCATTCAGATATTCATACACCGTTTGTTTATAGTCGCCCTGTTTGTAATATGCCAGAAAACCGGCCAGCGTATTATCCAGTTTTAGCTGCCCGTTTTTCCGAAGCCCCAGTTTTGCATCCACATTGCTGTCTTTGCGTTTTACCGCCTCGTAATAATATTCCGCCGCATCGTTGTACAAACCGGCTTCTTCAAACTTTGCCGCCTTTTTGGTGTATTTTTTCGACGCACAACCGGCAGCCAGAAAAAGCAAAAGAATAAACCAAATAAAATATCTCATAACCCTGGTAAATTGGCCTTGCAAAATAGGCATATCCTCAATTACAAAAAAGGAAAATGGGAAATAAATTTTGAGTGGGGATGGTTTACAGTGGCGCCCTCGTTTAAAACTTATTCCTTTAAGAATGGGGTAAATATAAAATAGCTATTTTAGTGGTGCCGAAAAACAATAGAAGTACAATGGCTAAAACCATCTACACATGATTAAATAAATTTAACCGGATTATTTTTATCTTGGAAAATAGTTCCCGTAAAATAGCCGGTTTAACACGTTTAAATATTGATATAAAACAATTTAACGATAAGATTAACAAGGGAATACTACAATCAAATATACTGCACATTCCGTATATTTAATTGTTAGCACCAATATTATGAGAGCAATACAGACAATAAATATTAGCATTCTGATTTTGATTTTTTGGGGATGTTCATCACATAACCAAGATTATATCAAATGGGAACATATAAAAGATTCTCAGAATTTTGATTCTTTTTTCAATTTTGCTTTAGAAGTTAATGATACAATATTATTTCAAAATTGTGTTGATTCGTTAGATAAGTATAAACCAAGTGAATTTTGTATAGTTCTTCGATACTTTGATTATTACAATTTACAATCTGATTCATTAATTCATGGTGATTTTGCACTTGAAGACCAATGTGACATTTGTATTGACTATAAAATGCGTAATATTTTGATTATAAGTATAGATAAACATGATAGTATAAAAACACATTATTTAGACACAAATAATCTTGATTACAGATTAGCACTTATCAACCTGCATGATACAATTGAAATATCATATAACCTTCCAGAGACAAACGTGATAACTTATAATGACAAAGAATATTTTCAAAGGAGAGTCGCGACATTTATTTATACACAAATGCTATCTGATACTATACAAACAAAGACTTCTTGGAAAAAATTGATTGAAGTTACTAAGGAAATTTTGAGAACAATTGATAAGATTAAGGATAAAAAAGCATTTTCGATTTTTGGAAATACATATAATCAATTACTAAATGACCAGAAAATTTTGATTGATAAATTAGTTCCGACTTTTATTAATATATTTTGATAATCCTTTATTTTTTATGCCTCCGCCACCACCTCCGCCACGATCATCTGAAGTGGAGATTGAAGAGATAATAATAGATGAAAATGAAATGGATTTACAATAAAATACTGGTGCCAACACATGGTATAGTGCATGCGGGTTTCGGAGGTTTGCGAGCATTTGTGGCTCGTAAAAAAGGTCGGTGTAAACTGATAGGGAAATCGCTTCGTACTCCCGCACGACACCATACCATAAAACGTTGTACAGCATTTTGAGAAATGAAAACCATTGAAGAGAAATATAAAGAATTCTGTTATCTGGAATTTCCAAGTGAATTAAAAGGAGAAGAAATATTGGGAATAGATTTAGTATTGCTTGACTCTGATACTGCAGGACTTATTGACAAATTCATTAGTTATAAAGGAAAACTTAGAAAGTCTGACTTTGAATTACTTGAAAGACTAAACCTTGAATTGAGATCTGCAACAAAAGAATTAAAAGGAATTGAACGGACTTACTTTTCGACTTTGTGGAATCTATCAAATCAAGTTGTCTTAGATTTAACTCAGACAAAACAATTTCTGAAAGATAAGAAAGACGAAGAAATTCATAAAAAGTGGAAAAAGGACTTTAAAAAAATTAGAGGAATACTAAATGATTGGGATCCACTTGGAGTTGCAGATATGGTTGAAGATGAATACGATGCAATTAATTTTTTGGCATATTCCGCGGTAATTAATAGTGGAGATTTAAGAGAAATAAAAAAAGCAATAAATGGATATTTGACTAAATCAATGGGAATTGATGTTCCTGATGATGATATTGAAGAAATTGCAAAAAAGATAAAAAACGCTGTACAATAAATAAGGCTTCGCATGTGGCGCAGTTCAACATGAAGCCGTGTTGCACGGAAGCCCGTCCCACGACTGAAGTTTAAAATATAGATCGATTTATGGCGATTAAGTTTTTGAAGGATTAATCACAAACAGGTAATACGGGCAACAACGGCTATATTGTATGCACCGTGGGGCATGCACCATAGCCAAACCGTTACCGGTCAGCTTAAAATGACTTAGCAAAAATCGATAGACAGGCAAAATGAAAAGCAAAATTTTAAATTCACTTTTAATTATCACTTCGCTTTTAGGATATTTGGAATGGAGTGGAAATAGTCATTCATTTCTTTTTCAAGCAGAAGCCGAAATACTTTCAAAACTATTTACAGACCCGAATTCGATTTTTCACCCATTTACCATATTGCCTATGTTAGGGCAATTGATATTAGTTATCACACTATTTCAAAGGACACCAAACAAAACCTTCACATATATAGGCATAGGAAGTTTAGGCATTTTGTTAATATTTATGTTTGTGATAGGGTTATTGAGTATAAATTATAAAATTATTATTTCGACAATTCCATTTATCGTTGTATCTGTTATTACAATAAGACATTATCGAAAAATAAAATAGTGAAGAAGTTGAGACAAGAAAGCCGAACCGCTAACACCGGTTTTGCGTCAGGCAGGATGACGTACTCCGCATCAAGCCCTCCCGCTCAAAGCCTCCTCCCGCCCACCATCCCCCCACCCAATAAATGCACAGCATTTACCGTGCGCCGGCCCGAAAAAACGCCCGGGCGTGGGTAGGCCTGCGTGAGGATAGGGATCGTTTTTTCTTGAATGGAGTTTATCCTAAGTTTATCAAAGAAGTTCCTTTGTATCACGACAAAGGAACAGAAGAAAACAAAGTGGCCGTCAGGGTCAACACCCCATAAAAACCTCATTCACCCATTAATCCACCACAAAATGGCATTTCTTTACCCTGCAATCCCATTTCTTAACCAATATTCAATTATTCTTTTACTTATTTCAATATTTCTTTGTTCTTTATCTACATTGCCTTTCCTAAATTAAACACTTCTTTTTCATTAATCTACATTTCTTTCCTTAAATTTAATATTTCTTTTCCTAAAATCAATAATTCTTTTTCATAATTCAATATTTCTTTGATTTAATTCGATAATTATCCTATATTTGCCAATAAAAACAAACACAATCATGGTCCCAATCAACGAAATAATCAAGAAACACGCAAAGAAAACAGGATATCCTGTAAGCAAACTCGCATCCGCCCTTGGCATCTCAACACAGGCCCTCTATCAAATCCTAAAAACCCCCAACATCACCACATCCCGTCTCCAACAAATCTCACAAGCCCTAAACCACAACTTCTTTCAATACTACATCACCCAATCCACCAATCCCCTCACCGATCCCATCCACCTCCAGCACGAAATCGACCGCCTCACAACCAAAGTCGCCCACCTCCAGCAAGAGATCACCTACCTAAAAGAAATAAACCAGCTCCTCAAAGCTTAGTCCTCCGTAGCATCAACGTAGGAGGACCAGAAACGTAAAACCAATAACCAATAAACGGCCACTCACTCCTTCACAATGCCTATATTTGCAATATCAACATTAACATCGCAACACATGAGTGATTTCATCTTTCAAATAGAAATGGACGTCCGCGATTACGAATGCGACATGCAGGGCGTCGTCAACAACTCCGTCTATCAAAACTACCTCGAGCACACCCGGCATCAATATTTAAAATCCATCGGTTTAGATTTTGCTACCCTCACCGAAAAGGGCATCAATCTTATGGTCATCCGCATAGAAATCGATTACAAAGCCTCCCTGAAAAGCGGAGATATATTTATATCAGCCTTAAGAATGGAACGAATATCACCCCTCCGTTTTGGATTTGTCCAACACATTTTCCGCAAATCCGATAATAAACTTATGATAAAAGCCCTGGTTGTCGGAACATCCGTAAATGCCAATGGCCGGCCCGAACTCCACCAGGATTTAATTGATGTGTGGGGATTGTAAATTCAACCTTTAAGCAATCACATCGCTGGTCAATCAACTCGTAACAATTAACTAGCAGCAGATAACCAACAACAAAATCACTTCGCCAGCCAATTTTCCGGGTTCAGCAAGGTTTTCCCTTTCCATAGTTCAAAATGAAGTTCCGTTTTAGCTTCTTTGGTATCGGTATGTATCACCCCGATTTCCTGTTTAATGGTCACCTTATCCCCCTTCGAAACCGAAACCTCTGCAAGGTTCGAATACACCGATAAAAATTCCCCATGCCTTATCATCACCACATAATTATAGTTAGGAATAGACATAACACGGGTTACTTCACCACCAAAAATACAACGTGCTTTACTCCGTTCATCAGTGATAATATCAATGCCGTTGTTTTTTGTTTTCACCTGTTTTAAAACGGCATGGGCATGTTCTCCGAAGGTACCTGAAATGACCCCATTTTCTGTGGGCCAGGGAAGTGCTCCCATATTGTCTTCAAAGTCGGATGAAAGAGCAAGTTCTGCGGGTGTCAGCGCGAAGGAGCCAGTGGCGGTAGTTCCCGATTTTTTCGATGCGATCCTGATCTCTTCGGCAATGATCTTTTCAATTTCCTTTTGCAGCTTTTTCGCCGCATCTTCCTTTTCCTTAATGGTTCGGGCAAGCTCTTTTTCTTTCCGGTTTAGGGTTCTGTAAACAGTATTTTGCTGATACCGGTTCTTTGCCAGCCTGTCCCTCTCCGCTTCCAATTCGGCAAGAAGTACAATTTTTTCTCTCATTAATGCATCAAGATCTTTCTGGGTTAAATTTATTTCATCTTGTGTCTTAATAATTAGTTGGGCCTGGGTTTTTCTGTACGACGAATATTGCTGGTAATATTTAAGACGTAAGTATGCCTGGTTGAAATCGGCGGCAGAAAATATAAACATCATCCGGTCGAAGGAACTTCGGTTTTTATAGGCATAATAGATCATTAGCGCATATTCATCTTTAAGTTGTTTCAGGTCGTTATTAAGGTCAGCCAGAATTTCTTTGTTCAATTCAATCTGATCATTGGCTGTTCGTATTTCCTGGTTTAAGGTTTCGATAAGTTGCTCGCGCGAACTGATTTGATTTTTAAGAATGACAAGCTGGTTTAGCGTTGTTTTTTTCGATTTTTGCGTCTCTTCAAGCAATTTTGAATTATACTGGATTTCTTTTTCAATCTTTTGTTTGTCGTTTTCCAGTTTGGTTTTTATATCCTGGGTTAAGGCAACGTTATATAACAATAATGCCTGGCATAGAACCAACAGTACAAAGAACCAGTTTTTATTATAGATAAAAATCATCATAAAAAAACATACCAACGACGGTAAAATTATGACATTAATAAATACGGCTGTATTTTGATGTGATTTTAAACGGGAATTCCTGGTTTTCGTTTAATCTGAACCGAGTATAAAAAAGATCGACAATCACCTGTTTTTCTGCTGTAATATCGTAATGGATAAAATGGGGGAACAATTGATTTTCAACATATCGAAAATCGGAATAGAGGGCATCCAGTTTTTTGCTTTCTTTGGTTAATTCTTTTATTTTCATGCTGGTAATCTTAAACGTTTCGGGATTCAGGAATATATTCTGGATATAAATACGTTCTTCGTCATCCTGAGTTTTTACATACTTTTTCAGTTTGCTGCGGCCTGCCGTTACCAGGTGATATTCTTTGCTGTCGTAAGTTGCCCTGAATTTTCCATCTTCGTAATATGTCAAATCATTTCCAAGTAAAATGGATTGTAAAACATCATAATCAACATTTGTCCCTAAAAAATTATTAACGAACCGGTAATCGCCGATAAAATACGTTTTGTTAATGCGGTTAATAAATTTAATGGTATCCGTAGTGATTAATAACCGGGCCATTTCAATACCCAGGGCCGGAGAAAAGGAAATCCAGATGGCGCTGTCTTTTCGCATTCTGATCTGCCCGTTAAGTGAATTTTTCTTATCATCAATTACAATGTCAATGTTAAGTTTACCTTCAATCCAGTCAAACTTAAGCTCGTTTTTCTTCAGTTGTTCAAAAAGGTAATCGGCGCAGTACTCTTTAATAGGCTCTTTGGCTATTTTCCGCGAGGTTTTGCACGAAGAAGTTACGGCAAATAAAATCAAAAGCAAAAGGATGTTAAAAACAAATCTGGAAAATAATTGCTTTATTTTTACGGCCTCCATTATTCAGGAAGTTTTATTCGTATAATTGTTTGTCTTCAATTTTTTTGTCTAAAAATTCGGAACCCGGGCCGGCTTCTTTGGCTTTTATCCAATAATTTAAGGCTTGCTCTGTATCACCCAGTTGCCAGTAGACATCGCCTAAATGTTCCAGGATCACATCACTGGCATCCGATCCGTCGCCAACGGCTTTTTCAATCCAGAATTTGGCCTCTTCGTAGTATTCCAATTTATACAGCACCCAACCGTAAGTATCCTGGTTCGAAGGTGAGTCGGGTTTTAATTCTGTGGCACGTTTTGCCATTTTCGCTGCTTTTTCAAGTTTTTCACCCCGAAGGGATAAATAATAGGCATAATTGTTCAAAACATAGTCATGGTCAGGATTAAGCATCAGGACATTCTCATAAGACTCATCTGATTTTTCGTTGTCTTTCACCTGGTTGTAAGCGTCACCCAGGTAGGCATAAAACTGGGCCAAAAGCAGGTCGTTGTTTACTACATAATAAGTCCCTTTTTCCAATACATCAATGCATTGTTCCCATTCCTTTTTTTGATAAAGAGACCCGCCTGCAAACAAATAGGGAATTGGTTGTTCTGGAAAAAGTTCAACAGCTTTTAAACTTTTATTTAACAAGGCTTCGTCATCTTGCAGTTCTGAAAGGGTAAACAGCAGTTGTTCCCACACAATGTACCGGCTGCTATCCAGTTCAATTACGTGGTAGAAGGCATCGCGTGCTTTTTCAAATTGTTTATCCTGGTAAAGAAAATCGCCTTGTATTGAGTACGCTTTTGGATCGTTGGGGTGGGCTTTAACAATGATTTCGGAAAGGATTAGGGCCTGGTCTTTTAATCCATCGTAAATTTCATTTATAGTGTAATACTGAATTAAGATTTGAATTTTTGTATCAATTTCCAGGTTTGGGTTTGCAAAACCAAGTTTAAGTTCTTCAAAGGCTCTGGTTTCATCCCCGTTTTTTTTATAATAATCGGCAAGCGAAATATGGATGTATGGATTGTTAGGATCAATTTCTGATATTTTGTTGTACGCTTCAATTGCTTTTTCATTCATCCCGTTTTCGAGGCACATTTCAGCAAGAATCCCGTAATATTTTGGATCGTCAGGAAAAGCTTCTATTAATTTTTCAACTTCTTCAATGGCTTTATTTACTTTTTTATCCTGCAGGTAAATGCTTTGTTTTTTCAGGCTGAATTCTTCCGTGATCCCTGCCTTTTCTTCCATTTTATCGTATACTTCTACCGCTTCCATAGGTTCTCCGGCGTAGAGATAGGAAACAGCTAATTGGTTATAATAATCAGGATTATTTGGTTTAAGTTCTACAACTTTTTCATAAACTTTTGCTGCTTCAACATACTGTTCGGTGGCTTGTAAAAGGCTTGCATACAATAAGTGAAAATACACATTATCAGGATCGGTTTCAGTGGCAGAACGAGAATATAAAAGTGCACTACCGATGTTTTTTTGGCGGGCATTTAATTTAGCAATTTCATACATTGAAGCGGCATCGTCCGGGTCAAGATCAAGGCATTTGTTGAATAGCTTCAACGCTTCATCATAGTTGCCAATGATTTTTTCTTTGTTGGCATCAATGAAAAGTGCAGAATTGTCTTTGCCAGTATTCCCCCCTTTTTTTGAGGAAGAGGCTGTGTTGCTCTTCTGCGTTGATTTGCAGGACACGAATACCAGCCCAAAAAGTAAGATGAATATGGTTGTTTTTCTAAAAATCATAAAATATAAATAAGTATCATGTATTATTTTGTTCCGGTACTTCCAAAACCCCCTGCACCCCTGTCTGATATGGCCAGTTCTTCAACTTCAACCCAATCTGCCCGTTCGTGTTTTGCAATGACCATCTGGGCAATACGGTCTCCATCATGCACAATAAATTCTTCGTTCGATATGTTTGCCAAAATAATTTTTATTTCACCCCTGTAGTCAGCATCAATTGTTCCGGGAGCATTTAATAAAGTGATCCCTTTTTTTATGGCCAGACCACTTCGGGGTCTTATCTGCGCCTCATAACCTTCAGGAAGTTCAATGAATAATCCGGTTGGTACAATGTTTCTTTCAAGTGATTTTATTACTATGGGTTCATTAATATTTGCCCTTAAGTCCATCCCTGCAGAGGCTAATGTTTCATACGCCGGCAGATCGTGTTTACTTTGATTTACTATTTTGACTTTCATGCTATTATAATCCGTAATTTTAAGGAACGCAAAAGTAAATAAAAAAGTCCAGAGGCATCGTTAAATGATGTTAAACCAGGTTTAATATGTAATGCCAGATAAGCTTTTTACATCACCAATTACTTGATAAACTGATATTGGTGGATGAACAATGATAGCCCTATTATTTTATAGAAAGCCTGAATTGCTTTCTTTCCCATAAATAAACGCTTAGAATAAAAACGAAAAGTAAACCTGTATTGACCGTTATCCTCAGGTACAATACATCGGGTTTAATAAAATTGCTGGCTGCATATAAAATCATTGCCAGGCCAAAGTATATGAGGATTTTTTTGATATCGTAATTTACCGGAAATATTTTTCTGCCCCAATAATAAGAAAGGATCATCATTGCCAGATAACAGGCAAAATGCCCCCATGCTGAACCGGCATAGCTGAATATCGGAACCAGCAGCAAATTCATCGAAATGGTGACCAGGGACCCAATGATGGCGATGATAGCCCCATACTTTGTCAGGTCGTTAAGTTTATACCATACCGAAAGATTATAAAAAATCCCTAAGAACAGATTTGCCAACAAAACGATTGGAACTATAAACAATCCTTCCCAATGTTCAGGTCCGATAAAATATTTGAAAATATCCATATATAAAGTAACCCCAAGAAAAATCAATAACCCGAAAAGGACAAAATATTTCATGACATCGGCGTAGGTTTGTTTTGCATTTTTTTCTTTTGCCTGGGCAAAAAAGAAAGGTTCAGCCGCATACCTGAACATTTGAATAAAGAGGGTCATAAGAACAGCCAGCTTATAGTTGGCACCATATACAC
Source organism: Bacteroidales bacterium (assembly GCA_041393275.1). Lineage (GTDB taxonomy): Bacteria > Bacteroidota > Bacteroidia > Bacteroidales > JAADJA01 > JAADJA01. Next base: position 18,639 of record JAWKKL010000048.1, read on the forward strand.
CAAGTTCGCTTAAAATATACCTGTTTGTATTTTCAATTCCTTCGGGAACGGGGCGAGGTATTTAAATATAATTTTATCCGATACTTCGTTTATCATTCCTGCAATGCCAACTATTAGCAAAGGAAAAGCATACACAAACATTTTTCTTAGAAGACTAAGATCAAGGACTATTTTAATATTAAATAGTTGAGGTATTAAGAACAATACGGTCAAAATACTTGATAACAATGTAGCTATAAAAATATATCCAACGCGGTACTCGGGATCGTAAAATAGTAACCAGGCTGAATCGGGGTTTGATTTATATATCACGTCGCAAAACCATATGAAATATAGATTTAATCCGACATTCACCGAAACCGTAACAATCCTGATCATGGAAAACCTGATTGGTCTTTGCAAATAACGGAGGAAAGCAAATTGGATGGCAGTAAAGGCATCAATGCCTACAATTGCAGCCGAAAAAAGGATGAAATCCTGGTGCTGAGAATATTGTAGAAATCCTGAAATTGGTCTGATAAAAACAGCAACCAGGATAAAAAACAATGAAGAAGTAATAAAAACGCTACCCAAAGCGGTAGTATAAACTTTGTGTGGGTTTTTATCTTTCTCTGCATACCTGAAAAAAGTCGTTTCCATTCCGTACATTAGCAATACAAAGAAAAAGGCAATATAGGCAAACAGTTCGGTCACCATACCGTACTCAGCTTTCAATAGCAGCCTTGTATACAGCGGGAGAAGCAGGTAATTCAACAACCGCGGAACAATGGTTCCAAGCCCGTAAATAGCTGTTTGTCCGGCCAGTTGTTTTAGTGGATTCAAATTATGAGAATTTTTTGCATCGCAAATGTAAGTATTTTGATATACACAACGCATTGATCTTATTTCCCATTATTTAAACCGAATATAAATTAATTGATTTTTTTTGACAACTTAAAAAAAGCCCATACATTTATCCCAATAAAATATAAAGAATAATCAAATAACTCATAAAACAATTAACATGATCAAGAGGTTAAAATTATCAGTTCTGCTGGTATTGTTTTCTGCTATCAGCATTTGCGGGTTTTCCCAGGTTTTTAATGATCTTACCAACCACGCTAATTCAGGATTTTCATTGGTTGATCAGCAACCGAATAAAGTTGTGATCAACCATGCAGTAACTGAATATTTTATGGAAGAAGTCCTTGTTGATGGGCAAAGCGAAGTAAGCATCAAATTGCCTGGCGTTTTTCTTCCTAATAATGAGGGGGCTCCTGATTTACCCGGGTACAGCAAAATGATTGCCATTCCTCAAGGGGCTGTTGCACGAATTAATATTCTTTCATCACAAACAGAAACCCTTACCGGAATTGAAGTCGCCCCGGCCCCGAGGATTCCAACGGAACAAGAAGATGGGCCGTTGGAACACAAAAAGGATAACACTATTTATTCCCGAAATGAATTTTATCCAACAAATCCCGTTACAATATCCGAACCTTCTAAATTAAGGGGTGTTGATCTTGTGATGCTTGGCATTACTCCGTTTCAGTACAATCCCGTTTCGAAAGAGCTAATCATTATAAAGTATATCGAAGTTGAAATTGAATTTATCGGGGGTAATGGAACTTTTGGAGAAAGCAGGCTTAGGAGCCGTTGGTGGGATCCTGTTCTCGGTGAAAACCTGTTAAATGCCACTTCATTACCATCGATCGATTACTCAAAAAAACCCGGTTCGCAAAAAACACCTGATTATGAATATGTGATTATTGTTCCTGATAATGCAATATTTATTCAGTGGGCCGATTCAATAAAAAACTGGCGGATGTTGCAGGGAATTGAAACGGGCATTGTTACAACCACAGAAATAGGCGGGAATACGGTGGCAGCCATTGAAGCCTGGGTCGATAATGCTTACTATAACTGGGATGTTCCGCCTTCTGCCGTATTACTTCTTAGCGATTATGGTACGGGTACAAATGGTATCATATCTCAGTATTATGTACATCCGGCTGGTTATCCCGACTTTGTTTCTGATAACCGATTTGCTGATGTGGATGGGGATGAACTGCCGGATATTGCTTTCGCGCGAATTACTGCAAATGATGCTTCACAATTGCAGGTGATGATTTCAAAATTTTTGAATTATGAGCGAAATCCACCTACCGATTTTAATTTTTACGATCATCCGATTACGGCCCTTGGTTGGCAAACCGAAAGGTGGTTCCAAATTTGCTCAGAAGCAGTTGGTGGATATTTTTCAACGGTCCAGGGAAAAAATCCTGTGAGAATCAATGCAATATATAGTGGGACACCGGGAACAACTTGGTCAACAGCCACAAATACTCAATCTGTTGTAAATTATTTCGGGCCATCCGGCCTGGGGTATATTCCGGCAACTCCTGCGGAATTGGGCGGTTGGTCGGGAGGAACTGCAGGTGATGTGGTGAATGCAATAAATGCGGGATCATTTATGCTCCAGCACAGGGATCATGGTTCATATACAGGTTGGGGTGAACCTGCATTTCAATCATCCAATATCAGTTCGCTCACCAATGTAAATAATAAGTTACCGTTTATTTTTTCAATAAATTGTCAAACGGGCGCATTCCACAATTCTTCCGAAACCTTCACCGAAAAATTTCACAGGTATACTTATGGCGGACAAAATAGTGGTGCGTTAGGCGTTATGGCCGCCACGGAAGTTTCTTATTCGTTTGTAAATGATACGTATTTGTGGGGAGTAATGGATAATATGTTCCCTGATTTTATGGGGTATACGAGTACTTTTCCTGTTTCCTATGTAATGCCTGCTTTTGGTAATGCCGCCGGAAAACATTTTTTATATGGATCGAGCTGGCCTTATAATACAGGAGATAAATTAATTACTTACCGATTATTTCATCATCATGGTGATGCTTTTATGACGGTTTATACTGAAGTACCTCAAAATTTATCGGTTTCACATAATCCGACATTACTGAGCGGGGCCACTTCTTTTAATGTTACAGCCAATTCGGGATCTTTGATCGCTTTAACAGTAAATGGAGAAATAATAGGAACAGCAAATGGAACAGGCAATTCGGTTGCCATTGGAATCCCTGTTCAAAATCCAGGGGATGAAATGATCGTTACGGTTACCAAACAGAATTATTTCAGGTATTCTTCTAACGTTAATATTATTCCGCCCAATGGACCTTATATTACGTATAATAATCATGGAATAAATGATGCTAGCGGAAATAACAATGGCCTGGCTGATTTTGGCGAAAACATCATGTTATCCATAACACTTGAAAATGCGGGTAGCACAGCCGCTTATAATGTAAATGCAACCATTTCAAATACTGACTCATATATTACAGTTTTGGACGATAGTGAATTTTTCGGAACGATAAATTCAGGATCAAGTGTTACCATAAACAATGCGTATTCATTTTTAATTTCTGATGACATTCCGGATCAACATGTTGTTAATTTTGAACTTTTAATAAATGGAAATGCGGATGAAGAATGGACTTCTTATTTCAACATTACTGTAAATGCCCCTTTTCTTGAATTCGGAAATATGACAATTGATGATAATGTAGGAGGCAATGGAAACGAGAGGCTTGACCCGGGAGAGACAGCCAATATCACTATTCCTGTGTTGAATAATGGCCAAAGTGATTCACCCGCATCTTCAGTATTGTTATCATCTGTGAATTCTTATGTAACAGTGAATAGTGGTTCTGCTTCTTTGGGTGTAATCGGAGCCGGTGGCAGTGGTGTGGCAGTTTTTAATATTACTTGTGAACCCCTCACTCCTATCGGAACTGTCGTTGATTTGACCGCAGACGTGGATGCCGGCAATTATGATATTTCAAAAACATTCTATCAGAATGTAGGTCTTGTGCTTGAGGATTGGGAAACAGGCAATTTTTTCTCTTACCCATGGACATTCGCAGGTTACGCTGATTGGACCATTTCCAATGTTGATGCTTACGAGGGTATTTATTGTGCAAAATCGGGACTTATTTCACACAACCAAACTTCAGAATTAGAAATAGAACTATATGTAACCACAGCAGATAACATTTCTTTCTACCGAAAAGTATCTTCAGAAAGTAATTATGACTATCTGCGTTTTTACATTGATGGTACACAGCAAGAACAATGGTCGGGTGAAATTGCCTGGGGACAAGTAAGTTACCCGGTTTCGGCAGGCTTACATACTTTTAAATGGGTATATTACAAAGATGGCTCTGTCAACTCTGGCTCCGACTGTGCGTGGATAGATTATATTATCTTTCCTCCCATTGCTCCTCTGCCTGATCCAGCTAATATTAATGTAAACCCATTGAGTTTTAACGTCACTCTTAGTCCGGATGAAACTCAAGTGGAAACATTGACAATTTCAAATAACGGAGAACAAGATCTGGATTTTTCCATCGGATTAATTGGAACTGATGCAATCGGAGGAAAAATGACACAAAGTATTCCCCCAAAAATTGCGGAAGCGTTAAAGTATAGAGATGATTTCAGTAATTCATTCGATGAGATAACAACCACTGCTTATAATTCCGAAAACCTGACTTTGCCCCCCATTCAAAAATATGGGCCAACCGACAATAAAGGAGAAGAAACCTTTGGAAGCTGGACGGGTGGAACCTGGTCGGGTGGGACTCGCGACCGTGGTAATGTATTCCATGTTACTTCGAGTACAAATTTACAGGAAATTAGATTTTATTTGAGCATTACGGCCACTACAAATATGTACTTTTTTGTGTATGAAGGAATCGCTGTAACCGGCACATTTACTAAAATTCATGAAACCTATGTGGCTAGCTCAGGAACCGGTGAAGGCTGGTATTCTTCAGGATCAATTAATGTGGCTTTGGAGGCAGGCAAATATTATTATATTGGTACAAGTTGGAATGGAACTGCTACTTATGGCCGAGGAACAGAAACCGTACCACTGATTACCTCTTTTGGAACACTTGAAACCGGAATTGTTGGAACGATTGCAAGTTATCCTCCAGGAAATACATGTAGCAATACTTATACAGGAAATTCGCCTTACTACCAAACATTAGTTACGAGTGAAACACCTGTGATCAGTTGGTTGGTTCCTTCTCCAACCTCAGGTACTATAGCCCCTTCTAGCTCTTTTAATGTTGATGTTTTATTTGATGCAACAGACCTGCCAGAAGGAATTTATATAAATAATATTGAGATAAACAGTAACGACCCTGATCAACCTATTGTTATTATTCCTTGTACACTTAATGTGGTGGATGGAATTGTATTAAGTATTAAAGCTTTTCTTGAGGGTCCATTTTCATCTTCACAAATGGCCACAACCCTGAACCAACAGAATTTTATTCCTTTAGATCAACCCTATTTTATGCCACCTTTTAATTATTTCGGTGCTGAAAGTGTTACGGCTATCCCAAATGCAGATGTTGTGGATTGGGTGCTGGTTGAATTAAGAGAAACTACTGGCGGGCCCGAAACGGCCACCCCTGCTGCCATGATTGAACAACATGCCGCTTTTATTTTGACAGATGGCTCTGTTGTCTCCACAGATGGTTTTTCGCCCCTGGCAATAGATGCAACTGTTAACGACAATCTCTACATTGCTATTTGGCATCGGAATCATTTGGGTGTTATGTCAGCTTATCCTGTTGCACTTGTTGGTGGAGTTTATGAATATAACTTTACAACAGGAATGGGTGAGGTTTACGGAAACCTAAATGGCCACAAACAATTAGAGCCAGGTATTTGGGGGATGAGAACCGGTGATGCCAATGGCGATATGGAAATAGATAATCTTGATAAAAATGATTATTGGTTATTTCAATTTAATGGTACGGGTTATTTAAACGGTGATTTTGATATGAATGGACAAATTAACAATGTGGATGTTAATGATAAATGGGAGCAAAACTCTGGTAAATGTTCTTTCATTGTAAAATAATTTCAACCAAATGAAAATAAAGCCAATCCTGAAATGGATTGGCTTTTTGTATATTTGGAGATTCCTGAAATTCCTTATTATATATTTTTAATTTGTTCTATGAAAAATGAAATTGAACGTAAATTTCTAGTCTTAAATAACGACTACCGGAAGCTTGCAAAAGGGCTGCCTATTCAACAGGGATTTTTAAACCGGGATCCCAGCCGTTCAGTGCGGGTACGAATCGTTGGTAATAAAGCCTGGTTAACAATTAAAGGGAAATCGCACGGCGCAACAAGAAAGGAATTTGAGTTTCAGGTTCCCCATGATGAGGCACAAGAAATAATCAACACATTTTGTTTAAAACCCATAATTTCTAAAGTTCGATACCGGATAAAAATAGGAGATGATTTGTGGGAAGTGGATGAATTTTTGAAGAAAATGAAGGCCTTGTTGTTGCTGAAGTTGAAATCCCATTTGAGGATTATTCCTTATTTCTACCCGAATGGATAGGAAAAGAAGTTACCAGTGATGAGAGGTACTATAATATCAATTTAGTCCAAAATCCATATACAAAATGGTAAAATGAAGTGTTAAAAATATGTTAAACTTGCTTGTTATTGTCTGCCAGAATAAATAATAAGATACTTTTGCTTTAATTGAAAAACATATTGAACTAATGAAACGATTGTTCAATTTTCTTTCAAGTATAGTGTGGTGTACGACGTTTGATCATGCTAGATTTTTAAACGTATTGTTCAAATAGGAATCATAGATTTTTACATTTTTGGACAAAAAGTTTTGGAAAAATAATTTGGAAAAGTAAATTTGTATTATATTTGCACAAGGTCAATAAAAAAATTTACATTATTAAATCGCATGGTTCAATTATAATTTATTCTGATGCGGTTTTAATAAGTGATTAAGTTTTTCATAATTCGATTCTTTTGGGTTTGGCGGGGTTCGCATTTGCGGGCCCCGTTTTTTTTTATTTCCTTTTTTAACAAATGATTAATTTCGCTGCAAATGCAATTTATGGAATCTGAACTGAAAAAAATATACCTGGAACGCATTGACTTCCATTTACAAAAACTTTCATCATTAAAAACGTTTAGTAAGAGGCTATCTCTGTTAAGATTAATTGTATTTATTCTAGCTTTTATTCTGGTTTACCTTTTTGCAAGGGCTCATTCGCCAATGGGTATAGTTATTTCAATAATTGGCACGTTTGGATTGTTTTTATTTCTCATAAAAAAACATTCAAAAATTCTTGAAAAAAAACGGCTGGAGGAAGCATTTGTAAAAGTCAATTCCGATGAAATATTAATGCTTGAAGGAACTTTACTAACTAATAATTCCGGAGATGATTTCATTGATCCTGAGCACCACTACACGTCTGATCTTGATATTTTTGGAGAAGGTTCATTATTTCAATTTATGAACAGATCGGCTTCTCTTATCGGCCGTCAACGATTAGCCCGGAAAATGCAAAAAATCGAGCTGGATGTTATTAAAATTAAAGAGCTGCAGCAAGCTGTAGAGGAAATTTCAATGTCTTTTGAATGGCGACAATTATTCCTGGCAATCGGATTAGCTTATAAAGAATCTGAAAATGATGACAAAAAAATAGTTGATTGGTCGAACCAACCCCCTTTGTTTCAGCGATACATTTTTAAAATTTTGGTAATTGTGATTCCATTTTTAACAATTTCAATGACAATTATTTTAAATCTCGATCTAATAAAATTTCAGCAATATATTTTATACCTCACAGTGCCCTTATTGATATCAGGATCTTTTGCAAAAAAAGTAAATAACCGACATGTTATGGTTAGTAAAACTTCGGAAATGCTTACAAAATATTCCCTCCTTTTGAGAGAAATCGAATCATATAATGCGAATAGTCCATTAACTCAAAGTCTTAAGGAAAAAATAGCAAAAGGAAATGAAAAAGCCAGCGAAAAGATTAAGAAACTATCATCCATCCTGACCGCATTGGATAACAGACTTAATCCTGTCTCATGGCTGATTTTAAATGGATTGTTTCTTTGGGATATTCTACAAATGCTGCGTCTTGAGAACTGGCAAAAAAAGTACAAAACTGATCTGGTTGAATGGTTTGAGATAATCTCGGAAATGGATGCCCTGATAAGCTTAGGTAATTTTAAATTTAATCATCCTGATGCGATCTTTCCTGAATTATCAAATACAACTTCAACATTTAAAGCAACCGAACTTGGGCATCCTTTGATTAATCATAATGAACGTGTTAACAACGACTTTACCATCAGAAAAGGCGAATTTGTAATAATTACCGGGGCAAATATGGCTGGTAAAAGTACGTTTCTAAGGACAATTGGAATTAATTTGATTTTGGGAATGATGGGAGCCCCGGTTTGTGCCGCTTCATTTACTTTTAAACCAATTTCCATTTTTACAAGTATTCGCACAAGGGATTCGTTGCAAAAAAATGAATCTTATTTTTATGCTGAACTTAAAAGGCTGAAGGCACTAATAGAACAACTTAAAAAAGATAATCAGGTTTTTGTAATTCTTGATGAAATTTTAAAAGGGACAAATTCAAAAGATAAACATGCCGGTTCAGAGGCACTTTTACGGCAGTTACTTACATTACAAGCCACCGGTATTGTTGCTACTCACGACGTATCCCTGGGTATTCTTGAAGAGACTTTTCCAGGACAGATAAGCAATTTATGTTTTGAAGTTGACATTGAAAACGACCAGTTATTTTTTAATTACAAACTTCAACGAGGTGTTTCAAAAAATATGAATGCCACACTATTGATGCGCAAAATGGGGATTACAATTTAAATTCTGTTATTCCTGATAAGCCGGAAGTGAAATTTGAAAGGTAGTCCTTTACCTGCTTCTGATTCAAAAGAAATAGTACCACCCGTATTAGTAATTATATTTTTAACTACGGCCAGACCAAGTCCCATTCCACTCGATTTAGTTGTAAAGTTTGGATAAAATACCTTTTGCTTTTCATCTTCTGATATTCCCATACCATTATCGCGGCAAGTAATAATTATTTGATTTTCGCTGCGGTCAACAGTAAGTTTAATCATTCCCTCTTTATCAAAATCAATGGCTTGAATAGAATTTTTAATAAGGTTGATAAAAACACGAAGTATTTGTTCTTTATCGGCAAGCACAAAAACATCTTTTTTGCCGGTTAGTTCAAACGAAATCTGGGTAGTATCCTTATACAAATCAACGGCCTTTGATATGATGTCAACGATATTAACACGCTGAAACTTTGACCTTGGCATATTTGCAAAATCAGAAAACGCTGATGCAATGATTGATAATGATTCAATTTGTTCAACAATAGTATTCGTAAACCGGTTTAAGCGTTGATCCCAATCTGGTAGTTTATCATTCCAGGCTTTTTGTAAATACTGAACACTTAACTTCATGGGTGTTAACGGATTTTTTATTTCATGTGCTATTTGTTTTGCCATTTCGCGCCATGCACTTTCACGTTCCGATTTTGCCAGGAGTTGGGCACTTTTTCCCAATTCATCTACCATTCGGTTATATTCGGTTACAAGGCTGCCAATTTCATCTTGCTTAGTCCAGTTAATTTTTTCATCGGTTTTACCCAACTTCAAACTGCTGATCTTATCTTTCAGAATTTGCAAAGGCCTTGTGATATAATTAGAAATGACAAGGGTAATGTAAATGGCAAATGCAATAAGGATTACATAAATATTTATAAAGGCCACCAGGAAGTTGGAAATTTCTTTTGTAAGCTCTTCTTGTTTTGCAAAGTATGGAAGGTTCAAATAACCAATTAAATCATTATCGTAATTTACAAATGGAAGGTAGGCTGATATATAGGAATAGTCGCCAATATTTTCTTCGAGAATAAACCTGGATTTTTTTTCAACGGTCAAATTATAAAAGGCCGTTGGATTCATCTTTTTTGAGATAAGTTCCTTTTTAAATATTTCGGGTCGAGATGATGCCAGTAATGTTCCTTCTGTGCTGTAAAGATTAATGTCTGAAAAAAAGACCAGTGAAAATTTAATTAGCAGATCTGAAAGATAATCTTCCATATCCGCACTAAGTTTATTTTCATTGGCAAGTTTATGTTCGAGTTCAATAAGCACCGAATGTGATTTTTCGCTTAATATT